>NZ_JBFAQB010000024.1:0-138872 GCF_040676995.1 Nonomuraea sp. NPDC049419 | reverse complement strand
TTCGTTCTTCTTGGTCGTTGAACCAACTACCGGAGACCTCTTCGTTCAACGATCACCGACACGCCTCACACGTGATCTTTCGAAACACGGCCTAGGAGACGCGGGCCAGCCACCGCCCGTGCGCCGTCCAGCACTCGGCGCCGGAGAAGCCGGCCGCCAGCGCGATGCGGCGCACGTCGTTGGCCGACACCGTGGCCCAGCCGAACCACTCCCCCGCCAGCGCACCCCGCCGCACCCGCAGCCGGTCCACCCTGCTGCGGGTGCCGGGCGGCGCGACCTCGGCCAGAATCGTGCCGCCCGGCCGCAGCAGCTGCCTGAGCCGGTGCAGCAGCGCCTCGGGGTTGCCGCCGATGCCGATGTTGCCGTCGGCCAGGAGCGCCGTCGCCCACCGCCCGCTGCCGGGCACCTCGTCGAAGACGTCGCGCAGCAGCGCGAACCCGCCCGCCCGCCGGGTCAGCGCGACCGCGCGCGGCGTGACGTCGATGCCGAGCGTGCGGATGCCGCGCCTGGTCAGCTCCGCCGTCAGCCGCCCCGGCCCGGACCCCACGTCGAGGGTGGGACTGTCGCAGCGGCTCAGCAGTTCCTCATCGCCGTCGATGAGCCGGAACCAGCGGGCCGCCTCCAGCGGGACGAGCGTGCCGTCCACGTACTCGATCTCGGCCGTCTCGCCCGCGAGCGCGTCGGCGTACAGGTCCCCGATCATCGGCCCAGCTCCCTGACGGTGGCGGCGAAGCCGGAGCCTGGCGCGGCGGCGGCCACGGCGGCGGCGTCGGCCGCGGTGTCCACGTCGATCAGCTCGGGCAGGTGATGCACGCTCAGCTCCGCGCGGTCGAGCCGGTCGAGCTGGTGCTTGCCGGTCTCCGGGTGCGACATGGGCACGCCCAGCAGCAGTGACGGGTCGGGCTCGCGCAGGCCGAGCAGCCAGAAACCGCCGTCGGCCGCCGGCCCGTACACCGCGTCGTGCTCCTCCAGCGCGTACGCCGCCTCACACAGCAGTTCCGGCGTGACCTGCGGGGTGTCCATGCCGATCAGCACGACGGGGCCCGGCCGCAGCCGGTGGGCGTCGGTGAAGGCCGCCGCGAGCCGCTCGTCGAGCCCGGCGCCGCGCTGCGGGATCACCACGACGTCCGGCGGCAGCCAGCGTCCCGGCAGCCCGTCGAGCGCCAGGACCGGCCGGGCGGCCACCGCCGACGCGGCGCGCAGGCTGTCGCGCAGCGCGGCCTCGGCCAGCGCCGCCGCCTCCTCCTGGCTGTACGGCGGCGTCAGCCGGGTCTTGACCTTCCCCGGCAGCGGCTCCTTGGCGATGATCACGATGTGCGGCTCGCGGGGGGTGTCGGAGTGGTTCAGGGTACTCATTCCTTCGCTGAGAGCCCGGCTGCGACGGGCCGCCTGGCGAGCAGGGCGACCATGACGGCCAGGGCGGACGCGGTGTAGAAGGCGGTGGTGAGGACGCCGGACCCGGCGGGGCCGTCGGCGTAGGCGATGGCGCCGGCCAGTGCCGTCCCCAGCCACTCCAGGCGGCCCGCCATCGCGGCAAGCGCGACGACGAGCAGCGCGTACCAGGAGTAGCCGGGGGTGAGCAGCAGCAGGAAAGCGCCGCTGACCAGCAGCGCCCCGTCCCACGGCCGCTCGGGGTCCCCGTGGCGCAGGACGAGCAGGGCGACGACGGCGAGCAGCACGATCGCCGCGTACGGCGCCCACGAATCCGGCAGGAGCAGGCGCAGCACGGCGTAGCGGTTGCCGTCGCCGGCCGCGTCGTAGCGCTCCTCCTTGAGGTAGCCGGGCAGGTAGCCGATCACCGAGGGGCCGGAGGCCAGCACGTACGGCACGTACGACAGCGCCACCACCAGCCCGGCGGGCCCGAGCGTGGTGAGGGCGCGCCGCCGGCTCAGGGAGCCCGCCAGAGAGCCCGCCAGGGCGCCCGGCAGTGCGGTGACGGGCAGCAGCTTGGCCGCGACGGCGGCGCCGAGCAGCGCGCCGCGCCCGCGTACGACGCTGAAGGCGAGCACCACCAGCAGCACGCCCAGCATGTCGACGTGCGCGTTGTTGACCGCCTCCACCGGCACGGCCGGGCACCACGCCCACGCCGCGGCCCTACGCGGCCCCGCCACCCGGTGCAGCACGACCAGCGCCCCCACGGCCAGCAGGAACCCCGCCACCTGCAGCGGCTTTTGCCCCGCGCCCTCCGGCGACAGCCAGTGGACGAGCAGGAAGTAGCCCTGCGCGAGCGGCGGGTAGATGGTCGGCACCGTCGGCCGGTTGATCCGCGTGCAGCCGCCGTCGGGCAGCGGATACAGTCCTTCGCAGTCCTGCGGGAACAACCAGGGGTCACGCAGCCCGGCCAGCGCCGGGTCGGACGGCGGATAGGCGTACGGGGAGATGCCCGCGGCCTGCACCTGACCGTCCCAGACGTAACGGAAGGAGTCGGTGCTGCTGCTCGGCGGAGCGGTGAGCCCGGTCGCGGCCAGCACGATCCCCCCGGCCAGGACCAGCGGGCCGAGCCGCCGCTCCGGCAGGCGCCGCGCCGCCCACAGCGCGGCTCCGAACAGCGCCCACGCGGCCAGGTACCAGCCCAGCCGGGGCGGCCCCGAGACCGTCACGACCAGGACGGCCGCCAGGGCGGCGAGCGCCGCGCCGGCGGCGAGCATGCTTCGACTCACGCGCCGCAGCCTGGCACCCCGCGGCGGGGGCCGGGGCGTCACCGCCGCTGCCGTTCCGGGTCCGTAAGAACCCTTACGAACCCCTTACGCGCCGTTGCGCCACGGTGGCGGACGGCTAGCGTCGGCGGCGTGAGAGTCATGGTCACCGGCTCGGCCGGTTTCATCGGGCGGCACGTCGCCGGCGCCTTGGAGGATGCCGGGCACGACGTCGTCGGCCTGGACATCATCGACGGCACGGACGTACGCGACCCGCGCGCACTCGACGAGCTGCTGCCGGGCGTCGAGGTCGTGGTGCACCAGGCGGCCAAGGTGGGGCTCGGCGTGGACGTCTCCGACCTGCCCGACTACGCCTCGATCAACGTGTACGGCACGGCGGTGCTGCTCGCGGCCATGGCCAGGCACGACATCAGGCGGCTGGTGCTGGCGTCCTCCATGGTGATCTACGGCGAGGGCCGCTACGCCTGCGCCGCCCACGGTGTCGTCAGGCCGGGCCCGCGCACGGTCGAGGACCTGGAGCTGGGCCGCTTCGACCCGCCGTGCCCGCACTGCGGCGAGCCGCTGACCTGGGCCGAGGTCGGCGAGGACACCCCGGCCGACCCGCGCAACGCCTACGCCACCAGCAAGCTCGCCCAGGAGCACCTGGCCGCCAACTGGGCCAGGGAGACCGGCGGCAGCGCGGCGGCGCTCAGATATCACAACGTCTACGGGCCGCACATGCCGCTCGACACCCCTTACGCGGGGGTGGCCGCGATCTTCCGCTCCGAGCTGCGGGCGGGGCGGGCACCGCAGGTGTTCGAGGACGGGCGGCAGCAGCGCGACTTCGTGCACGTACGCGACGTGGCCAGGGCGAACCTGGCCGCCGTCACCGCGCCCGTCCCCGATGGCACGCTGCGCGCCTGGAACATCGCCTCCGGCAGCCCGCACACCGTGGGCGAGATGGCCGCCGCGCTCGCCGCCGAGCGGGGCGGGCCCGACCCGCAGGTCAACGGCCGCTACCGGCTGGGCGACGTGCGCCACATCGTCGCCTCGCCCGCGCGGGCCGCCGCCGAGCTGGGGTTCCGCGCCGAGATCGGGTTCGACGCCGGGATGAAGGAGTTCGCGCAGTCGTGACCGTCGATGTGATCCTGCCCTGCCTCGACGAGGAGGCCGCGCTCGCCTGGGTGCTCGAACGCATGCCGGGCGGCTTCCGTCCGATCGTCGTGGACAACGGCTCGACCGACCGTTCGCCGCAGATCGCCGCCGAGCTGGGGGCCGAGGTGGTGCGCGAGCCCGTACGCGGGTTCGGCTCGGCCTGTCACGCCGGGCTGCTGGCCGCGTCCGCCGAGGTGGTGTGCTTCATGGACGCCGACGCCTCCCTCGACCCGGGCCAGCTGTCCCGGGTCACCGCGCCGGTGGTGGGCGGCTCGTCCGATCTCGTGCTCGGGCGGCGGGTGCCCAGCGCGGCCGGAGCCTGGCCCGCGCACGCCCGGCTGGGCAACGCGGTCCTGGCGGGCAGCCTGCGCCGGCACACCGGCGCGCCGCTGCACGATCTCGGCCCGATGCGGGCGGCCAGGCGCGCAGCGCTGCTCGCGCTCGGCCTGGCCGACCGCCGGTTCGGCTATCCGCTGGAGATGGTGCTGCGCGCGGCGGCGGCCGGGTGGCGGATCGGCGAGGTGGAGGTGGACTACCTGCCGCGCAAGGGCCGCTCCAAGGTGACCGGCACGCTGCGCGGCACGCTGACCGCCATCTCCGACATGCGCCGGGTGATGGCCGAGGTCCGCGCCGGCTGACCCGGCCGCAGGCGGCCGGTCACCTCCGCGGTGCTCGCCGGCTCAGGGGTGCGCGCCGGCTCAGGGGTGCGCGGGCCGGCCGGTCACGCTCTTCGGTGAAGGGCAAGCGCGACCGGGGCGAGCGCGAGCGTCAGCACGCCCGACACGGCCAGCACGAAGGCGATCCGACCGAGGTCGGGGGCGCCGTCCAGGAGACCGCGGGCCGCCTCCACCAGCCGCGTCACCGGGTTGACCGCCACGAAACCCCTGAGCCAGCCGGGCATCGTGTCCGGCGGCGCGAACGCCGAGCTCACGAACGTCAGCGGGAACAGGATCAGCGTGGAGGCCCCCATGACGGCGGCCGGCGTGCGCACGGTGAGGCCGATGATCAGCCACAGCCAGCTCAGCGCGAAGCAGAACGCCAGCAGCAGCGCGACGGCTCCCGCGACGCCCGCGAGCCCGCCCGGCGGCCGGTAGCCGATGGCCGCCGCGACGCCCAGCACCAGCGCGGCGGCCAGCCCGTAGCGCAGGGTGTCGCCGAGCAGCGCGCCGACCAGCGGGGCGGGCCGCCAGACGGGCTGCGCGCGGAACCGGTCGAAGGCGCCCCGCCCGATGTCGGTGTTCACGGTGACCGCCGTGTACATGGTCATGAACACGACCGTCTGCGCGAGGATCCCGGGCAGCGCGTACGCCAGGTACGCCTCGGGCGAGCCGGCCATGGCGCCGCCGAAGACGTACGTGAACATGAGCGTGAACAGGATCGGGAAGAGGGTCGCGTCCAGCAGTTGCTCGGGGACGTGCCTGATCTTCAGCAGGGCCCGCCAGGTGAAGGCCAGCGTGGCCGCGACGGGCCCGGCCCCGGCGCCCGGCGGCGGCGCGTCGCGGACGACGGCCGCGACCAGGCGCGCGTCCTGCTCGGCGGCGCTCATCGCGGGGCCTGCGGACGAACGGATGCCCCCGCCGCCCATCACGCCGCCTCCTCAGGAACGGGCCGGTCCGCCGCCCTGCCGGTGAGGGCGAGGAAGACCTCGTCCAGGCTGGGCTGGGCGAGCGCGTACTCGCCGACGGCGTAGCCGCGCGCGGCGACGGCGGCGAGCGCGGGCGCGACGGCGTCCGGCCGCTCCACCCGCAGCGTCAGCGCGACCGGATCGGCCTCCAGCACGGGTACGGCCCCCAGCAGCCCGCCGAGCAGGCCGGCGACCGGCGCGCGGTCGGCGGGGTCGGCGACCCGCACGCGCAGCGCGCCCGACCCGGCCAGCGCCTTCAGCCGGCCGCTGGTGCCCTCGGCGATGACGCGGCCGTGGTCCACGACGGCGATGCGGCCGGCGAGCTGGTCGGCCTCCTCGAGGTACTGCGTGGTCAGCAGCACGGTGGTGCCGGCGTCGGCGAGCGCCCTGATGCTCTGCCACACCTGGCCCCTGCCGCGCGGGTCGAGGCCGGTGGTCGGCTCGTCGAGCAGCAGCAGGCCGGGCCGGACGACGACGGAGGCGGCGATGTCGAGGCGGCGCCGCATCCCGCCGGAGTACGTCTTGACCTCCTTCCTGGCCGCCGCGCCCAGGTCGAAGGCGTCCAGCAGGCCGGCGGCGCGGCTCCTCGCCGCTTTGCCCCGGTGGCCGCGCAGGCGGGCGAGCAGGGTGAGGTTCTCCAGCCCCGTCAGGTCCTCGTCGAGGGAGGCGAACTGGCCGGTGAGCGCGAGCCGTTCCCTGACCCTGGCCGCCTCGGAGACGACGTCGTGGCCGAGCACGCGGGCGGTGCCGCCGTCGGGCCTGATGAGCGTCGCGATCATCTTGATCGTGGTCGTCTTGCCCGCGCCGTTCGGGCCGAGGACGGCGTACACGCTCGCCGCCGGCACCTCCAGGTCGATGCCGTCCACCGCCCGGTGCGCGCCGAATCTCTTGACCAGGCCCCTGGCCTGGATCGCCGGTGATGTCATGACGGCAGCGTGGCCTGGCGGCGGTGCGGCCGTCTTGCACGAATGTTCAGGCGGTCCTGTAGGCGGTGCCGTCGACCGACCAGAGCGGGTCGGCGGCGATCGCTCCTGGGGTGCGGCCGGTGAAGGCGAGCACGTCGCGGTGCAGGTGGGACTGGTCGGTGTAGCCGAGCTCGGCGGCGACCTCGGCGACGCCGCGCGCGGTGGCGAGCCTGCGCAGCGCCCGGTCGAAGCGGACGATCATCGCCGCCCGCTTCGGCGGCACGCCGATCTGCGCCGTGAACCGGCTCCAGAACCGGGTGCGGCTCCACCCGTAGCGGGCGGGCAGCGCGCCGATCGGCACCTGTCCGTGACCGGCCTTGATGCGCCGCCAGGCATCGGCCACCTCGGGGTCGAGGCGGGCCGTCGTCCGGTCGCGCCGGGCGAGCGCCGCGCCGACCAGCGCGAAGCGTTCGTCCCACGAGCGGGTCTCGATGAGCCGCGCCCGCAGCAGGGCCGCCTCGTGGCCCCACACGTCGGCGAGGTCGATCGGCGCGCCGTTGAGCTCGGCGGGCGGCACCCCGAGCAGGGCGGGCGCGACCGCGAGGTCCACCTGCAGCTCGACGCAGTCGACGCCGCGCCCGGCGATGCGGGCCGGCGCCGGCGCCAGGCCCGTGACGATGCCGCCCTCGACCCTGCCGGTCAAGGGTTCGAGGCTGCCGTCGGTGCAGTCGATGACGATCGCGACGGCGGGACCTGGCGGTACGCGCTCCTCGAACGTCCCGCCGGCCAGGTCGCGGAAGCCCGCCATCAGGACGCCGGGGATCGCGCGGGCCGGGGCGGCCACCTCCCAGGTGCCGTGCCGACGGACGCCGGGTGCTGCCATGAGGCGAGCCTACGTCCGCGCGGACGGGGTCAGCGGCTGAAGAACGCGAAGGTGCGGGCCTGCTCCTCCGGGGTGCCCATCGGGATGATCGTCAGGTCGGTGGCGCCGGCCGACGCGAACCTCTCGACGCCCTTCTCCACGTCGCTCTCGTCCCCGGCGATGAGCAGCTCGTGCACGCCCGACAGGCCCTGCCGGTCGAGCACGGCGCGGTAGGCGGCGAAGTCGCCGGTGAAACCCACCTGCGCCTGGATCTCGCCGCGCACCCGGTCGGGGTCGGAGGTGATGCAGACCATGGCGGAGGCGACCACGCGCGGCGCGGGCCGGCCGGCCGCCTCGGCGGCGGCGGTGATGCGGGGCACGATGTAGTCGCCGATGAGCGGGGCGCCCACCCAGGTGAGGATCGTGCCGTCGGCCAGCTCGCCGGCGACGCGCAGCATCACGGGGCCGAGCGCGGAGATCAGCACGGGCGGGGGCTCGGCGCCGGGCGCGGGGATCTGGCCGGTGACCGACAGCGTCTCGCCCTGGAAGTCGACGGGCTCGCCGCGCAGCAGCGGGCGCAGGGCGGTGAGGTATTCGCGGATGTGGACGGCCGGGCGCTCGTACGGCACTCCGTACATGGCCTCCACGAAATGCTGGTGGCTCGGGCCGAGGCCGAGGGTGAAGGTGCCGCCGCTGATGGCGTTCGCGGCGAGGGCCTGCTCCGCCATCGCGTACGGGTGCCTGGCGTAGGTGATGGCCACGCCGGTGCCCACCTCCATGCCGGGGTTCAGCCGGCCGGCCAGGCCCGCCACGCTGATGGCGTCGAGCGAGGCATATTGGTTGAAGAAGGCGCTCTCGAAGCCGGCTCTGCGGGCGGTGCCCACCTGCTCCAGCAGGGTGTCCAGGTCCGCGCCGCCGGTGGCCAGGGCGATGCCCAGTTTCATGTTGGCCTTCCTAACGTGAAGAGGAGATTCCGGTTCCGTTCTTGTACGGTACACTAACCTGAATCCAGGATTCACGTTAAGGGGATGGACGGATGATGCGGGCCGATGCGCGGCGCAACCGCGAGCGCATCCTGATGACGGCGCTCGAACTGTTCACCGAGCGCGGGCCCGGCGTCTCGATGGAGGAGATCGCCCAGACCGCCGGCTTGGGCGTCGGCACCCTCTACCGCCACTTCCCCGACCGCCGGGCCATGGTGGAGGAGCTGGCGGAGATCACGCTGGAGGGCCTGCGGACGCACATCCGCAGCCGGCTGGAGGAGCAGCCGGAGACGTACTGGGCGCTGCTGCTCGACGTGATGAACTACTGCGCCTGGCAGCCGCTGGCACTGATCGCGTCGCTCGCCGGGTCGGCGCCGGTGCCGCCGTCCTGCGCGAAGCTCTGGGACGAGGTCAGCGAGCTGCTGGCGGAGATCGCCGGGCGGGCGCAGCAGGAAGGCTCGGTGCGCCGCGACCTCACCCCCGAGCAGGTCGTGGACGTGCTGTACACCACCGTCTGCCGCCCCGCCTCGCGCCTCGACGACCCGCTCACCACGGTCGTCCTCGACGGCCTGCGGGCCAAGGCTCGCCAGGAGCCGTAGCCGCCCACCGGCCGGAAGCCTTCGAGACGCCGCCGGCGGAGCGGCGCCCGGCTCCGCACGAGCCGGGCCGCTCGCGGGGCGGTCAGCCGGCCGCGCGCCGGATGAGCTCGGCGATCCGCTCCTCAGTGCCGGCGTCGAGCCCCGTCAGCGCGTAGGCAGAGGGCCACATGACGCCGTCGTCGAGGCTCGCGGCGTCGTTGAAGCCGAGGGTCGAGTAGCGGGTCTTGAACTTCGACGAGGGCTGGAAGAAGCAGACGACCTTGCCGTCCCTGGCGTAGGCGGGCTGGCCGTACCAGAGCTTGGAGGTCAGGTGCGGCGCGTTCTCCTTGACGATGGCGTGGATGCGCTCGGCCAGCTCCCTGTCGCCCTCGGGGAACTCGGCGATCTTGGCGAGCACGTCGGCCTCGCCGTCGGCCTTGGCCTTCGAGCCGCGCCGCGCCGCCTTCTTCAGCTCCTGCGCGTGCTCCTTCATCGCGGCGCGCTCTTCCTCGGTGAAGCCTTCGTAGCTCGTGGTGCTCTTGGTGGCCATGACAAGGGGTCCTTTCTGAACAGATATGAGAAGTGAGAGACAGTATGGAGGCTCAGCCCCACGCGCCCGCGATCTGGCGGGTGCTCGCGTTGAGCCGGTTGAACAGGTTGGTGACGCCGACCATCAGGATGATCGCGGCGAGCTGCTGCTCGTCGAAGTAGGTGGCGGCGCGGTCCCAGACCTCGTCGCTTACCCCGTCGGCCCGGTCCGCCAGCCGCGTGGCGGCCTCGGCCAGCGCGAGCGCGGCCCGCTCCTCGTCGGTGAAGTACGGCGCCTCCCGCCAGGCGGCGACCGTGGCCAGCCGGTCCTCGTCCACGCCTGCCTTGCGGGCGGTCTTCACGCCGGCGTCGACGCAGGCGCTGCACCCGTTGATCTGGCTGGCCCGCAGGTGCACCAGCTCCAGCGTGGTCGCGTCGACGCCGCCCGAGTGCACGGCCTTGAACAGCGCCTGGATGCCGTCGGTCGCGCCGGGGAGGACGAAGGCGGGGTTCTTCATTCGGGGCTGCATGATGGTTCCTTTCCGGTTGCCGGCCCCGTCGGCCGGGGCGATGACTCCATCACAGCCGTACCGGCGTCCCGGCACGATGCCCGTGGGACACCGTGGGACAGCCGCGGCGGCGTTGGCCTGCGGAGATCCGTTCCGCTAGATTTGCCGCGCGATGGGACAGAAAGGCGGTCATACGGTGCATCAGCGGACGACGGCGGACCCCAGGGACGAGCTGGCCGCCCGGCTGCGGCTCATCCAGGAGCTGTCCCAGCGGGGCGTGCGTGCTCTCGCCCGCGACACCGGGCTCAGCTCCTCGTCGCTGTCGCGCTACCTCTCCGGCCAGTCGGTGCCACCGTGGCCCGCCGTGGTGGAGCTGTGCCGGCTGGTCAAGCGCGACCCGCGCCAGCTCCGGCCGCTGTGGGAACGCGCCACCAGCCCGCTGCCCGCCCCGCCGAAGGCCACCCGCCAGGTGCAGCCGCCCGCACCGCCCGCCGGCGCCCCGCAGACGCCGCGCAACGACCTGCCGCGCGACGTGCCCGACTTCACCGGGCGGCAGGAGCAGCTGGCCGCCGTGCTCGCCGCCGTGGAGGCCGGCCGGGTGGTCTCCATCGACGGCATGGCGGGCGTCGGCAAGACCTGCCTCGCGGTGCACGCCGCGCATCAGCTCGCCGCCGACTATCCGGACGCGCAGCTCTACATCGACCTGCACGGCTTCACCGAAGGCCGCGAGCCGCTCGGCCCCGACCCCGCGCTGCGCACGCTGCTGTCCGCGCTCGGCGTCGCCTCAGAGAAGATCCCGCAAGAGGGCGGCATCGAGCCGCTGGCCGCCTGCTGGCGGGCCGAGCTGGCCGGGCTGCGCGCGGTCGTGGTGCTCGACAACGCCGCCGACGCCGAGCAGGTACGCCCGCTGCTGCCGGGCGCGGGCCCGTCCGTCGCGCTGGTCACCAGCCGCAACCGGCTGCTGGGCCTGGAGGAGGTGCCGCCGGTCTCGCTCGGCGTGCTGACGCCTGAGGAGAGCGCCGAGCTGCTGGCCCGCGCCAGCGGCGACCCGGCGGGTCCCGGCGGGCGGCTGGCGCGCGACCCCGAGTCGGCGGCCGAGGTGCTGCGCATGTGCGGGCACCTGCCGCTGGCGCTGCGGCTGGCCGGCGCGCGGCTGCGGCACCGTCCAGGCTGGACGGTGGGGGTGCTGGCCGAGCGCCTGGCGGAGGGCGGCAGCGAGTTCGACACCGCGCTCGCGATGTCCGTACGCCAGCTCGACCGGGCACAGCGCCGGCTGTTCCGGCTGCTCGGCCTGCTGTCCGGGTCGTCCTTCGACGAGTACGTGGCCGCCGCGCTGTCCGGCCTCCCGCTGCGCGACGCCCGCACGATGCTGGAGGACCTGCTGGACGCCCACCTCGTCCAGCAGCCCTCCGCAGGCCGCTACACCCTGCACGACCTGGTGCACCAGCACGCACGCCGGGCCTGCGAGGAGCAGGACTCCCCCACCGACCGGCAGCAGGCGCTGCGCCGGCTGCTCGACTACTACGTGCACGCGGCCGCCGCCGCCGACGCGGCCATGCCGTACGCCTCCGGCAGCCGCCCCGCCACCGCGGGCCCGCCCCCGGCCGCGCTGCCCCGCCTCACCGGCAAGCACGCCGCGCTCGCCTGGTTCACCACCGAGTACCCCAACCTGATGGGCGCCTTCGAGCTGGCGATCGCCACCGGCGCCGACGCCCACGCCTGCGAGCTGCCGCGCTTCATGCGCGCGTTCTTCGCCCGCCGCTGCGGCACGACCCACCTCAACCTGCTGTTCGAGCGGGCGGTGCCGGCCGCCGAGCGGCTGGGCGACCCGTGGCAGCTCGCCGAGGCGCACAGCGACCTGGGCTTCGCCCGCTACAACGCGGGCCGGATGGCCGAGTCGGCGGCCGCGTACGAGGCGGCGGCGCCCCTGGTGGCCCAGGCGGGCGACCTGCGCTCCCAGGCCGACCTGCTCATGCGCCGCGGCTACCTGAGCTGGGAGGACGGCAGGGGCGACCCGCCGCTCACGCTGTTCGGCCAGGCCCGCGAGCTGTACGAGCGGGCCGGCTGCGCGGAGGGCGCGGCGCACGCCACCGCGTACGAGGCGTGGGCGATGCTCCAGCTCGGCCACCGCGAGGAGGCCGCGAGGCGGGCCCGCGAGGTGCTGGCGGTCGCCTACGACGACCCCGCCTGGCCGGCCGGGCTGACCGCGCTGATCACGCTCGGCATGGCCCTGGCCGACGAGCGGCCCGACGAGGCCGCCGAGCACCTGCGCCGCGCGCTCGACCTGGCCCGCGGCGACGGTCACCGGCACAACGAGGCGTGGTGCCTCAACTGCCTGGGCGTCGCGCTGCGCCGCATGGGACGCCACGAGGAGGCGCTGGCCAGCCACCGGCAGGCGTTCGCGCTGCTGGACGAGCTGTTCGAGGAGCAGTGGAAGGTGCACTTCCTCGACGGGTACGGCGAGACCTGCCGGCAGGCCGGGCTGCCCGGCGAGGCGCTGCGGCTGCACCGCCAGGCGCTCGACCTGGCCGCGCGGATGGGCCACCGGCACAAGGAGGCGCTGGCCCACGAGGGCATCGCGGCGGTGCTGGCCGACAGCGACCCGGCCGCCGCGGCCGAGCATCGCGCGGCGGGCGAGGCGATCAGGCAGGACCTCGAACTCGGCGCCTGAGTCACCCCGGGGACTCTGTACCGTACGGGGGCCGCGACCTAGGGTAAAGGGCGGCCCTGCCGGTAACGACCGCGTAGCGAGGGAGCGTCATGACCGCGCCTGTCAACACGCCCGACATCCTCTCCACGGAGTTCATGGCCGACCCGTACTCCGCCTACCGCGTCCTGCGGAACGAGGCGCCACTGCTGTGGCACGAAGGGATGCAGAGCTACATCATCTCGAGATACGAGGACGTCGAGCGTGCCTTCAAGGACGAGGTGTTCACCACCGCCAACTACGACTGGCAGCTGGAGCCCGTACACGGGCGCACGTTCCTGCAGATGAGCGGCCGCGAGCACGCGGTGCGCCGGGCGCTGGTGGTGCCCGCGTTCCGCGGCGCCGAGCTGCGGCGCACGTTCCTGCCGGTCATCGAGCGCAACGCGCGCGAGCTCATCGACGGCTTCCGGCACGCGGGCGAGGCGGACCTGGTGGCGCAGTTCGCCACCCGCTTCCCCATCAACGTCATCGTCGACATGCTCGGCCTCGACAAGGCCGACCACGACCGCTTCCACGCCTGGTACACCTCGATCATCGCCTTCCTCGGCAACCTCAGCCAGGATCCCGGCGTCACCGAGCGGGGGCTGCGCACCCGTGCGGAGTTCGCCGCGTACCTGATCCCGATCGTCCGGCAGCGGCGCTCCCAGCTGGGCGACGACCTGCTGTCCACGCTGTGCCGGGCGGAGATCGACGGCACCAGGATGAGCGACGAGGACATCAAGGCGTTCTGCAGCCTGCTGCTGACCGCCGGCGGCGAGACCACCGACAAGGGCATCGCCAGCCTGTTCGCGCAGCTGCTACGCCACCCCGACCAGCTCGAAGCCGTGCGGCGCGACCGGAGCCTGATCGCGCGGGCGTTCGCCGAGACGCTGCGTCACTCGCCGCCGGTCCACATGATCATGCGGCAGCCGGCCCAGGACGTGAAGCTGAGCGGCGGGGTGGTACCCGCGGGCAGCACGGTGACGTGCCTGATCGGCGCCGCCAACCGGGACGAGGAGCACTACGCCGACCCCGACGCGTTCGACATCTTCCGCCGCGAGCTGGACGAGTCGACCGCGTTCTCGGCCGCTGCCACGCACCTGGCGTTCGCCTTGGGGAGGCACTTCTGCGTGGGCGCGCTGCTGGCCAAGACCGAGGTCGAGGTGGCGGCGAACCAGCTCCTCGACGCCATGCCCGACCTGCGGCTCGCCGACGACTCCGAGCCGGGCGAGCAGGGCGTCTTCACCCGCGGCCCGGCCTCGCTGCGGGTCCGCTTCACCCCCGCCGCCTGACGGGCGCGCCGCCTGATCATCGCGGCGCCGGGCGGTGCTACGCGCCGCGCCGCCCGGCCGCCGCAGGCACCAGCGGCAACGTCGGCGTGAACACCACCGGCAGCCCGAACAGCCCGCGCATCCACAGCGACGGCCGCCACCGCAGGTCCTTGGCCGCCACCGCCAGCGTCACGTCGGGCAGCCGGTCCAGCAGCACCTCCACGGCCGTCCGCGCGATGATCTCGGCCAGCTCCGGCGCCGGGAACGGGCAGCCGTGCTCGCCGTGCCCGAACGACATGTGCGCCCGGTTGGTGCTGGAGTCGCTGTGGGTGCCCGGCTGCACGTTCGGGTCGGTGTTGGCCGCCGAGAAGCCGAGCACCAGCAGGTCGCCCTTGCGGATGCGGCGCCCGCCGAGGTTGCAGTCCTGCACCGCCCAGCGGCCGATGAAGTTCTGGGTGGGGGTGTCCTTCCACAGCACCTCGTTGAGCGCCTGCGCGGCGCTGCTGCGCCCGCCCTGCAGCGTGACCGAGAACTCGTCGTCGACCAGCATCAGCCGCAGCGTGTTGCCGATCCAGTTGCTGGTGGGCGCCTGCGCGGCGGCCATCACCACCAGCAGGTCGATGACGATCTCGTCGTCCGACAGCCGGGCCGGGTGGGCGAGCAGCGCCGACGGCACGTCGGGGCCCGGGCGGGCGTGCTTGTCGGCGACGAGCTGCGCCATCCTGGCGTGCAGGCGCTGGTGGGCGGTGACGGCGTTGTCGCCGACGTCGAGGGAGTCGAAGACGTCCTGCACGAGCGCGGGGATGTCGCCGTCGGGCAGGCCGTACAGGCGGGCCACGATGCGGGCGGGGATCTGGTAGGCGTACTGGGTGATCAGGTCGGCGCGGCCGTCGCCGGCGAAGGCGTCGATCAGCCGGTCGGCGACCTGCTCGCAGGTGGCGATCAGGTCGATGCGGTTGACCGCGTCGAGCGCGTCGCCGATGGCGCCGGCCCGCCGCTGGTGCTCGCCGCCCTCGGCGTACATGACCGAGGGGGTCCAGCCGACGTACGGCATCAGCGGCCAGTCGGCGGGCAGCCGGTCGTAGATGTTCCAGCGGCGGCAGTCGCGGCCGAACCACTGCGGGTTGGCCGTGATGTGGTGCACCTCCCGGTAGCCCAGCACGAACCAGGCCGGCAGGTCGCCGTCGAGCAGCACCGGCACGACGCTGCCCTGCCGGCGCAGCTGCTGGTAGAGCGTGCCGGGGTCCTCGGCGACGGCCGGCCCGTACAGCCGCACGGCGTCGGCGTGCTCGGGGTAGCCGGCGGCGAGCACCGGGTCGGCGCTGTGGCCGGTGGACGGGTAATGCTCGGGCGGGGAAAGGTCGGTCACGGCGTGCTCTTTCTCGGCGATGGGGCATGCAGGCACAGCAGGTGCCGGACGAGGGTGATCAGGACGTTCTTGCACGATTCGCGGTCGCGGGCGTCGCAGTCGAGCAGCGGCACCTCGGCGGGCAGCGTCAGCGCGTCGCGGATGCGGTCGAGCCCCGGGCCCGGCCCGAACCGGTTGACGGCCACCACGAACGGGGCGCGGTGGGCTTCGAGCCGGTCGATGGAGTACCACGAGTCCTCCAGCCGGCGGGTGTCGGCCAGCACGACCGCACCCAGGCTGCCGCTGAACAGCTGGTCCCACAGGAACCAGAACCGCTGCTGGCCGGGCGCGCCGAACAGGTAGAGCACCCGGTGCGCGTCGAGCGTGATGCGGCCGAAGTCGAAGGCCACCGTGGTGGAGCGCTTGCCGGTGACCCGGCTGATGTCGTCGATGCCGGCCGCGGCCTGCGTCATGATCTCCTCGGTGCTGAGCGGCCTGATCTCGCTCACGGCGCCGACCATGGTGGTCTTGCCCACGCCGAACCCGCCGACGATCACGATCTTGAACGCGTCGGTCGCGGTGGCCGGCAGCGATGTGCCCGGCTCGTCAAAGGTTGCGGAGTCCAATGAGCACCTGCTCCAGGGTTGCGATGTCGGGGACCGAGGCCCGCGCCGCGACCGGGTGACGGGCGGTGATCCGGCCGTTGTCCAGCAGGTCGCACAGCAGGATCTTCACCACGCTGACCGGCAGGGCGAGCCGGGCGGAGATCTCCACCACGGCCACCGGCCGCCGGGCCATCCGCAGGATCCGCACGTGCTCCGACTGCATCCCGGGCCGGGGATCGCCTTCGGCGACGATGAGGGTGACCGTGTCGAACGCGTCGGTGCCCGCGTGCGCGCGGCCTCCGGTGATGGTGTAGAGCCGGTCGGGGATCTCCTTGTCCAGCGCGCGCCCGCGCCCGGGCGGGCGGCGTCCGGTCATGCGTGACCGCCCTTGTGCGCGGGCTCGCGCGGCGGCGCGGTGAGCAGCCGGCCGATCTGCTCGACCACCTCGTTCATGTTGTGCGCGACGACGCCGACGTCGGCGTCGTCGCTCGCCACCACGGCGAGGTGCGCCCCCTCACCGGCCGGCACGACCACGAGCATGCCGCCGCCGAACTCCAGCAGCGCCTGCCCGAACCCGCTGCGGTCGCCGAACTCGCCCGAGGCGGCCAGCCCGAGGCTCTGGATGCCGGCGGCGATGGCTGCGAGCTGGTCGGCCTGGTCGGGATGGAGGCCGGGCGCGCCGGACATCGCCAGCCCGTCGCGCGACAGCACCAGCACGTGCCTGATCCCTGGGGTGTTGTCGCGCAGGTCGCCCAGGAACCAGCCGAGGTCGTGCTCGGCGGCACTCAAGGAATCTCTGGAGCTCATAGGTACGGCGGGGCTCGCGGGCGTGCCCCTTGCCTCCCATCGGTGATCGCGGCTGCGGGGAAGAGGTGAGGGTGGTGGGCCCGGCACTGCGGGTCGTCACGTCAGGTCGTCGTCCGCCGGGGACGTCCGCTGCCTGCGGAAGGCGGCCAGCCGGTCGGCGGCGGCCTGCGGGTCGCGCATCCGCGCCGTCGGCTGGGCGGGCAGCGGCTGCGCGGTGGCGAGGGTGCCGCCGCGCGGCCTCTTCGGCAGGTACGCGTCCGGCCCCTCGCCGGGCGGCGGCGCGGCGTGCCGGGCGGTCGCGGGCTCTTCGGCGCGCGAATCGAGGCGGCCCGGCGCGTCGTCGTCGACCGGCGGGTAGACGACGAGCTGGCGGGCGATCAGGACAACCACGCCGATGCCACCCCTGGCCGAGGGACGGAAGCTGACCGTCAGTCCGTATTTGCCGGCCAGGCGGCCCACCACGGCCAGGCCGAGCCGGGTGCCCGACAGCGTGGTCAGGTCGAGGGGGCGGCTGATCAGGCTCTCGGCCAGGCGGCGCTCGCGGGTGCGCATGCCGAGGCCGCTGTCCTCGATGGTGACCACCACGCCGGCGTCCTCCTCCTCGACGTACACGTGCACGGCGGTGCCGGGCGGCGAGAACTTGGCGGCGTTGTCGATCAGCTCGGCGAGCGCGTGGATGACGCCCTCGGCGGCGTAGCCGACGACCGCGGCGGTGCTGGTGGAGTGGAGCTGGACGCGGCGGAAGGCGCCGATGCGGCCGGCCGCGCCGCGCAGCACGCTCTCCATGGAGATGGGCTTGGTCCAGCGGCGCCCGGAACGGCCGCCGCTCAGCAGCGCGATGTTGTCGGCCAGGCGGCCCATCTGGGAGATGCGGTGGTCCATCTCCAGCAGGTGGGCGAAGACGGCCTCGTGCTCGCCGTACTCGTCCTCCAGCTCGCGCAGCCGGCCCAGCAGGCCGGTCACCTGGGCCTGGATGCGGGCGGCTGCCTCGGCGCAGGACGCCATCGCGGCGGCGCCCTGGCGGTTGCCGTCCTCCAGCTCGCGGGCGATCTCCTCCCACAGCCGCTGCACCGCCTTCTGGCTGGGCTGCAGCTCGTCGGGCAGCGCCGGCTCGCCCACGCCCTTGCCCGCGTGCAGCCGGGCGAGCAGGGCGGGCAGCTGCTCGTCCGCCAGCCTGCCCAGCTCGGCCTCCATGGCGGTGCAGGCGGCCACGGCGGCGGCCCGCCGCTGCCGCTCTCCCTCGACGGTCTGCGCCAGCGACTGCACCAGCGCCTGGGTGGCCGGGTGGGACGGCTGGCCCATCTCGGCGAGCACGCCTGGCACGGTCGCGCCGTTCCTGATGCGGTGGCCGAGCGCGGGCAGGATCTCGTGCGTCAGGCGTTTCAGCTCCTCCTGCAGCAGGCTCGTGGCGGCGTCGGTACGGCGCAGCCGGTCGCGCGACTCGCGTGCGGTCGTCGCGCAATAGGCGGCGACCGCGACCGCGATCGAGAACAGCGCGACGGCGCCGCCACTGCCCACCCCCACGAGCGTCCTGCCTTCCGCGGGGATCCGGGTGATGAGCCAGCCGCAGGCGGTGCTGGAAATGAGCGCCGCCGCGAGAAAGTACAGCAGGGCCCGCCCCATGGGCGAGGTCTGGAACCGCGGGCGTTTGGAGGCGTGTACTGACATCAATCAGGTCCTCGTGGGGTGTTGACGGCCAGGCACCGCAGGCGCATCGACCTGCCGATGCGGGGGACGGCAAGCCTTCATCTCGGATGTGCCGCGCGGTACTGTCCGCACGGGATCAGGTACAAACCGTAGCATCCCTGCAAATGGCGTGGACCCCTTAACGGCATTTCTTCAACGCCGATCCCAGGGAATGCATCATCGTCGAATGTCATTCACATTCCCCGCCATTCCATATGGCCTGCGGCAGCGTTTATGAATTTCTTTCGCTTTCCTCGCGAGGGCTCTTGAAGGGTCGCCATTCTGGGATATTCCGGGCATTTCAACCAAGATCATTCACTTCTTGGCGAAAATCTTGTCAATAAGCGGGCGTGGCTGGTGTGAGCCTTGGTGCTTCAGGGAACAACACCGTGCGGCGCCGCCCCTCTGCTCACGCACGGGAAGGGGGCGGCGCCAAACCCCCCACGCCAGGGCGTCCGCACGCCCGCCCGCGCCCTCGCGCCCGACATCCACCCGAGCCGCCCCGCTCCCGCTCGGCACCGGCCGCCCACCTCGCTCCCAGCCAGTCGAGCCTCGACAGAGACCTAGTCGTGACCTTTTCGTTATCAACTTTGGGTGATTAGCGGGGGATTTGCGGGCATCCTTGATCTCGAAGTCCAGCAGAGGGCTTCGTCACACGCGAAACTCAGCGTGCCTCTGCCTGGGCTTTTTGTGTTCTCAGGCGAGGCCGCCGCACCTTCTGGAGCAGCAGATGCCCGTCCTGAACCCCGCACTCGAGCAGTTCACCGCCGAAGAGCTCCTCGTCGAGCTGGCCGACCCCCAGATCTCCGAACTGCACGCCGTCCGCATCCGCGAGCGCCTGGTGGAGATGCACGAGGGACTGGTCAACGAGGTCACCCGCCGCTACCGCTACCGCGGTGAGCCGATGGAGGACCTGCGCCAGGCCGCGTACGTGGGCCTGATGAAGGCCGTCAACGGTTACGACCCCGAGCTCGGCCACGAGTTCAGGGGCTACGCCATGATCACGATGATGGGCGAGGTCAAGCGCCACTTCCGCGACCGTACGTGGGCGATCAGGGTGCCGCGGGTCTACCAGGAGCGGCGCATCGAGCTCAACAAGGCGACCGCCGAGCTGACCCAGACCCTGGGCCACTCCCCGACCGTGGCCGAGCTGGCCGCGAAGATGGGCATCTCGGAGGAGGACGTCCTGCTCGCGCTGGAGGCCTCCACCGCGTACAGCACGCTCTCGCTGGACGCCCCCGTCAACAGCGGCGACGACGACGCGGCCGAGCTGAGCGACTTCCTGCCCGCGCAGGACGAGTCGCTCAACACCCTGCTCGACAAGCACGCGGTCAAGCCGCTCATCGACGCCCTGCCGGCCCGCGAGAAGAACATCCTGCTCATGCGCTTCTACGGCAACATGACGCAGTCGGAGATCGCCAAAGAGTTCGGCATCTCCCAGATGCACGTCTCCCGCATCCTGCGGGCCGTGCTGACCCAGCTGCGCACGGCCCTGTCGGAGTGAGGGCCGCCGCCGGCGTCCAGAAGTCAGAAGGTGAAGCCGCCAGGGCGGCCGTTGCGGTCGGCGATCAGCCCCGCCACGGTCGCCAGGGCGATCTCGGGAGGGGTGCGCGAGCCGATGTTGAGCCCGATCGGCCTGTGCACCCTGGCGATCTCCTGCGGCGCCACGCCCAGCTCGGTCAGCGCCCGTACGTGCGGGCCCTCATGGCGTGGGCTGCCCATGATCCCGATCCATCGGGCCGGAGACTTGAGCAGGTCGCGCAGCACGGGCCCGATCTCGTCGCGGTGGTGGTCGGTGAGCACGACGTCGCAGGTGGCGTCGATGACGTCGTCCAGCCGGGCCACCGCGGGACGGTCGCCGGGATGCCGCCCCGGGTCGGGCTCGAAGAGCACCGTACGGAAGCCCAGCTCGTCGCCGAACCGCAGCAGATGCCCGGCCACGGGAGAGGCGAAGACGGCGACCAGCGTCCGGCCGGCCTCCGCCGCGGGGCTCGCGCCGTGGGCGACGTCGCAGGCCGGGTCCTCGTCGTGGATGTGCGTCATACCGGCAGTCTGACACGGGGCACGCGGCCAGGGGAGGCCGCTCAGCCCGGGGTGTCGCCTCCGGATGGGTTCACCCGTTCCAGGCGGGTCCAGCCGGTCCAGCCACGCCGCTTGAGCAGCTCGATCAGCCGGCGGGCGGGCGGCGCCGCGTCGAAGGCCAGCGTGTCCATCAGATGGACGAGCTGCGGTTCGAGCCCGCCCTCACCCAGATGCTCGGCCCCCTGCTCGTCGGCCAGCTCGGCGATGAACCCGGCCAGCTCGTCGGCCACCGCGACCAGCCGGGGATCGTCGCCGGTGTGATCGAGCGCCCGGCCCAGGGCGAGGTAGAAGCCGATGAGCCGGGGATCGGCGAGCTGCTCGTGCTTGCGCGCCATCCACCGCTCGACCCGTTCCGGTGAGTGCGCGGCCAGCAGGATCCACCCGTCGCGCTCGACCTGCACGATCCGCTCGTCCACGCCGAGCGCCCGCAACCGGTCGAGGACGGCCACCACGCCGGCCGGCAGCGCCAGGCTGTCGCCCGCCGCGAGCCGCGCGATCCGCTCGCGGTGCCGCTGCCGCTGCCTGATCTCGGCACGCAGCTGCCGGTCGATGTCGGCGACCGCCGCCGCGAACTCCTCGTCGCCAGCCCGCAGCAGCTCGCGGACGCGGGCCAGCGGCACCCCCGCCTCGGCCAGCGTCCTGATCCTGATCAGCTCGACCACGGCGGCGGCGTCGTACCTGCGGTAGCCGGAGCGGTCGCGGCGCGGCTCCGGCAGCAGGCCCTTGGCGTGGTAGTGGCGCACGGCCCGCACGGTCACCCCCGCGTACGAGGCCAGCTCACCGATGGTCAGCACCCGGCCAGTCTCCCATCACCCGACTTTGCGGGCCGCCCGCATGCCGGTGTAGACGTACGGGGTGCCGTCGGGCAGGGTGCCGAACACCAGCGGCAGCCAAGGCACGGCGACCGGCCCGAGCCCCGGCATGGCGAGCACGCTGTCCGACACCGGCACCAGGTCGGCCTCGATCGGCGCGGCGAAGCCGGCGTTGCCGCCGGTGAGCAGCCAGCGCACGCGCGGCCGTCCGTCCCGCTCGGTGATCGTGATGCGCACGCCGGCCCGCTCGTACGTGCCGGTCAGCGGCCCCACCTCGATCTCGGCCGGGTGCGGATCGGGCGCGAACAGGCCGGGCATCCGCACCCCCGCCAGCTCGCCGAGCAGTTCCTGGAACAGGCCGGCGAACAGCTCGCCCGCCAGGCCCCCGTTCGTCAGCAGCGCGGCGGCGACTCCGCTGCCGGGCACCACCCGCAGGTAGGAGAACTGGCCGAGCGCCGCCCCGTCGTGGCCGAAGCCGGTGACGCCGTCCCAGTCGTACAGCGCCCACCCGTGCCCCCAGGCGTCGGCCATGAACGACCACGTGTCCAGGCACTCGACGGCCCGGCTGCGCATGAGGGCGGCGGATCCGGCCGACAGCACGGGCGTACCGCCGTCGAGGTGGGCCCGCGCGAACCGGACGAGGTCGCCGGCGGTGGCGAGGACGCGCCCCGACGGCCCCGCCGAGCGGGGCAGCAGGTCCCACACCGGCGCGGGCTCCGGCCAGGCGCCCGGCTCGCCGAGATGGCTCATCGCGCTACGGAAGCGCAGCGCCTCCTCCGGCAGCGTCATCGTGTGCTCCAGGCCGAGCGGCTCCAGCACCCGCTCGCGCAGGGCCGCGTCCCAGGTCCGGCCGGTGAGCACCTCGACGACGCGGCCGAGGAGGGCGTACCCGGTGCTGCTGTAGGAGATGACGGTGCCGGGCGGGCAGTCCTGGCCCGCCTCCGCGCAGGCCGCCGCGTAACGGGCGAGGCAGTCGTCGCCGCGGCCGGTGTCGAGCGTGAAGTCGCCGGCGATGCCGCTGGTGTGGGTGAGCAGCTGCCCGATCGTCACGCCGCGCGTGACGTCCGGGTCGGCGACGGCGAAGCCGGGCAGCACGTCGGCCACCCTCGTGTCCAGGCTCAGCAGCCCGGCGTCGGCGAGCTGCAGCACCAGCGTCGCGGTGTAGACCTTGGCGATGGAGCCGGCCTGGAACACCGAGTCGGCGGTCGCCGCCACGCCGGTCCCCCGGTGCAGCACGCCGCTCGCCAGCTCGTGCAGCTCGCCGTCGGCCAGCACTGCGAGCGTCGCACCCGGCACGTGGTGGCGGGCGCGCAGCGTGTCGAGCCGGTCCTGCCAGTACGCATGATCGAATCCCATGGCGCCCCCTGATCGTGGTCGTGGTGGCGACCATGGTGCAGGGTTGACGCAGGGTCAGGGTCAACCCTCGGGTTTGCTCAGGTCGTGATCCATGAGGATGTCGATGAGCAGGCGGACGGGCAGGCCGGCCTCGGTCGGGTAGCGGAAGTGCTGCTCCAGGTTGAGCCGGTAGTGGTTGCGCCGGCCGATGCGCTCGCGCTGCACGTAGCCGGCCTCATAGAGGTCGGAGACGATGTTCTGGACGGCGCGCTCGGTGATGCCGATCCGCTCGGCGATGTCCCTGAGCCGCAGCTCGGGGTCGCGGGAGATCTCCACCAGCACGCGGGCGTGGTGCGTGAGGAACGTCCAGGTGGACCGCCGGTTGTCCGCGGCGCTCAATGCCTCTCCTGCGATCTCTCCGCCTGGGTGGGGGCGGTACGAGAACCCTTGTGGCAAAGATCTTATGACGAAAAGCCTTTCCTGTAACCAGGTTCGGCCGTAGCGTCTTAGACACAGGCGGCAGCCGCCGCGTCAGTGCCGTGTTCTCTTGGAGGTCTCCTGCCGTGTTCGCCGCTCACGCTCGTCCCCCGGTCCGCTGAACACCGCTCGCGAGACCGAGGTGTCTCCTCTCACCGTCCACCGCCGGCCCTCGACCTTCGGCGTGCTCATCGCCGTGTCCGGCGAGCTGGACGCCACCAACGCCGACCGCCTGGAGTCGTTCGCCGGCCGTGAGCGCATGCCCGGCCGGCCGCTCATCCTCGACCTGGACGGGCTGACCTTCATGGACAGCACGGGCCTGCACGTGCTGCTGCGCGTGCACGCCGACGTGCGCCAGGAGGGCGGGACCCTGCACCTGGCCGCCGTGCAGGACCTGCCCGCCCGGATGCTGCAGCTCACCGGAGTGTGGGACATCCTCAACATCCATGCCGACGTGCACGAGGCCGCCATGGCCCTGGCCACCGGCCGCTTGCGCCGCCTGTCCTGACCCTAGGGCTGGTGCTGGTGCGGCAGGCCGGACCGGTGCGCGGCGAGCAGGTCGAGCCCGAAGTCGCCGTCCGGGTCGCGCCACACCGAGTGCGCGTGGTTCGCGCCGCGCTGCGTGTTGTCGTACTCGATGAGCAGGCGCGGCCCCGACAGCCGGTAGTAGTGCGGCTGCCCCGGCTCGACGGCGCCCGCCCAGCCGAAGTGCACCTGGTCGAGGTGGTCGTCGGCGAGGTAGTGGCGCCGGTACGCCGCCGCCACCGGCTCGGGTGCGCGGCCGGTGTAGGCGTCGAGCAGGGCGCGCAGCACTTCGCGCTGACCGGCGGTCAGATCGGCGGCGGGCAGCCCGCGCGGCTCGCGGGTGAGCGCCATCGCCGCGTGATCCTCCTCGGTGTAGCCGGAGCCGCGCTCGGCGATCTCGTCGATCCTGGCGGCCTGCGCGGCCAGCCGCGGCTCCCGCAAGGGGCCGCGGAACAGCTCGGGGACGCGGATCATGCGGTCGCCAGGGCGGACGCGGGCGCGGTTGCCCGAGACGATGTCGGAGATCGCGCGCGGGTGCAGCAGGGCCCGCGCCCGCTCCTCGCGGCCCAGGCAGGTCATGAGGTCGCGGGCGAGGTCCTCCGTACCGCCGAGCGGGCGCAGCGTGCCGCCGGGCAGCGGCGCCGTGGCGGGGTCGGCGCCCAAAAACGACGGGGTCGCGGCGGCGACCGTGCCGTCGTGGATCAGCACGTTCACCGACAGGTGGTGGCCGCCCACCCGCCAGCCCCACACGCGCTCGCCCGGCCGGCCGAAGACGCGCACCCAGTACAGGCCGGGGTCGCGGCCCCGCTCCCTGCCCCAGTCGGTGCCCCAGCCCTCCACCGCGTCGAGCACGTTCTCCAGGCCGATCACGGTGCAGGCCGTGACGTACGCGGGCCGGCTCAGGCCGGTCGCGAGCAGCCGCATGACCAGGCGCTGCCGCCGGGGGTCCAGCTCGTTCAGCGGCACGCCGCCGTGGTCGGTCGGCGTGTAGAACCAGCGGACGCGCTCCTCCTCCACGTCCTGGTCGCCGAACGGGGCCAGCATCGCCCGGGCGGCCAGCTCCTGGGGCAGCCCGTCGAGCAACTCGGCCGCGACGGCCGCCATCTCCGACACCAGCTCGCGTTCGGCGTCCTTCTCTGTCTCCATCGCGTCCATCCTGTCATCAAGCATGATCGGTACACGGGTATCCGATGGGAAGGGAGCGACCGTGCTGGATGGCACGGCGCTGCCGCTGGTCGCCGGGGTGTCCGCGCCCCGCTTCGCGGGTCAGGCCCCGGTGTGCCGATCGTCGTGCAGGACCACCCGCTGACGTTCTCCGTCGTCATGTCGCCCGCCGTGCCGCGGCGCATCGCCGTGGAGGCGCCGGCGTTGGTGATGCTCAAGCACGAGGGCTGGCCGGGCCTGGAGAAGATCAGCGCGCGGCGGAGGCGGCGGGTGAGATGTCGCGCCTCTCCCTCCCGTGCGGCAACGGTTGCCTGTTCCCCGACCTGGAGCTGGGCCGCGGCGCCGACGGCACGATGACCGGCTGCTGCTTCCCCGAGCTGCTCGTGGACGGCGTCCGCCTCGCCGGCGAGGGGCGGGCGGACGACGTCCACGACCTGTTCGACGCGCTGCGCAGGCTCGCCCGGCCCGCGGGCCAGGCTGCCCTCGTCGCCGGTCAGCAGCGGGCGGCGGTGCCGTTCCCGGCCGAGCGGATGCCGCTGCCGACGCGTACGGCGTAGTAGTTCGACCGGAACCGGTCGAAGATCGTGTTGTCCTCCAGCTGCAGCAGCGCCTCGTCGGCCTGGCGCAGGGAGTTCCAGCTCCAGTTGTGGCTGCCGGTCCAGACGATCTTCCGGTCCGGCACGCCGTAGTACTTGCCCTCCACGAGCAGGTACTTGGAGTGGATCCAGATCGGGTCGGCGGTGCAGTAATAGCGGACGTTGATCCCGTTGTACGCGCCCGTCGTCTTGACCAGCTCGTTCATCGAGGACACCTCGGAGGCGCTGTCCTTGTTGTAGTTGACCGCCACCTCGACGTAGCAGCCCGCCCTGTCGAGGGCGAGCAGTTTCTGCGCCAGGTGCGTACGGCTGAAGATGCCCATCGCGACCCGCACGATCGTGCGGTGGGTGCCGTCCACCGTGCCGACCTCGCTGTTGCCGGTGCACGCCACGTGGTCGAGCACCGTGGTCAGGGTGTCCTCGGCCGGGTCGGTGGGGCTGCCGTCGCCCTCCTGGCGCGGGTAGAAGTGCACCTTGGCGGCGCCCGAGGTGACCGGCGTGCGGGTGTCGTAGTAGTTGTTGTCGACCCGGCGGTTCTTCAGGTCGGTGAAGTAGGCGGCGTAGGCGTTGTAGATGCCGGCGTTGCCGGCCAGCACCAGGGCGGAGTTCCAGCCTTTGAAGCCGTCGCGGCCGGTGTGCAGGTTGGCCGACGACTGCACCACGACGTTGTCGGTGCCGCCGGTGCGGGAGAACAGGAAGAACTTGTTGTGGTTCAGCGACTCCGACCCGTACAGCGGGCGGTCGCCGATGCAGCCACGGCCGCTCGGGCACACCAGCACCCACGAGCTCTGGCCGGTGTCGGTGCCGAGCGCTCCCGCCAGCGCGGCCTGGATGGCCGTGCCCGCCATCTTCTTGTCGAAGACGACCTGGACGTTACGGCCGGCGTTCTTGGCCGCGATCAGGGCGTTGGGGATGGTGGCGTCGGTGGCGTAGTACAGCGACACGCGGATCGTGGAGCCGGGGTCGGCGCCCTCGATGAGCTGCACGATCCGGTCCTGGATGGCGGCAGGGGCGCTGACCGGGTCGTTGAAGACGGCTTCGGTGGCGACGGCCGCGTGGGCGGGCGCCGTCGTCAGGGATAAGAGGGTGGCGGCGGTGGTGAGCAGGACGAGGAGGCGGCGGAACAACGGCTGTCCTTTCCCCGGCGACTATGAAGATCGCTTCCTGACGCTAGCAGCGCACGTCGCCGCCGGCACCGCGTTCACGCGAGGCGTTCGTGTTGCGCTTTCGCCTTCGTGCGGCGCTTTTGGCGGTGCTTTTGTGCGGTGCTCTTGTGCGGTGCTTTTGTGCGGGCGCGGTCCTCAGCTCTGCCACCAGGCGAGCACCCGGAGCGCGCGCAGGGTGTTCCAGCGGCTCGGCCGCCCGACGCCCTCCTCGTACGCGAAGTGCACACGTCCCGGATGGACCCGGTCGAGCGGCCAGCGGCCGTCGGGCTGCCGCTTCGCCCCGACGATCTCCACGGCCTCCGCCATCCGGGGGTCCGGCGCCGCCCCCGACCGGCGGAAGTAGTCGAGCGCGCGCAGCACGTCGTGCCGCCAGTAGTAGGGGAAGGCGAACTCCAGGAACGCCGGGTCGGCCACCTCGCCGGTGCTCCTGCGCCGGAACAGGCCGCGCTCCAGCAGGAACTCCTCCCCCGCGCGCCGCGCCTCCCGCACCTTCCCGTCGTCGGTCGCGCGCTCGAACTCGAGCAGGCCGTCCAGCACGCTGAGCGTGGTGTGGAAGGACGAGCGCACGGAGCCGTTCTCCGCCTCGCAGTTCCAGCCACCGTCCTCCAGGCGCTCGTCCAGCAGCCGCGCGACGATCGCCGAGACGTCCACCCCGAAGTAGGCGCCGGCCTCGACCGTCCTGCCGTTGATGCACGGTTCGACCTCGCCGTCGAAGTAGCGCTGCCCGGCGTGCTCCCACCGGCCGTGCTCACCGGCCAGCGCGACCGCCTGCCTGGCCTGCGGCGACTTGGGGTCAAGCCCGAAGATCTGCAGGGTCTGCAGGGTGTGCATGGTCGTCGTCCAGGGCTGACCCGGCTCGCCGCCGGCGTAGTCCTTGGGGAAGCAGGCGCCGCCGTCCCACATCCCGTCGGCGCCCTGCAGGGCCAGCAGCCTGGCCCCCCAGCCTTCTGTCGCCACGCGTTCCCGCTCGGCGGCGACCTCTTCCGGCGCGGCGCCGGTGAGGTCGCGCAGCACCTGCCAGCGGATGGCGGGGTCGGAGTCGAGCAACCAGCCGATCACGTCCATCGCCGCACCGTACGCCAAGCGGAGACCGGTATCAACGGGCATCCCGTACGCTGGGTGAATTCGGCCGCCCGGCACCGATGAGTTCTTCGAACAGTGGAGGTCTTCATGGGTATGACGACACACCTGCTCAAGACTGATGAAGTCGATCTGGCCTACGACGTCCACGGCCCGTTGCCGGCCGAGGGCGGGCACCGGCCGCTGTTCATGATCGGCCAGCCGATGGACGCCAGTGGGTTCAAGGCGCTCGCCGCGCGCTTCACCGACCGCACGGTGATCACCTACGACCCGCGCGGCCTCGGCCGCAGCGTCCGCAAGGACGGCCGCGACGACCACACCCCGCAGACGCAGGCGGGCGACGTCCACGCGATCATCGAGGCCGTCGGCGGCCCGGTGGACATGTTCGCCAGCAGCGGCGGCGCGGTGACCGCGCTGGCCCTGGTGGCCGCCCACCCCGGCGACGTGCACACCCTGGTGGCGCACGAGCCGCCGGTCCTGCCGCTGCTGCCCGACGCCGAGGCCGCCCTGCGCGCCCGCGCCGGGGTCAAGGAGGCGTACGACGGCAAGGGCTGGGGCGCCGGCATGGTGGCCTTCATGGGGATGACGTCGTGGCAGGGCGAGTTCACCGACGACTACTTCGCCCAGCCCGCGCCCGACCCCGCCACGTACGGCATGCCGACGGAGGACGACGGCTCCCGCGACGACCCGCTCCTGTCGGACCGCTCATGGGCGGTCAGCGACTACCGGCCCGACACCGCCGCCCTCCTCGCCGCCCCCACCCGCGTGGTGATCGCGGTCGGCGAGGAGTCGACCGGCATCCTCACCGCCCGCACCGCCGAAGCCCTCGCCACCCTCCTGGGCCAGAAGGCCACCGTCTTCCCCAGCCACCACGGCGGCTTCCTGGACGACGAGTTCGGCTACGCCGGGCAGCCCGACGCCTTCGCCGTCCGGCTCCGCGAAGTCCTCGACTCCGCCTGACCTCCGATCGCCCCAAGGGAGCCTCCTCCACCTGAGAGGAGGCTCCCCTTGGCACGGGCACGCGACGCTGCTTTCCCACTTCAGCCGAGCCACAGGGCGAGGGCCCTCCCCCTGGCGAAAGCCAGAAGCCGGGGCTCTCCCCGCCCCTGCCTGGGGAGGGCGGCTGCTTCTGAGCCGGACCGTGACCTCAACACCGCCTCGAAGCCCGTGCGTTGACTTTCCCCGTTGGAAAGTGATTGACTTTCCGCTATGGAAAGTCATAGTGCCGACGGCTTGGCCGCCATTGCGAGCGTGCGTGCGGCGCTGGCCGATCGGCTGGTCACGCCGTGGTGGTATCACCCCGGCTTCGCGGCGCTGCTGGGCGGATGCGTGCTCGCGCTCGGGCTCGGCGACGTCTTCGTCAAGATCGGCGGTTTCCTGCTGCTGATCGCGTGCAGCGCCCTGCTGGCCCGCGCTTATCGCCGGCTGACCGGTGTCTGGGTGTCCGGCTTCGAAGCCGGGCCCGCCGGCCGGTGGCTCGGCATGCTGGGCGTGCTCACCGGCCTGACGTTCGTCGGAGCGCTCGCGGCCGGGGCGGTGACCGGCCTGCAGTGGCTCGTGTGGTGCCTGGCCGTGATCGAGTTGGCCGGCACCCTCGTGCTGTGCCGGCGGTTCGACGCCGAGCTTCGCGCGGGCCTCAGGGCGGGCGCATGACCGGGCGGTTCGACGAGATCGTGCACGCCCCCAACCGCCTGCGCATCTGCGCCCTCCTCGCCGCGTCGTCCAGCGCCGAGTTCGGGATGCTGCGCGACGTCCTCGGCGTGGCCGACTCGGTGCTCAGCAAGCATCTCAAGGTGCTGCAGGAGGCCGGCTATCTGACGATCTCGAAACCGACCGGCCGGGGCCGGGTCCGCACCTGGGTGCGCCTCACGCCGGAGGGCCGCCGCGCCTACGCCGGCCACGTCGAAGCCCTCAAAGCCCTCTTCGACACCCCAGCCGAAGCGGCCTCGCCCGCCGAATCGTCCCCCGAGCCCGGACGACGCCGCTGACGATCACCCCCACCGGCGTCCCCGAGCCCGGACGACGCCGCTGACGATCACCTCCACCGGCCCCACTGCTACCGCGCTGCCCTGACCAGATCCGCCGGCGTGAGCGCATGGCGCGCCCCATGGGAGATGGGGCCGCTGTCGTGCTGCCCCACGCCCGGACAGCGTGACTCCACATCGTCCTGTCCATCCCGACCCCTGAGGTCTCTCATGACGAGCAACGCCATGCCTCCCACCGCCCGAAAGACGGCCACCGTCAAGAACCGGATCACGACGGCCGAGCAACTCGAAGCGATCATCGGACGCCCGTCCGCGATGGTACGGATGAAGGAACTCGCCGAACTGGACGACGCCTGCCGCGACATGCTGGCCGTCGCCTCACTCGCCGGCTTCGGCCACCTCGACGCCGACGGCCGCCCCCGGACGACGGTGATCGGCGGCTCGCCCGGCTTCGCCCGGCCCGAATCACCCACCCGCCTGGCCATCGCCACAGACCTGGACGTGACAGGGCCCGTCTCCTTCGTCTTCCTGATGCCCGGAGTAGGCGAGACCCTGCGCGTGAACGGCACGGTCGCCGACCGAACACCCGGCCATCTGGCCATCACCATCGAACAGGCATATGTGCACTGCGCCCGCGCGATCCTCCGCTCCCGCTTGTGGAGCCCCTCGGGCCAGCAGCGGCTCACCACCTCCGCCGGGCTGAGGGCGACCGCGATCACCACCGACGACCCACCGCCGCCGGGCAAGGACGCTCCCGGTCATCCGGCGGCTGACCGACCGCCAGAGGCCCTGGGCGATCACCTCCGGCCACCAGCCCAGGCAGGAGCCCCAGGGCAGCCGCCTGCGGATGCCGAAGGTCACGGCGGCCCGTTGTCAGAGCCCGGCGTTCGTGAGGTGCTGGCGGCGACGCCGTTCCTTGTCCTGTCCTCCTGGGACGGCAACGGGAGTAGTGACACGAGCCCGCGCGGCGACGTGCCCGGATTCGTACGAGTAGTGGACGGGCACACGCTCGCCATCCCCGACCGCCGGGGCAACAAGCGCGCGGACACCTCCCGCAACCTCCTCACCGACGGCCGGATCTCGGCAGCCGCGCTGGTGCCGGGGAGCACCGACGTCCTGCATCTCAACGGCACCGCCGTACCGACTGACGACCCGGACCTGCTGGCAGGCATGGCACAGGGCAGCGCCGTGCCCCAGCTCGCCCTCGTCGTCACCGTGGAACAGGCCGAGGTACGCCACAACCAGGCTCTGGCCGACGCCGACATCTGGGACGCGTCCGCACATGCCGACGACGCCACCCGCACCGAGCTGATGGCCTCGACGACGCGGCAACTCGCCGCGAAGACACCCGCCCTGCGCGGCCTCGCGAAGCTGCTCGCCGTCTTCGCGCGGCTGCTCCGGCGGGCCATCGACGCCACCTACCGGCGGGCCCTGCGCAAGGAGGGCTACGACCTGCCAGCCGCTCATACCGCGACCGGTGCCAGCGACCCGCACGAACGGCAGAACGACTGAGGCCGCGAAGACTCCGTCAGGGTGCACCACCCAGCCCAGGACCGCCGGCCTGGCCGGACTCACCACCTTGCCCAGAAGCGCCGGCCTGCCCGGGGTTGCCGCCGTCCGCGCGGTTGGAGGGGGCGCACCTGCCCTTGCAGTAGCCGTTGGCGAGGATCAGGCGTCCGCGCGCCACCGTGTAGGCGCCGGCCGGCACCCCCACCAGGACTCCGCGGCAGACGGTGCAGACGAGCGACTGATCGGCGCCGGCCGGGGTGGCGAGGTCCGGCGGGCCGTGGCTCGCTTCGGGAGCGACGGGGGTGACGGCGGTGACGTTCGCTGAGGTGGGGGCTGAGGTGGGGGCGGCGGGGTTGGACATGGCGATGCCGGCTGGTGACTCGGTCATGCGGTCACTCTGCCCAACGCCACCGACAAATCTCCTCCGGAGCATCTCCTTTTCCCGGCGGCCCCGTCATCCAACGCGGACCTCCCGTACGAATGTCCTGCGAACGACACGACACGAAGGAAGCAGGACACCGAAGTACGGGGGAGAGGCCATGAAGAAGACGATCACCGCTGTGCTGGCCGGGGGCGCGCTGCTGCTCACCGCCTCGCCCGCGCTCGCCGAGACCGCCGGGCCCACCCTGGGCCCGTACGGATACGGCACGGTCAAGCTCGGCATGAGCGCGGCGAAGGCCAGGGCCACGGGGAAGATCGTGATCAAGCGGCGGGCGGGGGCGTTCGGCTGCGCGGGCTATGACCTGCGGGCGTCCCCGACCGGACGGAACAACGTGGGCGTCTACGTCTCGAAGCGGGTCGGCGTGGCCGTGATCCTGGCGCGTAAAGGCATGCGCACGCCGCGCGGCATCGGACTCGGCTCCACGATGATGCAGGTCAAGAGGGCGTACCCGGGGCTGAGGACGGCCCCGAGCGGGTTCCGGTTCGTGACGGTCCCCGGCAACCCGCGGGCCTACTACGCGTTCCTGCAGTCCAAGGGCAAGGTGCGCCAGCTGGTGCTGGCCCTCGACCGCCAGGACTGCGTCAACTGACGACGCGGCGGCCGGACTCGCGATCCCACCGAGTCCGGCCACTTTCTGAGCAGGGCAGGATCGCCGTACCGATACCGTCGGCCGCAGCAGTACATCCACCCCATTCAGGGCTTTGTGACATTCGTCAGGTTCCTACGGGTGGGCTGCTGGTTAGGGTGGCTGGCATGAAGGCCCGGTTCTGGACCTCCGTTTATCTCGTCGTCCTGGTGTGGCCGATTCCCGGGTTCCTCGCCTCGGGGCCGTCCCCTGCCGGGATCGTGGCGGTGGTGGCGGGGGTGGTGGGATTCGCCGGGCTCTATCTGCGGGTCGCGTGGACGGCGCTGGAGCGGCCGCATCGCAACGCCACCCCGTACGCGCTGATCCTGCTGTACGCGGTCGCGGCGGCGACGGCTCCGGCGCTGGGCGTGATGTGGGTGTTCGCGACCTCGTTCTTCCTCATCACGGCGGTCGCCACGGCGCTGCACGAGCGGGCCCTGCCGCTGGCGGCGGGCGCGACGATCGCGGCGGGCACGGCCGCTCTGCCGCTGCTCGGCGAGTCCCCGGCGGAGCTGTGGTGGATCCCGCTGCAGGCGGCGGTGTTCACCGCGGCGATTCGCGCTTTTCTCCGGCTGAACGCCGCCAACCGGGCGCTGAGCGAGGCCAACGTCAAGGTGGAACGGCTGGCGGTGGACAACGAGCGGCTGCGGTTCGCCCGCGACATGCACGATCTTCTCGGCCACAGTCTGGCGGTCATGACGGTGAAGAGCCAGCTCGCCGCCCGGCTGGCCGGCGCCGACCCGGCACGGGCCAGAGCCGAGATGGAGCAGGTGGAGGAGCTGTCCAGGCAGGCGCTCGCCGAGGTGCGCGAGGCGATCTCGGGCTACCGGGAGCTGTCGCTGCCCGACGAGCTGGACGGCGCGCGCCGCGCGCTCGGCACCGCCGGTGTCCGGCTTGAGGTGGCGGCCGGGCCGCTCCCCCCGGCCGCGGAACCCTTGCTGGCCTGGGTGGTCAGGGAGGGCACGACGAACGTCGTCCGGCACAGCGGCGCCCGTACCTGCCGTATCAGGCTCGGCGTGGCGGACGGGCAGGCGTACGCGGAGGTGCGTGACGACGGCCGGGGATCGGAAGCCGCGGATGACGGATGCGGCGGCAACGGCCTGCGCGGCCTCGCCGAGCGCATCGAGGTCGCGGGCGGCACCCTCACCAGCGGCCCTGCGGAGGAGGGCGGCTTCCTGCTCAGCGCGCGCATCCCGGTGCCCGGCACCGCGCCACTGGCCCGCGCCTGCCCAGCGGACCTGTCGTGATCCGCGCGTCCCGTGGGGGGCGGGTCCAGCCGCCGGCCCGCACCGCTCCCGGAGATCCGTCATGATCCACGTTCCGCCGTCCGGCGGCGTGTCGCTCACTTCGCCTTCAGGGGGTCGCCGTGATTAGTGTGCTGCTGGCCGACGATCAGCATCTGGTCAGGGAGGCGCTGGCGGCGTTGCTGGGGCTGGAGGAAGGGATCGAGGTGGTCGGGCAGGTCAGCCGGGGGGACGAGGTCGCCGGGGCGGTGGAGCGGTGCCGGCCTGACGTGGTGCTGCTCGACATCGAGATGCCGGGGCTCGACGGGCTGACCGCGGCGGGGCTGCTGGACGGCGTCAAGGTGATCATTCTGACCACGTTCGGCCGGCCCGGGTATCTGCGGCGGGCGAAGGACGCGGGCGTGGCCGGGTACGTGCTCAAGGACGCCCGAGCCGGTGAGCTGGCCGACGCGGTACGCCTGGTGCACGCTGGTGGCCAGGTCTTCGACCGCGGGCTCGCCGCCGCCAGCCTGTCCATCGGCGCGAACCCGCTCACCAGCCGCGAACGGGACGTGCTGCGCGCCGCCGCCGAGGGCGGCACCATCGCCGACATCGCGGGACGCCTCTACCTGTCCGACGGCACCGTACGCAACTACCTGTCGTCGGCGATCGGCAAGCTGGGCGCGCGCAACCGGGCCGAGGCGACGCGTGCCGCGGAAGCCAGAGGCTGGCTCTGACGACCGCGACAACCCCTGACGATCGTCACTACCGGCCCGATCCGGCGCTCGCGAGGCTGGAGACATGCTCAAACGTGTCGCGCCCGCCATCGGGCTCTTCTTCCTCTCGCCGCTGGCCGGCGAGTTCCTGCTGGGCAACCTGCCCATCACCATGCTGCCGGCGCTCGTGGCGCTGGCCCCGCTGTACGGCGGCGGCGCCCTGCTCATCCGCGAACTGGCCAGGCGCTCGGGCGCGGGCTGGCCGGGCATCGTCCTGCTGGCGCTGGCGTACGCGCTGATCGAGGAGGGCCTGGTCACCCGCTCGCTGTTCGCCCCGAGCTTCGCGGGGATGGACCTGACGGCTCAGGCGTGGCTGCCCGGGGTCGAGATGAGCGCCTGGTGGGCCGGCTTCGTGCTCGGCGGCGTGCACGTCGCGGGCAGCGTCTGCGCCCCGATCGCGGTCATGGAGGCGCTGGTGCCCGCCAGGGCGTCGGAGCCGTGGCTGCGCGTGCCCGGCCTGGTGGTGGCGGGGGTGCTGTTCGTGCTGGGCGCGGTGATGGCCTCCGCGTTCGATCCGGGGGCGTACGTGCCGTCGGTCGCGCAGGTCGTGGGCGTGCTGGTGGCGGTGGCGCTGCTCGCGTTCGTGGCGCTGCGCCGCAGGACGGCACGGACGGACGCGGGCCAGGCACCCGGGCCGTGGCCGGTGCTCGGCTGCTCGATGGCGGCGGGGGCGGTGTTCTGGCTGGCGAACCTGGCCTCCGGGACGCTCGGCGCGTGGCCGACGGTGGTGATCAACCTGGCGGTGTACGCCGTCGTCTGCGTCCTGGTGGTCCGCTGGTCGCGCCGGCCGGGCTGGGGCCTGCGCCAGACGTTCGCGCTGGGGGCGGGGAGCATGCTCACGTACGCCTGGCACGGTTTCCTGCAGCCGCCGGCCGTACCGGTGGCGCCGGCGGCCGACCTGGTGGGCAACGCCGTCTTCGCCGTGGCCGCCGTCGCGCTCCTGGCGGTGATCGCCGCCCGCCTGAGGACGGACGTCATGGAGCTCAGCTGACGTCGGTCCCCTTGCGCGTCAGGCCCTGGCCGGTGCCGACACCGCACAGCAGGGTGTCGACCACGCGGGTGGCGGCGGCGTCGATCTCGCACTCGCGCATCTGCGCCGCCACCCCGATCAGCGCGTAATAGACCCACTTGGCCCAGGCCAGGTCCGCGTCGGCGCGCAGCACGCCGTCGTCCTTGGCCCGCTGCAGCAGGCGGTCGCAGCGCAGCTCCACCTCGGCGTGCGCCCAGGCGGGCTCGCTGTCGCCGGGCCTGTCGAGCTCGAGCGCGAACGGCCACTGCCGTTTGACCCGCAGCACGTTGACCGCGACCTGGTAGAGCGCGATCAGCGGCGGGGTGGTCTCGGGGTGTGCGGCGTCCACGGCCGCGCCGAACTCGCGGGCCGCCACCGCGGCCAGCGCCTCCAGCAGCGCCTCGCGGGAGGCGAAGCGGCGGTGGACGGTCGTGCGCGCCACCCCGGCCGCCTCGGCGACCTGCTCCATGCTCGCCGCCGGATCCGCGGCGAACACCCGCTCCGCGGCCTCCAGGATCGTGCGCACCGTGCGCTCGGCGTCGGAACGCAACGCCCGGGTCGTCCCACTCACGCCCCGAAGGATACGTGACCGATCCGCTTACGCGCGAACTTGCAACAGATCTGTGCAAGTTCTATGGTTATCGCAACGATATTGATGCGACTAGCACGTGGAGATGACATGGATCTGCAGCTCAGTGACAGGACGGCCGTGGTCACGGGCGCGAGCAAGGGCCTCGGCCTGGCGATCGTGCGGACGCTGACGGCCGAGGGCATGCGGGTCGTCGCGGCGGCGCGTACGATCACCCCTCAGCTCAAGGAGACCGGCGCGGTCACGGTGCCGGCCGACCTGGCCACCCCCGAAGGGCCCGGCGAGCTGATCGCGCAGGCGCTCGCCGAGCTGGGCGAGATCGACCTGCTGGTCAACAACGTCGGCGGCGGCGACGCGACCCCCGAGGTCGCCGGCCCGTTCGCGGACATGAGCGATGACCTCTGGCAGCGCACCTACGAGCTGAACCTTTTCAGCGCCATCCGCGCCACCCGCGCCGCCCTGCCCAGCCTGCTGCGGCGGCGCGGCGGCGTGGTCAACATCTCCTCCATCTCAGCGCGGATGCCGAGCGGCGGGCCGATGCCGTACGCGACGGCCAAGGCGGCGCTGACCGTGTTCGGCAAGGCGCTGTCGGAGGAGGTCGGGCCTCAGGGGGTGCGGGTCAACACGATCTCCCCCGGCGCCGTCCGCACCGCGATGTGGGAGGAGTCGGGCGGATACGGCGCTCTGCTGGCCGGGATGCACGGCGTGGAGCTGGAGCAGTTCCTCGCCGGCCTGCCGGCGGCCACCGGCGTGACGACCGGCCGGCTCATCGAGCCCGAGGAGGTCGCCTCGCTGGTGGCGTGGCTGGCCTCACCCCACGCGGCCAGCGTCACCGGCGCCGATCACATCATCGACGGCGGCGTCATCAAGACCGCCTGACCCGCCCGGGGAGACCGCGCCGGGCTCAGGGGTGCCGGCGTGCGGGCGGTCCGGTCGCGTTTCAGGCGGGTGCCGCGGCGGGGTGGGGCTCGCCCGCCTGGCGGGCGCGAGAGCGGTAGCGCAGGGGCGACATGCCCACCTCGCGCTTGAACGCGGTGCTGAACGCGCTCTCCGACCCGTAGCCCAGCTCGGCGGCCAGCGACCCGACGCGCACGTCGCCGTCCCGCAGGGCTCGCCGCGCCAGCAGCATCCGCCACCGGCCGAGGTACGTCAGCGGCGGCACCCCCGCCAGCGTCCTGAAGCGTTCGGCGAACGAGGTGCGCGACATCGCGGCGGCCCTGGCCAGTTCCTCCAGGCTCCAGGGCCGGCCGGGCTCGCCGTGCATGAGGGTGAGCGCGGGGCTCAGGCGTTCGTCGGTCATCACCCGCAGCCAGCCAGGGGGCAGATCAGCCTGGTCGACGTAGGCGCGCAGCAGCTCGAGCACCAGGAGCTGGGCGTACTGGCGGATCGCGAACGCCGACCCCACCCGGCCCGCGCCCGCCTCCTCGGCCAGCAGGCGCAGGTTGCGGTGCAGGGCGGAGGCCTCGGCGGCGCGTACGTGCCCCACGGGCGGCAGCGCCTGGGCGAGCAGCGTCCGCCCGACGTGGTTGACCTCGATGTGGCCGCCCACGACGACGTCGGGCGGGCCGTCGCCGTCGTCGTGGCCGTAGGAGTTGTAGCCGGGCCCCGGCAGGAACTCGCACACCGGCCCGTCGCCGGTGCCGCCCTCGATGTGCAGCCACGAGCGCCCGTTCAGGATGGCGACCTCGCCCGGCCCGAGCTCGATCGGCGTGTCGAGGCCGTCGGTGAGCAGCCGCCCGTGCCCGTGGACCATCGCGATGAGCTTCAGCGGGTCGCCGATCTCGTGCTGCGACCGCCAGGGGCCGTACACCTCGAACGCGCCCGTCATCTGGCCGCGCACCTCGACGAGTTCGAACACTTCCGAGAGCTGGTCACCGCGCATGGGCGTACTATCGAGCAGAAAATCCGGACTGTCAATTATTCAGCGTACGGACGGCGGCGGCCAGAGTGAGAGGCATGAACGACAGACACCACCCCATCGGGTCCGGATTCACCGCCGCCTCCACCGCCGACGATGTGCTCAAGGGCATCGACCTCTCTGGTAAGCACGTCATCGTCACCGGCGGCCACAACGGCATCGGCCTGGAGACCACGCGGGCGCTGAGCAGGGCGGGCGCGTCGGTCCTCGTGGGCGCGCGCAGCCCTGAGCGTGCGGCGCCTGCGCTGGAGGGCGTCGAGCGGGTCGAGGTCGACCGGCTCGACCTGCTCGACCCCGCCTCGATCGGCGCCTTCGCCGCCCGCTACCTCGCGTCGGGGCGTCCGCTGCACATCCTGATCAACAACGCCGGCATCATGTCCGGGCCGCTGGTCAGGGACGCGCGCGGGTACGAGTCCCAGTTCGCCACCAACCACCTCGGCCACTTCCAGCTCACGCTCGGCCTGCTGCCCGCCCTGCGCGCCGCGCACGGCGCCCGCGTCGTGAACGTGACCTCCGGCGGGCACCGGCTCTCCGACATCCGGTGGGACGACCCCCACTTCACCACCGGGTACGAGGGCATGCTCGGCTACGGCCAGTCCAAGACGGCCAACGTGCTGTTCGCCGTCGAACTGGACCGCCGATGGAAAGCCGACGGCATCCGCGGGTACGCCGTGCACCCCGGCATCGTCCACGGCACCGACCTCGGGCCGCACCTGGCCGTCGGCGAGGAGCGCCGGCAGTGGCTGAGCGACGCCGAACTGCGGGCCATGGGCATCATCGACGAGTCCGGCCGGCCGGTACACGACCCCGACCGCGAGCTGAAGACCCCGCAGCAGGGGGCCTCGACCAGCGTCTTCGCGGCGACCAGCCCGCTGCTCGACGACATCGGCGGCGTCTACCTGAAGGACAACGACATCTCACCGGTGGACGAACCGACTGACATCAACTTCGGTGCCGACGACAACATCCGCTCCTACGTCGTCCCCCACGCCCTCGACCCGGACTCGGCCCGCCGCCTCTGGGACCTGAGCGAACGCCTGCTCAACACCTGACCCCGCGGCGCTTGGACGTGCCTCCAGGCATGCGGGCCAGGGCGTCGATGGTGCGGAGGATGTGGTGACGGAGCAGGGTTGCCGCTTCGTCGGGGTCGCGGGACAAGGCCGCTTCCTCCAGGGCGCGGTGCTCGGCGTCGGCGTCCCGGTCGGGGGTGGCGGCGCCGGACCAGCGGCGGGCCAGTTCGCCTGCGGTCCAGAGCCGGTCGAAGCCGTCCAGCAGCACGTCGTTGCCGCAGCCTTCGAGCAGTGCGCGATGGAAGCGGCGGTGCGCCTCCGCCCATGCCTCGCCGTACGGGGCGTCGCGATCGTCCTCATACGGCGGGGTGCCGGCGAGGCGGTGATGGGCGGCCCGTACGCGCGCCTCCCACTCCAGGTCACCGCGCTCGATGGCCAGCCGCAGCATGGCCGGCTCGGTCAACGCCCTGGCCTCGGCGATCTGCCGCCACCGCGCCGCCCCGGTGTCGGGCACGGCGAAGCCACGGTTCGGGAGCCGTTCCGCCAGCCCCTCCCCCACGAGCCGCAACAGCGCCTCCCTGGCGACGGCGAGACTGACGCCGTGGCGGGTGGCCAGTTCCTGCGGCTTGAGCGGCTGCCGGGGCGCGAACTCACCGTGCAGCACGGCGGCCCGCAGCGCCGCGTACATGCGCTCGGACGGTGACCCTTCGATCGATTCACTAGCCATAAGTCACATCCTAGCCAAATAATCGATTTTGTGTAGAGTGGTCGATCGCGGCGTCCTTGTGCCGCATGTCCCCGAGACAGGAGATCCGTTCATGAGCAACAACCCGTTCGCCCGCCTGCCCGAGGTGCCGTCCTTCACGCTGACCAGCACCAGCGTGGAGGACGGCAAGCCGCTGCCCCCGCCCCAGATGGGCGGCAGCGACGCCTCGCCGCAGTTGTCGTGGAGCGGCGCCCCCGAGGGCACCCGGAGCTACGCGGTCACCGTGTACGACCCCGACGCCCCCACCGGGTCAGGATTCTGGCACTGGGCCGTCGCCAACCTCCCCGCCACCACCGCCTCGCTGCCGGAGGGCGCGGGCGACGACACCGGCTCCGGCCTGCCCGCCGGCGCTGTGCAGATCCCGAACGACGCCCGCCTGCCCCGCTACATCGGCGCGGCCCCGCCCGCCGGGCACGGCGAGCACCGCTACTTCATCACCGTCCACGCCCTCGACGTCGAGGACATCGGGGTGCCCGCCGAGGCGACCCCGGCCTATCTCGGCTTCACCATGGCCGGCCACACCCTCGCCCGCGCCACCCTCGTAGCCACCGCCGAAACCCCTGCCTCCTAACGCCCGCCTCCTAACCCCCGCGCGCTCTGACGCCCCACCCCGGAACGACCCCAGCCCGGTGCCCGCGAGGCGGCAGGGTGGGGGCAGGGTGGGAGCGGCACGGGCCGACGGGCGGACCGGGCGGCGCCGGCCGACCGGCCGGGCGGCGGCGCGAGGCGGTCGTGGTGGTGTCAGTGTGGGGTGAGGGCCAGGGTGGTGTGGGTGCCGGCGCGCAGCAAGGTGAGGCGGTCGGTGAGGCCGGCGGCGGCGAAGGCGGCGGTGAGGGTTTCGGGGCCCTGGGTGAAGTGGCCCCAGCCCTCGAAGTGCAGTGGCACGACGTGCGAGGCGTCCAGGATGCGGGCGGCCTCGGCGGCCTGGGCGCTGGTCAGGGTGAGGTTGGCGCCGTCCATGAGGGCGGTTCTGGCCGCGCCGGCGAACAGCACGGCCACATCCACGGCGAAGCGTCCGGCGATCTCGGCGACCAGGTCGAGTGAGGCGTTGTCTCCGCTGACGTACACGGTCGGCACCCCGTCGCCCGACAGCACGAACCCGGCGACCTCTCCCACGACGGGCTCGCTGCCCTCGGGCCCGTGCAGGGCAGGCACCCGGGTGACCCGCAGCGTCCCGCCGCCGGGGCGGGGCAGGCCGACGTGCTCCCAGACGGGCACGGCGCAGGTCGTCCCGCCCAGCCGCCCGGCCGCGCTCGCCGTCGTGAGCACGATCGGGACCTCGCCGAGGTAGTCGCGCCCGCCGTCGTCGAGGTTGTCCTTGTGCTGGTCGTGGGAGAGCAGCACGGCGTCGATCGGCCCGACCTCGGACGGGCCCAGCACGGCGGGCGCGGTCTTGGTGAGGACGCGCCCTGGCGCGACCTCGTACGAGCCGGCCGGGTCGAACGTCGGGTCGGTGAGCAGGCGCAGCCCCCCCACCTCCAGGATCGCGGTGGGTCCCCCGAGCGCGTGCACGCCGATCTGCGGTGCGGTGGTCATGGTCGTCCTTCGCGGAGTAGGTGGGCGGTCAGCCGGTGCGTTCGTCGTCGAGCGCGCCGGCGACGTCGGCCGCGAACCGGTCCCACGCGGCCTGCCGTGACACCCCCAGCGCCTCGCCGATCCTGGCCCACGTCACCCCGCGCTCGCGCAGCAGCCGCACCCAGGCGCGCAGGTCGCGTTCCGCCTGCTCCACGGTGAGGGCCTGGCGGGGCAGCATGGCCAGCATGTCGTCGTCGGACATGGTGGTCAGGTAGGCGTCGGTGCGGGGGTCGGGCCCGCGGTGCACCGGCTGGGGAGCGTCGCCGGAGGTGGGCGGGGTGCCGGCGATGATCTGGGCGGCGAGGTCCACGCAGGCGTCGCAGATGTAGACGCCGGGGCCCGCGACGACGCGGGCGGCCTCGGCGTACGGCTTGCCGCAGAACGAGCAGCGGGTCGGCAGGCCGTCGGCCGCGCCCACGGGACGGGTGCGTCTGCTGCGTGTCACGGCAGGATCATCCCATGGCAGCCTGTCAGCCCAAGCTTGACAGCCCGGCTTGTCAAGGGCAGGCTGACACGACTACCCGACGGGAAGGATGCCCCCATGCCCACTCCCCTGCCCGACCTGCGCCCCTGCCACGGCGGGCGCGGCCGGCCCTTCGACGCCGCCCGTCCCGGCGACGTGCCCGGCCGCCACGTCGAGGAGGAGTACGTGATCAGCGGCACCGCCGCCGCCTACCTGGAGGGCGGGGCCGGCGTGCGGGCGCGCGCCCCGTACGTCACGCGCCTGCTCACCCGGGCCCCCGAGCGGGGGTTCAACGGCGTGGTGATCGTGGAGTGGTTCAACGTCTCGGCGTACATGGACGCGGGCGTCGAGTGGGTCTACACGCACACCGAGCTGGTACGCGACGGCTACGCCTGGGTCGGCGTCTCGGCCCAGTGCGCCGGGGTGACCGGCAGCGCCCTGCCGCCCGAGGGCCCCGCACCCGGCGGTCTCCAGGCATGGGACCCCGCCCGGTACGGCACGCTGCAGCACCCGGGCGACGACTTCTCGTACGACATCTTCTCCCAGGCCGGGCGGGCGATCGCCGAGCTGTTCCCGGGAGCGCGGCTGGTCGCGGCGGGAATGTCGCTGGGTGCGCACCGGCTCACCACCTACGTCAACGCGATCGACCCCCTCGCCCAGGTCTACGACGGGTTCCTGATCCACAGCCGCATGGGCGCCGCAGCGCCGCTCGTCCTGCCCGATCCGCCCGCGTTCGACCCGACGCCTGTGCCGTTCCGCGACGACCCGCGCGTACCGGTGCTGGCGCTGCTCACCGAGACGGACGTGGTCACCCTCGGCTACCGGGCGGCCAGGCGTCCCGACGGGCCTGCCCTGCGCGTGTGGGAGATCGCCGGCGCCGCCCACGCCGACACCTACGCCGAGGCCGGCGCCGCGCACGACATGACCCGCCTCGACCCGGCCCGGCTGGCCGCCGCGCTCGCTCCGCGCCGGCGGGCGGCCGGGTTCGACTTCGGTCACACCGTGAACGCGGCGCCGCAGCACCATTACGTGGCCAACGCCGCCGTCCACCACCTCGCCCGCTGGGTGCGCGACGGCACGCCCCCGCCGCACGCCCCCCGCCTTGAGCTGCGGCCCGGAGCGTCGGCCGCGCTGGCCAGGGACGCGTTCGGCAACGCGCTCGGCGGCGTGCGCACCCCCTGGATGGACGCGCCCACCGCCGTCCTGACCGGCATCAGCCCGAACGACGGGCTCATCGAGCGGCTCTTCGGCGAGACCGTGCCGTTCGACGCGGCGACCCTCGAGACGCTCTATCCGGGCGGGGCGGCCGGCTACCTCAAGGCGTTCGGGGCGGCCACCGACGCGGCGGTGGCGGCCGGCTTCCTGCTGCCGGCCGACGCCGGCGAGATCAAGGCGCTCGCCGCCACCTCATACCAGACCGCTGTTGTGTGATCTTGCTCGGGCCCCGCCCGCCCTGGCTATTGTTGATCTCCACAATGCGGCGGAGGGGGATCACGACAGATGGCTCAGGACGAGTCCGAGGCGTCTCTGGGGAGCCGGTACGTGCTGCTGGAGGAGATCGGCGGCGGCGCCATGGGGACGGTCCGGCGGGCGCGCCTGCGCGACACCGGCGAGATCGTGGCGGTCAAGCTGCTGCGCGACGGCCTGGCCGCCGACCAGGACCTGGTGCTGCGCTTCGTCCAGGAACGCAACGTCATGCGCAGCCTGCGCCACCCTCACATCGTGCCGGTACGCGACTTCGTCGTCGAAGGCGACCGGCTCGCCCTGGTCATGGACCTCGTCGAGGGCGGCGACCTGCGCGGCCTGCTGCGTCAGCGCGACACCCTGCCGCCGTCGGAGGCGGCCCGGCTGATGGCGCAGGTCGCCGAGGCGCTGGCCGCCGCGCACGCGCTCGGGGTCGTGCACCGGGACGTCAAGCCGGGGAACGTACTGATCGACACCGCCGGGCGGGCGCGGCTGAGCGACTTCGGCGTGGCCCGCATCGTGCACGGACCCGGCCTGACCGGCACCAGCTCGATCATCGGCACCCCCGCCTACCTGGCCCCCGAGGTCGCCGAGGGTGACGCCGCCACGGCCGCCGTGGACGTCTACGCGCTCGGCCTCATCCTGTACGAGCTGCTCGCCGGCCGCCCGCCCTTCGCCGGCGACCACCCGATGGCGCTCCTCCGCCAGCACGCCACGGCCATGCCCCGTCGTCTCCCCGGCATGCCCGACGCCCTGTGGACGCTGATCTGGACCTGCTCCGCCAAGGACCCGGCCGCCCGCCCGACCGCCGAAGCCGTCGCCGCCTCCCTCCACCAGGCGGCCCCGGCCCTGACGGGCGTCCCCGCCTTGCCTCCTGTCCCCCGCACCGACCCCGCTTCCTCCACCTCAGAGCCCCTCCCCACCCCACCCAAGCCGGCCCCCACCCCGTCGCAGCCGGGCCCCTCGCCCACCCCGGATCCGCGGCCCGCCGTCCCCCACCCACTGGGGCCCGCCGCCGACCCGCAGCACTCCGGCCCCGGAGCCGCCACCAACTCCGAGCCTTGGCCCCCGGGCTCCGGCCCCGACCGGACTCCCAGCGCGTTCAGCACCTCCGCTTCCCAGCCGCCCGGTTCCGGCACCCTGCCCCCGGGTCACCACGCTCCCTTCGCCCCGGAGCCCCACTCCCAGGCGGCGCCTTCGCAACCGCCGCCCTCGCCTGAGCCGTCCACCTGGCCGCAAGGGGCCGGTGGCGGAGGGGCCGGTCGCGGAGGCGCGGGGAGCCCCGTTCGGCCGTCGCGGAAGCGGGGCGTGCTTGTGGCGAGCGGAGCTCTGGCGGTGGTGCTGGCCGGGACGGCGCTGGTCGTCGCGGCGCCTTGGCGGCAGGAGGCCGCTCCCGTGGCCGCTCCCACGACGCCGCCGTCCACCCCGTCCACGCCGCCCGCCACGCCGTCGGGGGCCGCGGCGGTGGACATCGCGACGCCGTCGCCGAAGTCGCTGGCCAAGCGCGAGAAACACCGGGAGACCCCGAAGGTGGTCGTCACGGTCACCGCCACCCCGCCGAGCCCGGCGACCACCGCGCCGACGCAGCCCGTACGGACGAAGTCGAGCAAGCCGAAGCCCCGGGAGACCGAGCCGGAGACCGAGGCGCCGCCGTCGGAGCCGCCGGCGCCGCAGTGGCGCTGCCGCTCCTGGCTCACGACGGCCGGCGGGGTGGACATGTCGCCGTGCATGGCGGTGACCGGCGACATCATCCATCTGAAGGGCCAGGTCAGGGGGTCGGCGCGATCCGACGTCCACGTCCAGCTCTACGACACCGACGCCGACACGAACCTGTCGCAGCCGTTCATCTGCGCGGGTGTGCTCGCGCCGGCGGGCGGGGTCGCCACGTGCGGCCCGTTCACGATCAGCGTCCCGCGCAAGGGGGCGAAGACGGACGTGCGGCAGCGCTGGCGGCGCACCGGCAGCGTGTCGTGGAGCGGCGGCGCGGAGAGCCCGTACATCGTCTGGTGACCCGCGGTTGACGATCCCGATCGCGACCCTAGTAAGTTTCCTATGCAAACTCAGTGAGTATGGAAATGGAACTTACTATGTCGCACCCCACCGAAGGCGATCACACCGTCAGGCCGACACACCCCTGCTGTCCCGTCCGCGGCGCGGCATAGGGCCGGGGTCATGGCAACCGTCACCGAGCTGACCACCTACCCCGTCAAGGGATGCGCCGGCGTCCCGCTCACCGAGGCGGCGATCACCCCCGCCGGGCTCGCACACGACCGCAGCTTCATGGTGGTCAGCGACCGGGGCGTGTTCAAGACTCAGCGCCGCGACCCCAAGCTCGCCACGATCCGGCCGCGCGTCGCCTCCGACGGCGGACTGCTCACCCTCGGCGCCCCCGGCTTCGAGGACCTGGACCTGCTCGTGGATGTCACCGGCGAGCGGCGGCCGGTGGACCTGTTCGGGACCGCGTACCGGGGCATCGACCAGGGCGACGCGGCGGCGCAGTGGCTGACGGAGGTGCTCGGCCGGCCGAGCCGCCTCGTGCGGGTGCCGCCCGAACACGACAGGAACACCAGCGGAAGCACCCCCGGCACCGCCGGTTACGCCGACAGCAGCGCCGTACTGGTGACCACCCGTTCTAGCCTCGACCTGCTCAACCACCGCCTCGTCACGCGCGGCGCGGCGCCCGTGCCGATGAACCGCTTCCGTGCCAACATCGTCATCGACGGCTGGGACGACCCCCACGCCGAGGACCGCGCCCGCCGCCTGACGATCGGCACCGCCGGCCTCGCCTACGCCAAGCTTGCCATCCGCTGCGCCGTCACCATGGTCGAGCAGGAGACGGGGGCGAAGGCGGGCCCGGAACCGCTGCGGACCCTGGCCGACTACCGCCGGGCGGCGAGGGGCGGGGTGGCGTTCGGGGTCCGGTACGCGGTGCTCAGGCCCGGAAGGGCGGCGGTCGGCGAGACCGTCCAGGTCACCGAGTGGGGTCCGTCCGAGCTGTAGCAATACGGATCGACAAAATGCGATATGTTGATCCGACTTGTCGGCATGATGAAGGAGAACTGCCATGAGCGGGAACGACCGCCTTGACCTCGGGCCTTTCGGCATCTACACCTTCGACTTCGAGCACCTGCCGGCGGCGCGGGTGCGGGATGCGGTCCAGGAGCTGGAGGAGCTGGGCTGGCCGGCCGTGTGGGTCCCCGAACTGCTCGGACGCGAGGCGCTCTCGCACGCCGGCTTCCTGCTGGCGAGCACCGAGCGGCTCACGGTGGTGAACGGCATCGCGCAGATCTGGTCGCGCGGGACCCGGTGGACGCACGGCGGCGCGCTCCTGCTGGCCGACGCCTACCCGGGGCGGCACGTGCTCGGGCTGGGGTTCGGCGGCGAGCCGAAGCCGGGGGTCAAGCCGCTGGGAGCGATGGCGGCGTACCTGGACGAGATGGACGCGGTCGAGACCGTGAATCCGGCGCCGCGGGGTCCGGTGCGGCGGATTCTGGCCGCGTACGGGCCGAAGATGCTGGAGCTGGCCCGCGACCGGACCGCGGGCGCCCAGACCTACCACGTGAACGTCGCGCACACCGCGCAGGCGCGCGAGTTGCTCGGACCTGAGACGTTCCTCGCCGTCGAACACCCCGTGCTCTTCGAGTCCGACCCGGGCAAGGCCCGGGCGATCGCGCGCGAGCACCTGAGCCCTTACCTGTCCCGGCCGTTCAACGTGGCCAAGTTCCGGCGGCTCGGCTACTCCGACGAGGAGATCGGCGGGGGCGGCAGCGACCGGCTGGTGGACGACTTCGTGTTCTGGGGCGAGCCGGACGTCATCGCGGACAAGCTGCGCGCCCATCGCGAGGCCGGGGCCGACCACGTCGCCGTCCAGGTGATCGGCGTGCAGCCGGGCGGGTCGGCGATGCCGCAGTGGCGGCTGCTCGCCGAGGCGCTCCTGCCAGTCAGTACGATGTGAGCACATCGATTTGACGGGGAGGCCGCGCGTTGCCGATCGTCCTGGCGCTGCTGTGCGCGGCGCAGTTCATGGTGGTCCTGGACGTGTCCGTGGTGAACGTGGCCCTGCCTTCCATCGCGGAAGCGCTGGCCGTCGGGCCTCGGGGGCTCGCCTGGGTCGGGAACGCGTACGCGCTGACCTTCGGCGGGCTGCTGCTGCTCGGCGGGCGGCTGGCCGACCTCTACGGGCACCGGCGGATCTTCGTCGCGGGCCTGGCCGTGTTCTCCGCCGCCAGTCTGGCCGGTGGGCTGGCGGACACGGCCGGGCTGCTGATCGCCGCGCGGGCCGGGCAGGGGGTGGGGGCGGCGATCCTGGCGCCGGCCACGCTCACCGTCCTGACCGCCGTCTTTCCCGAGGGGCCGCGGCGTACCCGGGCCATCGCCGTCTGGACGGCCGTCAGCCTGGCGGGCGGCACGGCGGGCAACCTCATCGGCGGGGCGCTGACGCAGTATCTGTCGTGGCGGTCGATCCTGCTGGTCAACGTGCCTATCGGGCTGGCCTGCCTGGTCGCCGCCCGCCGGCTGCCCGCCCGTCCCGGGCGGCGCCGCGGGCGGCTCGACGTGCTGGGCGCGCTGACGGCCACCGCCGGGCTGGTGGCGCTGGCGTACGGGGTGTCCGGGTCGGTCGTCGCCGTCGTCGGCGGGTGTGCGCTGCTGGGGTTGTTCGTGCTGGTGGAGACGCGGGTCGCGGCCGTTCCGCTCATCCCGCCCTCCCTCGTGCGGGCTCGGGCGATCTGGCTGGGCAACGCGGCGATGCTGCTGGCCGGTGCGTGCCTCAACCCGATGTGGTACTTCCTGACGCTGTCCCTGCAGAACGTCCTCGGATACGAGCCGCTGCTGACCGGGCTGGCGTTCCTGCCGCACACGCTGCTGACCATGCTCGTCGGGCTACGGGTGACGCCTTGGCTGATGCGGCGTACCGGTGACCGGGTGCTCATCGTCACGGGCGCGCTGATCGGAGCGGCCGGCTTCCTGTGGCAGAGCCGCCTCGGGCCCGGCGGCGACTACGTGACCGCCGTCCTCGGCCCGGCTGCGTTGATCTCGCTCGGCGGCGGCCTGCTGAACACCCCGCTGACCGTCACCGTCACCTCAGGCGTGGCCTCGGAGGACGCCGGGGCGGCCTCCGGCCTCATGAACACCGCCAAGCAGATCGGCGGCGCTCTTGGCCTGGCCACCCTGGTCGCCTTGACGTCCACGCAAGGGGCCGGCGCCAACCCGGCCGACCTGGCGGAAGGCTACGGACAGGCGTTCGTGCTCATAGCGGTGGCGCTGGCAGGGGCCGGCGTCCTGGCCCTCGCCCTACCGAACCGCCGGGACCCCGAAGCCACTCCCCCTGACCGCAACCAGACCTGGGCCGGCTCACGGCTCGGCCGCCGTTGGCGCTGAGGGCCTTCGGGGGGTTGAGGGGCGTGAGGGTAAGGCCGGTGGTGGGGCGGGTCGGCGTTCACCTGGGGTCGGCTGCCAGTTGGGTGGCGCGTTTCGCGAGGTCGGTGGCGAACTCCTCGGCGCGGGCCAGTTGGGTGCGCAGGGCGGCGCAGCGGTCGCGGGCCGCCCCCTCGAAGCGGGCGAGTCTGGCCGCCAGGTGAGCGCGTTCGGCCGGTGACAATACCTGCCGCTCGGTCGGTTGTGAGGCGGTCGGGGTGGTTTCGTCGAGGCGGTCGGTGATGGAGAGCAGTTCGCCCATCTCCTCCAGGGTGAAGCCGAGTGGCTTCATGCGGCGGATCACCATCAGGCGGGCGACGTCGGCCTCCGTGTAGAGGCGGAAGCCGCCCTGGCTTCGGGCGGACGGCCGGACGAGGCCGACCTCGTCGTAGTGGCGGATGGTGCGCAGCGACAGCTCGGTGCGGGCCGCCACCTCGCCGATGTGCATGTGACCTGATGTCTCCATGACGGGCGGCGCGGGCTCGTCCATCTCTCGTACGACCTCACTGCCCGGCGTGGTGGGTGCGGCGTGCCAGGCCCCGCCGGATCTCTACCCTAACGTTAAGGTAGAGTTACCGATGGCCGCGCCGGGAGAGGCGCGGACCCGACACCCCCGGCGCTCCGGCCACGACGACGTGTGCCGCCGCCGTCATCTCCGAGGTCAGGACTCTCGACGCGCGCATGCCTTTGATCATCACCGCCTGCTGCCCACCGTGACCTGCTCACCGTGACCTGCTCGCGGCGCGCATCGCCGCCCCGCCGCTCTCCCGCGTCTCTCCCCCCGTCTCGCTCCACCGCGCCGTACGCTCCGGCGCCGCCTCACCCTCATCAGAAGGATGTTCGTTGCCCAGCTCTTCCGTGCCCGCCCGCCCGTCCGCGTCCCTGGCCGCCCGGCTGCGGCCAGGCCGGCCTGCCTGGCTGTCGCCGTCGGTCGCACGTACCGAGTTCCTGTCCGGCCTGGTCGTCGCGCTGGCGCTGATCCCTGAGGCGATCTCGTTCTCGATCATCGCCGGGGTGGACCCCAGCGTCGGCCTGTTCGCCTCGTTCACCATGGCCGTGGTGATCGCGTTCGTCGGCGGCCGGCCCGCGATGATCTCCGCGGCGACCGGCGCGATCGCGCTGGTGGTGGCGCCGCTGACCCGCGAGTACGGCTTCGGCTACCTGATCGCGACGGTCATCCTGGGTGGGCTGATCCAGATCGTGCTGGGCGCGCTCGGTGTGGCCAAGCTGATGCGGTTCGTGCCGCGCAGCGTCATGGTCGGGTTCGTGAACGCGCTGGCCATCCTGATCTTCATGGCGCAGGTGCCGGAGCTGATCGACGTGCCGTGGGTCGTCTATCCGCTGGTGGGCGGGGCGCTGGTGCTGATGGTGCTGCTGCCGCGCCTGACCAGGGTGGTGCCGGCGCCGCTGATCTCGATCGTGGCGCTCACCGCGCTCACCATCGGCGCGCACCTGGCGGTGCCGACGGTCGGCGACCGCGGGGCGCTGCCGGCCTCGCTGCCCGTGCCCGGCCTGCCCGACGTGCCGTTCACGTGGGACACGCTCACCCTCATCGCCCCGTACGCGCTGGGCTTCGCACTGGTCGGGCTGATGGAGTCGCTGATGACGGCCAAGCTCGTGGACGACATCACCGACACCCGCTCGTCCAAGACGCGCGAGTCGATCGGCCAGGGCGTCGCGAACATCGTCACCGGTTTCTTCGGCGGCATGGGCGGCTGCGCCATGATCGGCCAGACGATGATCAACGTCAGGAACGGCGCCCGGACCCGGCTGTCCACGTTCACGGCCGGGGTCATGCTGATGGTGCTGTGCGTGGTGTTCGGGCCGCTGGTCTCGCAGATCCCGATGGCCGCGCTGGTGGCGGTGATGATCCTGGTGTCGTTCGGCACGTTCGACTGGCACTCCATCGCGCCCGCCACGCTCAGGCGGCTGCCGGTCGGCGAGACCACCGTCATGCTGGTCACGGTCGCCGTGGTGGTCGCCACGAGCAACCTGGCGATCGGCGTCGTCATCGGCTCGCTGACCGCGCTGATCATCTTCGCCCGCCGGGTCGCGCACCTCGCCGACGTCACCGCCTGCCTCGACCCCGAAGGCAGGCAGGTCGTCTACGCGGTCACCGGGGAGCTGTTCTTCGCCTCCAGCAACGACCTGGTCTCGCGGTTCTCCTATGCCACCGACCCCGACGACGTGGTCATCGACCTGACCGACGCGCACATCTGGGACGCCTCATCGGTCGCCGCGCTGGACGCCGTCGAGGCCAAGTACGCCGCCCGCGGCAAGAGCGTGCGCATCGTGGGCCTCAACCAGCCGAGCGCCCGCATGCACGAGACCCTCTCAGGCGAGCTGTCCGGCAGTCACTGAACCGCCGGCGTACCGGCTCCGGCGGTGCACCTCCAGGCTGACCCGGCCGGGCTGCAGGGTGTGCGGCTGCCGGTCTCTCTGATCAGTTCTTGCGTTTGTTGCGCTCGCTGCGGTAGGCGATGCCGATCGCGATCAGGATGGCGATGGCGGAGATGATCCAGACCGGTTCCACCGAGTTCCTCCCAACGCTGCGGATGGTGCGGCGCTCGCCCTACCCGGAGAGAGACACGCAAACGGATATGTGGGCATTGACGTGCAATGTCCTGATCTGACGGTTACAACGCTCACTTTCAGGAAAGAACCTTGCCCACTGACCGCTACCCCACCTGACCCCCGGGAGACCTCCATGCTCACACCCACTGCCCCCGTTCCCGCCGGCCCCCATGACGCGGCCGCGGGTGGAGGGGCGCGGGTGCTCTGCTCCGGCGACCCGTACGACCTGACGGGCACCGCGCATTCGTGGAGCGAGTTCGGCGAGGACGATCTGGGCACCCTCTACCGCTGCGACGTATGCGGCGTGACCGACGTCGCTCCCTGACCACGCGCCGCAAAAGGATTTGCGGACCGCGACCGGCCTCGGGCAACCTTGCCCCTCGTGAAAATGCACGCCGACCAACTGACGATCGAGGCCGGGACCGTACAGAAGCTCGTGGACGAGCAGTTCCCGCAGTGGCGCGGCCTGCCCGTCACCATGCTCGCCACCCAGGGCACGGTCAACGCCGTCGCCCGCATCGGCGACCGCCTCGCCGCCCGCTTCCCGCTGCAGCCCGGCGACCCCGAGGCGGTGCGAAGCCGGCTGGAGGCGGAGGCGGGCGCGGCCCGCGAGCTGGCCGCGGCCACCCGCTTCCCAGCGCCCGAGCCGGTCGCGCTGGGCGAGCCTGGCGCGGGCTACCCGCTCCCCTGGTCGGTGCAGACCTGGCTGCCGGGCACGGTGGCCACCGACGCCGACCCCGGCGAGTCGTCCGCGTTCGCCCGCGACCTGGCCGACCTCATCGGCGACATCCGCGCCATCGACACCCGCGGCCGCACGTTCTCCGGCCAGGGCAGGGGCGGCGACCTGCGCGCCCACGACGAGTGGATGGAGACCTGCTTCCGCAGCAGCGAGCACCTGATGGACGTACCCCGCCTGCGCCGCGTCTGGGCGCACCTGCGCGAGCTGCCCCGCGAGTCCCCCGACGCGATGAACCACGGCGACCTCATCCCCGGCAACGTGCTCGTCGCGGACGGGCGGCTGGCCGGCGTGCTCGACACCGGCGGCCTCGGCGCCGCCGACCCCGCCCTCGACCTCGTCAGCGCCTGGCACCTGCTGGAGGCGGAGCCGCGCGAGGAACTGCATGCCGCGCTCGGCTGCGGCGACCTGGAGCGGGAGCGCGGCAAGGCGTGGGCGTTCCAGCAGGCGATGGGCACGGTCTGGTATTACGTCGACAGCAACCCGCCGATGAGTTTCATGGGGCGGCGCACCCTGGAACGCATCCTTGCAGAAACCGGATGATTTTCCGCCCGCCCGCCCTGGAGAATACGGGCATGTCCCAGGCGAAGTTGCGTACTGACCGGATCGATCTCGTCCCGCTCGCCGACGAGCATCTCGAACACGAGATCGAGCTCGACGCCGATCCCGAGGTCATGCGCTACCTCACCGGCCGCGCCCGCACCCGCGAGGAGGTCGAGGCGGCGCACCGGCTGCGGCTGGAGGCCGCCGGCCGGGTCCCCGGGCTCGGGTTCTGGGCCGGGTTCGTGGCGGGGGAGTTCGTCGGGTGGTGGATCCTGGAGCCGCCTGAGCGCGCCGACCAGGGCCCGGTCGAGGGGCAGGCCGAGGGGCAGGCCGAGCTGGGCTACCGGCTGCTGCGCCGCTTCTGGCGCCGGGGCCTCGCCGGCGAAGGCGCGCGCGAGCTGCTGCGGCACGGCTTCGAGGACCTCGGGCTCAACCGCGTCTTCGCCGAGACGATGGCGGTCAACGCCGCCTCCCGCGCCACGATGGCCTCCCTCGGGATGACGTACGTGCGCACCTTCCACCAGGACTGGGACGACCCGCTGCCCGGCAGCGAGCAGGGCGAGGTCGAGTACGCCATCACCCGCGACCAGTGGCTCTCCCACCGCGCCACCCACACCTGAGCACCCCATCCGCCGCGACCCACGCCTGAGCGCTGGCACTCCACCCGCCGCCGACGCCTGACCGGCTCGCCCGCAGATACTCGGCACCCGCTACTCCGCCCTCATCCTGGCAAGCAAGGCCGGGCTCCAGTGCGTGCCGTAGACCTGCCGCAGCCGTTCGGACCGCCAGTCGGCGCCGGTGACCACGCCGCGGCACGACGGCGCCCCGCATCGGCACGCCATCGACCACCCCTCGACGCCGGTGTGCGTCGCGTAGTCGACGGTCAGCTCCTCCCCCGGCTCGATGTCGCGGCGCGCGGTGAGCGTGGTCGCGTCCTGGTGCCACAGGGCCGGGTCGCAGGAGTGGTTGCCGTACCGGACGGGGTGCGCGGGGTCGAGGAGCAGGTGGACGCCGTTTTCGACGGTGATGCTGCTGTAGGGCGGCGTGAGGGCGGCCAACGTGTCGTCGTCGATGACCCGGCCGCCGAGCCGCATCACCACCTCGCCCCGGCGGATCCGCCCGACCGCGAACAGCCCGGTGCCCTCGATCGGCGAACGGCGCGGCTCGGCGGTGGATGTCAGCCAGCTCTCGGCGTCGTACGTCACAGGGTGATCGTAGGGTGCCAAGGTGAGTACGTCCCGAGCATCCTGGCGCGACCGGGCGACATGCACGGTCACCCTCCACCCCGACGGCTCGGTGTCCGTCGCCGACGATGGGCGTGGCACCGACAATCGCCTTTACATTGTAGATCACCAAGGGAGGATGCCGTCCTCCTCCTGGAAGGTGCCGCTGGGGCCGTCGTTGCCCATCATCGCCACGCGGGCGACGACCTGCGCGCTCACCTCGGCGGACTGGCCGCCGGGGTGGTCCTTGGTCAGGTCCGTGTCGGTGTAGCCGGGCTCCACCGCGTTGAACTTGATGTCCGGCATCGCCTTCGCGTACTGCAGGGTGAGCATGGAGACGGCGGCCTTGCTGGAGCCGTAGACGAGGGACGGCACGTGGAACGCGGGCCGCTCCGGGTCGGTGACGGCGTGGAACGAGCCGAGCGCGCTGGACAGGTTCACCACCACCGGGTTGTCCGACCTGCGCAGCAGCGGCAGCGCCGCCTGGGTCACGCGGATCACCCCGACCACGTTGGTGTCGAACACCAGCAGCGCGTCCGGCCCGGTGGGGCTTGCCAGCCCGAGGCCGGCGTTGTTGATGAGCACGTCCAGGCGGCCCTGCTCGGCCTCGATGGTCTTCACGGCCGCCGCCACGGAGGCGTCGTCGGTGACGTCCAGCCGGACGAACCGTGCGGCGAGCTCGGCGGCGGCGCGGCGGCCGCGCTCCTCGTCGCGGGCGGCGGCGTAGACGGAGTGGCCGGCCGCGACGAGGAGGCGGACGGTCTCGTAGCCGATGCCCTTGTTCGCACCCGTCACCAGGGTCACAGTCATGATCGTTCCTCTCTTCGGTACGGGACGATCGTCCAGCGCCGGAGAGGGGTGGTGGCAGTGCCCCGGCGTTCCTGGGGGTGACAGGACCAGTCAGCGTCGGGCCCTACTGCATAGGCTCCATGCCATGACGGATGACGCCAACATCCTGGGCACCTACCTGCGCGCCCGCCGCGAGCAGGTCGCGCCGGAGACGGTCGGGCTGCCGAACGCCGGCCTGCGGCGGGTCCCCGGGCTGCGGCGGGAGGAGGTGGCGATGCTGGCCGGCATCAGCGCCGACTACTACCTGCGGCTGGAGCAGGGCCGCGACCGCCGCCCGTCGGAGCAGGTGCTGCGGTCGCTGGCCCGGGTGCTGCAGCTCGACGCCGCCGCCACCGACTACCTGCTCGGCCTCGGCGCCGCCCCGCCGCCGCGCCGCCGTCGCCGCCCGCGCCGCGAGGTCGTGCCCGAGGGCACCCGTACGCTGCTGGGGACGCTGCCGCTGCCCGCGTTCGTGGAAGGACGCTGTTTCGACGTGCTCGCCTCCAACCGGCCGGCCGTCGCGCTCTCCCCCAGGCTGGCGCCGGGCGGCAACCGGCTGCGGGACCTCTTCCTTGACCCGGCTGAGCAGGCGCTGTACGGCGACTGGGAGCGGGCCGCCGCCGCGCTGGTGGCCGGGTTCCGGGCCTCGGTGGGCACCGACGTGGACGACCCGCACAGCATCGAGCTGGTCGGCGAGCTGTCCCTGGCCAGCGAGCTGTTCCGGACGTTGTGGGCCCGCCACGACGTCGTCCGGTGGCGGAGCAGCCCGGTGGTCCTGCACCATCCGCAGGTCGGCGAGCTGCGGCTGCTCAGGGAGAAGCTGGCGATCACCGGCGTCACGGGGCAGCTGCTCGTCATGTACCACGCCGAGCCCGGGACCGAGCACGCCGACAAGCTCGCCCTGCTCTCCTCGTACGCGCTCCCGGACGGCGAGCCCACCCGGATCGCGTCCCGCGCCGACGTCACCTCCTGAGCGGTCAGTTCTCCTGGCCGACGGGGACGAACTCGGGCTGGTCGAGGACGCGGAGCCAGCTGCCGTCGGGCTGACGGCGGACGACCTGGGCGCGGGCGCCCGCCCCGTCCTTGGGCGAGGTGGAGGTGAGCGCGATGTCGCCGCTGATCAGCGTGGGCAGCGGCGGCTCCTGCTCGAAGTGCGGCCGACCGGCCAGCACCTTCTCCCACAGCTCGCGGATCGCCTCCCGGCCCTTCGTCCGGCTGCCGGGCGGGTAGGCGAGGACGGCGTCCTCCTCGTAGAGGGCGGCGACCCCGGCCGCGTCTCCGGCGTTCGACCGCTCGACGAACAGGCGGGTGATGTCTTCCGGACGCATGGCCTTCTCGTACATATATGTCCTCGTTCAATGGTGTTTTCCGCTTTTCTTCAGCATGGCAGCGGGCACTTCCAGAAGTCCAACAGCTGGTTGTGATGACAACTAGAATCCACAGTCATGGAACTGCGCCAGCTCGAATACTTCGTCGCCGTCGCCGAAGAACGGAACTTCACGCGCGCGGCCGAGCGGGTGCACATCAGCCAGTCCGGGGTCAGCGCCCAGATCAGGCAGCTCGAACGCGAGCTCGGCGCCGACCTCTTCGACCGCTCAGGGCGCACCGCCACGCTCACCGTCGCCGGCAAGGCCGCGCTCGAACACGCCCGCGCCACCCTCGCCGCAGCCGCCGCCGTCGGCCAGGCGGTGGGCGAGGTCACCCACCTCATCAAGGGCCGTCTCGTCGTCGGCATGGTCAACGGGTGCACGATCACGCCGCTGTTCGACGCGCTCGCAGCCTTCCACCGAGCGCATCCCGGGGTGCAGATCTCGCTGCTGGAGGGCAACTCGGATGTGCTCGCCGAGTCCGTCCGCGCGGGGAGCATCGACCTCGCCCTCGTCGGCACCGCCGCCACCGCCCCCGAGGGGCTGTCCGAGATGACGATCGTCAGCGAACGTCTCGTCGCCGCCGTGCCGCCCGCCCATCCCCTCGCCGAGCCGGGGCAGGTCACGCTGGCGGACGTGGCGGCGTACCCGGTCGTGTGCATGCCGCCGGGGACGGGGCTGCGGCAGGCGTTCGACCGGGCGTGCGCGGCGGGCGGGTGCCGGCCGGCGATCGCGTTCCAGGCCGGCGCCTCCGACGCCATCGCCGCCCTGGCCGAACGCGGGCTCGGCGTCGGCGTCCTCAGCGAGTCGATGGCGGCGGCCTACCGCGACCGGCTCGCCGCGCGGGTGATCGACGACGCGCAGGTGATCGCCCGGCTCGCCCTGACCTGGAAGACGCCGTACGGACCCGCCGTACGCGCCTTCCTCACCCACGCCCACCGCGCCTTCGCCCTCCCCGCCACCGCCTGACCCACCCCGCGGCGGGGAAGGCTTTGCCCCCTGCTGGGGGATTTCGCAGGGCGCGGCCGCTAGCGTGGGAAGCGTCTCGCGCCGAGATGGCGCCTTCCGGGAAGCCGCATCGTCCATGTGCTCGTGTCATGGAGGAGATCCCGATGTTCCCACGCCTGCTCGTAGCCGCCGCCGTCAGCCTGTCCGCCCTGATCGGTCCGGTCTGCACCAGCACGGCCGGAGCCGCCACGGTGGCGCAGGACCCGGTCCCGCTGCCGCCCGTGCCCGGCGGCTCGGACGACCCGTACCTCGAACAGCCGCCCGACGCCGAGCACAACGACCGCCGGGGACAGCGCTAGGCGGTGGTGACGACGATCTTGCCGAACTGGGTGTTCGACTCCATGTGCTGATGTGCCTGCACGATCTGCTCCAGGGGGAACACCCGGTCCACCACCGGCCGGAACGCTCCGGCCCGCAGCCCTGAAGTGATGAACGCGGCCGCGCGGCGCAGCCGTTCCTGATCCTTGGCGACCTCGAGCATCGTGTACGTGCGCAGGTTGAGCGCCGGCATGCCCAGCTCGAACCCCGGGTACGGAGTCGGCTGCCCGCTCAGCGCACCCCACAGGAACAGGGTGCCGTCCGCCGCCACGGCCCGCGCCAGGTCCACGACGCCGGGACCGGCGACCGCGTCGAAGACGTACTCGGCGCCCTTGCCGCCGGTCAGCTCCAGCACGCGCGCGGTCACGTCCTCCTCGTCGGAGACGATGACCTCGGCGGCGCCCTCCTCGGCCAGCTGCCTGGCCTTGGCGCGGGTGCGGGTGACGGCGAACGGCCGCGCGCCCAGCCGGTCCGCGGTGTGGATGGCGGCCAGGCCGACGCTGCTCGACGCCGCGTTGATCACCGCCACGTCCCCCGCCCTCACGTGAGCGACCTCGGCCATCGCGCCGTACGCGGTCAGGTAGGGCATCCAGACGGCGGCGCCGGAAACCGCGTCCACCTGCTCGGGACGCGGCACCAGGGAGGTCACGGGCACGACGGCCTGCTCGGCATAAACCCCATGGTCGTTCTGCGAGAAGTTGGGGATCACACTGACCCGCTGCCCGGGCGCGAATGCGCTCGCCCCCGGACCGACCGCCTCGATCACACCCGCGGCCTCGTTGCCGAGCCTGCCCGGCAGCCGCTTGACCGGCTCGATGTACTGCCCGCTGCGAAACAACGCCTCAGCCCGATTGACGCCGATCGCCTCGACCCGCACCCGCACCTCACCGACGCCCGGCTCCCCCGGCTCCTCGTCCTCCAGCCGCATCACCTCGGGCCCGCCGAGCTCGTAAAAGCGCACCGTCCGCGCCATGCCATCCCCCATGTGTACGATCATCATCGAACATTCAATACCGATCGTATCCCCCGAACGCGGAACCCCCGCACGCCACCCCGACGCCCATCGCGATCGTCACCTCGCCGCGGCGCCGTGGCTCATCAGGTCACGTCTCAGTGAGCGGCGGTCCGGCTCTTCGTGGGTCGCGGCTCGTCGCGTGTCAGAGCTTTCCGCGGACCGCGCCTCGTCGCGAGAGCGCGGCACCCGCACCCGCACCCGCGAACGGCCAGGCGGGGCGGGGGTCGGCTCATTTCGCGTCGAAGGACGACCTGGCCTCCACGATGCCGGCCGCGTTCTCCTCGGCCCAGCCGGCCAGGTCGCGGACGATCTGCAGGAGGCTCGCCCCGCGCGGGGTCAGCGCGTAGTCGACCCGCGGCGGCTTGGTGGCGTGGACGGTCCGTGAGACCAGGCCGTCGCGTTCGAGCCCCTGCAGGGTGGCGCTGAGCATGCGCTTGGTGATGGGCTCGCTCAGCCGGCTCAGCTCGTTGAAGCGCCGCGTGCCGTCGCCCAGCTGGCAGATGACCACCACGGACCACTTGTCACCGATGCGTTCGAGCACGTCGCGGATCAGGGCGCGGCGGGCCTGCTCGTCCAGCTCGACCTCGGCGATGGGTGGCGACATGCAAGGCAGTATACGACATATACCTGGTCCTGACGGGCTGGTGGTTCTCCCGGTGATACCAGGGCAGGTCAAAGTGCCTACTTGTGGCCGTACAAGGAGGAATGCGAGGGTGTCGGTGACAGACTAGGTATACAACAAGAACCACTAAGGAGCTGGGACTTTGCAAGCGATCGGCCTATACGAGTACGGCGGCCCTGAAGTTCTGCGCGTCCTCGACCTGCCGGAGCCGCACGCCGGCCCCGGCGAGATACGGGTACGCGTACACGCCGCCGCCGTGAACCCCGCCGACACGCTGCTGCGCGCCGGCGTCAGCGCCCCGTTCCTCGAGGGGGCGCCGCCCCCGTGGGTGCCCGGCATGGACGTCGCCGGGGTGGTCGACGAGATCGGCCCCGGCACGGACACCGACCTGACCGTGGGCGACGCGGTGATGGCGATGGTCGTCCCGCTCGGAACGGCCGCCGGCGGCTACGCCGAGCAGGTCGTCCTGCCGGCCGCCCGGGTCGTCCGCGCTCCCGCCGGCACCGATCACGGGGCGGCTTCGACGTTGCCCATGAACAGCCTCACCGCGCTCCTGGCGCGCGACCTGCTGGCGCTCTCCCCCGGCTCGGTGCTGGCGGTGACGGGAGCCGCCGGTATCCTCGGCGGCTACCTCGTGCAGCTCGCCAGGCACGCGGGCCTGACCGTGGTGGCCGACGCCGCGCCCACCGACGAGGATCTCGTACGCTCGCTCGGCGCGCACGTGGTCGTGCCCAGAGGCGCCGAAGTCGCCGACCACATCCTGGCCGCATTCCCTGACGGAGTGTCGGCGGTCGCGGACACCGCACTCATAGGTCCTGTGCTGCTCGACGCCGTACGCGACGGCGGCACCTACGCGCGTTTCCGCAGCCCGGGCGAGCCCGGATTCAAGAACGTCGAGAGCGTCCGCGACATCAGGATCGCCGCCGTGTTCGTCCCCGAGTACACGAACCGCCCGGACAAACTGCACGAAATCCTCCACCTAGCCGAGGCAGGCGTCCTGACCCCGCGCGTCGCCGCATCCCTGCCCGCCGCCGAGGCCCCCGAGGCCCACCGCCTGCTCGCAAAGGGCGGAATACGCGGCCGCCTGGTCCTCACCTTCTGAGCACGCCAGCCGAGCGGCCCGCCCGCTCGCCGCGGCGACCGGCGCAGAGCCCGGTCACCCGGCCGGTCGCACCGACCTCGCCACCGACTCCCCCCGACTTCCCGAACCCATGGGATTCCGCACTCATCACAAGGAGTCATCGTGTCCGCACGATTCACTGACAAAGTCATCCTGATCACCGGCGCCACCTCCGGCATGGGCCGTGCCGCGGCGGAGCGACTGGCGGCTGAGGGCGCCAAGGTGGTGCTGGCCGCGCGTGGCAAGGAGGCCGGGGACGAGGTGGTGGCCGGCATCCGTGACGCGGGTGGCGAGGCGACGTTCGTCCGTGCCGACGTCACCGTCGAGAGCGAGGCTGCCGAGGTGGTCAGGCAGGCGGTCAGCCGGTACGGCCGGCTCGACGGCGCGTTCAACAACGTCGGCGCCGCCACCGCGATGGGCGAGCTCACCGGAATCGGCGCCGACGCCTGGCAGGCCGAGCTGGCCCTGAACCTCACCAGCGTCTTCTACGGCCTCAAGCACCAGATCCCGGCACTGCGCGCGTCCGGGAGCGGCGGAGCCATCGTGAACAACGCCTCCGTCGCGGGCGCGAGCGGTCAGCCCGGCATGGCCGCCTACAGCGCCGCCAAGCACGGCGTGATCGGCCTCACCCGGTCGGCCGCGCTAGAGACCGCGACGGCGGGCATCCGCGTCAATGCCCTGGTCACCGGCGGCGTCGACACGCCTCTGACCCGCTCCAACCTGGGCCCGAGCCCCGAGGAGTCGCTGCGAGCGGCCGCCGCCATGCACCCGGTCGGGCGGATCGCCCAGCCAGAGGAGGTGGCAGCGCTGGCGGCGTTCCTCCTGAGCGACGAGGCCTCGTTCATCACGGGCGCAGCACTCGCGATCGACGGCGGCATGACCGCCCGCTGAATCGACCCAGCTCACCAAGCCGACGACACGCGGCACAACACCCGGCCGGCCACCGGCGCAACACACAACGCCCCGGCCGGCTCCCCACGGCAGAACGCCCACCGGGCTCGCTGAGCCAGAACGCTGAACGCCCCCGCCGAGCTCACTGGGGGAGGACGCAGAATTCGTTGCCGTCCGGGTCGGCGAGGACGGCCCACTCCGCGTCGCCCTGGCCGATGTCGACGCGGGTCGCGCCCAAGGCGAGCAGGCGCTCGATCTCCGCCTCCTGGCTCCCGCCGGCGGGTGGGGCGAGGTCGAAGTGGAGGCGGTTCTTGCCCTTCTTGGGGGCGATGGGCGGGCCGCCCCAGGTGATCTTGGGGCCGCCGTGCGGGGAGCGGATCGCGGTCTCCTCGTTCTGGTCCCACACCAGCGGCCATTCCAAAGCCGCGCTCCAGAAGTAGCCGACCTCCTGGGAGCCGTCGCACGACAGCGCCCCGATGAAGCCGCACTCGGCCAGGAACTTGTTGCCGAACCCGATGACGCAGAACTCGTTGCCCTCGGGGTCGGCGAGCACCACGTGATCCTCGTCGGGGCTCTGGCCGATGTCGATGTGCCGGCCGCCGAGCGCCAGCGCCCTGTCGACGGTGGCCTGCTGGGCGTCTGGGGAGGCGCTGGTGAGGTCGAAGTGGATCTGGTTCTGGCTGATCTTCTCCGCCTCGGCCGGCTGGAACCGGATGCGGAAGCCGGTGTCGTCGGGCGGCAGCAGCGCCACCCCGCCGCGCGGGTCGTCGGCGCTCTCCCAGCGCAGCACCCCGGCCCAGAAGCGGGCGAGGGCAGCGGGGTCGTGTGCGTCCCAGCTGAGTGCGACGAGCTGTGCCGTCATCCAGCGGCTCCCCTCTTGCAGGTTCGAACGGGCAGGCCAACGGCCTCCCGGCGCGGATCGCAGCCACCCTAGCCCGCGCGGCGACCGCCGCACCAACGATTAAAATCACCCGCCCAGCAGGGGCAGCCACACCACGTCGACGATCTCGACGATCTTCTCGTACGGCGCCGGCCGCATGGTCATGAACAGGTCGTGGCGCAGCAGATCGAGCGGCAGGTTGACGACGCGGGACGGGCGCGGCACGTCGGGCAGCTCGCCCCGGGCGACGGCGCGGCCCACGATCGTCTCGAACGGGGCGGGCCGGCCGGGCTCCAGGAGCGAGTCGCGCAGGCGCGACAGGCTGCTGCCGGTCTCGTGGAAGTAGCCGCCGAGCTGCACGCTCATCAGCGTGATCATGCCGCTCCTGTCGGCGTCGGCGTTGCGCAGGAACCCGATGGCGTCGTCGCGCAGGCTGCCGGTGTCGGGGATCTCGATCGGCCGCCAGTAGGTGGTGAGGGTGGCGAGCAGCAGGTCCTCGCGCTGCGGCCAGCGCCGGTAGAGGACGGGACGGCTGGTGCCGGCACGGGCGGCGACGGCCTCGTAGGTGAAGCCGTGGTAGCCGTGCTCGACCAGCACGTGCCAGGCGGCGTCGAGGATGGCCTCCTCCAGCCGGGCCCCCCGCCGCCGCGAACCGCTCTCAAGACTCACTTGTGTATCTTATCGCGCTGCTCTACGGTCTCCCTCGTTAGATACACATGCGTATCCTAAGGAGACGTCCTTGACGTTCGACGTCATCATCGTCGGCGGCGGTCCCGCCGGCCTCTTCCTCGCCACCGAGCTGCGCCTGGCTGGGGCCAGGCCCCTCGTCCTGGAGCGGCGGCCGGGGCCCGACCAGGCCGACAAGGCGCACGGCCTGGCCGGACAGGTCGTGCGGCTGCTGGACCATCGCGGCCTGCTCGACCGCTGCGGCAGCCCGGGGGCGCCGCGCCCGGCGCCGGGGTTCTTCTTCGGCGGCCTGCCGCTGCCGCTGCACCTGCTCGGCGCGGACAACCCGATGCACCTGCTGCCGATCAACCAGCGCGACCTGGAGCGGGTGCTCGCCGAGCGGGCGGCCGAGCTGGGCGCGGAGGTGCGGCGGGGCTGGGAGGTGCGCTCGTTCGCCCAGTACGGCGACCGGGTGGAGGTCGTGGCCCGCGGCCTGGACGGCACCGAGACCACGCTGGCGGCCCGCTACCTCGTGGGCTGCGACGGCAGCCGCAGCTCGGTCCGCAAGCAGGCGGGCATCGCGTTCGCCGGCGGCGAGGACGAGCACACCGTCGACCGGTCCGCGCTCATCGGGCCGAGCGACCGCATCCGGTTCCTGCCGGGCGGGCGGGTGGCGATCGAGGGCCTGGGCGAGATCCCGGCCGCGTTCCACCGCACCGGCAGGGGTGTCTTCACGCTGCTCGGGCACGACCCGCAGCGGCCGCTGATCAACACGGCGGAGTGGGAGCAGCACCCGGACGGCGACCATCCCGGGCCCGGCACGCCGATGACGCTGGCCGAGATGGAGGCCAGCGTGGAGCGGGTGCTCGGCGTGCGGCTGCCGCTGAGCCCGCCGCCGGAGGGCGCGCCCAGGATGCTGCGCCGCATGTCCGGCCGCAGCTACCGGATCGCCGAGCGCTACCGCGCCGGCCGGGTCTTCCTCGCCGGCGACGCCGCGCACGTCAGCCACGGCCCGACCCTGAACCTCGCGCTCCAGGACGCGGCCAACCTGGCATGGAAGCTCGCCGCCGTCGTACGCGGCAGCGCCGGGGACGGCCTGCTCGCGACGTACGAGAGCGAGCGGCGGGCCGGCGCCGAGCGCGTCATCATGCACACCAGGGCGGCGAGCGCGCTGCTGGCGCCCGGCGACGACGTCACCGCGCTGCGCGCCCTGTTCGCCGAGCTGCTGACCGGCGCCGGCAACCTGCGGCTGGTGGCCGGCCTGGTGGCGGGCTCGGACGTCCGCTACGACATGGGCGGCGACCAGCGGGCCGAGCCCACCGGCCGGTTCGCGCCGCCGCTCGACGTGACCACCGCCGACGGCCAGGTCAGGCGGCTGGCCGAGCTGCAGCGCGACGCCCGCCCGCTGCTGCTCGACCTGACCGGCGGCACCGCCCTGGCCGCCGTCGCCGAGCCCTGGACCGGGGTACGCCGGGTCGCCGCGACCGCCCCGGATTCCCCCGCGCCCGCCCTGTTGATCCGCCCCGACGGCTACGTGGCGTGGGCCGGCGACGACCCCGACGGGCTGAAGGCGGCGCTCATCCGCTGGTTCAGCCCGAGCTGACCGGCGCGGCCTGCTGCTCGGCGAAGTCCAGCTCGGGCGGCGGGACGCGGAACAGCCGGGTGAGATAGGCGAGATAGGCGGCGCCGGCCGCCAGCCAGACCAGCCCGAGCGTGATGGCGTGGCCGTCGAGCTGCGTGAGCAGGTAGAGGTCGATGACCGCGCCGATCGCCGGCGCCACCGCGTACGCGAGCACGCCGAGCCGCCGCCCGGCCCGGCGCTCGCGGACGTAGTGGGCGATCACCGCCACGTTGACGAACACGAACGCGGTGAAGGCGCCGAAGTTGATGAACGACGTCGAGGTGGCCACGTCCATCCGGACCGCGATCAGGCCGACCAGGCCGGTGAGCAGGATGGAGAAGACGGGGGTGCGCAGGCGCGGGTGCAGGTAGCCGAAGATCCGGCGGGGCAGCACGGCGTCGCGGCCCATGGCGTACAGCAGGCGGGTGGTGCTGGCCTGGGCGGCCAGGCCGGAGGTGAACTGGGCGACCACCAGCCCGGCCAGGAAGACCGCGCCGAACAGGCTGCCGCCGATGGTCCGCGCGATCTCCGAGGCCGCCGCGGAGGAGTCGGCGAACGCGCCGCCCGGGTGGACGAGCTGGGTGACGTACGAGACGACGACGAAGATGCCGCCGCCGATGAGCGCGACCAGCAGGATCGCCCGGGGGATCGTGCGGCGCGGCTCCACGGTCTCCTCGGTGAGCGTGGTGACGGCGTCGAAGCCGAGGAAGGAGTACGCGGCGATGGCCGCGCCCGCGGCGACCGTGGACAGGCTCGCGCCCTGGCCGGTGAACGGCGTCAGCTCGAACAGCGCCCCGGGCCCGCTGCCGCTGATGAGGTGCCCGGCGGCGAGCAGCACGAAGAAGCCGAGCACGAGGATCTGGAAGACCATGAGGAGCGAGTTGGCGCGGTCGGCGACCTTGATGCCGGCCAGGTTGAGCCCGGTGGTGAGCACGACGAACGCGACGATCCACACCGGCGTCGGCACGCCGGGGAACTGGGCCGCCAGGTAGGAGCCGCCGATCAGCCAGATGACCATGGGCAGGAAGAAGTAGTCGAGCAGCACGGCCCAGCCGACCAGGAAGCCGGCGCGGGCGTCCACGGTGCGGCGGACGTAGGTGTAGGCCGAGCCGGCGACCGGGTAGGCGGCGGCCATCCGGCCGTAGCTGAGCGCGGTGAACAGCATCGCGACCAGCGCCAGCGCGTACGCCGACGGCGCCGCGCCCGCCGTGGTCTCGGCGACGACGCCGAAGATGCCGAGCACGATGAGCGGCGTCAGGTACGCCAGCCCGAACAGGACGACGGACCGCAGGCCGAGCGTACGCCGGAGCGTGGGGTGCGGGGTGGGTGGCATGGTCACTCCGGGGGTGCGCCGGCCGGCCTCCACCGGCCGGGGTCGATACGCCCCTGGTAGAGGGGCAGGTCGATGGGCCGGTCGGCGTCGGTGAACTGCGACCAGACGCGGTTGAGCCCGGCGGTGCCGTGGCGGCGGACGCGGGTGACGTCGTCGAGGTCGAGCACGTCGGTCAGCACGGTGGCCGCCTCCCCCGCCTCGGCCCTGACCCGGCCTTCGGGGTCCACCACGAGGCTGCGTCCCGTGCCGGTGGGGGCGGCGGTGTTGACGGAGACCACGTACACCTGATTGACGATCGCGTTGGCGCGGGCCAGCACGAGCTCCTGCGCGCGGTCGGCGGTGGTGGTCATCACGGGGTTGACGATCACCTCGGCGCCCATCCAGGCGAGGTGCCTGGCCACCTCGGGGAACCAGGCGTCGTAGCAGATGGACAGGCCGATGCGGCCGGCGCCAGGCAGGTCGCAGACGACGAAGCGGTCGCCCGGCAGGTACGGCTCGTACGGCCGCCAGGGGAAGACCTTGCGGTAGGAGGCCGTCAGCTCGCCCTCCGGGGAGAGCACCAGCGCGGTGTTGTGCAGCGTGCCGCCGTCGCCGCGCTCGCAGATCGTGCCGGGCAGCAGCCAGACGCCGAGGTCACCGGCCAGCTCGGCCAGCTGCCCGACCAGGGGGCCGTCGAGCGGCTGCGCCGTGGCGGCCAGCTCGGCGTCGCGTTCGGCCGGGCGTACCCGGCTGCCGAACAGGTGCAGCTCCGGAAATATCACCATCCGGGTGCCGGGGAAGCTCGCCAGGGCGTCCTCCACGTGCTCGGCGAACCGCGACACGGGCGCGCCCGCGGGCAGCGGCTCGCTCTGCGCGAGCGCGACGGGGAGGGGCCTGGGCATCGTCCACCTGCGTTCTGACCAGCACGTCTGTGCGGTGGTGCCCCAAAATAGCTCATATTGAGCTTTTTAGGCAACGTACGGTGGTGACCATGGACGCCCTGACCGCGCTCAACTCGGAGGCCCTGGAGGGGCTGCGGCGGCTCACCGCGCTCGACACCGTGCGCGCCCGCATCGCCCTGGCCGTCGACCTCGGGCTGCTCAAGCCCGGCGAGCGCCTGCCCCCCACCGCCGACGTCGCCCGCGCACTCGACGTCGGGGAGATCACCGTGCGGCGCGCGCTCACCGCCTTGTGCGAGGAAGGCGTCCTGGTACGCCGCCGCGGCCGCTCGGGCGGCACCATGGTCGCCGACGAGCCGGCCATCGGGAAGGTGGCCGAGACCGCGGCCTACCGCACGGCCGCGGCCGAGGTGCACCGGCTCATCGACCAGCGTCTGCTGCTGGAGTGCGGCCTGACCCACCTGGCCGCGACCGCCGTCACCGCCGAGCAGCTGGCCGAGCTGAAGGCCCTGGTCGCCGAGATGGACCAGGCTTCGGGCTGGGCCGACTTCCACACCTGCGACGAACGCTTTCACCTGGCGCTCGCGGCGGCGTCGGGCGTGGAGTCGGCGGCGGCGCACTACGGGCCCGTGCTGCGCCGCCTCTACCGCTACTACCTGCCCTATCCCCTGGACTACCTGCGCGAGTCGAACAAGGAGCACGCCGCGCTGGTGACGGCGCTGGAACGGGGTGGCGCGGTGGAGGCGGTACGCGTGGCCAGGGCCCACGTGGAGGTCCTGCGCCGCACGATGTTCGTCGGCCTGCTCCGCTGAGTCAGCGGCCTTCCCGGACGTCGACCCTGAGGACGCGGTCGTCGCCCGGGCGGGGGTCGGTGCCGCCCCAGGTCGCGCGGTCGGTATTGGAGGTGACGAGCCACAGGGCGCCGTCGGGGGCGACCTCGACCGTACGGATGCGGCCGTAGTCGCCGTGGAAGTGGGCGATGGGGTCGGAGGTGGCGGTGCCGGCGGTGACCGGGAGCTGCCACAGGCGTTGGCCGCCGAGCGCGCCGATCCAGAGCGAGCCCTTCGCGTAGGCGACGCCCGAGGGGCTGGCGTCGTCGGGGTGGAGGGTGGCGATCGGGGGGACGCCGGTCGAGCCTTCCGTGCCCTCGGTCTCCGGCCAGCCGTAGTCGGCGCCCGCGCGCAGCACGTTCACCTCGTCCCAGGTGCGGTGGCCCAGCTCGGAGGCGTACGCGGTGCCGTCGGGGGCGAACGCGATGCCCTGCACGTTGCGGTGGCCGCCGGAGTAGACGGGTGATCGGGCCGGGTTGTCCGCAGGGATGGAGCCGTCGAGTGCGATGCGGAGGATCTTGCCGTTGAGCGAGTCGGGGGTGGCGGCGTTCTCGGGCTCGAACGCGTCGCCCGTCCCGATCCACAGGTGGCCGTCGGGTCCGATCACGAGGCGGCCGCCGTGGTGCCTGTCGGCGGTCTGGATGCCGTCGAGCAGCACCCGGTCCACGCTGAGCGCGTCGTAGCCGGCGGCGATGGTGAGCGCGACGATGCGGTTGGCGTCCCGGCCTGAGACGGAGGCGTAGACGGTGCGGTCGGTGGCGAAGCTCGGTGAGGCGACGATGCCGAGCAGGCCGCCCTCCGAGCCGGCGTGCACCTCCGGCACGACGCCCACCTCGCGGGCCGCGCCGCCGGCGGCGGGGATGCGCAGGATGCGGCCGCTGATGCGCTCCGACACCAGCGCCGAGCCGTCGGGCAGGAATGTCAGGCCCCACGGCGCCTGCAGGCCGGTGACCAGCTCGGCCGGCTCACCTAAGGTCGCCACCGGGCCCGCCGGTAAGGTCACCACCAGCCGGGACGGGTCCGCCACCGGAGCGGGTGCGGGCGCCGCCGAACAGGCCCCCGTCACCAGCACCGCGACCAGGGCCGCTGTAACGGTGCGGGCGGTCATCGCTTCAGCTCCAGGGTTTCGGCGAAGCCCAGGCGGCGGACGAAGGCTTCGCGGGTGAGGTCGCTGAGGGCCATGACGTGGTCGACCCCGGCCCGTGCGGCGTCCACGACCGAGCGGAACGGGCGGCGGCCGGCGGGCAGGGCGAGGATGCGGCGGATCTCGTCGGCCACGTCCTGCGGGTCGGCGGTCGTCCCCGCCTCGAACAGCTGCTCGTGCGCCTCGTGGGTGCGCTCGACGAGCGGGTCCAGCTCGGCGTACTGGGCGGTCACCTGCTGGTCGCTCGCCCTGGAGGCGTTGGCGAAGTGGCCGGTGCCCTGGGTGATCGCGCCGGGCATGACGATCGAGGTCTCGATGCCGAACTGCGACACCTCGTACGACGTCACCACGGCCAGCGCGTCGAAGGCCGCCTTGGAGGCCACGTACGGGCCGAGGAACGGCGGGGTGGTGACGAGGCTGGTGCTGCTGACGTAGACGAGCGTCCCTGAGCGGCGCTCGCGCAGGTGCGGCAGCGCCGCGCGGTTGACCCGCTGCGCCCCGATCGTGTTGACGTCGAACAGGTGGGCGACGTCGTCGCCGGTGAACGCCTCGGCGTACCCGATGAACAGGTGGCCGGCGTTGTGCACGACGACGTCCAGCTCGCCCGCCTCGTCCAGCACGGTGCGCACGGCGGCGTCGGCGGAGGTCTGCGAGGTGACGTCGAGGGCGACGACCCGCAGGGCGTGGCCCCGGTCGCGGGCGCGCTTCGTCAGCTCGGCCACGGCGGCGGCGTCGCGGCCCTCGGGGTCGCGCATGGTGGCGTAGACGGTGTGGCCGGCCGCGGCCAGGGTCTCGGCGGTCAGGCGGCCGATGCCGGTGGACGATCCGGTGATGAGTACGACGGGCATGGTGGGGGCTCCTCTCTGGCGCGCCGGGGTCAGGCGGCGCCGCCGTTGACGTGGAGGACCTGGCCGTTCACCCAGCGGCCCGGCCCGGCGAGGAAGGCGACCACCTCGGCGGCGTCGGCGGGCTCGCCGAGGCGGCCCATCGGGTTGAGCGAGGCGAGGCGGTCGATGGTCTCCTGGCTCTTGCCGGCGAAGAACAGCGGCGTGGCGGTCGGGCCAGGCGCGACGGCGTTGACGGTGATGTCGCGGCCGCGCAGCTCGCGGGCGAGGATGAGCGTCATCGCCTCGACGGCGCCCTTCGACGCGGCGTACGCGCCGTAGGTAGGGGTCTGCAGCCGGGTGAGCGAGGAGGACAGGTTGATGATGGCGCCGCCGGCGCGCAGGCGGCGGGCGGCGAGCTGGTCCACCACGAACGTGCCGCGCACGTTGACGCGCTGGATGCGGTCGAAGGTGTCGAGCGGGGTCTCCGCGATGGGCGCGGTCGGCATGATGCCGGCGGCGTGGACGAGCACGTCGATGCCGCCGAATTCGCGCTCGGCGAGGTCGAACACCTCGGCCATCGCGTTCTCGTCGGCGACGTCGCCGGCCGCGACGACGGCCCGGCCGCCGGCGTCCCGCACGGCCTGCGCGGTCTGCTCGGCGCGGTCCTCGCCGCCCGCGTAGTGCACGACGACGGAGAAGCCGGCGGCGGCCAGGCGTTCTGCGCTCGCCCTGCCGATGCCGCCGGACGCGCCGGTGATGAGGGCGACTCGCTGGATCTTGTCGGACATGCTGGATGCCTTCCGCTACGATATGGACCGTTCGTTCATTTCAACCATAACAGCGAAATGAACATTCCGTCCATAAGTGAGGTGCCGATGTCCGAGAGCGCAGCCGTACGACGGGGACGCGGGCGCCGGCCCGCCGCCGAGGTGCGCGCCGCCGTGCTGGAGGCGGCAGGGCGCATCCTGCTGCGCGACGGCATGCAGGCGGTCACGTTCGAACGGGTCGCGGCCGAGGCCGGGTCCAGCAAGACGACCCTCTACAAGTGGTGGCCGTCGCCGGGGGCGCTGGCCGCCGAGGCGTACTTCACGCACAGCAGGGCGCTGCTCGACTTCCCCGACACCGGCGACATCCGCGCCGACCTGATCACGCAGCTCGGCGCGTTCGTGCGGTGGCTGAAGGAGTCGGGCGCCGAGGGGCCGGTGTCGCAGCTCGTCGGGGCCGCGCAGCTCGACGGCGACCTCGCCCGCGCCTGGTCGCAGAGCTACGCCGTCCCCCGGCGCGACCTCGCCGTCGAGCGCCTGCGCATCGCCCAGCGCCAGGGCCAGCTGCGCGCGGACGCCGACCTGCACGTCATCGTCGACCAGCTCTGGGGCGCCTGCTATCACCGGCTGCTGGTGCTCAAGGTCGACTTCGACACCTCGATCGTCGAGCGCCTGGTGGACCACGCCCTCTACGGCGCGGCCCCGCGCGCGACGTGAAGGACCGCCCGCGGGGCGCGGGCGGTCCTTCAGAGGAGGGGTGTCAGCGGCTGTAGCGCGCGACGGTGATCTTGTCGATGATCGGCGCGAACTGCGAGCGCAGCAGCACGCCGGGGAAGGTGTCCGAGGCGTACGTCTCGCCGTCGAAGTTCGGCAGCTCCTCGCTCGCGAAACCGATCGTGTTGACCCCCTTCTTCAGCTTCACCGGGACGGTCAGCTCCCAGAAGTTGTTCTCGTGGAAGGTGTGCGGGAACGACACCCGCTGCGCCGCGCCGCCGTTGACGCTGATGTCGGCGTGGCGGGCCAGCGGGTCGGGGTTGTAGTGGGTGGCGGGCGACTGCTCGGGGTTGGAGTAGCGGACCCGCATCGCGTACGTGCCCGCCGCGTCGGCCCGCACGGCGAAGGTGAGCGTGTTGCCGTTGCCGGGCGGCCCTCCGACACCGGTGACGGCGGACCCGCCGTCGGCCAGGGTGAGCGGGGCGGCCTTGGCGGTGCCGGCGAGCCGGGCCGACTCGGCCTGGTACGCGGTCTCCGGCAGCGTCCCCGGCCGCACGTCGAGCCGGTCGATGACCGCCTTGCCCGAGCGGCCGGTCACCGTGACCTTGTTGACGCCGCCCGACAGCGACACCGTGGCGGTGGCGTGACCACGCGTGGCGTTGCCCAGCACCTCGACGCCGTTCACGGCCAGCTTCGCCGCGCCGGACAGCACCTTGAGGTCCAGGACGGAGGCGGCGTCGCGCGCCGAGTACACCCAGAACGTCGCCGGCTTGCCCTTGCCGAGCGACGCGCCGCCCGAGCCGGACACCGTGGCTCCCTTGATGTCATAGACCGTCCGCGCCTCGGTCAGCTCGGCCTCGTAGACGGCCGTCGCCGCCGCCGGGTTCGGCAGCCGCAGCACGATGCGGTCCACGATCGCGTCGCCCTTGGTGGCCCGCTTCCCGTCGAGGCTGCGCGCGGCCAGCGAGATGACGTGCCGGCCCGCCGTGAGCCGTACGGTGGTGTCGGCGTGGTCCCAGACCACCCACTTGTACCCGAGCGGCAGGAACACCTCCTGCTCCGCTCCCCCGTCCACGCGCACGAAGACGTTCGTGGGGCCCTGCTCGCGCACGAGGTCGTAGGTGTTGAGCGAGTTGGCGAACACGCTCAGGTCGTAGTCGCCGGTCTCGGGCACCTCGACGGTGAAGTCGAGCACGCCGTCGGAGCCGGTGCGCAGCCCGCCGACGTCGTAGCCGCCCGAGGTGTAGAACTTCGACACGTCCGACGGCGAGCCCTCGGGCCCGTTGCGGGTGTAGCCGGAACCGGTGTAGCGGGCGTCCTCGGCCTCGTACGAGCCCTCCCACAGCTGCGGCGCGGGCGCGGTCAGCGTGCCGGTCCCCGCCGGGGTCAGCACGATCTCGTACGCCGACGACTCCGCCAGCCTGGGCAGGTCACCGGAGCCGAAGTCGAGCGCCACGGCCCCGCCGGAGACGGTCAGGTCGCGCTCGGCGACGACGCGCGGCTGCGGCGAGTCGCCGATCTGCCCGGTCCACGGGATCTCCTTGATCCACGCGTGCACCTTGCGCCCGAACACCTTCTCCGGCACGTGCTCGAAGCGGATGTGCCCGGCGCTGCTCGCGCCGCCGATGATCGCGCGGGCCTGCCGCTTGCCGGTGTCCAGCGTCGCGACGCCCTGCAGCGTGTAGTTCTGACCGGGGTACGGCGGCGTGACCGCGACGGTGTGCCCGCTCATCTGCCCGTAGGCGTGCAGCAGCCACCACTGGCCGTTGCCGCGGTTCGCCTGCACGGCGGAGTCGCTGAGGTTGCCGTCGATGTTCCAGTACGCGATGTCGGCGTCCACCTTCGACTCCTCGATGGCGGAGATCCACTGGATCATCTGGCCGGGCACCGAGGTGTGGTAGTTGAAGGCGTACTCGTTGATGTTGATCGGCAGCTTCCTGCCCTCGTGGGCGGTCCCCGCGAAGACCTCGGCCTCCATCTCGCGGTAGCGCTTGACGCTGGAGCGCACCTGCTCGGGGTGACTGAGTTCGTGCCAGGTCATCACGTCGGGCACGGTCCCGGCCTCGACGGTGTGCTCCAGGAAGCCCTTGACCTGGGAGTAGAGCACGCTGGTGTTCGGGCCTGCGATGCGGGCCGAGGGCAGCTTGCCCTTGATGAGCCGGTAGAAGTCATCCCATGTCCGGAAATAGTCGGTGGGGTCGCTCAGCCAGCTGACGCCGTTGTAGCTCCACTCGCCGGTGCCGAACATGTTGCCCTCGGGCTCGTTGAACGGCACGAACACCACGTGCTCGCGGTACTCCGGGTCGAGCGTGAGCACCTGGTCGACCTGCCTCGCGACCTTCTCCCGGTACGTCGCGAGCTTCTCCTGCGGCGTGTCGCCCGGCCACTGGTAGGGGAAGCCGCGGTGGATGTCGGTCATGTAGATGTACACGTCGCCGCCGGTGCTGTCGGCCAGCGGCTTGACCACCTCCAGGGCGTCGGCGCCGGGATGCTGCGGGCCGTCCTGCGCCTTGGTGGAGACCGTGCGCAGCTTCATGCCCTCGATGAGGTTGTTCGTCGGCACGCCCGGGCCGTACAGGCCGTAGAGCGTGCCGGACGCGCCGCCGTGGAAGGCGCCGGTGTCCTTGGCCAGGTCGACGACCAGCTGGCCCTCGCGGATCACGGTGACCGTCGCGGTGACGGGCCGTCCCGCGGCGGCGCCGGTGACGGTGAACGTGCCGGCCTCGGCGTAGTCGTCCGGGTCCACGGGCTGCCAGGTGATGGGGACGTCGCGGTCGTAGCCGTCGGAGTAGGCGGCGCGGACGGCGGGCGGCAGGGCGGGCGCCTTGCCGATGACCGTGCGCACGTCGAAGGTGTCCTTGCTCGGCTCGCCCGGCTCGGGCGGCGGTCCGGCCAGCTCGGCGACCTGCTCGGCGGTGAGCGCGGCGCCGTAGATCCGGAAGTCGTCGATGGCGCCGTCGAACAGCGGGTCGGGGTAGAACGAGCGGCCGATGAAGCCGGCCGAGGTGGTGGCGGCGTCCACCAACTGGCTCGCCGTGATCGTGGTGGCGGCGGAGGCGACGGCGGCGCCGTCGAGGTAGGTGGTGACGCGCTCGGCCGCCGTGTCGAGGGTGACGGTCAGGGTCTTCCAGGCGTTCGCCGGGAGCGGCGCGTAGCCGGTGACCTGCGCCTCCGCGCCGCCGCCCCCGGTGGTGACCGCGGTGCGCAGCCGGCCGTCCCCGTTGTACGGGGTGCTGAACAGGTAGCGGGAGTTGTCCTTGCCGAGGGCGTAGATCCACTGCCAGGGGGCGGTGGTGCCGTCCCACTTGACGCGGGCGGACACGGTCAGGTCGGTCCTGCCCTTGATCGCGTCCAGGGGCAGCTTGACGTAGGCGCCGTCCGAGGTGGGGGCGCCGCCGGGCAGGCTGAGCGCGTGCCCGCCTGAGGCGCCGTCCACCAGCGCGGCGGTGCCGGCGTTGACCAGCTCGCCGTCCAGGCCGTTGCCCGAGGAGTCGGTGACGGTGCCGGTGGTGACGTCGTCGGCGTCGAACTCGTAGGCGAGCACGGGTTCCGGGGCGGCGGCCGCGGTCGAGGGGGTGGCGGTTAACGGGAGGGCGAGGGCGGCCGGGAGCAGCGCGGCGAGCACCGCCCTCCGGCGAGTAGCAGTCAGGCGCGGAAATGGCATGCGTACGTCCCTGGGATGTGAGCGCTAACAGAGCCGAGGGAGCTTCAGCGCAACGCGACCGCAGGGTTGCCGGTACGTTACGCAGCCCCGCCCGCGCCCGTCAATGGGCCCGGCTCCGCGTTTCCGTCATGTCACAATTCGGTATCGCCACCCTCGCTCCTCCTTGACGTCCGCCGTGCGGCGGAGCAACAGTCGAGCCACATCGTTCGAACCGGTTCGCTGCCTCCGGTGCCCACCGGCGGTCACCATCACGGTGTCCCCCACCCTGGAGCTCCAAGGAAGGCGATATCGGAGCGACGATGCGAGGGAGCATGGCAACGCGACCGTCGAACCGGTTCGATGAATTCGGGAGGTGAGAGTGGCGACGATCGGAGACGTGGCCCGGGAGGCCGGGGTGAGCCGGAGCACGGCGTCGTACGCGCTGTCGGGCAAGCGGCCCATCTCGGAGGAGGTGCGCCGGCGCGTGCTGGCCGCCGCCGAGGCGCTGGCGTACACGCCGAACGCGGGCGCCCGCGCCCTCGCCACCGCCCAGACCAAGGTCCTCGGTCTGCTCGCCCAGTTCCACGAGGACGAGTTCGCGCCCGCGATGATGCAGTACATCCTGGGCGTCACCAACACCGCCCGCGACCTGGGCTACGACACGCTGCTGGTCACCGAGGCCGACGGCGTGCGGGCACTGCGGCGGGTCACCGACTCGCGCATGGTCGACGGCGTCGTGCTGATGAACATCGCCGAGGACGACGCCCGCCTGCCCATCCTGCGCGCCGCCCCGCAGCCGGGCGCGCTGGTCGGGCTCCCGGGCGACTGCTCGGGGCTCGACGTGTTCGACCTCGACTTCGAGGAGGCCGGCCGGGTCATGGTGGACCACCTGCACCGGCTCGGCCACCGCGAGCTGATCCTCATCTCGCAGCCCGAGCACGTGGTGGAGCGGGGCGGCGCGTACGTCTGGCGCCTGCGCGACGCGGCACTGGAGCGCGCCCGCACGCTCGGCCTCACCCTGCACGCCGTCTACGGCGAGTCCCGGCAACCGGCCGTGGGCCGGCTGCTGCACGACCTGCTCGACGCCTACCCGGCGGCGACAGGACTGCTGATCAACAACGAGGCGGCCGCGGCGGCGCTGCCCTCGGTCACCTACGAGCGTGGGCTGCGGGTGCCCGGCGACCTGTCGGTCATCGGGCGCTACTCCGCCGACTTCGCCGCGACGTTCTCGCTGCCCTACTCCTTCATCGAGAGCGCGCCCGACCGGCTCGGCTCCATGGCGGTGCGCCAGCTCGTGCGCCGCGTGGAGTCGGCGTCGGCCAGGAAGGAGCCGTTCGTGGTGCGCTTCATCTCGCCGGAGCTTGCCGACCGGGGCAGCACCGCTCCCCCGCGCCCGCACGCTTCCTAGCCATCGTCCATCACCCCCCATCAGCCCGGCACGCTCCTGATGTGAGCGTTAACATTGGAGGAATCGATGAACCGTCCGTCGGTGTCCGCGAGGGCGGCGGTCTTCGGAACCGCGGTCCTGGCGCTGTCCGCACTCACCGCCTGCGCGTCCGCCCCTCAGGGCGGGTCCGGCACGGATTCGGCGAGCAGTTCCGGCGGCGGCGCGTACACGTGGTGGGACCCGTACCCGCAGCACGACAAGTCCTCCGCCTGGGCCGGACGGGTGAACGCCTGCGGCAAGGAGGCCGGCGTCACCATCGAGCGCACCGCCTACGACACGACCGCGCTGACCAACCAGGCCCTGCTGGCGGGACAGGAGGGCAACGCGCCGGACGTGATCCTGCTCGACAACCCGGCCGTCTCGACGCTGGCGGACGCCGGGATGCTGGCCACGATGGCCGACTTCGGTCTCGACACCTCCCGCTTCGACAAGAACCTCATCGCGGCGGGCGAGCTGGACGGGCAGACGTACGGCATCCCCATCGGCGCCAACACCCTCGCGCTCTACTACAACAAGAAGATCCTCGACGCGGCCGGCGTGGATCCGGACTCCATCAAGGACTGGGCCTCGCTCGACGCCGCGCTGAAGAAGGTCAAGAAGGCGGGCAAGAAGCCGATCACGTTCGCCGGCATCGGCACCGAGGAAGGCTCCTTCCAGTTCCTGCCCTGGTTCTGGGGCGCCGGCGCGCAGCTCACCGCGCTCGACTCGCCGCAAGCCGTGGAGGCGCTGGAGTTGTGGACGTCGTGGGTCAAGAGCGGCATCGCCCCCAACTCGGTCATCAGTAACTCCCAGAACACCACCTGGGAGGAGTTCCTGACCGGCGAGTTCGCCTTCGCCGAGAACGGCACCTGGCAGATCGACAGCGCCAAGAAGGCGGAGTTCCCGACCGGGATCGTGCAGATTCCCGGCAAGGACGGCGGGGTCGCGCCCACGCCGACCGGCGGCGAGTTCATCACCGTCCCGGTGCAGAAGGACACCAAGCGCTACGACGTCACCAAGAAGATCCTCGAGTGCATGACCACGCCCGAGGGCCTGGTGGAGACCGGCACCACGTTCGCGTACTACATCCCCTCCACCGCCGAGGGGCAGCAGCGCATCCTGGACTCGGAGCCGAGCCTGAAGCCGTGGGTGGACGCGGTCCGCTCGGCGAAGGGACGTACCAGCGACAACCTCGGCACCGACTACCCGAAGATCTCCGAGGCGCTGTGGACCGGCGTGCAGAAGGCGCTCAGCGGCTCGGCCAGCCCCGCCGACGCGCTCAAGCAGGCGCAGGCGCAGGCCAAGCAGGCGACCGGCGGCTGAGTGGCCCATGACCTCGCTGCACACCCGAGCGGGCGCGGTGCGGGAAGCGGCGCACGCCGCTCCCCGCCGGCGGCGGACCGGGCGGTGGACCGCCGCCGCCTTCCTCGCCCCGCTCATCATCTACATGATCGTCTTCTACGCCTATCCGCTCTACCGCAACATCGACCTGAGCCTGCACGACTACACGCCGCGGGCGTTCATCCAGGGGAACCCGGAGTTCACCGGCCTGGCGAACTACCGCGCCATCCTCTCCGACGACACCTTCCTGCGGGCGCTGCGCAACACCGCCGTGTTCACGCTGGCGTCCATCGCCGCGCAGTACCTCATCGGGCTGGCGCTCGCGGTCTTCTTCCACCGCAACTTCCGCCTGTCCGGCGTGCTGCGGGCGCTGTTCCTGGTGCCGTGGCTGCTGCCGCTGATCGTCTCGGCGTCCACCTGGTCGTGGCTGCTCAACAGCGACAACGGCATCGTGAACGCGGCGCTGCAGGCGTTCGGCATCGGCCAGATCAACTGGCTGACCTCGCCGGACACCGCGCTGCTCGCGGTCACCGTCGCCAACATCTGGCTGGGCGTGCCGTTCAACCTGGTCATCCTCTACGCCGGGCTGCAGAACATCCCCGGCGACCTGTACGAGGCCGCCGGCCTGGACGGTGCGGGGCCGTGGCAGCGCTTCACCCGCATCACGTTCCCGCTGCTGCGGCCGGTGACGCTGATCACGCTGCTGCTCGGGCTGATCTACACGCTCAAGGTCGTCGACATCATCTGGATCATGACGCGCGGCGGCCCGGCCGACGCCTCGACGACGCTGGCCATCTGGTCGTACCGGGAGGCGTTCGGCACCGGGCAGCCCGACTTCTCGCCCGCGGCGGCGGTCGGCAACCTGCTCATCCTCATCGCCTTCGTGGCGGGCCTCGTGCACGTGCGCCTGCAGAGGGAGGAAACGGCATGAAGACCCGCAGAAGCGGCTGGAAGACGGCGCTCGGCGTGGTGCTGGCGGGCGTGATGCTCTTCCCCGTCTACTGGATGGTCAACGTCTCGCTCACCAAGACGCGGGACCTGCGGGCCGACCCGCCGCACTGGTTCCCGTGGAACCCCACCTTCGAGGGATACGCCGCCGCACTCGGCCAGCAGCTGCCCGCGCTGGCGACCAGCCTGTTCATCGGCCTCGGCACGGTCGTGCTGACGCTGGTGGTGTCGCTGCCGGCCGGGTTCGCCCTGGCCAGGCTGCGCCCGCGCGGCACCCGGCTGCTCGACTTCCTGCTGCTGGCCGCGCAGATGATCCCCGCGGTCGTGATGGCCATGGGCTTCTACGCGATCTACCTGCGGCTCGGGCTGCTCAACACCGTCTGGGGTCTGATCGTGGCGGACTCGACGCTGGCCGTGCCGTTCGGGGTGCTGCTGTTCCGCGCGTTCATGGCGGGCATCCCGCAGGAGGTGCTGTCGGCGGCGCAGATCGACGGGGCGAGCACGTGGCGGTCGTTCCGCTCGATCGTGCTGCCGCTCAGCCGCAACTCGGTGATCACCGTGTCGCTGTTCGCGTTCCTGTGGGCGTGGTCGGACTTCATCTTCGCCTCGACGCTCAACCGCAGCAGCGACGTCATCCCGATCACGCTCGGCATCTTCCGCTACATCGGCAACAACACCACGCAATGGAACTCGATCATGGCCACCGCCGTGATCGCGTCGCTGCCCGCGGCGTTCCTCCTCGTCCTCGCGCAGCGTTACATCGCCGCCGGGGTCACCGCGGGCGCCGTCAAGGACTGAAAGAAAGGTAACGCCGTATGACCAGCCCCGTGCTGCCCTCGCACGGCCGGGTACGCCCGCTCGGGCTCACGCAGGTCTCGCTCACCGGCGGGTTCTGGGGCGGCCGCCAGACCGTGAACGCCACGGCGACGCTCGCCCACTGCGAGTCGTGGATGGAGCGCCTCGGCTGGCTCGCCAACTTCGACCGGGTCGCCGACGGCACCACCAGCCCCGACCGGCCCGGCTGGTCGTTCTCCGACTCGGAGGTCTACAAGCTGCTGGAGGCGCTGTCCTGGGAGAGCGCCAGGTCGGGCGACCCCGAGGCGGAGTCGGCGATCAAACGGCTGACCGCCCGCGTCGCCCGCGCCCAGGACCCGGACGGCTACCTCAACACCTGCTTCGGCCATCCCGGCAGGCCGCCCCGCTACAGCGACCTGGAGATGGGCCACGAGCTCTACAACACCGGCCACCTGCTGCAGGCCGCGGTGGCCAGGCTGCGCACCGCGGGCGACGACGACCTGGTCCGCGTCGCCCGGCGGGCCGCCGACCACGTGTGCCGCACGTTCGGCCCCGACGGGATCGACGGCGTCTGCGGGCACCCGGAGATCGAGGTCGGGCTGGCCGAGTTCGGCCGCGCGCTCGGCGAGCCGCACTACGTCGAGCAGGCCCGCCTGTTCATCGAGCGGCGCGGCCACGGCAGGCTGAAGGACATCCCGCTCGGGCGCGCCTACTTCCAGGACGACATTCCGGTACGCGAGGCGGACGTGTGGCGCGGCCACGCGGTGCGGGCCCTCTATCTGGCCGCCGCGTCGGTGGACGTCGCCGTCGAGACCGGCGACTCCGGGCTGCTCGACGCCGTGCGGCGGCAGTGGGAGCGCTCGGTGGCGCGGCGCACGTACGTCACCGGCGGCATGGGCTCGCGCCACCAGGACGAGGGCTTCGGCGAGGACTGGGAGCTGCCGCCGGACCGCGCCTACTGCGAGACCTGCGCCGGCGTCGCCTCGATCATGGTGTCCTGGCGGCTCTACCTCGCCACCGGCGACGTCCGCTGCGCCGACCTCATCGAGCGCACGCTCTACAACGTCGTCGCCACCTCGCCCAGCGCCGACGGTCGGGCCTTCTTCTACGCCAACCCGCTGCACCAGCGCGCCGCCGGACGGCCCGCCGACCCTGACGAGGTCAGCCCCAGGGCCGAGGCGGGCGTGCGGGCCGCGTGGTTCGACGTGTCCTGCTGCCCGACGAACGTCGCCCGGACCCTGGCCGGCCTGCACGCCTACCTCGCCACCGTGGACGACGACGGGCTGCAGCTGCTCCAGTACGCCGCCGGCGAGATCCGCGCCGAGCTGCCCGGCGGGCGGCCCGTGGCCCTCGACGTCGAGACCGCCTACCCCGACGACGGCACCGTCCGCGTCCGCGTCGTCGCCGGCCCCGACGAGCCGTGGACGCTGTCCCTGCGCGTGCCAGGCTGGGCGGACGGAGCCACGCTCACCGAGGGCGGGCGGACCACGACGGTCGCGCCAGGGCTGGCCCAGGTGCGGCGGGCCTTCGCGGCCGGGGACGAGATCGTCCTGGAGCTGCCGATGACGCCCCGCTTCACCTGGCCCGACCCGCGCATCGACGCCGTACGCGGCTGCGTCGCCGTGGAGCGCGGGCCCGAGGTGCTCTGCGTGGAGTCGGCCGACCTGCCCTCACCCGGCGTCCTCGACGCCCTCACCATCGACGCCGGTTCCGCCCCGCGCGCCGTCCCCGGCGGCGCCGTGGTCCGCGGCCGGGCCCGTGGCGTGCCCGACCAGGCCTGGTCCTACCGGGACCGGCCGCTCAGCGGCGACGGCGGCGACTGGTTCGACGTGCCGCTGCGGCCGTACCACGCCTGGGCGCGGCGCGGACCGTCCGCCATGCGGATCTTCCTCCCCATCGCCGACCAGCACCCCCCGACACAGGAAGGAGCCTGACCCCCCATGGCCCGTACGCTCACCGCAATCGCGTTAGCCCTGGTCACCACGGCCGCCACCGTGGTGACCGGCGCCGCACCGGCCGCGGCGGCCGGCGCGACGCTCACCGTCGACGTCGCGCGCCCGTTCCGCCCGGTCACCCACGCCGCCTCAGGCGGCCTCTACGGCCTGGCGGAGAACAACCGCCCCGCCGACTCGACCCTGCTCCCCATCAAGGTCAACTCACTCACCCAGCCCGCGCCCGGCGTCGGCCAGCGACCCAACGGTCAGCCGCCCGGCGGCGACTCCCTGCTCATCGCCCCGCAGGCCGACCGTGTCGGCGCCGGCCAGTACATCCGCATGCCCGACATCTACCCCGACTTCCCCTACCGGTGGGTGAGCTGGGACGACTGGCTGGCCAAGGTGAACACCATGGTCAGGGCGCGGCTCGCGGCCACCACCGTCACCAACGTGCTCGGCTGGGAGCTGTGGAACGAGCCCGACTACACCTGGAACACCAGCGCCGCCGGGTCGTTCAACGACGGGTGGGTGCGGACGTACCGGGCGGTGCGGGCGCTGGACACGCTCACCCCGATCGTCGGCCCCAGCACCGCCACCTACAACCGCTCGTGGATGCAGGCGTTCCTGACCCGCGCCCGCGACACCGGCACGCTGCCGGACATCATCTGCTGGCACGAGCTGCAGAACCCCGACCGCATCGCCGCCGACATCGCCGACTACCGCAACCTGGAGGCGTCGCTGGGCATCAGCCCGCGCCGCCTGTCGATCAACGAGTACGCCGCCCCCGCCGAGGTGGACGTGCCCGGCCGCATCGCCAGTTACGTCGCCAAGCTGGAGCGCGGCGGAGCCGAGTCGGCGCACCGGGCCTTCTGGTACGAGTACGGAACCATGAACGGCCTGGTCACCGGCAACTCCCAGCCGACCGGCACGTGGTGGCTGTACAAGTGGTACGGCGACATGGCCGGAAACATGGTCACGACCACCACCTCCTCGTCCGGGCTCGACGGGTTCGCCGCCTACGACCCCACGCGCAGGATCGTCAACGTGGTGTTCGGCAACGAGTCCGGCACCAACACCGTCAACCTGACCGGGCTCGGCGCGCTGGGCTCCAGCGTGCGGGTCACGCTGCTGTCCACGCCGTCCAGCGGCCGGTTCACCGCCGTCGGCGCGCCGGCCACGGTCTCCACCACGACCAGGACGGTCAGCAACGGGCAGCTCAGCGTGTCCGTGCCGAACATGGTCGCGACCAGCGCCTACCAGCTGCTCGTCGAGCCCGCCTCGGGCGTGCCCGCCTTCCAGCAGCGGTACGAGGCCGAGAACGCCTCTGTCTTCCGCGCCCAGCGGCTGACCGCCTCCAGCGCGTCGGCCGGCGGGTACGTGGGGCGCATCGACAACTCGGGTACGCCGCGTACCGACAGCTACGTGGACTTCGTGGTGAACGTGCCGAGCGCTCGGGCGTACACGCTGACCATCGGCTACGCCAACGGCACGGGGGCCACCGCCACGCAGGGGCTCGCGTACAACGGCGGGGCGTGGAGCACGGTCAGCTACCCGCCGACGGCGGCGTGGGGCCAGTTCGGCGCGACCGTCAGCACGACGGTGACGTTGCGGGCCGGCTACAACGTCATCCGCCTCGCCAAGGGCTCCCCGTACTTCGCCGGCGGCACGGGTTACGCCGAGCTGGACTACATCCAGCTCACCTGACCCCCGTCCGGACGCGCCGCCGCACGGATCACCATGACCCGCGCGGCGGCGCATCCGCGCAGCTCATCCCGCATATCCGGGCATGGGGTGGAAATGGGTCCCTCATGGGCACACCCGTGAATCGGCCCGGCGGGGAGCCGGCGGAATCGCCCAGCGACGTGGGCGACGAGCTTGCCGCTGTGCGGCCCTTTCTCGAGCCGATGTTGCTGCGCACCCCCATGGCGATCGCCATCTGGGACCGGGACCTGCGGTGCGTCTGGCGTAACGACGCGGCCAGGGCGTTGCAGCACGTGTTCCCCTACTACCAGGTCGGCCGCACCCTGTCGGACCCCGAGCCGGGCCTGGACACGCGCAGCGCCAGGCAGGCGATGCTGCAGGTGCTCGCCGACGGCGTCCCGCAGATCGACCGTGAGGCGCACTGGACGTCGCCGGGCCGGAGCGAGGAGCACAAGCTGTCCACCTCGTTCTTCCGCCTGGAGGATCCGGACGGCCGCCCGGTCGGCCTGTGCTCCATGGCGCTGGACATCGGCCACAGCCGCACCCACGACCGCCTGACCCTCCTGCACGAGGCCAGCATCCGCATCGGCAGCACGCTGGACGTCCGCCGCACCGCCCAGGAGCTGGCCGACCTGGCGGTGCCCGCGCTGGCCGACTACGTCACCGTGGACCTGGCGGAGGCGGTGCTGCCGGGGGCCGAGCCGCTGCAGCGGCTGGAGGCGACGGAGGACAGCGTGCCCGCCTTCTACCGGGCGGGCGTGACCTCCATCCACGACGGCCTGCCGGAGTCGCTGTGGGAGCGGGGCCAGGCGGTGTTCGTGCCCCCGTCGTCGCCGTTCACCACGGTGCTGGACTCGGGCCGCTCCCACTTCGAGCCGTTCCTGGTCACCGCCCCGGGCACCTGGCTCGACCGGGATCCCGACCGCGCCGAGATCATCCACGCCGTCGGCATGCACTCGCTGATCATCGTGCCGCTCAAGGCGCGCGGCGACATCCTCGGCGTCGCGGTGTTCGTCCGTACCGACAACAAGGTGCCGTTCACCAAGAGCGACCTCGCGCTCGCCGAGGGCCTGGGCGCGCGGACGGCGCTCGGCCTGGACAACGCCCGCCAGTACACCGTGGAGCGCACGGCCGCCCTGGCGCTGCAGCGCAACATGCTGCCGCCGCGCCTGACCGGCACCGGCGAGGTGGAGCTGGCCTCCCGCTACATGCCGTCCGACGTGCACGACGTGGGAGGCGACTGGTACGACGCGATCCCGCTGCCCGACGGCCGGATCGCGCTGGTCGTGGGCGACGTGACCGGCCACGGCATCCACGCCGCGGCCACCATGGGACGGCTGCGGATGGCGGTGCGCACCCTCGCGTACGTCGACCAGCCGCCCTGCGCGCTCCTCACCCACCTCGACGACATGCTGGTCAGGCTGGCCGACGAGAGCGCCGACGCGTGCCGCGCCCGCCTCGGCACGGCCGGCGCGACCTGCCTGTACGCCGTCTACGACCCCGCCACCGGGCGTTGCCGGCTCGCCTCGGCAGGCCATCCGCCGCCCGCCGTCGTGCACCCGGGCGGCACCGTCTCCTTCCCGCGCCCGCCCACCGGCACTCCCATCGGTCTCGGATTCGGCATGTTCGACTCGCTGGACGTGGACCTGCCGCCGGGCAGCAGGATCGTCCTCTACACCGACGGCCTCATCGAGACCAGGGAGGCCGACATCGAGGCGGGCATCGACCGGCTCGGCGCCGCGCTCGCCGCCGCCGCGCGGCTGCCGCTGGAGGACTTCTGCGACGCGGTGGTGCGGACGATGGTGGGCGACGGCGCGGAGGACGACGTCGCCCTGCTCGCCGCCCAGATCCGCCGCTGACGATCCGTCATGGAACGCGGCGGGCCAGGTGGAGGATGAGGTCGCCGGTCATCTCCACGGTCGCGGGCAGCACGTCCAGGATGCGGGCCAGCACCTGCTCGCGCTGCTCGTCCGGCAGCATCAGGTAGGCCGAGACGGTCGACAGGTGGCCGGCGTAGTCGCGGGCGCTGAGCTCGACGCGCCGCTCGATCACGTGCTGCTCCACGTCGCCGAACCACTCCGACCGCTCCAGCTCGCTGCCCGGCCACTGCATGGCGGCCTCGGGAGGCGTCCCGTCAGGTGCCGGGATGGTGTCGTCGGCCAGGTACGGCTCCCGCGCCGCCGCCACGGCCGCCGCCACCGCGGGGTCGGCGAGCAGCAGCGGCCCGCCGCACGAGGCGAACACGCCGCCCGGCTCCAGCAGCGCGGCGATGCGCGCCCACCGCTCGCGCCGGTCGGTCCAGTGCAGCGCCGCCGCCGCGAACACCAGCGGGTACGTCGCGCCGGGACGCAGCTCCTCGAACGCGGCCCGCACCGGCGTGACGTTCGCCGGGACGTGTTTGCGCAGCTCGGCGAGCATGGCGGGGTCGGGCTCCGTCGCGGTGACGGCGACGCCGTGCCGGGCCAGGACGCGGGTGGCCTTGCCGGTGCCCGCGCCGATCTCCAGCGCCGTCGTGACCGGCCGGCCGGCGTACTCCAGGACCAGGCGGGCCAGCTCGTCGGGATAGCCGGGACGGTACCGTTCGTAGGCTTCTGCGATCGTGCCGAAGCTCAGGGCGCGTTGCGACATGCCCAGCATCCTGGCACGCCGGCCACGTGCGGGGCAGGCCGCGGACCCGAGGACGGCGCGCCATAGCATGGCTGCGTGCGATCAGCGCAGCCGATTCGCGGACCGCGGTGGGACATCACGGTCCCCGCGCGGCCGGGCCGCCTGGCCGGGGTCACGATGGCGGGGTTCAGCGACCAGGCCAACGAGTACCACGAGCTCGCGCTGGTGCCCCACCCCGCGGTGACGGTGCTCGTCGAGCTGGGCGAGCCGTCGTTCGTCATCGAGGACGACCACGGCGCCCGGCAGAGCGAGCGCGTCGTGGCCGGGCTCGCGCCCAAGGGTGTCAGAGGTCGGGGGCTGACCAGGAAGACGGCCTGCCTCCAGGTGCGGCTTTCGCCGCTGCTCGCCCACGAGCTGCTGGGCGCGTCGTCGGAGCTGGGCGGCACGGTGCTCGCGCTCGACGACCTGTGGGGGCGCGCGGCCGTACACCTCCAGGAGCGCCTCACCGCCGCCGCCACCTGGGAGGAGCGCTTCACGATCGCCGAGGACGCGCTGATCAGACGGCGGGACGACGTCCGCAGGACGGTGGATGCCGAGGTGGCCCACTGCTGGCGGCAGATGGTGGCCCGCCGGGGCCGGGTCCGCGTGGAAGGGCTCGTCACCGAGGTCGGCTGGAGCCGTAAACGCCTGTGGTCGCGCTTCCGCGCGCAGGCGGGCCTCACACCCAAACGGGTCGCCCAGCTGATCCGCTTCGACCACGCCGCCCACCGGCTGGCCGCCGGCCACGCCCCCGCCGCGGTGGCCGCCGACAGCGGCTACGCCGACCAGTCGCACCTGCACCGGGACGTGGTGGCCTTCACCGGCATGACCCCGGCGGCGGTGGCGGCGGCGCCGTTCCTGGCGGTGGACGACGTCGCCTGGCCTGACCTGCACGGTTGAGACTTTCCGCAGCCTTTCCCAGGGGATTCTCCGCTAAGTTCACACCGAAAGTTCAACGATACCGTTGAAGGCATGGACATCAAGGACATAGCGCGTCCTCTCGACGGCGCCGCCCTGTCGGCCTTCCTCGGCTCGCTGCCCGCCCGCCCCCGGCTGCTCGGGCTCGGCGAGGCCACCCACCGCGTCAGGGAGCTGCGCGACCTGCGCAACGAGCTCTTCCCCCACCTGGTCGAGCACGACGGCTACCGCGCGATCGTGCTCGAGATCGACTGCCTCAAGGCCCGCATCGTGGACGACTACGTCACCATCGGCAAGGGCAGTCTCGACGAGGTCATGGAGCACGGCTTCAGTCACGGCTTCGGCAGCCTGCCCGGCAACAGGGAACTGGTGCGGTGGATGCGGGCGTACAACGAGGAGCATGACGAGAAGCTGCGCTTCTTCGGCTTCGACGGCCCGCTCGAATACTGGGCGCACAGCCCGCGCGAGGCGCTCACCGGCCTCTACGACCTCCTGCGCGAGCCGTACCCCTGCACCCGCGAGACCCTCGACGCGCTGCTCGGCGCCGACGAGCACTGGTCGGAGGAGGAGTCGGCGATGAACCCCGCCCGCTCGATCGGCCGCTCCCCCGAGGCCGTCCGGCTGCGGGTGATCGCCGACGACCTGGTCGCCCTGCTGGAGACGCAGAAGCCGCAGCTGAGCGACGAGGACAGGGAGCAGGCCGAGCTGTACGCGCGTACCGCCACCGGCCTGCTGCGCTACCACTATTGGCTGGCCGACGACTCCCCCGCCCGCTGGACCCGGCTGTCGGCCCTGCGCGCGGTGATGATGGCGGACAACCTGTGCGCCATCGCCGAGCGCCACGGCCCCGCCCTGGCCTTCTCCCACAACCTGCACCTGCAGCGCAACGAGTCCACCATGCCGTTCGGCGACGACGTGCTGCGCTGGTCGAGCGCGGGCGCGATCGCACAGACCAGGCTCGGCCCCGGCTACGCCTTCCTCGCCTCTGCCCTCGGCACGGTCGCCGGCGAACCCCCTTCCCCTGACACCGTGGAGGGCCGCATGGCCACCCTCCCGTGGGACCGCTCCCTCCTCGACGCCGGCCGCCTCGCCACCGTCCCCGGCATGAGCACCCGCGTCCCGCCCGACTTCGCGTACTTCCCCCTCGACCCCGCCCACCTCGCCACGGCCGACGCCGTCGTCTTCATCAGGGAGACCACCGAAGAGATGTGAGCTCCTACCCCTTTACCATGCAGATTTACTCGATCCCCGGACGGACTGTGCCTTGAGAAACGTGGCCAGCGTGAGCAGGGGGACGACCAGGAGCAGCGCTCCCGCCAGGTACTGGTCGGTGATGAGGTCGGGGGCGTCGTGGGGTCTGGCCAGGGCGAACCAGCGGGCCGCGACAGGGGAGGCCAGCAGCAGGTACGCCCCCACCCCCGCGTACGTCAGGCCCGCCACCGCCGCCAGCCGTCCCCGCCACCCGGGTGGGAGGGCCGGCCGGTCAGGGCCCACCAGCGCCCACGCCGTCACCAGGCCCACGGCGAGGAACAGCAGCTCGGTGCCCAGGTGCTCGGCGTAACCGGTCATCGACCAGGCCAGCCAGCCCGTTCCGTACAGGAGCAGCGCCATGGCGGGCCAGGCGACGGCCAGGCCCATGGCGACGCGCGGGCCGAGCCGCTTCCTGAGGGCGTCGGAGCGCGCCGCCAGCGTGACCGGCGCCCCCCCGGCCAGCAGCAGCGGCACGACCAGCGCCAGCACCACGTGCTGCAGCACCTGCGCCGACAGCATCGCCCGCGCGTACCCGCTCACCCCGCCGAGCAGCACCAGGGCGGCCAGGGCGAGCCCGGCGTACCAGGCGATCGTGCGGGCCCGCGGCCAGTCCAGGACCCGGCGCAGGCCGGCCAGGTACGCGACGGCGGGCACCGCGAGCAGCAGCACGACCAGCGGGTCCAGCCGTACCTCGGTGATCAGCGCGGCCGGGGAGAAGGGCGCGAGCGCGTACTCCAGCGCCGGATGGGCGTGCGCGCCGGCCTCGCCGCCCGCCGGAGGCGGGGTGCGGGCCAGGCCGACCGCCAGCCCCATCGCCACCGCCATCACGACCAGTTCGCCCGCCGCCAGCCGGACGAACGTCCTGCGCACGCTGCGGCCGGCGACGCCCGCGACCGTGCGCCGCCGATGCGCCCACCCGAACCACCCCAGCACCGCCAGCGTGGCGACCTTCGCGAGGAGCAGCATCCCGTACGGGCTCTGCCACAGGTCGGCCGGCGTGCCCAGCCGTACCCAGCCGCTGACCGCGCCCGAGAAGGCGACGGCGGCGAAACAGCACAGCGCGATCGTGCTGAAGCGCCGCAGCACCACCGGCAGGTCGCCGGAGCGGCGGAAGTGCACCAGCACCGCGCCCAGCCCGCCGACCCACACCGCCATCGCCGCCAGGTGCACCATCAGCCCGGACACCGCGAGGTCGTGGTCGCCGGCGGAGGCGGCGTGGCCGACGTACGCGGGAGGCAGCAGCCCCGCCGCCGCGATCACCAGCGGCACCCAGCGCGGCAGGCGCGGCGCCATGGTCGCGGCCGCCACCACGAACGTGACGGCCACGACCAGCAGCAGCGCCCGCGTCTGCGGCAGCCCCGCGCCGAACCCGAGCATTTCTGGCTGGGCCAGCAGCTCGCCGACCGGCATCGCAATGAAGCTGGACAAGGTGAGCAGATAGGTCACCAAAGAGGAGAACGCCCACGCGAGCGCCCACCACCCGGCCGCCCGCAGACACGACTCCCGCTCGGGCGCCGCGGCCGGCGCCAGCACGGACGCCGCCAGCAACGTCCCCGCACAAGCCGCCGCACACGCCTCGTACACCAGCCGGGCCAGCGGCAACCCCCACTCAGTGACCGGCCCGGCGGAGGGCAGCCCGGCGATCTGCGGCACTCCGGCCCCGCCCCCGAACCGCAACGCCCCTACCAGGACCAGCGCCCCCACACCGGCCAAGGCAACGACGTAAACCCTTGGGTACCACCGCTCGTTCAGCCGCGCCCCCGCCCGAGCATCGAACCGCGCATGAACCGTCATCAGGCACCACTCCCAGCCGCGTACACACGGGTACGCACGAGCGGCGCCCCCGGTTCAAGGGCTGGCGGGGGCGAGCGCCGCACAAGACCGCAAGCCCCCGCCCGACCGTTCAGGTGACGATGTCGGCGAGCCGGGTGACCTCGTCGAGGGCGTCTGTGGCGGGAACGAAGATGATCTCGTCGAGACCGAGGTCGGTGGAGTCCGCGATAGCTTTCTTGATCATTTTTGGGGTGGTGCAGAGCACCACGTTTGGTGGCGATGTCTCTGGGGGCCTGCAGGTAGAAGTCCTGGATGTTCGCCCGGCCGGTCTCGGTGTCGCCCAGCGCGAAGTAGGCGAGCACGACGAGCTTCGGGGCGCCCTGGCGGCCCGCTTCCCGCCAGGCCCGTTTCGCCGCCTCGAAGCTGGGCGCCGTCATGGCGGACGGCAGCGAGCCGCCGATGTAGCCCTCGCCCCAGCGCACCATGCGGTCCAGCGCGCGAGCGGAGTATCCGCCGAACAGCATGGGGACCTGCCGGGTTCCCGATGGCACGGCCGGGTACGGTCCGTTGCCGGCCGGCGCGCCGCCCCAGACCTCGCGGTAGATCGCCAGGTCGGCTTCCAACCGCGCGCCGCGACCGTGCAGGTCGTGCCCGGGCACGGTGAATTCGTCCTCGCGCGATCCGACGCCGACCCCGAGGGTGAGACGGCCGCCGGAGACACCGTCGATGCCGGCGATTTCCTTGGCCAGCAGGGCACCAGGCCATGTCGGGGCCAGCAGAACCGCGCTGAGCAGGCCGATCGTGGTGGTCGCCCCCGCCGCGGCCGCGAGCGCGACGGTGTCGCTCACACCCGGGTACGCGTAACGCCCAGTCGTGGCGAGGGTAGAAAACCCGGCTTCCTCAGCCCGGCCCGCCCAGCGCGGAATGGTCGAGGCGGTGACGTCGCGCACCTGATTCGGAAGTCCGATGCCGATCTGCACAGGGGTTCCTCTCTGCGATTGGGTCAATGTGCCAGTCAGGGCCCGCCAGGAAGGGCGAGCCGGGTGGGTTCAACCTGGCTGGTGGGGTTCAGGCGCCGCGCTCGACCAGCGCTTTCAGCCGCGGCAGGCTCTTCTCGATGGCCTCGGCATCCCGCCTGCTCCAGGCGGATCCCGCTACGCGCTCTCCCCACGGCGAGGTGGTGAAGTCGCAGGTCTCGGTGACCAGGGTGCCGCCCTCGACTTCCTCGAGTTCGTAGCGCCAGCGGTGCCGGCCCGGATGGGCCCAGGCGATGCGGCGGTTCTTCTCGTACTCCAGAACCGTGTTCGTCACCTCGTAGGGCACGTCGAACAGCACCATCGAGACGCTGAACTCCGAGCCCAGGGTCAGGCGGTCGGGGGCGGTGATCGTGTCCGCGACCGTGCCGGACCCGTCGAAGTGGGCGTGCCGGCGGGGATCGGCGATCACATCGAACACGGCCGCTGGGGGAGCGGCGATCAGGATACTCCGTGCGATCATCATCTCGGGTACGAGCTTTTCGCCCTTGTCGACGATCCGCGCCTCTACCGTGCCGAGTCGCTCCACCTCGACCCGGACCGTGTCACCGGGCGTGAGGTAGTCACGGTGCTCGGACAACTCGAAGATGCATCCGGTACCGACGGGCCCGCTGGCGATGATGTCACCGGCCCGCAGCGTGGTGTCCCGCGACGCGTGCGCCAGCATCTCGCCGAAGGACCAGTGGATCTCGCCCCAGCTGCCGCCTCCGTACAGTTCGCCGTTGACGTAGCCGTTCATCGTGAGCGTGTAGCCCTTGCCCGACCGGTGGGGTTCCAGTTCGTCGGGTGTGACCAGGTACGGGCCCAGGCTCGTCGCGGCGTCCTTGCTCTTCGAAGGCCCGAAGACGAAACCCATCTCCCGGGCGGACAGGTCGCGCGCGCTCCAGTCGCAGTAGACGAGGTAGCCGGCGATGTGGCTCTCGGCCGTCGCCGCGTCCAGGTCCGAGCAGTCGTCGGCGATCACGGCCGCGACCTCGACCTCGTAGTCCCATGACTTCGTCCCCGCCGGAACGGGGACGTCGTCGCGCGGGCCCCTGATCGCGGCCGGGTTCGAGAAGTGGAAGACCGGCTCCTTGTACCAGATCGGGCTGACCGTGCCGTCGCCGCCCGCGACGACCGCCGCGTTGCTGACATGCCGCTCGAAGGCCGCGAAGTCCCGGACCGACGGAGGCACAGGAATCGGCGCCAGGACATCCGCCCAGGCCAGATCTACGATCTCGGCCGGGCTCGACGTCACCAGGGCGGCAGCGGCCTCCAGCCCTTCACCGGAGCGCAGCAGGTCCAGCAAGGTGACCCCGGCGGCGTGACCGAGGATCTTAGCTCCCTGCACCAGCCCGCAACGCTCCGATCCGTCGGACGATCGGTAACTGACCCACTTCATCGTTCGGGCACCTCGATGTTCTTTTTCGAGCGCGGCCGCTCGGCCAGCACCTTCTGGGTGTACTCGTACAGACGCCGGGCGTCGGCGGGCGAGGAGGCGCGCGGGTCCAGCGGAACGGTGCGCCCCTCGCTGACGGCCACCAGCCGGCCGTGGGCGCCTGCGTCCAGGAAGGGCAGGATCTCCCGGACCGCGACCTCCACGGGCTTGCCTGTGGCCCGCGACCGGGCGATGTGCGCGGCCTCGGCGGCGTCGAATTCGCCGGCGAAGCTGGTGGAGACGGTGCCGGGACGGCGTTCACGTACCTCAGGCTCGTCGAGCGACAGCGCTCGACGAATTCCACGGCGAAGGCGGCGTTCAGTGGCCGGGTCGATGCCGAGCACCACGACGCGGTCGCCCCGATCGACATGGGTCAGGGCCAGGGCACGGCCGATGCCGTCGGTGCCACCGGTGATGACGACCGTCTTCACTCCGTCACCGTCCGCGCGAACTTGCGTACCTCTTCTGCGAACAGTGCGGGCTGCTCGAACGCCGCGAAGTGGCCGCCGGCGGGGACGTCGTCGTTGAAGTAGCGCAGGTCCCGGTAGGCGCGTTCGGCCCAGATCCGCGGTGTGCGGGTGAGTTCGTCGGGGAAGACGCTCACGCCCACCGGCAGGTCCAGTTCGGTCAGCCCGAGGGGCTCCCGGGCGTACTCCCAGTACAGACGGGAGGAGGAGGCGGCTGTCCCGGTCAGCCAGTACAGGGAGATGTGGTCGAGTATCTCGTCCATGGTGAAGGCGTCGGGGGCGGCCCAGTCCAGGAACTTCTCGTAGATCCAGGCGGCCTGCCCGGCGGGAGAGTCGGTCAGGGCGTAGCCGATGGTCTGCGGCCGGGTGCGCTGCAGCAGGTGGTAACCGGAGTGGGCGTCGATGAACACCTTGCCCTGGGCGAGGGCTGCGGCCTCTTCGGGGGTCGGCTCGTCGCTGACCGGCGGCATGGCGAGGAATTCGGGGAAGTTCACGTGGACGGCACGCAGGCCGGGCGGGCGCTGCCTGCCCATGCGGGTGGCCACCACGCCGCCCCAGTCGCCGCCCTGAGCCAGGTAGGAGTCGTACCCCAGGCGCTGCATCAGCACGGCGTAGGCGGCTGCGATCCGGTCCGGGTTCCAGCCCCCGGTGGTGGGCGCGTCCGAGAATCCGTAGCCGGGCATGGACGGGATGACGACGTGGAAGGCGTCCTGTGCGTCCCCGCCGTACGCGAGCGGATCGGTCAGCGGGCCGGTCACCTTCAGGAACTCCAGGAACGATCCGGGCCATCCGTGCAGCAGCAACAGGGGCGTCGCGTTCTCGTGGGCGGAGCGAACGTGCATGAAGTGGATGGCCAGGCCGTCGATCGTGGTACGGAACTGGCCGATGTCGTTCAGGTGCTGCTCAATCTTGCGCCAGTCGTAGCCGGTGGCCCAGTAGTCCAGCAGTTCCCGCAACCGTCCGAGCTGCACGCCCTGGCTGCCGTCCGGCACGGTCTCCGGGTCGGGCAGGCGTACCCGGCTCAGCCGTTCTCTGAGATCGGCCAGCGCACTGTCCGGGATGTCGATGTCAAAGGGCAGGACACTGTCCTGGCGATCTGTGTCTGATTGCATGATCTTCGGCTTCTCCGTGAGCGGGTGTTGTTGCCTGGCCGGGGAATTCCGGCGTCGCGGCAAGCCGGCCGGCGATGCCCGCCAGGCCCGGCTCCAGCAGGTCCACCATGCGGCTGGGCCACCCGTCCCGTCCAATGAAAGATCCGGAAGTGGTAATACGCTTTGCGTATAACCGCAGGCGGGCTACTCTGACCTGTGTGGCTGACGCATTCCCCGACCCCGTCGACCTCGACCTGAGACTGGTGCAGTGCTTCGTCGTCGTCGCCGGGCACCAGCACTTCGGCCGTGCGGCGGAGGCACTGCACACCACCCAGCCGTCGCTGAGCCGTCAGATCCGGCGTCTCGAGCAGCAGCTCGGCGTCCGGTTGCTCGACCGTACGACGCGGGGCACCCGCCTGTCCGAGGCCGGCGAGGTCTTCCTGCCCTTGGCGGCCGGGCTGCTGCGCTCGGCCGGCCAGGCCATGGCCCGCACCCGGGCCGCCGCCCGGCCGCATGAAATCACCATCGGCTACACCCGCGGCCTGCTCATCACCCCGGCCGTACGCGCCTTGCGGAAGGCGGAACCCGCAGCAGAGGTGAAGACCCGCCTTCTGGCCTGGAACGATTCGCGATCAGCGCTCCTGGAGCACCGCGTCGATGCGGTCGTGACCCGGCTGCCGTTCGTCACCGACCAGCTACGCGTCACGGTCCTGTACGACGAGCCCCGCGTCCTGGTGGTGCCGCTCGATCATCCTCTCGTCGGCCGGGAATCGGTCACGCTCGACGACATAGCCGACGAGCCGATTCCTCACGTCCGGCACTCCGATCCACTGCTGAATGCCTACTGGCGCCTGGACCCTCGCCCTGACGGGCGCCCGGCACCGGACGGTCCGCTCGCCGAGGATCTCGAGGACAAGCACGAGCTCATCGCCGCGGGGCAGGCCGTGGCCATCGGCCCGCCCCTCGACTACGCCACCGGCCTGCATCCCGGTCTGACCACGATCCCGCTGCGCGGCATCGAACCGAGCCAGGTCGTCCTCGCCACACGTTCCAGCGACCGGAGCCGCCTGGTCGCGGCGTTCCGCAAACACGCCGAGACCCAGTTGCGCACGCACCGGAGCCACGCCGCGCCGGTATCCGCCGTCACGCAGACTGAGCGTTCGTGACTATCGGCTTGGATCACATCGAGCGGATCAGAACCACACGCACTTGGCCGTTGACACCGACCAGCCCGCCTGTCCATCCCCTTCGACCAGCCCAACCCGTCCAGGTGGTGCACGAAGGGAACGCTGCGGTGCACGTCCAGGACAACGAGTCCGGCCCGAAGAAGAGCGCGTCCAAGGCTGGCAGCGCGTGTGATGCGAGCTCTTCCGCGTCATCCCGACGGCTTTCGGCCACAAGAGGGAGGCAATCTGGGACGTCCCCGCCCCCGGCACCCCGGTCGTCTGCGACATGAGCATCGCTTCCGGCACACCCCGGCAGCGCCTGGACGAATACCGCGAGCTGTTCGGCCGGCCGCGGATCATCCCGCGGACGAGCACCCCCTGATGTGCGGTGTACTACCTGCCATGACCATCCTGCGCTCGCTGCTGCTGTTCGCCCTGGCCGCCCTCGCCGAGATCGGCGGCGCCTGGCTGGTCTGGCAGGGCGTCCGGGAGCAGCGCGGGCTGCTGTGGATCGCCGCCGGCGTCGTCGCCCTCGGCCTGTACGGCTTCGTCGCCACGTTGCAGCCCGACGCGAACTTCGGCCGCATCCTGGCCGCCTACGGCGGGGTGTTCGTGGCGGGCTCGCTGGCCTGGGGCATGGTGGTGGACGGCTTCCGCCCCGACCGCTGGGACGTCATCGGCGCCCTGGTCTGCCTGGCCGGCGTCCTCGTCATCATGTACGCCCCACGCACCTGACCCGGCGAGCGATGATTTCGGGCCGCCGCGCGAGTCCGTACCTGCTGACTGTTACACCACTCATGAAGAAGGACGATATGAGGGACGCACGACGGCAGGCCGCTCCCCCGGACGGCGGCTGGGCGCTGGTGCACGCCGAGCGGGCGGCACTGGCCGACGACCTGGCGGGGCTGACCGAGGAGCAGTGGGCGACGCCGTCCCTGTGCGAGGGGCTGAGCGTGCGCGAGGTGCTCGCCCACCTCACCTCCGGCGCGAGCCTGAACGGCGTGCGGTGGCTGGCGGGCGTGATCCGGTGCCGGTTCGACTTCGACCGGCAGGTCGCGATGCGGCTGGCCGAGCAGCTGGGCGCGGACGCGGGCGAGACGCTCGGCCGGTTCCGCCGGGTCGTCACCAGCACCACGAAGCCGCCGCTGCCGGTGATCGCGATGCTGGGCGAGACGATCGTGCACGGTGAGGACATCCGCCGGCCGCTCGGCATCCGGCGCGCCTACCCGATCGGCACCCTCACCCGCGTGGCCGAGTACTACCAGGGCACCGACATGGTGCTGCCCGGCAAGAGGCGGATCGCCGGGCTGCGGCTCGCGGCCGAGGACGGCCCGTTCGCGACGGGGTCGGGGCCGCTGGTGTCGGGGTCCACGCTGGCGCTGGTGATGGCGATGACCGGGCGGGCGGCGTACTGCGACGAGCTGACCGGCGACGGCGTGGAGGTCCTGCGCGAGCGGCAGGGCATGCGGTGATCAGAACGGGACCGCGCCGGATGCGGCGCGGTCCCGTTGCGAGGGGTCCTGTTCAGGTGGTCATTGGGTGGCGCTGGGGATCTTCAGGGGGTCCCGGGGCGCGTCGCTCTTGGCCTGGGCCATCCGCTCGCCCAGCTCCTGCAGCCGCTTGCGGCCCAGGGCCTCGCGGACCTGGGGGAACCACTCCTGTTCCTCCTCCTCGACGTGGTGACGGACGTTCTCCATGAGAACGGTCATCTTCGCGTCGTAGTGCTCGTCGGCGGGGTCGAGCTTCTTGAGCTCCGACAGCATCCAGACGACGACGTGGTGTTCCTCGACGCTCTCCAGGACGTGGTCGTCGGTATCGGGCACGTCGGCGCGGACGGCCGGGTAGAAGATCGTCTCTTCGATGTACGTGTGCGCGGTCAGCTCTTCGATGACCTGGGCGACGATCTTCTCTTTTTCCTTGTGGGCCTTCGGCCCGGCCTTCTCGAACTGCTTGAACAGCTTCTCCACGGTTTTGTGGTCGTCTTTGAGCAGCACGATGGCGTCCATGGAGCGCTTTCTCCTCAGGGGTGTGCGGGGGACGTGTTCGTACGGGGGCGGGCCGGCCGCACGCTCGGCGGCCGGACGTGGCCCGCGTGGGGGCCCGGTCGTGCCGGGCGTCAGACGTTGAAGATGCTCACCCCGCCGGGGCCGACCAGCAGTCCGACGACGATGAGGACGATGCCCCAGAGGATGTCGCGGCGGGCCAGCAGCACGTAGACACCGGCGACGACGAGGATGACGGCGAGAATCCAAAGAAGAGTAGCCATGGGACCGCGACTGCCCTGAGGCCGGGCCGGGAAACGGGATCCCGCGCCGGGTGCGGTAACGCTTCGATCACGGCCGAATGCCAAGGTGACCGCTCGGCCAGGTCGGCGTACCGCCATGAACTGCGCGATGTCACTGTGCGTAACTGTTCTCCTTCGCATGGTTACGAGATGGTGAGGTCGTCAGATCCGCAGCACTCTCATGGAGGTAACACCCCGATGCGCCGCATCACCACCACCGCCGCCCGCCTGCTGACCGGCCTGGCCGTCGCCGCCGCGGTCACGGCCACCGCGCTCCCCGCCCAGGCCGCGCCCCGCCTGGCGCTGCCGGAGGGCGTCTTCCGGCTCGCCGACGGCCAGCCCTGTCCGTGGGCGACGCTGTGCCTGTACCGGGACTACAACCGCAGCGGCCCCGCGTACGGCGTCCGCGCGGGCTACGACGTCGACCTGTTCGACCTGCCGATGCCCGGCGGCGTCGGCGGCCCGACGGCGGCGAACAACGTCTCCTCCTGGGTCAACCGCACCGGCTCCACCGCCGTCCTGGTCGATCTCCGGCGGCTCAGGATCAGGCTGCTCCTCCCCGGGCGGTCGCTCGAGGAGCCGCCCGGCGACAACGACACGGTGGACTTCCTGCGCTGGCGCTGAGCCGCCCCGCGAGCCGCCGCCCCGGCACCGGCGGGCGGCGGCACCCCTCACCGCACGCGGTAGCGCATGTGGGCGGCGACGCCGCCGACGGGCGCGCCCAGGGGCTCCAGCTCGGCCCGCACGCCGCCGAACAGCGGCGTCCCCTCGCCCAGCAGGAACGGCATGACGTGCAGGTGCACCTCGTCCAGCAGGCCCGCCACGAGCAGGCTCCTGGCCAGGTCCGCGCCCAGCACCAGAACGTCCTTGCCGTCCGCGGCCTCCTTGGCGCGCCGCGCCGCCGCCTCCAGCCCGTCGAAGGAGAACCTGCCTCCGTTGTCGCCGGTGAAGTCCTCCTCGATCCGGTGGGTGACCACGAAGCCCGGCGCGTACGGCCAGGGCGTGCCGCCCCACGGGCGCAGGCCCAGCTCGAACGTGCGGCGGCCGATGAGCGCGGCCCCGACGGAGGCGTCCACCTCCTGGCGGATCGCCGGCTCGGCCGCCATCCACTCGTGCAGCCGCTCGCCGCCGTCGCCCATGGGCTCGTCCATCCGTACGCCGGGGCCGGCCGAGAAACCGTCGAGGGAGATCGACACGTCCAGCACGATCCTGCTCATGGTGCACCTTCTTCCGCTCCGAGTTGCTCCGTCACCTGTCAGTCGGAGCCGTCCCGGCCGTCTCGACACACCGGCGCGCGATTTCCGGTCAGTTCCTCGCACAGCGCCCAGACGGCGTCCTGAGCCCGGCGGTCGAGCGCGGCGGCCGGCCAGGCCGTACGCCGGCACTTCGCGTCGAAGTACGCCCCGTTCACGCCCTCCACCTCGGGACTCGACGCGAGGTGGATGCTGGAGCGGGCCGGTCTCGCCAGGTCGGCGAGGAGCCGGGGCGCGGCCAGGCGCAGGAGCGGGACGAGCGGGCGGTAGGCGTACGGGAAGCCGGCCATGGTCATCGACCGGTTCATCGGGGTGTGGGCGTGGCCAGGGTAGGCGACGTTCACCGTGACGCCGGTGCCGGCCACCTGCTCGGCGAAGCGCAGGCTCATCGCCATCAGCATCGTCTTGGTGTGGTTGTACTGGCTGAACGTCCAGCCCAGGTAGCGGCGCCCGGCCTGCAGGTCGCCCGGGTCGATCGGGGTGCCGGGGATGCCGCCGGTGAGGTTGACGACCCGGCCGGTGAGCAGGGGCAGCAGCAGGCGGGTCAGCGTGTACGGCGCCAGCACGTGGGCGGCGAACGTGAGCTCCACGCCGTCCTCGGTGAGCGTGCGGCGCGGCGGGTGGGCGCCGACGTTGTTGACCAGGACGTCGAGGCGGTCGCAGCGGGCGGCCACGTCGGCGGCGAGCCTGGTCAGGTCGCGCTGGCGGGTGACGTCGGCGGCGATGGCCTCGGTCCTGCCGCCGATCTCGGCGGCGGCCTGCCGTGCCCGCGAGAGGTCGCGGCCGACCAGGATCACCCGGGCGCCCAGTGCGGCGAGGCCGCGGGCGGTCTCCTTGCCGATCCCGCCGGTGCTGCCGGTGATCAGGACGGTCTTGGGGGTTCCATCGCTTGAGAGCATGAGCCCAAATATGACACCGAGTGCCACACATGGCAACAGGTGTAGGATGTGCGGTCATGGAAGGTCTGCGAGATCGCACCAGGCGTGCCGTACGCGCCGAGCTGGCCGGGCGGGCGCTGGAGCTGTTCACCGAGCGCGGGTTCGACGAGACGACCGTCGACGACATCGCCAGGGCGGCCGGGCTGTCGAAGCGCAGCTTCTTCCGCTACTTCCTGGCCAAGGAGGACGTGCTGTTCGGCGGCGTCGAGGCGCTGGCCGGGCAGGTGGCCGCCGAGATCGCCGCGCGGCCCGCCGGCGAGGGGCCGTGGGAGTGCCTGCACGCGGTGCTGCGCGACTGGGAGGCACGGATCAACACCCAGGTCGAGGTGATGCGGCTGATCGAGGACACGCCGGCGCTGCGTACCAGGCTGCTGCAGAAGCGCGACGAGGCGCGCGGCCGGATCATCGAGGCGCTGACGGGGCGCGGGGTGCCCGAGCTGGAGGCCGACCTGGCGGCGGCCGCGGCCGGGGCCGCGCTCGACACGGTGGCCCGCGAATGGCTGCGCACCGGCGGCTCCGCCGACAGGACCGCCCTGACGGACCGCGTCTTCAGGATGCTCCGCCCGGCCTTCCTCGCCTCCTGAGCTCGCGTTCGCCGCCCGTAAGGCGGTCAGACGTTCAGCACGGCTGTGCGGGTGTGGCCGCGGGTGCCGGCGACCTCGACCTTGAGCGCGCCCTTCGACCGGCGCACGCCCCGGTCGGCCTTCCTGATCGACTTGATCCGCCAGGGCAGGGTGAGCTTGAGGTCGTCGGCGGTCCTGGAGGGATCGGCGACGGCGAGGCGCACCTGGAACTGGTCGCGGCGGAGCACCACCGCGCACGGCCCGTCGGCGCTCAACGGACCCTCGTCGGTCTCGACCGTCCCTGCCCGCCAGAAGACGGCGGCCACCAGGTTGTCGCGGTAGATGGCCTGCACGGTGCCGGAGTTGGCGAGGATCTTGACGCGGCCCTGGTAGGCGGCGGTCTGGTTGGCCGAGGCGTCGGGCAGCACGGCGTAGGCGTAGCGGGCCTTGCGCGGGTCCACGCCGTGATCGAGCAGGATCGTCGTGTAGTGCCGGGTGACGGGCGTCGAGTCGCCGCCGGTGGTGGCGCCCTTGTCGATGTCGCGCCAGCGCCCGGTGCGCTTCTCGCGCAGCACCTTCGGCTTGGCGCCGTCGAGCAGCGCGTACCCGCCGACGCCGGCCAGGTGCACCCAGCCGTCGCCCTTGGACAGCGGCGGGTGGGCGCCGTGCGTGTTGCGGTTCTCGACGACGGTCTCGACGCGGCGGCCGTCGGAGGCGGTGATGCCGGTGCCGAGCGCGATCACGGCGTCGTCGAGCAGGAACCACGCCTTCTTGGCCCGCAGCGACGAGCCGTCGCCGATGAGCTTCATGACGGCCAGGCCGTACTCGCCGTCCAGCGCCACCCCGCCCGCCCACGGGGTCGCCGGGCGGCGGCGGGTGCCGTGGCGCAGGTCGCCGCGCTTGCGGCGGTCGACGGTCGTGCCGGGCAGCCGGTACGGGTCGATCGTCGGCCACAGCTCGTCGTTCCAGTGGGTGAGGTCGGCGGTGTAGAGGTAGGTCATGCCGTCACCGGTGTACCAGCCGTGCAGGTTCTCCCTGTTCATGGCCTCGACGGCGCCGATCCGCCTCGAGCTCATGGCGATCGCGTACGCCCATGTGGGCCGGCGGTGCACGACCCGGTCCATGTCGGCGAAGACGTACGTGCCGGTGGTGCGCGGCCCGACCGGCACCGACGGATCCCGCAGCAGGGCGTCCGCCCGCGCGATGCCGGCCAGGGGTGCGACCGCCTGGTACGGCACGGCCTGGTTACGCGTCAGCCAGCCCTTGACCAGGGGACGCCAGCGTTCGGCGTGCTTCTCGGGCGCCGTGTCCAGCAGGGTCAGGATGGCCTCGATCGTCTTCTGGCCCGAGTGGTGGTCGCGGTGGCCCTGCACGGAGATCTGCCGCCCGCGTACGCAGTCCATCATCAGCCCGTCGAAGACGAACGGCACGAAGGAGCGGTCCACGAGGTCGTACACGGCGTCGATGCGGCCGATCTGCCAGGGCGAGCGGGCGAGCATGGCGATCAGCCTGGCCACGCTCTCCAGATAGTCGACGCCGTAGCTGCCGGTGTAGGGGTAGATGTCGTGCTGGATGAACGACCCGTCGCGGTAGAACCCGTCGCCCGGCCCCCGGGTGAGGCGCAGCAGGTCGGAGACGGCGTCCCGGGCCTTCCTGACGAGCCGGGCGTCGTGGGTGAGCAGGCCGCGCATCGCGACGGCCATGGCCTTGCCGGCCCGGTTGGCGCCGGTCTCGACGACGCCGGGGTGGCTGATGCGCCGCTCGGGGTCGGGGCACCAGCGGCGCAGCGGGCGCAGCCACCGGTCGAGCCGGTCCTTGGGCAGGCCGTCGTAGAGCAGGGCACAGGTGTCGGTCAGGGCGCGGGGGACGCCGATCTCCCACCAGTACCAGTTGCTGCCGCGGCGGCCGATGTGCTCGTTGTAGGCGTGCTCGTACAGGAAGTCGAGCGCTTTGACGGCGGTCTCGGCGACCTGGGCGTCGTGGTGCAGGGCGGTGCCGGGGGTGGCCCAGCCGATCGCGAGCGTGCGCATGCGGTTGTAGGAGCGGTTGAAGTTGCCGCTGTTCGGGTCGCCGAGCGGCAGGTCGGGCCAGAGGCTGGGGCGGCGCGCGTCGGGCTTGAGCTTGCGCAGCACGGCCCTGGCCGAGCCCTCGACGGCCCTGGTCTTGTCGGCGTACGCGGGGTCGTACGACGTGGCCGCCAGCAGGCTCACCCATCGGCGGCGGGCTGTGTCGAAAGCCGCCGCGTCCACCGCCCTCGCCCCGGCTCTGCCCTCGAGAGCCAGGCCGGCCACGGCCGCGGCGCCGAGCAGAGCGGAGCGGCGGCTGAGCGGGTGGGTCATAAGGGCCTTTCCGGGCAGCTTTCGAACGTAGCGATCATATGTCGTCATCAGGTCCGGCCGTTCCGGCTCCGTACGGGGTCAGGACGGCCTCCTGTATCCTCGGGTGCATGCCCGCCGACCCGCCAGCAGCGATGGGCCAGGACATCGCACAGTCCTACCGGGGGCTGCTCACCGAGCGCATCGCACGCCAGCTGGAGCACGGCATCCGCTCCGGCGAGATCCAGGTGGGCTCCAAGCTTCCCTCCGAGCGTGAGCTGGCCGCCCAGTTCGGGGCCAGCCGCAACGTCGTACGCGAGGTGCTGCGCCGGCTGGAGGCCCAGCACCTGATCGAGGTGGCGCCGGGGCGTGGCTCGTTCGTCAGGGAGCAGACCTCCCAGCACGCCCGCCACTACGACGCCCTCTACCGCGCGGGCCGGCCTACGGTCCGCCAGCTCATCGAGGCGCGCATCCCGCTGGAGGTCGAGATCGTCGGGCTGGCGGCCGAGCGGGCCGACGAGGCGCAGCTCGCGGTCATCAAGCGGGCCAACGACGCGCAGCTCAAGGCCACCGACGTCGTCGACAAGGCCCATGCCGACCTCGACTTCCACGACGCGATCGCGCAGGCCAGCGGCAATCCGGTGCTGCGCATCATGCTGTCGTCGATCAGCGGCATGATGTTCGAGATGATGCTGCGCTCCCACTCCGACCCCGACATCGGCGAGCCGGGCGTGCCGCACCACCCCGAGATCTACGCCGCGATCGCCGCCCGCGACGTCGAGCGGGCCCGCGACCACATGCGCGAGCACCTCACGCTGGGGCTGCGCACCTACGGCGCCGACCTCGACGTGAGCGTCGACGTGATGGCCAGGCAGCACATCGAGGCGCTGCTGAGCCAGGCCGCCCACCGCCGCTGACCTCCCCTGTCTCCCGTCACCGGGGGTGGCGATCGGTGACGAGGGACTGCTATGGTCCGACTGGTCCTACCAGTTGGACCACGCAGAGGACGTACCGATGCAGAAAGCCGATCCATGAACGACCACCCCCTCAGCCGCCCTTTGAGCCGGCGGGCGTTCGGCAGGCTCGCCGCGGCGGCCGCCGTCTCCCTGGGCGGCACGGCGCTCGCGGGCTGCTCGTCCGGCGGCGGCAAGCCCTCGGCGAACACGCCGCTGCGCGTCATGGCGATCAACCACGTCTGGTCGCAGGCCGTCGCGAAGCTGCTGCCCGAGTTCGAGGAGCGGATCGGGCGGCGGGTGTCGATGACGCTGCTCACCTCCGACCAGCTCGCCAACAGCTACAACGTCAAGCTCAACGCCTCGGCGACCGACATCGACGTGATGATGGTCCGCGCGCTGCAGGAGCAGCTGCTCTTCGCGCACAACGACTGGCTGGCCGACCTCACCGGCCTGGTGACGGGCGACGCCGCCTTCGCCTGGAACGACTTCCTCCCGGCGACCCGCGAGCGCTCCGTCAGCGCCCGCAAGGTGCTGAGCGTCCCGGTGGTGACCGAGCGGCCCGCCCTCTACTACCGCAAGGACCTCACCTCGCCGCCCGGGACGCTGGACGAGCTGATGGAGCAGGCGCTGCGCTTCGCCGGGCGCGGCGACGGGTTCTTCGGCTTCGTCGGACGCGGCCAGCGCGCCGGCGCGGTCAGCATGTGGTCGAGCTTCCTGTACTCCTTCGGCGGCGACTTCACCATCGACGGCCGCTCCGGCATCGCCACCCCCGAGGCCATCGCCGCGTACGAGTACTACGGCCGCCTGCTGGAGCAGGCCGGGCCGCCGGGAGCCACCAACATGAGCCTCGAACAGGCCATGCCGATCTTCGCCCAGGGCAAGGCGGCCTTCTACGTGGACGCCGACGCCATCTACACCAACTTCCTCGACCCCAAGATCTCGACCGTGCAGGACAAGGTCGGCTTCGCCCCCTTCCCCGCCGGGCCCGCCGGGGCGCGGCCGTTCAACATCCCGTCGTGGAGCCTCGGCGTCAGCCGGTTCTCCCTGCTGCGCGACGAGGCCTGGCAGTTCATCCGCTGGGCGGCAGGCCCCGAGATGGTCAGGCGCATGCAGGCCGACGGCATCCCCGGCGCCCGCCAGTCGGCCTGGTCCGACTCGGCCACGCTCGCCGCGTTCCCCGCCGACCTGGCCAAGGCCATGCAGCGGCAGGCGGAGATCGGGCTCGGCATCGACCGGCCCGACGTGCTGCAGGTGGGCAGGGCCCGCGACATCGTCGGCCGCCCGCTGGTGGCCGGCATCCTCGGCGAGCCGGTGGCGCCGGTCGCCCGGGAGGCGGACGCCGAGTTCGCCGACTTCCTCGTCCGCGACAACCGCCACAGGGAGGGCTGATGTCGGTCACCTCCGCCGCGGCACGCCGCCCCGCGAGCCCCCGCGGCGCTCGCGGCGCACGCCCGCAGCGCTCGTTCGAGCAGGCCAACCGGCGCCTGAAGTGGACGATGCTGACGCCGGCGCTCGCCTTCGTCGGCCTGATGATCGTCTTTCCGCTGATCTTCACGCTCAACCTGGCCTTCACCGACGCGTTCGGCGCGGTGAACGCCGGCAAAGGCTACGTCGGGCTGCGCAACTTCACCGACGCGCTCACCGACGTGCGCCGCTTCTGGCCGGCCGTCGGGCGCACCGCCGCCTTCACGGCCGGCGCGGTGATCATCGAGACCGTGCTCGGGCTCGCCCTGGCCATGCTGATGCGCAGGCCGTTCAGGGGCAGCAGGTGGGTGCGGACGATCCTCATCATCCCGCTGCTGACCACGCCGGTCGCGGTCGGCATCCTGTGGCTGCTCATCCTCGACCCCACCAACGGCATCGCCAACCATCTGCTGACCTCGGTCGGGCTGCCACCGCAGGAGTTCCTCGGCTCGGTCGGCCAGTCGCTGCCGGTGCTCATGCTGATCGACGTCTGGCAGTGGACGCCGATGATGACGCTCCTGCTGCTCGCCGGCCTCACCACGCTGCCGGCCGAGCCGGAGGAGGCCGCGCACGTGGACGGCGCGGGCCGCTGGCAGCGCTTCCGCTTCGTGGTGCTGCCGATGCTCTTCCCCACGCTGGCCACCGCCCTGATCCTGCGCGCCATCGACGCGCTGAAGACCTTCGACATCCTGTACGCCACCAAGGGTCCCGGCGGCGGCTCCGACTTCGAGGTCGAAACCCTCAACGTCTACGCCTACGGCCTGACCTTCGACTACCAGGAGTACGGCCTGGCCTCGGCCGTGCTGGTCCTGTTCACCCTCGCCATCGTCGGAGTGGTGGTCCTGCTCCGCCGCCGTCCGGGAAGGAAGTCCGCATGATCGCCGCCGACTCCGGGCGCCGCGCCCTGCCGTGGCTGCGGGGCGCCCTCATCACGATCGTGTGCCTGATCTTCGTGCTGCCGATCGTGTGGTTGTTCGCCGCCGCGTTCAAGACGAACGTGCAGGTCACCGACCCCACGGTGGGCCTGATCTTCTCCCCCACGCTGGACAACTTCCGCAACGTCCTGGCCGACGGCGAGGTGGTGGCGGCGCTGCGCAACTCGCTGATCGTCGGCGTGGTCTCCACCGTGCTGTCGGCGGTCATCGCGGTGCCCGCCGCGTGGGCGGTCGGCCGGTTCAGGATGCACCGCACCGGCTCGCTGGTGCTGGTGGCGCGGATCGTCCCGGCCATCTCGCTGCTGGTGCCCTGGTACTACCTGTTCGCCCAGGCCGGGCTGGTCGGCAGCTACACCGTGCTGGTGCTCAGCCACATGTTCGTCTCCGTGCCGCTGATCCTGTGGATCATGATCGGGTTCTTCGAGGGCCTGCCGATCGAGCTGGAGGAGGCCGCGCGCACCGACGGGCTGAGCGTCTTCGGCGCGTTCTGGCGCATCGCGCTGCCGCTGGCCGCGCCCGGCACCACCACCGCGTCGGTGCTGGCCTTCATCTTCAGCTGGAACAACTTCATGTTCGCGCTGATCTTCTCCGACGAGGACACCCAGACCGCGCCGGTGACCCTGTTCCACTTCATCTCCTACGCCGGCACCGACTGGGGCGGCCTGATGGCCGCCGCGTCCCTCATGACCGTGCCGGTCGTCATCGTCGCCGTGCTCGGGCAGAAGTACCTCGTCGCCGGGCTGACCGCCGGTGCCACCAAGGGCTGAGACCCCCTCATTCACGAAAGGCAGAGCATTGAAGATCGTCGACGCCAAGGTGGTCCTGACCAGCCCGGGCCGCAACTTCGTCACGCTGAGGATCGAGACCGACGAGGGCGTCACCGGCCTCGGCGACGCCACGCTCAACGGGCGCGAGCTCGCCGTCGTCAGCTACCTGACCGACCACGTCGTGCCGCTGCTGCTGGGCACCGACCCGCACCGCATCGAGGACACCTGGCAGTCGCTCTACCGGGGCGCGTACTGGCGGCGCGGTCCCGTCACGATGGCCGCCATCGCCGCGGTGGACGTCGCCCTGTGGGACATCAAGGCCAAGGTCGCCGGGCTGCCGCTCTACCAGTTGCTGGGCGGCGCGAGCAGGGAGCGGGTCCGCACGTACGGGCACGCCTCCGGCCGCGACCTGCCCGAGCTGTTCGACTCGATCAGGGCCCGCCTCGATCAGGGCTACCAGGCGATCCGGGTGCAGACCGGCGTGCCGGGCCTCAAGCGGGTGTACGGCGTCCGGCACACCGTGGACACCGCCGCAGGACCTCGTCCCGTGGTCGAGGACTGGGACACCCCCGCCTACCTGCGCAGCCTGCCCAAGGTCTTCGACGCCGTGCGCCAGGAGTTCGGCCCCGACCTGCCGCTGCTGCACGACGCCCACCACCGCCTCACCCCGATGCAGGCGGCCCGGCTGGGCAAGGACCTGGAGCCGTACGACCTGTTCTGGCTGGAGGACTGCACGCCCGCCGAGAACCAGGAGGGCCTGCGGCTGGTGCGCTCCCACACCACGACGCCGCTGGCCATCGGCGAGGTCTTCAACACCGTCTACGACTACAAGACGCTGATCGGCGAGCAGCTCATCGACTACGTGCGCTCCGCCGTCACCCACTTCGGCGGCGTGTCACCGCTGCGCAAGCTGTTCGACTACGCCGCCCAGTACCAGATCAAGACCGCCGTTCACGGGCCCGAGGACATCTCCCCCGTCGGCATGGCCGCCGCGATCCACCTGGACCTCGCCGTGCACAACTTCGGCATCCAGGAGTACGCCGGCTACACCGAGGCGACCGAGGCCGTCTTCCCGCACGCCTACACCTTCACCGACGGGCACCTGCATCCGGGCGAGGAGCCGGGGCTCGGCGTCGAGCTGGACGAGGAGCGGGCGGCGGCGCATCCGTACGAGCCCGCGTACCTGCCGATCAACCGGCTCCAGGACGGCACCATCCACGACTGGTGAGAGGATCAGGCAAGAACCGGAGAGGATCGATCTAGGGTTTCCCCTGGTCGCACCACTTGAATGGAGTCATCCAAGCAAGCGGTGAAAGGACCATCATGAAAGTCGCGATCGTCACGGGCGCCAGCTCCGGCATCGGCAGGAGCGCCGCGGTCGAGCTCGCCAGGCGCGGCGCCGGCGTCGTCCTCACCTACGGCGGCAACGCCCAGGGCGGGCTCGACACCGTCGCCGCCATCGAGAAGGAGGGCGGCACCGCCGTCGCGCTGCCGCTCGACCTCGGCGACACGAGCACGTTCCCGGCCTTCCGCGAGAGCGTGGCCGCCGCGCTGCGCGACACGTGGGCGCGCGGCACGTTCGACGCCCTGGTGAACAACGCCGGTCAGGCCGAGGCGGCGCTGTTCGAGGACACCACCGAGGAGATGTTCGACCGGCTGACGCGGGTCCTGCTCAAGGGCCCGTACTTCCTGACCCAGCAGCTGCTGCCCCTGCTCGCCGACGGCGGCGCGATCGTCAACACCGGCAGCAGCTCGACGGCGGCGGCCGGTCTCGAGCCCGGCTACTCGGTCTACGGCTCGATGAAGGGCGGCATCGACGTGCTGACCCGCTACATGGCCAAGGAGTTCAGCGCGCGCGGCATCAGGGTCAACTGCGTCTCCCCCGGCCCGACCCGTACCCGGCTCGGCGGCGACGCCTTCAGCCGCTTCCCCGAGCTGGCCGCGCCGCTCGCCGCGCGTACGGCTCTGGGCCGGATCGGCGAGCCCGGCGATGTCGGCGCCATGATCGCCGCCCTGGCCTCCGAGGAGGGGCGCTGGGTCACCGCGCAGGTCCTCGAGGTGTCGGGCGGCTTCAACCTCTAGGAGATGCGCTACTTCTTGCCGCAGTTGTCGAACCTCCCGGCCCGGCAGGTGAGACCTTGCCCCAGGACGTCCCGGTCGAGGCCCGGGAATCCACACAACGCGTGTGATCGGTGCCACATGCCTTTCTCTGCTGGTCAGTGGCCTTGAGCACGGACGAGGACGTCGCCGGCCTCGGTGCGGTAGTACAGCACCGACCGCCCGGCGCGGCGGCGGCGGACCAGGCGGGCGTCGAGGAGCACTTTGAGGTGGCGGCCCACCGACCCCAGGCCCTGCCCGGTCAGCGCGACGAGCTGGCTGGTGCTCTTCGGGGTGGCGAGCAGCACGAGGACGGCGGCGCGCGCGGGTCCGAGCAGCCGCCCGAGCGCCTCGGGCACCGGCTCGCCGTCGGGCTCGGCGAGGACGCCCGAGCACGGGTAGATGACGGCGTACGTGTGCGGCTCGTCCCACGTCACCCAGGCGCCGCCCGGGGTGACGGGGACGAACAGCAGCCGCGCCCCCGACCGGATCGTCCTGGGCGGCCGGTCGTGGGCGTTGATCCGCAACCGTCCGTCGCCCAGCCACCGCATCCCCGGCCGCAGGTCGGCCAGTGCGGCGGCCCAGCCGCCCTGCCCGAGCTGAGCGGTACGGGCCACGATGTCCGCCTCCATGACCCGGCGCCGCCGCGCCCACTCAGGCTCGACGGCCCGCGCCCACACCCACTGCAGCAGGCCGGCCATGCGCTCGGCCAGATCGGCCCGGTCCAGCGCGGCCGGCAGCATGCCGTTCACCGCCACGGCCACGTCCGCCCTGGCGGCATCGGGCGGGGTCCCACGCACGACCGCCAGCTCCTCGGCGAACGTCCGCGCCTCGGTGCTCGGGGGCGGGGCGCAGAAGTCCGCCATCCACGGCTGCTCGAGCGCACACCGTACGAGCAGCGCCGTGACGGGATCGAGCCGCTCGCGATAGGCGGGCAGGTGCTCGGCCAGCCACCGCCGCGCCGCCGGGTGGGTGGCCCGCCCCGAGGAGAGCAGGCACAGGCTCGCCACGGTCTCAGCCAACGGCGACACCACGAACCTGCCACCCACCAACGTGTCAGCGTCAAGCCGCCACCACCCCACCGCTCCACCTCCCCGGCCGAGCACGCGGCCGCCGCTCGTTTCGCTGACTCGCGAAAACCGTGAGCGGGGCGCACAGGCCGGCGGCCGGCGTTTCGCCGCCCCGCGAAACTGTAACGCTCGCGCGGGCGGGGGCCGCAGGCTGCGCGGCATGCGTACATATGGAGAACTGCTGCGCGCGCCCGAGTTCGCGCCGCTGTTCGCGGCGACGTCCGCGCACGTGGCGGCTTCGACGGTGAGCGGGCTGGCGCTGGGCGTGCTGGTCTACGGGGCGACGCGGTCGCCGCTGCTGGCCGCGCTGAGCATGTTCGGCCCGTCGCTGGCGCAGGTGATCGGCGCGGCTGCGCTGCTGTCGGCCGCCGACCGGCTGCCCCCGAGGGCCGCGCTGAGCGGGATCGCCCTGGTGTTCGGCGTGGGCACGGCGGTGCTGGCCGCCCCAGGGCTGCCGGTGGGGGCGGTGTTCGCGGTCGTGCTGGGGCTCGGGCTGGTCGCGTCGCTGAACGGCGGCGTGCGGTGGGGGCTTTTGAACGAGATCCTGCCGCGCGAGGGCTACCTGCTGGGCCGCTCGACGATGAACATGACCGCCGGTCTCCTGCAGATCTGCGGGTACGCGGCCGGCGGCGTGCTGGTGGCCGCCCTGTCGCCCCGCGGCGCGCTGCTGGCCGGGGCCGCGCTGTACCTGGTGGAGGCGGCCGTCGCCCGGTGGGGGCTCAGTGCCAGGCCGCCACGGGACACGGGCCGTCCGTCGGTGACCGCGACCTGGCGGGCGAACGCGCGGCTGTGGTCGTCGGTGCCCCGCCGGTACGTGTTCCTCGCCCTGTGGGTGCCGAACGGGCTGATCGTCGGCTGCGAGTCGCTGTTCGTCCCTTACGCGCCCGAGCACGCCGGGCTGCTGTTCGCGGTCGCGGCGGCGGGCATGCTGGCGGGCGACGTCCTGGCCGGTCGTTTCGTCCCCGCCCGGTGGCGTGCCAGGCTCGGCGCCCCCATGCGCCTTCTGCTGGCCGCCCCTTATCTGGTCTTCGCGTTCCGTCCGGGCCTCACGGTTGCGGCGATCGCGGTGGGTGTGGCGTCGGTGGGGTTCGCCGCGAGTCTCCTGCTCCAGGAACGCCTGATGGCCCTGACCCCGGAGGAGCTGAGCGGCCACGCCCTCGGCCTGCACTCCTCGGGCACCCTCGCCATGCAGGGCGTAGGCGCCGCGCTGGCGGGCGCGATCGCCCAGGTCACCTCGGCGGCGACGGCCATGGCGGCGATGGCGGTGGTGTCGGTGGCGGTCACCCTGGCCCTGGCCGGCGGCCTCCGTCCGGCCCCTGCGAGCATCGCGGCAGAGTGAGGGTCATGGTCGTGCCGCCCGCCGGTGGGGTGGTGGCGGTGAGGGTGCCGCCGTGGAGGCGGGCGTTCTCGGCGGCGATGGCCAGACCGAGTCCGCTGCCCTCGCTGCGGCTGCGCGCCGAGTCGCCCTTGGTGAAGCGGTCGAAGACATGCGGCAGCAGGTCGGCCGGGATGCCGGGGCCGTCGTCGGCGACGATGACGGCCACCCGGCCGGGAGCCGGCTCGACCCGTACGGTCACCGACACGTCGGGACCGCCGTGCCGCAGCGCGTTGCCGACGAGGTTGGCGAGGACGACGTCCACCCGGCGCGGGTCCAGCCGCACCCGCAGACCGGCCGGCAGGTCGGTGCGGACCCGCCCGTCCCAGTGCCGCAGCGCCAGCGTCTTGCCGATCAGCTCGCCGAGATCCACCTCGTCGAGGTGCAGCACGGCCGCGCCCGCGTCGAAGCGGGAGACCTCGATGAGGTCCTCGATGAGGCGGGTGAGCTTGCGGGTCTCGTCGGAGACCAGGTGCAGCGCCTCGGCGGTGACCGGCGGCAGCCGTCCCGAGGCGGCGTCGGCGTCGAGCACGCCGGTCACCGCCGACATGGCGGCGAGCGGCGTGCGCAGCTCGTGCGAGACGTCGGCGGCGAAGCGGCGGGCCCGCTCCTCCATCGCGCGCAGCGTGGCGGCGTCGGCCTGGAGCGTGGCCGCCATGCCGTTGAACGCCCGCCCCAGGTCGGCCAGCTCGTCGTCGCCGGTGACCGTGACGCGCGTGCCGAGGCCGCCCGCCGCCATCCGTTCCGTCGCGGTACGCAGCCGGCGCACCGGCCGCAGCAACCGGCGGGCGGCGAGCAGCGCGGGGATGATCGAGGCCAGCGCTACAGGCACGGCGGCGGCGCGGGCGGCGGCGGCCAGGCCCTCGACGTCCTGCTGCTGGGAGGCCAGCGACATGGAGGCGTAGACGGTGAGCGGCGGCGGACCCTGGGGCCGGTCCGCCGCGGTGACCGGGACGGCGACGGCCAGCCACGGCGTCTGCCCGTGGTGGAACCGCTGGGCCAGCACGGTCGCCGCCGTCGCCGCCTCGGCCCGCAGCGGCGCGGGCAGCGGCGGCGCCTCCCGTCCTGCGGCGACGAGCGCCCCGCCCCGGTACGACAGCGCCGAACGCCACCCGCGCGCCCCCGCCGCCCGGTCGAGCTGCACCGCCAGCGTCCGCAGATCCGCCACCTTCGGATCGGCCGGCAGGTCGGGCACCCGCGAGGCCAGGTGGGCGCGCAGCTCCTGCACCAGGTCGGCCTGGGCGCGCTCGGCGATCGCGTCGCGGCCCTGCCGGTAGGTCACGGCGGCGGCGGTCACCGCGCTGAGCGCCGAGACCAGCAGGAACGCCAGCACGAGCTGCGCCCGCAGGCCACGGGCGAGAGGCGGGCGGATCACAGCGGCCCGAACCGGTAGCCGAACCCGCGTACCGTCTGGATGTAGCGGGGGCTGCGCGAATCGTCCTCGATCTTGGCCCGCAGCCGCATCACGCACGCGTCCACCAGCCGGTAGTCGCCGTGGAAGGCGTGCTCCCACACCTGTTCGAGCAGCTGCTGGCGGCTGAAGGTCTGCTCGGGCGCGGCCGACAGGAACAGCAGCAGCTTCAGCTCCGTCGGCGCCAGCGCCACCTCGGCACCGCGCTTGAGCACCCGCAGCGCCACCCGGTCGATGAGCAGGTCGCCGTGCTCGGAGCGGGCGTTGCCGGTCGCGGCCTGCGTCGTACGCCGCAGCACCGCCCGCATCCTGGCCTCGATCACCTCGGTGCTGGCCGGCTTGATCACGTAGTCGTCGGCGCCGGCCTCCAGGCCCACCACCACGTCCACGTCGTCGTCGCGGGCCGACAGGATCACGATGGGCACCTGGCTGAACGCCCGGATCCGCCGGCACGTCTCCAGGCCGCTCATGCCGGGCAGCATCAGGTCGAGCAGCACGATGTCGGGCGCGCTCGCGATCAGCTCGGCCAGCCCGTCCTCACCGGTGCCGACCAGCAGCGTCTCGTGCCCCTGGTGCCGCAGCCCGAGCCCCACGCCACGCCGCACGGCCGGGTCGTCCTCGATCACCAGCACCCGCGTCACAACGTTCCTCCCGCCGCGCGGTTCCCGATCGCCAATACGCGTGTCACGACGTCCCCCTCTCGCCGGCCGGGACCGCCGTGCCGTTCTCGTCGCATCGGACCTCCCATGACCGGTCTCCCATGCCGGGTTCGTACACCTCGACGACGGGGTCACCGCCGGCGGCGGCCGTGCAGACGAGCTGGCTCACCGCCAGGTGCGGCAGGTCGCGTACCAGCCACGGCAGCCGCAGCTCGACCCGGCCGCCGGACGTCCTGGCGCGGACCTGCCCGTTCGTGGCGGGCACCTGGGAGGCCAGGCCGCGCGCCCGCTCGTCGGCGGTGGGGCCGGCGAGCAGCGCGTCCATCGCCTCCTGCACGCCACCGCCGGATCCCGCCGGACGCGACACCGGCCAGGTGCCCTCGGTGGTGACGAAGTAGACCCGCAGGAGCTGCCCGCTCTTCCCGGTCAGCCCGCCCTGGACCGGCTCGCCCGCGGGGCGCACGCCGGTGCCGGTGATCCCGCAGCCGGCCGCCAGCGCCGCCGCCGCCACGACGGCCGCGAGGCGGGCGGGCGTTCGCGGCATGTGTTCCCCTTTCATCCTTCGAGTCTGCTCACGTCGACGGTCCCCGCGCCGGGCTCCGGCTGAGGGACGGCCGTCCACACCGCCGTCCACACCGCCGCCCCGGCCGTGACGGCGGCGGCCAGTGCCGCCCAGCCGCGGCGGCCGGTGGTCCAGCGGGCGCGCCGGCGTACCGGATCCTCGACGGCGGCCTTCGACACTACTGCAGCCGCCAGCGACAGCCCGGCGGCGACCGCCGTCCAGACCCAGCCGTCCAGCCGATCTTGACGGGGCAGCAGCAGGTAGATCGGCCAGTGCCACAGGTACAGGCTGTAGGACAGCTCGCCGAGCCGGCGCGGCACGGCGCTGCCGACCGCCCGGCCCGCCAGCCCGTCCGGCGCTCCGGCCAGCAGCACGATCAGCACGGCGCAGGCCAGCGAGTGGGCGAACATGCCGCCCTGGAACAGCCCGGGCGCCTGCTCCCCCGCCGTCACGACCCACGCGACGGCCAGCCCGCCGAGCAGCGGCGCGCATACGAGGTCCACCGCCCTGCGCGGCAGCCGGGCCACGGCCTCCCGGACGGGCGCGGTCGCGGCGGCCGCGCCCAGCAGGAGGGCGAAGGCCCGGGTGTCGGTGCCCTCGTACGCACGCGTGGTGTCCACGGCCGCCCCGAACGTGACCATGAGCAGGAGCGACCCGAGCGCACCGGCGAGCGCGACCACCGCGACCCGCCACCGCCCCTTCCCCGCCGGCACCACGACCAGCGGCCAGACCAGGTAGAACTGCCACTCGACGGCGATGCTCCAGAGGTGCGCGAACGGCCGGGTGTCCGAGGCGTTCCAGTACCCGATCTGCTCGCCGATGTAGTGCCAGTTGACCGCCTGCGCCAGCACCCACGGCGTGTCCTGCTGCACCGCCCTGAGCAGGTCGAGGCGTCCCACCGCCCAGGTGAGCAGCGGAACGACCACCACCAGAACACCCAGCGCGGGCAGCAGCCGGCGAGCCCGCCGCTCCCAGAACGCCCCCAGCCGGGGCCGCCCCGCCTCCTGCAGCAGCAGCCCGGTGATGAGGAATCCGGACAGCACGAAGAACAGATCCACACCGAGAAAGCCGCCACCCAGATGCCCGGCGTGAAACAGCAGCACGGCCACCACCGCGAACCCCCGCAATCCATCCAACGCACCGACGTGCGCCCGGCGCGCGATGTGTGCGGGATGGGAGGTGTCTGCGGCGGTGTGCCGGCGGCCGGGGGCGGGCGCGCCTTCGAAAGCGGGCGCGCCATGAGATGCGAGCGCGCCTTGACATGCGGGCGCGCCTTCAAAGGCGGGCGCGCCTTCAAAGGCGGGCTGGCCATCACGTGCCGCGTCGGGCATCAGCTGCAGCCGAGCTTGGTGAACCGGTCGTCGCCGGTCCACGCCCCGGTGGCCCACTCGGCGGGTGCGGCCGGGGTGAAGCCGGCCAGCTCGCCGAGCTGCTTGGCGAACCAGGTGGCGAACGCGGCCGAGCCCTGCTGGCAGGAGTGGATGCCGTCCTTGGAGCGCTGGGCCTTGGCGGCGGCGTGGTCGGCGCCCCACAGCTCGGACGCGTCCAGGAAGCGGGCGTTGGTCCCGTCGGCGGCCTTGGCGGCCATCCTGGGCGCGCTCTTGATGGACGCGGCGTGCGGCTGGAAGAACTCGTCGATCTTGAACGGCGGCGCCGACACCAGTACCAGCCGGGCCCCCGCGTCCCCGGCCGTCTTGGCGAGCTTCCGGTAGGCGGTCAGCTGCTCGCGGGCGGTGCCCCAGTCGTACGTCGTGATCTGGTACGCGATCACGGTCGGCCGGAACGACGAGATGTGCTCCTTGAGCGCCTTCCAGGTGTCGCGGGCCGCCTTGGTGGTGACCGGATGGTCACCGGCGACGAGGTTGCCGCCGCCGTCGGACGTGGCGTTCTCGACCGTCACACCGGCGGCCTCCAGCGCCGCCCGCACGGCGGGAGCCTGCGCGCCCGCGATGGAGTCGCCCATCCAGAGCACCCGTACGCCGGTCTGGGAGGTGGCGGTGCTCCCGGCCCGATCGTCGGCGGAGGAGGCGCCGCAGCCCCCGAGTGCGGCGCCGGCGACCACGGCGAGGGCCAGACGTGCGAGGGGGTGAGAAGTGAGATCCATGACCCTCAGGCAAACAGACGGATCACCGGCCGGGCCGCGTTGTCATCGTTCCATCACATAACGCGTGATCCGCCGTCACGTATGACAGACTCCGTCACCATGAGCGGTCTCGATCACGTCCGGCTCCGGCTCGACCGCGTCCGCCACGCGGTGAGCGAGATCGACCCGGTGTTCCTGGACACGCCGGCCATGCCCTGCCCGTCGCTCGGCCGGGCGCTGGGCTGCTCGATGACGCTGAAGGTGGAGACGCTCAACCCGGTACGCAGCTTCAAGGGCCGCGGCACCGAGACGGTCGCCGCGGCGGCGGCCAGGGCGGGGGCGTCCCGGATGGTGTGCGCGAGCGCCGGTAACCTCGGCCAGGCCCTCGCCTACAGCGCCGCCCGCCGCGGCCTGGACGTCACCGTCGTCGCCGCCACCACCGCCAACCCGCTCAAACTCGCCCAGATCACGGCGCTCGGCGCCGATCTGCGGCTCACCGGCCAGGACATCGAGGACGCCAGGCTGCTCGCCCGCGAACTCGCCGGGACCGGGGACGCCTACTGGGTCGAGGACAGCCTCGACCTCGCCACCTGCGAGGGCGCCGCCACGATCGGCCTCGAACTCGTCCGCGACGTCCCTGACCTCGACGTCGTCCTCGTGGCGCTCGGCGGCGGCGCGCTGGCCAGCGGCGTGGGCTACACCGTGCACGCCCTCGCCCCCGGCGCCGAGGTGATCGGCGTCCAGCCGTCCGGCGCGCCCGCGATGTCCCTGTCGTGGCGGCGCGGGACGGTCGTCGGGACCGACCGCATCGACACGATCGCCGACGGCGTCGCCGGCCGCTGCCCGATCCCCGAAGTGCTGGACGACCTGCTCGTGGTCATGGACGACGTGCTGCTCGTGAGCGAGGACGCGATCAAGGCGGGCATGCGAGCCCTGTACGAGCACGCCGGCCTCGTCGCCGAACCCTCGGCCGCCCTCGGCGTCGCCGCCCTCCTCGACCACCCGGCCCGCTTCGCCGGCCGCCGCGTCACCACCGTCATCTGCGGCAGCAACACCTCCCCCGCGGACTTCGCCCGCTGGGTCCTCGAACCGGCCGCCGCTCCTCGCTGACCTCGCCGGAAGAGCCGGGGGCAGGTCAGCGGCGCAGCCACTCCTCGAGCAGGGCGGCCTCGGCCTCGGTGAGCGTGGACAGGGTCGGGAGCAGGGTGCGGAAGGTGGCCACCACGCCGGCGGGGTCGTCGGCGGGGGCGGGTTCGTCGGTGAGGATGGCGGCGGCGACGGCGCCGAAGGCGGCGTCGGACAACCGGAGGTCGCTCTGCTCGGGGGGCAGGCTCAGCAACGTGTGCACGGTGCCGACGCCGGCCGCGTGGATGAGGTTGACGGCGCGTTCCTCGCTCACCTTGAGGCGGCCGGCGGCGGCGATCGCGTGCACCCGCTCGGCCAGCACCCGCAGGCCCTCCGCCTGGGCCGGGGTGTCGCGCGGGCGGCTGAGCAGCAGCTTGAAGACGTGGGGGTTGGACAGGCCGAAGCCGATCTGGGTGTCCCATCCGGCGCGCAGGTCGGCCACCGGGTCACCGGTGGGCGCGGCGGCCTGCTTGCCCGCCACGTGCTCGGCGAAGACGTGCTCGGCGGCGGCGTCCAGCAACGCTTCCTTGTCGGGGAAGAAGCGGTAGAGGGCGGGCGGTTGCAGCCCGGCCTCCTGCGCGACGCGGCGGGTGGTCACCGCTCCCGGCCCGTGGTCGCGCAGCAGGCCGGCCGCCGTCGTCACGATGCGGTCGCGGGTGAGGTCTCGCCGCTGCTGGGTCTGCGCCATGCGAGCGATGATATCCGTACCGCTGTTGTTGCCAATGGAAATATCAGTGTTAACGTTATTTCTGTTCCACTGGAAACAGCCAGAATGGGAGTCCCTCCATGCTGATCGTCACGGGAGCCACCGGCCGCCTCGGGTCGAAGATCGTCAACCGCCTGCTGGAGCGCGTACCCGCGGACAGGGTCGGGGTGAGCGTGCGGGACGTGCGCAAGGCCGCCGGCCTGGCCGCGCGGGGCGTACGCGTCCGGGCGGGCGACTTCACCGACCCCGCCACCCTTGAGCACGCCTTCGAGGGCGCCGAGCGCGTCCTGGTGATCTCCGCCGCCATCCGCGGCGACGCCGCCACGGCCGCCAACCTCGCCGCCGTCGACGCCGCCCGCGCCGCGGGCGTGCGGCGCATCCTCTACACCAGCCACCAGGCCGCCTCCCCCGGCTCGCTCTTCCCTCCGCAGAGGGTGCACGCGGCCACCGAGGAGCACCTCAAGCGGCAGGACGTCCCCTTCACCGCCCTGCGCAACGGCTTCTACGCCGCCACCCTCGACCCCTACATCGGAACGGCGCTCGAGACCGGCACGCTCGCCGTGCCGCAGGACGGCCCGGTGTCGTGGACCGCCCACGACGACCTTGCCGAGGCCGCCGCCCTCGCCCTGGCCGAGGAGGGCGCGTTCGACGGCATCACCCCGCCGCTGACCGCCCCGCGCACACTGGACTTCGCCGACGTCGCCGCCATCGTCACCCGCATCACCGGCCGGCGCATCGAGCGCGTCGTCGTGGACGACGAGGAGTGGATGGCGGCGAGCGGGCTGCCCCGGCCCGTGGCGGAGTTCATGCTGACCCTGTTCACGGCGTCCCGCAAGGGCGAGTTCGACGTGACCGGCCCGGCGCTGGAGAGCGCGATCGGGCATCCGGCGACGTCCGTCGAGGAGGCGTTGCGAGCCACCTTGGGCTCCCGCTGATCGGGCGTCCGGACAGGCGGTGCCCGGCAGGCCGCGCCGCCCCTCCTCGCCGAAGTCGCGGCCGATGACGGCACACGCGTCGGAGGCCCATCCCTGCGCGCCGAGCCGGAGCAGGTCGGTGTACCTGCCGCCTCGCCCAGCTCCCTGCCGCGTCCGCCTCGACCGAGAACGACACCCCGATTTCCAGGACCATCTCGTCCGGTGGATGGCATGCTATGACCGCTCTGTCCATCGTGATCGGGCAAACCGGGCGGCTCATGGCTGGAGGGCGAATCGGCGTCATGACGGGGACGGACGACGGACAGGTGCTGGCTGCCCGGTTACGGATGCTCAAGGAGCGCTCCGGCGCGAGTTTCGAGCAGTTGTCCAGGCAGAGCGGGGTCAGCCGCTCCAGCCTGCACCGCTACTGTTCCGGCACCAAGGTGCCGGCGTCGTACGGGCCGGTGCACGCGTTCGCCAGGGCGTGCGGAGCCACGGGCGAGGAACTGCGCGAGCTGCACCGCCTGTGGGCGCTGGCCGACGCCGGCAGGCCCGGCCCGGAGATCCACGAGGACGCGGAAGAGACAACCGAGGCGCCCCGGTCGCGTCGCCGCGTCAAGGTGGCCGTCGTGGCCACGATCGTCGCCGCCGTCGCCGGGGTGTCGGCCTTCGCCCTGATGAGGGCGGATGCAGGCCAGGAGCCGCCCTCCATCGTGGAGAGCCGGCCCGGCACCGTTCCCACCGCCGTCGTCCGGGTCCACAATGTGGAGGGCGATTGCAAGAGCAAGGCCGAGCGGGTGCCCGCCTGCAGCATGGGCCTGGCCCGCGATCCACGACGCGAGTACGCCGCCGGCAACGTCGTCGATCATCGCGTGTGGCACGGCGACGTCCTGCGCACCGACTGCATCCTCTACGACGGCGACCGCGTCGAGGACGAGATGGGCGTGGGCACGACCCGCTGGTTCCGCGTGCTGCTGGACGACGTGCCCGGCGGGCAGGCGTGGTTGCCGGCGGTGCGCACCCAGGATCACCCGAATCTGCCGACGTGCGGATGAGGCCCGCCGCGACTCGGTGAATCCGCCGGCGCAATGCCCTCGCCGTCCCAGGCACGTCCCATGGATCTCGCGTCCCAGCAGGTCAGCAGCCTGTTCCTCGTCTCGTCGTCCCACGGCCACGCCTTTTCTTGTGAGCCGCGAAAACGGAAATCTACGGTGTCCTCGTCCAGCGGCGGCACCGGCCGGAAGAGCAGCGAAATGGTCTGCGAGCCGGATTGCCGCGCCACTTCGGTTCTCCCGTGAGGAGCCTCATGCGTTTCCCGTTTCCCGCTCTCCGGATCGCCCACGCGCGGCCGGCCCGACGTGTCGCGCGATTCTCGACCGCGGTGGCGGCGTTCTCGCTTCTCGCGAGTGCCCTCGCCCCCGCGACCGCCTCCGCCGCCTCCGCCGCCTCGGGCGCCGCCGGCGCCATGGCGTGCACGTCGCCGACCTTCTCCGTTTATCCCGGCTCCGGAAGCAGCAAGCTCCGCTACGGACAGGTGGACTTCCACTTCTACGCCTGCAGCGACCAGTCACCCTCTTCCTGGTCCGCCACGGTCAGCAAGGCCACCGTGAACAGCACGGGCAAGAACCTCGGCTTCTTCCTCGACAGCACGAGCATCACCACCGACTCCACCGGCAGCTATTACCGCTATTACACGGGGCACATCTACGCCAGCACGTGCACGCCGAGAGTCGGCTGGCCGTGCTCCCGGTCCTACAGCTTCTCGGTCCAGTTCCAGGTCACCACCGACAGATTCGGCAACCCTCAGGTGTACATGGGGTCCAGAAGCGCGCCCGTGGGGATGTCGCTCTTCACCACCCCATGACGCATGCCCGGGGGCCAGCTCTCCGGCCCCCGGGTCTCCAGCTCGTCAGGCCGATGCGGGCAGGTCGATGCGGGCGAGTTTCTCCGGGTCGATTTCGACGGAGATGGCGGTGATGCGGCCGTCGGTGACGGAGAAGGCCAACAGCGACAGCGGGGTGCCGTCCTCATGCCAGGCCACCACGCCGGGCAGGCCGTTGACGAGCACCGCCCGGCTCGGGCCGACGCCGGCGGCCAGGCGGAGGCGGGCGCCGTTGGCCACGGCGGTGGCGCCGAGGACGACGACCGGGCCGCCGGGGGTGCCCGCCGTCAGCTTCACGTCGGGGTCGAGGACGCGGAGCAGGCCCTCGAAATCGCCGTCGCGCGCCGCCGCCAGGAAGGCGTCGACCACCACGCGCTGCTCACGTCCCGTGGCAGCGGGCCGCTCGGACGACTGCACCTTCCTGCGGGCGCGGCTGGCGAGCATCTTGGCGGCGGCGGCGGACTTGCCGAGGATGTGCCCGATCTCGTCGAACGGCACCGCGAACAGGTCGTGCAGCACGAACGCCAGCCGTTCGCCCGGCGTGAGCGAGGCCAGCACGACGAGAAGGGCGAGCCCCACCGAGTCGGCGAGCGCCACATCGTCCTCCGGTACGGCGCCGTCGTCCACCACCACGGGCGCCGGGCCGTCGAGGAAGGTCTCGGGGTGGGACTGGCGCGAGCGCAGGACGTCCAGGCTGATGCGCCCCACCACGGTGGTCAGCCAGCCGGCGAGGTTGTGGATGGCCGCCGCGTCCTGGCGGGAGAGCCGCAGCCACGCCTCCTGGACGACGTCCTCGGCGTCGGCGTGCGAGCCCAGCATGCGGTACGCGACCGCGTGCAACCGGTCGCGCTGCGCCTCGAACGTCTCGGCCAGCGCCGGGCTGATGTGGGGCATGTCGTTACCTTCCTCGGTTTCGCTCCGTCATGGGGATGACGAGCCCGGAAGGGCACAGGTAACCGATGAAGGAGCAAGAGCCATGCAAGCACGCATGAACCGGACACCGAACCAGGACGTGACCACCGCCGTCCAGCACCTCTACAAGGCCGTCCACGCGGGCGGCGCCGATGCGCGGGTGCTGGAGCTGGTGCACCTGCGGGCCAGCCAGATCAACGGCTGCAGCCCCTGCGTGTACGCCGGGGTCGCGTCGGCGAAGAAGAGCGGGGAGACCGACGAGCGTCTGCACAGCGTGGTGGCCTGGCGCGAGACGCCGTTCTTCACCGACGCCGAGCGGGCGGCGCTGGCGCTCGCCGAGGCGGCGACCCGCATCCAGGACGGCGCGCCCGGCGTGACCGACGAGATCTGGGACGCCGCCGCCGCGCACTTCGACGAGGACCAGCTGTCGTCGATCATCTTGCACATCGCCCTGACCAACTTCTTCAACCGGATCAACCACACGGTCCGGGAGCAGGCGGGCAAAACCTGGTGAACGGGTAGAAACCCTGCGCCGCCGCCTCCGCCCCGAAGATCGTTCCGTACTAATCTGACGGCCATGGCGAGATTTGTGCTGTACATGGAGTTCAAGAACGAGGATGACCGTTTGAGGGCGCGCCCGGCGCATCGTGAGCATCTGCAGGCGCTGTTCGACCAGGGCCGGTTGATCACTGCGGGGCCGTGGGCCGACGACAAGGGTGCGATGCACGTCTATGAGGTCGCGGACGAGGCGGAACTCCGGCAGATCTTGGACGATGACCCGTACACGGCGGTGGACGCGTACGACATCGCGCTGCTGAAGGAGTGGACCCCGATCCTCCCGTGACGGGCGGCGGACTTCGTGTCAGGGCCGGGCGCCCGGCCCTGACACGCGGACCTTCATGACGAAGGGCGAGACCGGTCAAATGGCGCGGACAGAACACGCGCTTCCAGTACCATTCCGCCATGCGTAAAATGATCATGGCGGTGGTGACGGCCGCGGCCATCACCGCAGTCATCCCGTTGGCCCAGGGCACCGCTCATGCCGAGCCTGTGCCGAGCGACTGCCACAGCGGCATCTACTACCAGAAGTACAAGACCTGGGCCAGCTGCAACAGTGGCTCCGGATACGTGCGGGCGGTGGCCAAGTGTCCCACCGGCACCACGTACGGCAAGTGGGTCGTCGTCTCCTCGGGCATCTCGGGACAGTCCATCGCCACCTGCTCCGGCAACCGCAACGCGACCGGCCACTCCTACCAGATCAAGAAGTACTGACACCCCCCGCCGCAACGATCCCAGCCCGGGTGCAGGCCGTGAGCGCTGTATCCGGGCCCCGCGACGGGACGGATCGCTGATCGGCCGGTACGGCGGCGCGACATCGTGTGGTCGCTGGACGTTCGCGGGTCACTACAAGATCGGAGATCGGGCATGCTCTCTCGTACGTACCGGCATCCCCCGCGAGGTGACGAGCATGGGCATCCCCCGCCCTTGGAGCTTGACCGATATTTCCGACCAATCTGACCGCATCGTGGTCGTGACCGGCGCCAACAGTGGCATCGGGTACGTCACCGCCCGCGAGCTGAGCCGCCGTGGCGCGCACGTCGTGCTGGCCTGCCGCGACTCCGCGCGCGGCACGACCGCGCTCGGGCGGATGCGGGACGAGGTGCCCGATGCGCGGCTTGAGTTGCGCCCGCTCGACCTGGCGAGCCTGGAGTCCGTACGTGCCTTCGCCGCCTCGTGGGATCACGACCGGCTCGACCTGCTGGTCAACAACGCGGGGATCGCGATGGTGCCGTACGCGCGGACCGCCGACGGGTTCGAGTCGCAGTTCGGCGTCAACCATCTGGGTCCGTTCGCGCTGACCGGGCTGCTCCTGCCGCACCTGCTCGCCGCGCCCGCCGCCCGGGTGGTCTCCGTCGGCAGCATGGCGCACCGGTTCGCCCGCTTCGACCTGGGCAACCTCAACGCGGAACGCTCCTACCACTCGGCCTTCCACTACGGGCGCACCAAGCGAGCGGTCCTCTACTTCGCCATGGAGCTCCAGCGCCGGGCCGAGGCCGCCGGGCTGCAGATGCGCAGCATGGCCGTCGAGCCCGGCTTCACCAGGACGAACGTGCTGACCGGCGGCGCCAACAGCGCACGCAACCGGCTCTACCTGGCCGCCATCCGCCTGGCCGAGCGCGCCGCCTTCCGCCCGGCTCCCGACGGGGCCAAGACCTCCCTGTACGCGGCCACCGTCCCCGACCTGCCCGGCGGCTCGTACATCGTGCCCGACGGCCCCCTGCAGATCCGCGGCGAACCCACCCGCCGCACCCGCGAGCGCGCCCTGTACGACACCGCCACGGCCGCCCGCCTGTGGGACCTGTCGGAACGCCTCACCGGCGTCACCTACGACCTCCCCTCCTGAACGGCTTGCCGCTCCCTGCCCGGCACGCTCCAATGAGGAGGTGACACGTGTCTTCGTCAGCTACGCGGCCGGCCCCGACCTCGAACGCGCCCGCAGGCTGGCCGCCGACCTCCGCGCGGCCGGGGTCACCGTGTGGATGGCGCCGGACAGCATCGCCCCCGGTACGCCCTTCGCCGCCGCCATCGATGCCGGGCTGGAGGGCAGCGACTGCTTCCTGGCGCTGCTCTCGCCGGCGTCGCTGACGAAGGAGTGGGTGAAGCTGGAGGTCGCCGCGGCCGTGGACCGGGCCGCACAGGGCAAGATCAGGGTGCTGCCCGTCGTGCTGAGCCCGGTGGCGGTGCCGCCGCTGCTGTCGGTCTTCCAGCAGATCGACCTGACCGACTATGAGCGGGGTCTCGCGGCGCTCGGGGCGGCGATCGGCGTCCCGCTGCAGGTCCTGCCGCTGCCCGGCGATCAGCCTGCCGAGGCCCCAGAGCTGCGCAGGCCGGTCGTGGACGAGTTCTCCGCGACCGTCACCGGCGACCTGGAGAGGGGAGCCCGGCGCTTCGGCTACCTCGTCCAGCGCACGGGTGGCGGGCTCGCGTGCGTGGTGGAGGTCGCGCTGCTGCGCATCGGCGTCGCGGTGTGGCCGGACCCCTCGACGACCGAGGGGCACATCCTGGGCGAGGCCGAACGCGAGCTCCGCGGCAACGAGCAGCGCGTCGCCGTGGTGCTCGCCGTCCACCGGGGCCCGCACACCCGGATGACGCCGTACCAGCTGCTCGACGCGCAGGCGCCGAACACGTTCCTGATGACCTGGAACGAGGCGGACGGCGCGGACGCGCTGGGTGCGTGCGTGGACGTCATCGTGCGGCATCTGGGCGGCGGCTGACGTCCGGCGCTTCGTCCTCGCGATCGGCCGGCTCCCCCGGGAGCGGTCCCCGGCCGGCGCACGGCAGCGGCCCCGCGCATCCTCCGCGCGCCAGCGGGTAACGCTGAGTGCATGGCATACACACCCGATCAGAACCACCGCCGGCCGGACGACGCGGACGACCAGGCGGTACGCGCCGCCGGTCTGGTGTCGGAGGCGCTGGAGACGGTCGAGCGCGCACGGGGGCACCTCTACTCCTTCCACCAGCTCACCGGCTCCGCCCACGCGACCCTGCACGAGGCCGTGGGGCTGCTGCGCGAGGCCGGGCAGGACGAGCTGGCCAGGCTCCTCGCGGCCGAGCTGGTCGGCCGCGACGTGCTGCCCGGGCGCTGGACGTTCCAGATCGTGGAGGCGTACGACGACGACTACTACGCGACGTTCCGCGCGGTCGAGAAGGAGGTGCGGGACCGGCTGACGGGCGGGCGGCGGCACGTGTACGAGGCCGAGCTCAAGCAGCGCTCCCAGGCCGCCGGCGAGGCCGCCGAGCTGGAGGCCCGCTCCCCGGTGGGCGGGGAGGCGAACCTCGCCTAGCGCCGCGCGGCCGGGGCGAAGCTCACCCGACGCTCATGTGGTGCCGCCCGGCGGGCGGGGCGGCGCGGAGCCGACGGCGGGCCGGTCGTCCTTCGCGCCCGCCGTGCCCGCTCCCGTGCCCGCTCCCGTGCCCGCTTCCGTGCCAGCTTCCGGCTGCGAGCCGGGTGGCGGGGGGTCGGCGGGGCCCTCGTCCTCGTCCAGGTACGCCTCCGGCACCTCGGGCAAGACCGGCATCATCTCCTTGCGCGAGACGAACGTGTCGACCAGCGACAGCAGCATGGCCAGCACCGGCACCGCCAGCAGCGCGCCCACCGCCCCGAACAGCTGCGCCCCCAGCAGCACCCCGGCGAACGCGACCCCGGGATGCATGTTCACCGACCGGCCGCTGATACGCGGCTCCAGCGTCAGGTTCTCCACCTGCTGGTACAGGATCCCCCAGGCCAGCGCCGCCACCCCGATCCAGGGGCTCGGCGAGACCAGGCCGACCACCGTGGGCAGGGCGATCGCGATGTACGTGCCGATCGTCGGGACGAACTGCGCCACCACGCCCGTCCACACGCCGAGCGCCAGCCACGACGGCATGCCGATCAGCGAGAACACCAGGGCCGAGGTGCTGGCGTTGATGGTGGCGAGGATGAGCCGGGCGGAGACGTAGCCACCGGTCTTGACCAGCGACACGTCCCACACGGTCAGGAAGACCTGCTGGATGCGGCCCGGCAGGAGCTGGGCGAGCCAGCGCCGCAGCCGGGGGCCGTCGGCGGAGAAGTAGAAGGTGAGCAGCAGCAGGGCGAAGGTGTTGAACACCGCGGCAGTGATCGTGCCGAGCAGGCCCAGCACGCCGCCGACCAGGTCCTGGGCGTAGGTGGCGGCCTGCTGCGGGGTGAGGTTGATGGAGCTGAGGATGTTGGAGATGTCGTAGCGCGTACCGAATCTGCCGTTGACCCAGTCGATCGCGCCGGTCACCACCTCCGGCAGCGCGCGCACGAGCAGCGCGGCCTGCTCGACGAACAGGTTCCCGAACAGGTAGAGGAACAGCCCGGCGAACACCGCGATGCCGATCATCACCAGGACGGCCGCGGCGCCGCGCCGCATGTGCCGCGACAGGCGGCCGACGGCGGGCTCCATCGCCAGCGACAGGAACCAGGCCATCACCACCACGACGACCAGCGATCCGGCGTCGATGAGGATGAAGCGGATCAGGTACACCACGACGACGACCGCGACGACGGCGAACCCGACCCGCCACACGTTGGCGGGCGAGAGCAGCACCTGGACGCGCCGCGGCTCCCCAGAACGCTCTTCTGGGCGGGGTTTCCCCGCGCCGGGACGAGGGTCCCCGGCGCGGGGGCCGCGCGGCTTCGCGGGCTTGGTCATGGCGTTCTCCTGACCGGACCTTGGTTCCACCACCAGTCTCTTCCCAGAACCAAGCTCCCATGCACGATCACCGCCATGGGTTCGCCTCGGGGATCGGTGTGCGGGTGGGGGTCGCGATCGCCGCGGCGGGCTCGGCGGGCGGATGGGTCCCCCGGCCCGGAGGTCAGCCGGCCGCCGGGCGTTCGGCTTGTTCGATCGCGGCCGGGCGCTGCTGGGCGGCGCGGATGCGGGCGACGTCGAGCTTCGAGGTGCGGTCGAAGCGGTAGATGCCGTTCTGCTCCTGGAAGACGTCGGTGAGCTGCGTGTAGCAGTAGCCGAACATGCGGGGGTCGTCCAGCAGCACCCCGGCCAGCCCGGCGAAGCGCCGCTGCAGCTCCTCCTCGGTGGCGGGACGCTCGCCGTACCCCCAGGACGACTCGCCCTGCCGTACGTCGGGGTTCCACCAGATGCCGCCGAACTCGCTGCAGAAGTACGGCTGCCCCTGGTACGGCACCGACCACGGCGTCCCGTCGGCGTCTGCGTTGACGTACGGGCGGCCCTCGGCGAGCCCGTCCATCATCTTGCCGAACAGCTCGGGATCCTGCTCGTAGCAGTGCGAGTCGTAGACGTCGGCGCCGGGCACGCGGTGGGAGTAGCCGGAGGCGTCGAGGACGGGACGGGTGGCGTCGGCCGCCTTGGTGGCGAGGTACATGGCCTGGGTGACGTCGTCCAGCACGGTGATGCGGTCGTGCCGGCGCTGCGCGGTCTCGTTGAGCGGGCACCAGCCGACGATGGACGGGTGGGAGTAGTCGCGCTCGACGGCCTCCAGCCACTGGGTGACGAACGACGCGGTCGGCTGCTGGTTGTCCCCGGGCGGCCCGCCGACGTCGGCGCCCCAGTCGCCGAACTCGCCCCAGACGAGGTAGCCCATCCGGTCGGCGTGGTAGAGATAGCGCTCCTCGAACACCTTCTGGTGCAGCCGGGCGCCGTTGAAGCCGGCGGCCATGCCCAGCTCGATGTCGCGGCGCAGGGCCTCGTCGGAGGGGGCGGTCATCAGGCCGTCGGGGTAGTAGCCCTGGTCGAGCACGAGCCGCTGGAAGACGGAGACGCCGTTGATCAGGATGGCGTGCCCGTCGATGGAGACCGAGCGCAGCCCGGCGTAGCCGGCGGCGGTGTCGGCGACCGCGCCTGAGGCGTCGAGCAGGTCGATGCGCAGGTCGTACAGGTGAGGGTCGTCGGGGGACCACAGGCGTACCCGGTCGGCGGGCAGCGGCAGCCACAGCTCGGCGGCGAGGTCGAGGTCGGCGCGGACCCGCGACTGGACGACCTCGCCCGCCGCGTCGGAGACGGTGACCCGGACCTGGTGTCCCGGCCGGTTCGCCGAGACGGGGACGGTGACGCGGAACGCGGACGCGGCGACGTTCGGGGTGATGCGCGGCCGGCCGAGGTGGACGCCGGGCACCGGCTCGCACCACACCGTCTGCCAGATGCCGGTGGTGCGGCCGTACCACGGGCCGTGCCCCTCGTACGTGCGGACCTGCTTGCCGCGTGCCTGCGGACCGGTGCGCGGGTCCCTGGCCCTGACGACCACCGTGTACGTGTGCCCGGGATCGGCCGCGGCGGCCAGGTCGCAGCTGAACGGCGTGAACCCGCCCCGGTGCCGGCCCGCCTCGACGCCGTCCACCCACACGGTGGCGTCGTGGTCCACGGCCTGGAAGTGCAGCAGCACCCGCCGGCCCGCCCACTCCTCCGGCACCCGCACGGTGCGGCGGTACCACACGGCCGGGTGGAAGTCGGGGTCGCCGATGCCGGACAGCGGCGCCTCGGGGCAGAACGGCACGACGATCTCGCCGGACAGGTCCCGTTCCAGCAGCCCGCGCTCCAGTCCTGAGTCGCCGGCGTCCCGCTCGAACTGCCAGGTTCCGTTCAGGCACTGCCACTCGGTACGGACGAACTGCGGGCGCGGGTACTCCGGGCGGGGCACTTCGGGGCTGTCGGGCACGATGCTCACTTTCTCGTGGAGGGTGATCGACGTCATGCGATTCGGCGGCCCGCGGTGCTGGCGTCGACCGCCAGCCGCCAGGGCGCCTCCAGGTGCACGGGCTCGCCCGCGCCGCCCTCGACCCGCTCCAGCAGCCGGGTCACGGCCAGCTCGGCGATGCGCCGCTTGTCGGGTTCGACGGTGGTCAGGGCAGGGTTGGCGTACCGGCCCTCCTCGATGCCGTCGAAGCCGGCGACGGCGACGTCCTCGGGGACGCGCAGCCCGGCGGCGAGCACGGCGTGCACGGCGCCGATGGCGAGCAGGTCGTTGGCGCAGAAGACGGCGTCCGGCGGCTCCGGCAGGGCGAGCAGGTCTTCCATCGCGCGCCGGCCGTCCTCGCGCTGGTAGTGCCGGACCCGTACGGCCAGCTCGGGCCGGTAGGGCAGCCCCGCGTCGGCGAGCCCCTGCTCGTACCCGGCCGCGCGATGCACCGAGGTCTCCCGCCCGGCCGGCGCGTCGAGGGCGTCGGGCGGCGGCGGGTGCGGCACGCCGATGACGGCGACCCGGGTGCGGCCCAGGGAGGCGAGGTGGGAGGTGACCGCGCGGGCCGCGGCGGTGTCGTCGATGCCGACGTGGTCGACGTCCGGCAGCCGCAGCTCTCCCAGCAGCACGGCAGGGCAGTCGCCGGCCCAGCGGCGCAGCTCGTTCCCGGTCAGGCCGATGGGGCTGAAGATGAACCCGTCGAACAGCGCCGACCGGTCGCGCCGCATGAGGATCTGCCGTTCGCGCTCGGCCATGCCCTCAGTGCCGTCGATGAGCACCGTGTAGCCGCGCTCTTCTGCCTGGTCGACCACGTGGCCGGCCAGCTCGGTGAAGTACGGCACGTCGAGCGGCAGCACGAGGGCGAGCAGCCGGGACCGGCCCAGGTTGAGGCTGCGGGCGGCGACGTTGGGACGGTAGTCGAGCTCGTCCAGCACGCGCTGCACCTGGGCCCGGGTGTGCGGCGAGACGTGCGGGAAGTTGTTGACGACGTTGGACACGGTACGCACGGAGACCCCCGCCAGCTGCGCCACGTCCCGCTGGGTGACCACGACCGCCCACCTCCTCGCAAAACGCTCTTTGCCGCGTGGCAAAGGCCACTTTGCCACGCGGCAACATCACTCCTCAAGACCCGGCAAGCGGACAACTGCGGCTTTCGCCGCCGTTTGCCACCTCTCACCTAGCGTGACAAGGAAGGTCTCGCAACGAACCGGCAGCCGCTGGGAGGATCAGTCATGTCCAACCACTTCACCGGCCTCAGCCTCGGGCCGCCACTCGGCGACCAGCGCCTCGACCTGTGCGACCTGTACGCCTTCCAGGCGCCGGGCGACCCGGGCAGGACGGTGCTCATCCTCAACGCCAACCCCAACGCCGACGCCCTGCACCCGGACGCCGTCTACCGCCTGAACATCGACAACGACGGCGACTATCTGACCGACATCGCGTTCAGCTGGGTGTTCGGCGAGCCGGGACCGGACGGCTCCCAGACCTACAGCGTGTACCTGGCGACCGGCGAGCAGGCCCGCGACCCTGAGCCGGGCGGCACCGAGATCGTGCAGGACGCCGGCGTCTCGTTCGGCCCCGAGGCGAACGTGGTGACGGCCGGGCATCACATCATCGCGGCCGGCAGCCGCAGCGACGCCTTCTTCTTCGACTTCGACGGCATCAAGAACCTGTTCGACACCAGCGGCAAGCGCAACTTCACCGCGCCGCACCTGAGCGGGACGTCACCGTGGACGGGCGTCGACTCCAACGTCACCGCGAACGTCTTCTCCATGGCCGTCGAGCTGCCCACCGACGCGCTGGCGCCCCGGCCCGAGCTGCACCTCTGGGGCCGGTGCAGCGTCCGCCGCGACGGCCGGCTCGTGCACGTGGACCGGGCCGGGCACCCGTCGATGAGCAGCTTCTTCAACACCGACGACACCAAGGAGGAGTACAACGCGAGCGAGCCGGCCGGCGACCGGGAGCGGTGGACCGACCCGTTCGTGCACCTGCTCGGCCACACCGGCGGCTACTCGCGCGAGGAGGCGATCGCCGCGATCGACGAGCACGGCCTGCTGCCGGACGTGCTGCACTTCGACCCGGCGAAGCCGGCCGCCTATCCCAACGGCCGGACGTTCACCGAGGACGTCATCGACATCCGCGTCGCGTTCCTCACGAAGAACGAGGCGCCGCCCACCGGCCTGAGCCCGCACACCGACACGCTCGACCGGTTCCCCTACCTGGGCGATCCGCACCCCGCGTCCTGAGAGCTCCTAGCGCAGGCCGCCGACGGACAGGCCGCCGCGCCAGTGGCGCTGCAGGACGAAGAACGAGATGACGAGCGGGATGATCGACACGAGCGCGCCGAGGATGATGAGGCTCCACAGCGAGGTGGTGCCCGCGTTGTTGGCCGAGGCGATGCCCTGCCAGAGCCCGAGCCCGACGGTGACGGGGAAGAGCCGGTTGTCCGACAGCATGGCGAGCGGCAGGAAGTAGTTGTTCCACGAGGCGACGGCCGACAGCAGCAGCACGGTGACCACGGCGGGCCGCATCAGCGGGAACGCGACCCTGATGAACGTGCGGATCTCGCCGGCCCCGTCGGCGCGGGCCGCGTCCAGGATCTCGTTCGGCACCGCGTCGCGCGCGTAGACGTGCATGAGGTAGACGCCGAACGGGTTGAGCAGCGACGGCAGGATGACCGCCCAGATCGTGTTGGTCAGCCCGAACTCGGAGAACATCATGAACGTCGGGATCACCAGCGCCGTCGCCGGCACCATCAGCGCGCCGAGGACGAGCGAGAAGCTGAAGCGCCGGCCGGCGAAGCGGTACTTGGCGAACCCGTAGCCGGCCATGACGGCCAGGACGGTCGCGCCGATGCCGCCGGCCAGGGCGTACAGGGTGGAGTTGAGTATCCACCTGGCGTAGATGCCGTTGTCGTAGGTGAACAGCTGCTGCAGGTTGCCGAGGTAGTCGACGTTGCCCGAGAACCAGAGGGTGTTGCCGCCGGAGAACAGGCCGGCCGCGTCCTTGGAGCTGTTGACGACGACCCACCAGAACGGCACCAGGAAGTACACGACCAGGAAGGCGAGCAGGAGGTGCAGGGGCAGGTTGCGGTTCGGCCGGCGACGGGTGCCGGCGGGTGAGCGGTCACTCATCACAGGAAGGTCCTCCGCTTGCGGGTGAAGAACAGGAAGGCGTAGACGCCGGCGAAGATGACCCCGCCGAGGGCGAAGGAGATCGCCGATCCGTAGGTGAAGTTCGCCAGGCCGAAGGCCTGCTGGTAGGCGTACATGTTGGGGGTGAAGTCGGGGCCGATGGTGCCGGCCGCGAGCGAGCGCAGGATCTGCGGCTCGTTGAAGAACTGCAGGGTGCCGATGAGCGAGAAGACGAGGATGAGCAGCAGCGCGGGGGCGATCAGCGGGATCTTGATGCGCAGCGCGATCTGCCGGCCGCCGGCGCCGTCCATGCGGGCGGCCTCGTAGAGGGCCGGGTCGATGCCCTGGAGGGCGGCGTACAGGATGATCATGTAGTAGCCGGCCCACTGCCAGGTCACGATGTTGACCAGGCCGTAGAAGATCAGGTTGCTGCTGAGGAAGTCCGGCGCGGTGGTGCCGAACAGGCTGAAGATGTCGGTCAGCGGGCCGAAGCTCTTGCTGTAGAGGAAGCCCCACATGACCGCGCCGATGACCGTCGGGATCGCGTACGGCAGGAAGATCATCAGGCGCGAGAAGCGGGCGAACCGCGAGGTGACCGAGTCCAGGATCAGGGCCATCACGAGCGCGACGATGATCTGCAGCGGGATGGAGACCAGCGAGAAGCGGATGACGAACCAGGTGCCGGACAGAAAACTGGGGTCGGTGAACGCCTTAACGTAATTGTCGAGGAAGACGAAGCTGGTGCCGCCGATCAGCCGCTTCTGCCACAGGCTGAGATAGAAGGCGTAGCACAGCGGCGCGATGAGCAGCGCCAGGAAGACGAGCCCGAACGGCCCGACGAAGAGCCACCCCATCAGATGCTCGCGAAGGCGCACCTTGCCGCGACTGCTCGATTTCCTGTCCTGGGTGCGTGGCGCACTCTTCTCCATCATGATGGTCATTTCTGGCTCCGGGGAAGACTGAGGGTCGGATACGGGCCGGCCGCCGCACGACTGGCGGCGGCCGGACGCGTCACGTCACTGGACGGTGAAGCCTTGTTCCTTGGCGTAGCCGGCCACGTCCTCCTGCAGCCGGTCGGCGGCCTGCGCGGCGGTGACGGAGCCGTCGATGAGCGCGCTGACCTGCTTCGTCATGGCGTCGAAGTAGTACTGGCCGAACGGGCTGTAGGTGACGCCCTGGTAGGCGTTCGCCGCCGGGACGTACACCTCCTTGTTCGCCTGCTGGCCGTCGAAGAACTCGACCTTCAGCTCCTCGAACGCCGGGTCGTTCAGCGCCTTGAGGTTCAGCGGGAAGATGATCTGGTTGGTCCAGCCGTCGGTGAGCGACTCCTTGTCGGCGTAGAGCCCATAGGCCACCTTCGCCGCCAGCTCCGGGTTCTTGGCCTGGGTCGTCACCGAGAACGCCGACCCGCCCCAGTTGACCTGCACCGGGTTGGCGGGGTCCCACTGCGGCAGCGGCGCCACCGCGAACTTGCCGGTGTCCTCGCCCTTGCCGACGCCGGCGCCGGTGAGGTAGCCGGGCGCCCAGGCGGCCGAGATGTAGGTGGCGTACTTGCCGTTGATGACGCCGGAGATGTATTCGGGCGTGAACTGGTCCTGCGTGCCGACCAGGCCCTTGCCGGCCAGCCGCCCCCAGTACTCCAGCACGTCCTTGGAGGCCTGGTCGTTCAGCTTGATGCCGATCGTCTCTTTCTGCGCCGGGTCGTAGGTGAAGGGCTTGGCGCCCTTCTGGATCTGCAGCGCCATGGTGAGCGCCGAGACGTTGGCGGCGAAGTCGCCGAAAGCCGGGCCGCCCGCGTCCTTGACCTTCTGGGCCGCCTCCTCGTACTCGGCCCACGTCTTCGGCGGCTTGATCTTGTACTTGTCGAAGATGTCCTTGCGATAGATCATCGCCAGCGGGCCGCCGTCGACCGGCACGCCGTAGATCGCGTCACCGACCGAGACGTCCTTCCACGCGCCGTCGCCGTAGTCGGCCTTGACGGAGTCGTAGCCGTACTGCTTGATGTCGACCAGCGCGTTCTGGATCTGGAAGGTCGGGATGCGGTCCATCTCGATCATGATGACGTCGGGTGCGCCGGTGCCCGCCGCGATCGCCGTCTGGAACTTCTCGTACTCGTCGCTGCCCTGGCCCACGTTGGTCCAGCAGACCTGGACGTCGCTGCTCTGCTTGTTGAAGTTGTCGACGACGAGCTGCGTGTTCGGATACCAGCCCCACATCGTGACGACCGGCAGGTCCTTCTTGGGGATGGTGTTCGTGCAGTTGCTCGCGCTGTTGCCGTTGTCGTTGGTGGCGCCGTTCGTGGCGGCCTTGGTGGCGTTCGCGTCCGTGCCACCGCCGCCGCCCGGGTCGGGAGCGCAGCCCGCGAGCGCGGTCGCGGCGGCGAGCAGGAGCGCCGCGGTGGAGAGCCGTGTCTTCTTCATGTGGTGTTTTCCTTGCGATCGCGGCGCACGCGGGGATTCGTGCGCCACCGGTGGGGCCGAGTGATCGGCGGACGGGGCACGGATGGCTTCCGTGCCCCGTCGCCGGTCCTCATGTGAGCGCTAACACGGCTCTGCCGGGGCAGAACCGCCTGGCTCAGCGCTTGAACAGGCGGGGTGCCAGGTCGATGAGGTTCTTCTGCCAGACGTCCCAGCCGTGCGGTCCCGGGGTGACGCCGTCGAACTCGTAGCGGATCCCGAGGTCGTCCAGGGTGGCCAGGGTGGAGGCGAGCGACGGGTAGACGAAGTCCGTCTGGTCGCCGATGTAGAGGCGCAGCAGCTTGGTGCCGCTGTTGATCGCCTCGGCGTCGACGCCCGCGCCGCTGCCGAAGCCGGCCGAGAACGCCGCGATGTACGCGAACCGCCCGGGATGCGCCTTGAGCATGCCGAACGTCTGGCCGCCGCCCATCGACAGCCCGGCCAGCGCCTGCTGCGACGGGTCGTCAGAGATGTTGTAGCGAGCCTGGGCCGCCGGGGCGATGTTCTCCAGCAGCTCGCGGTTGAAGTCGGAGACGTTGCCGTTGCCCATCACCACGACCATCGGCACGATCTTCCCGTCGAGGAAGTGATGGTCGAGGATCTGCTTGGCCCGCCCCATCTCGGTCCAGTCGGTGTAGTTCTGGCCACCGCCGTGCTGGAGGAAGAAGACGGGGTACGGTTCCGCGCGGTCAGGGTCGTAGCCCGGCGGGGTCCACACCAGCGCGGTCCGCTCCTGGTTCGCGACCGTGCTCTGGTACGTCAGGCTCTCCACCTTGCCGCCCTGGCCCTCGGGAACGTCCGTGAGCAGGCGGGCCTGCTCGCCGTTGACGAGGAAGGTGCTCCAGGTCGGCTCGGTGGTGACCTTGGTCGGGTTCGACGCGTCCTTGATCGAGGTGCCGTCCACCATCAACCGGTAGTAGTAGAACCACGGGTCGAGCGGGCCGACGGTCCCCCGCCACCGGTCCCCCGCCTTGGTCAGGTGGATGCGCAGCCAGCTGCCGCCGGGCGCCCAGTTCGCCCACACCTTGACCTGCTTGGCGGCGGCGAACTCGGTGGTGGTCTCGAACGTGACGAAGCCGTCGTCGGTCACGAACGGCGTCGGCGTCGTGCCCGGAGGCGGCGGGGCGAACTCGCCCTTCAGCCTTCCGTGCCCGTCGCTCGGGCCGTGATCGCGGACGTTGCGGAACAGGCGCGGCAGGAAGTCGATCAGGTTCTCCTGCCAGGCGTTCCAGTTCGCCCCCGCGTCGGGGTTGACCCCGTCGAACTCGTAGGAGACGCGGGCGCGGTCGAGCGCCTTGGTGAGCCGGACGGTCGCGTTGTACGCCGGGTCCGTCACGTTGCCGGTGTAGAGGCGCAGCAGCTTGAGGTGCGGCTTGGGCTTGCCGGCGGCCTCGGTCAGCAGGCCCGAGAACGAGCCGGCGTAGGCGTACTCGGCGGGGTGGCCGAGGGCTGCGCGCAGCGCGTTCGTGCCGCCCTCGCCCGCGCCGGCGATCGCCTGGTGGGCGGGGCCGCGGTGGACGCGGTAGCGGCCGGCGACCGCCTTGCTCAGCTCCTTGCCGCTCTCGCCGATCACGACCACCATCGGCTCGATGGCCTTACGGGCCGACAGGTTGTCGAGGATCTGCTTGGCGCGGCCGAGGTCCAGCCAGTCGCCGGCGGCGATGCCCGCGGTGTCGAGGTAGAGCACCGGGTACTTCTTGGCGCCCTTGCCGGTGTAGCCGCGCGGCGTCCAGACCAGGGCCGAGCCCTTGGCGTAGGTGAGGGTCTCGACCGTGCCGCCCTGCCCCTCAGGCACGTCCGCCAGCGGGGCGGCCTGCTCGCCGGCCACGAAGAACGTGCTCCACAGCGGCTTGGAGGCCACGGTGGTGGCGTTGGTCGGGTCCTTGACGCCCTTGGTCTCGTCGGCCGTGACCTGGTAGGTGTACAGGCCCGGCTTGAGCGGGCCGAGCACGCCGGAGAAGGCGGCACCTCGGCGGGTCAGCCCGAACTCCGCCCACGCGGCGGAGGGCCCGAAGTTCCCCTCGATGAGGACCGACGACACCGAGCCGCCGACGGCGGCCTCGACGGCGGAGACGGGAACGGTGAACGAGGCGTAGCCGTCCTCCGAGACGGCCAGCCACGGGGTGTCGGCGATCGCCGGTCGCGGGGCGAGCACCGCCACCGCGAGCGCGACGAGGGCCGCGGTGATCGCGGCGGTGAGCCGGAGCAGGCGTGACCTGCCGTGATATTCTAACGAAGGCATGCAAAAACTCCCTTGACGGCCGGCCACGGTTGCAGCCCGGATGGTCGGCCTGATTCATGCGGTGGACTCTGTGTTGTGGGTGTTTCGCACCTCCATTCCGTCGTGGGATCCGCTTGCCCGCCTGACGCCCGTTGCCGCGGGTGTCAGGTGCGGCGTGACGCCACTACATCGCGTGGCTTCACGATCACATGGCGCTCCTCGGCGGCGCGGTCGAGCCGCGCACGATCAGCCGGGTCGGGAGCACGATCTGGCCGGGGCCGTCCCAGCCGCCGCGCACCAGCGCCTTGAGCATGCGCGCGGCCTCGAGGCCGAGCCGGTACACCGACTGGTCCACCGTGGTGAGGCCCGGCTGGGCCAGCGCCGACTCGGGGATGTCGTCGAAGCCGGCGATCGACAGGTCGCCGGGGACGCTGAGCCCCAGCTCCTTGGCGACCTCCAGGGTCTTCAGCGCCATCCCGTCGTTCGCCGCGAAGATCGCGGTCGGCCGGTCGGGCCGCGCCAGCAGCGCCCGCGCGAGCGGCGCCGCGGAGTCGGGGTTGAAGTCGCCCTGCGCGATCAGGGAAGGGTCGGCCGGGACGCCCGCGCGGGCCAGCGCCTTGCGGTAGCCCTCCTCGCGTGACCACGAGGCGGCCAGCTCGGCGCGGCCCGCGATGAACGCGATGCGCCGGTGCCCGAGGCCGAGCAGGTGCTCGACCACCGCGGTGGCGCCCTCGAAGTTGGCGGCCGTGACCGACGGCACCTGCGAGTCCTTCGCCGGGTCGATGGCGACGACCGGGATGCCGCTGCGGATCTCGCCCGAGGGCGTGACCACGATGCAGCCGTCGGTCAGCGTGCCCGCGAGGCGGGCCAGGTGCCGCTGCTCCCATCCCTCGGCGTAGGTTCCGTACAGGTCGCTGTCGGCGTAGATGATCAGGTCGAGGCCCGATCGGCTCAGGGCGTCCATCACGCCCTTGAGCACCTCGGCGGTGTAGGACTGGAAGCTGTGCGTCACCAGGCCGAGCACGTCGGTCCTGCTGCGCCGCAGGCTGGTCGCCACCAGGCTCGACTCGTAGCCGAGCCGCTCGATCGCCGAGCGGACCTGGGCGATGGTGCGCGCGCTGACGCCGTACCGCCCGTTGACCACCCGGGAGACCGTCGTGGTCGAGACGCCCGCGAGCCGGGCGACGTCGCTCATGGTCACGGGCGAGCCGCCCAGGGCCATACCGCCTCACTAGGGGGAATCGTTATCGGTTACGTTTGCAGCAGCAACGTAAGCGATAACGTTCACAGAAAACAAGAGTAACTTTCGGCGATCTGATCAGGCGGGGGCCGGGCCCGTCGAGTCGCGGACGCTGAGGCTGGTCGCGAGCTGCAGGTGCCGGGAGGCGGGCTGGACGCCCTCGGCCATGCCGAGCACGGTCTCCACCGCCATCCGGCCCATGCCCTCCAGGGGCTGGCGGACGGAGGTGAGGCGCGGCGTCGTCCACTGCGTCTGCGGCGTGTCGTCGAAGCCGGTCACCGACAGCTGCCCCGGCACGGAGATGCCCAGGTCACCGGCCGCGGCGAGCACCCCGACCGCTATCTCGTCGTTGCCCGCGACGATCGCGGTGGGCCGGTCGGCGAGCGCGAGCAGGTCGCGGCCGTGGCGCCGCCCCGCCTCGACGGAGAACGCCTCGTGGCGGACCAGCGCGCGGTCAGGGGTGACGCCGGCCGAGTCGAGCGCGGCCTGGTAGCCGTGGAAACGTTCGAGCGAAGGGGCCGAACCCAGCGGGCCGCCGATCCAGCCGATCCTGCGGTGGCCGAGCTTGATGACGTGTTCGGTCGCGGAGCGGCCGCCCGCCCAGTTCGTGGAGCCGATGCTGACCAGGCGCGACTCGGTGGTGTCGATGGGGTCGATCGTGACGATGGGCAGGCCGAGGTCGTCGGCGGCGAGCAGCACCGGGTCGGGCACGGCGACGGCCAGCGCGATCACGCCGACGACACCCGACGCCTGCTGCTCCTCGACCCAGGTACGGGCCGCCGTACGGCTGGTGCTGACCGGCTCGCCGGGCGGCAGGCGCAGCAGCAGCTCGGCCCGCGCGGTGGTCGCGGCCAGCAGGATGCCCTGCAGCACCGTGCCGGCGTAGCGGGACTCGACGATGTCGAGCACGGTGACCAGCGTGTTGTCGCGGGACTGCTCGTGCCGGACCGCCGTCGGCTTGTAGCCGATCTCGGCCATGACGCCCAGCACCAGCTCGCGGGTCTTCGCGCCCACGTCGCTGCGCCCGTTGAGCACCTTCGAGGCCGTCGTCGGCGAGACGCCGGCCAGCCGCGCGACGTCGGCCAAGGTGACGCGCTCAGAACGACCCCGTCGTCCCATCAAGGCTCCTTCCGGGCTTCCACCGAAATTGTTTCGTAAACCTACCACGGCCCCGATCGCGCAGGATCACCCGTTGACACCGGACAGAAACGACACCTATGGTCCTCCGCAACACCGAACATGTTGCGAAAGAATTTCGTAACCGGCTCAGGACGAGAGGCGAGACCCCATGCGGCTCTCCCGGAAGCTCAAACTCCTCTGCGCGGCACTCATGCCGATGCTCGCGCTGACCGCGTGCTCGGGCGGCGGCGGACAGGCAGGCGCGGACGGCGGCGAACAGGTGAAGATCACCGTCTGGAGCTGGGACGGCACCGTCGAGCGCGCCGTGCCCGGTTTCCAGGCCGCGCATCCGAACATCAAGGTCGAGGTCGTCAACGCGGGCTCGTCGCAGGACGAGTACAAGGCGCTCGACAACGCCATCCAGGCCGGCTCCGGCGTGCCGGATCTGGTGATGTTCGAGTATTTCGCGGTGCCGTACTTCGCGGTCCCCGGCAAGCTGGCCGACCTCGGCGAACTCGGCGCGGACAAGCTGAAGGCCGACTACGTGCCGGCCGCGTGGAACGACGTGACGGTCAACGGCAAGGTGTACGCGCTGCCGTCCGACTACGGCCCCTCGGCGATGTTCTACAACGAGGCCACGCTGAAGAAGGCCGGCATCGACGAGCCCCCGGCCACGTGGGAGGCGTACTACGAGGCGGCCAAGAAGATCCGCGAGCTGGGCGACGACTACTACATCGCCCAGGACACCGGCGACATCTTCTTCCTGCTCTCGCTCATCTGGCAGGCCGGCGGCCGCCCCTTCAAGGTGGACGGCACCAAGGTGCACATCGACTTCACCGACCCCGGCACCACCAAGGCCGTGGCCTTCTGGCAGAAGATGCTGGACGAGGGCCTGATCAACACCAAGATCACCGGCTGGTCCGACGACTGGAACCGGACGCTCAACGACGGCACCCTCGCCACCCAGACCATGGGCGGCTGGCTCACCTCAACGCTGCCGGAACGCGCGCCGAAGGCCGCGGGCGACTTCAAGGTGGCCCTGATGCCGCAGTGGCAGGAGGGCGAGAAGGTCGGCGCGGCGAACGGCGGCAGCTCGTTCGGCATCCCCGAGGCGGCCGAGCACAAGGAGGCGGCCTTCGCCTTCCTCGAATACTTCGCGCACGGCGGCGGCCTGCAGACCCGCGTCGACTCGGGCGCGTTCGTGCCGAACCTGTCGGTGCTGGAGAACGAGACCTTCACCGGCAAGGCCAACGAGTATTTCGGCGGCCAGAAGGTCGGCGGCGTGCTCGCCGAGGCCACCGAGATCGTCGCCGACGACTGGCAGTATCCGCCGTTCTTCGAGTGGGCGCGCTCGATCTACGGCGACCTCGCCTCGCCGTTCTACACCACCGGCAAGGGCTCGCTCGCCGAGGTCCTGGAGCAGTGGCGGCAGCGCTGCATCCAGTACGGCAACGAGCAGGGCTTCCAGGTGGACTAGGCCGTGTTTCGAAAGATCACGTGTGAGGCGTGTCGGTGATCGTTGAACGAAGAGGTCTCCGGTAGTTGGTTCAACGACCAAGAAGAACGAA
>NZ_JBFAQB010000023.1:0-144145 GCF_040676995.1 Nonomuraea sp. NPDC049419 | reverse complement strand
GGCGCCCTGCCCGCCAGTTCGGCGCTGCCCGCGACCGTCCCGGCCGTCGCCGCGGCCCTCCACCCCGTGGAACCGGCCGAACAGGTCACCACCGAGCAGCGCACGGCCGAGACCCGCACCGACCAGGCCGACGCGGCCCCTGCCCAGCGCCCCACCGGACGCGACACCGCGCCGGACGGCACCGTCCGCGACACCACAGCCGGCTCCGCGCCGAACACCCGGCCGAACACCGCCCCCGACACCTCGCACAGGGCGCCGAGGGTCCAGCAGGACCCGAACGCCCCCACGACCACCGAGCAGACGGTCGCCGCCCCGCCCCGTACGGACACGACCGCGCCACCCCCCGCCCGCCAGGTCAACGGCGACCGGCCGGCCGACGTGATCGTCCCGCCTGCCCGGCCGCACGACCTGCCGGGCCTCCCCGCCCAGGACCACGTGCCCGCGCCGAGGACCGAGAGTCCCCGCACGCAGACCCCGGACGCCCGCCCGCCCGCGCAACCCGAGCGCGTCCCCGCCCAGAACGGGCACGCACCCCGGCAGGACACGGCCGCGCGGGTGCGGCCGGTGCCGGCCGGGCCTGAGCTGGGTGTGGCGGGGCCGTCCGAGCGGGTGGCGAACCTGCTCAGCCAGGACGGCGCGTACGAGCCGATCAGCCTCCACGCCTGGTCGAGCGCCGACGAGGCGGTCGTGCGCCGGCTGGCGGACACGATGACCACGCCGACGAAGGACCTGCTGGCCGCGGCCCGCAAGCAGCACCTGGCGGAGGCGCTCGGCGACCCTCAGATGGTCCTGGTGCACTACGAGTTCCAGATTCCCGGCAACAAGGGACGGAACTGGGACGTCCTCCCCGGCGACGACCTGCCGGCGTTCACGCGGAGCTCGGGCGTGGTGACCGGGCGCCGGATCCTGCGCGAGGTGCCGGCCGCGTCGCCTGAGGCGGTCACCGTCGTACGCGGGCTGGGCGTCGAGGAGCTGATGAGGTCCTGGGGCCGCGGCGCCGGCCAGCTGCTCCCTGCGCGGCTGGCGATGAACCTGGCCGCGGTGGACGCGTTCGGCCTGCAAGGGGTCCTCGACCTCGAGGCGTACGGCGGGCCCTCCAGGAGCCAGACGGGCGCCAGGGACTACGCCCGCCACGGCGAGGCGCTGCGCGACTTCCTGCGCACCCAGTACGAGCAGACGCAGGCGGAGCTGAGCCGGCACGGCATCGAGGAGCTCGTGCTCTACCGCGGCGTGGTCTTCGACGAGGTGCGCCGCATGCCGACCTTGGCGGCGGCCTCGACCGGGGACGTGGTGCCGGTCCCGCCCGGCCTGCCGCTGCAGTCGTGGACGGCGCTGCCGGGCGTGGCCAAGCGGTACACGGGCCTGGGCGACGGTGCCGTCATGGCGGCCGTGGTCCCGGCGTCCCGGGTGCTGGCGACCCCGTGGACGGGGCTGGGCCAGCTGCCGCTGCACGAGGTCGTGGTGATGGCGGGGCCGGGCGACGTCACGGTGCTGCGGCCGACGCACGTCGTCCCGGCCGACCCGGAGCTCGCCGGCCTGCCGCGCGGCCTGGGTACGAGGGGGGCGGGCGACGCGTACACGGAGTGCGCCCAGGGGCACCAGCACTGGGGCACCGAGGAGGGGGCGGCCGGGCTGCTGCCGTACCACCGCGGGCCAGGCGGCGAGGTGCACGTGCTCATGCAGCTGCGCTCGCTGGAGACGCACCACGGCGGGCTGTGGGGGCCGGTCGGCGAGACGCGCGACCGCGGCGAGACGCCCGTCGCCGCGGCGTTGCGCGGGGCGGGCGAGGAGGTGCGGCTGAACCTGGACGACGTCCGGGTGCGCTCGGTCCACCACGACGACCACGGCGGCTGGGCGTACGACACGGTGATCGCCGAGCTGCCCCACAGGGCCGAGGCGTGGCCGGCCTCCCCCGTGTCCCTCGACGTGAGATGGGTGCCGTTGCGCGAGGTGGCGCAGCTGAACCTGCACCCTGACTTCGCCGCGTCCTGGCCGGAGGTCCGTACGGCGCTGGAACGCGTCGTCGCCGAGGACGCCCCGGTCTCCACGGCCGCCGCACCGGCGGCGAGCAGGCCGCACCCGGGGCCCGCGCCCGCGCCGCCGCACGGTGCCTGGGGCCCGGAGCTCAGCGACGGGTTCTCACCGATCGCCGACCCGCGTCCGCGCAACTTCGCCGAGGCGGCGGCCATCGTCCACCGCTGGAACCCGGACGGCACGCGCGGCGTCCCCGACGCCCCGCCCGGCACCGACAGGACCGGCTCCGGCAACACCGCCGGCGACCTGCTCGACGTCCCTTCGCGCGTCGAGCGGCTGCTCAACGGCCAGGCCGATGACACCCCCGCCCATCTGGATCCCGCCCTGGTCGCAAGTGGCCGGGAGCTCATGCGGCGTATGTACGTGGAGAACCGGGACGACGCGACGGCGGCGACCATAGGCGCGATGGGGAGGATTCTCGGAACGGACGAGCCGAACCGGGCCATCCAGGGCCTGGCTGAACAATTCTTCGACAGCATCCTGGCCGTCGATCCGCTGGTCGCGCTCTACCGGGACGCCCAGCGGCAGGGCATGGCGCCCGAAACGGCCCGCGACGAGGCCGAGCTGGCCGACGTGCTCGACCGCGCCTACCCCGCCGACCGTCACCGCTGGCTCGGGCACCAGTACGACTACCTGATGCCGTCCGCGACGCTGGAGCAGGCACGCGCGGCCGGACTCCTGGCCGAGATGATGGGAACGCCGGAGAGCGGAGCCGTCAACAGGGCGTTCATCGACCCCGTGCGCCAGAGATACAGCATGAGCGATCTCGAGGAGCTGTATCCGATCGTGCGGGCCGCACAGGCCGAGGGCCTCCTGCCGCCGGCGACGCCCGGGCCCGGGGGCTTCCACGACGCTCTACGCCGGTTCCACCAGGAGGACCCCGCGCGGTGGTACGGCCTGCAGGGCCAGGTGAGGTATGACCTGCCGCACCTGGACGGCCCCGCGAGCCGCATGCTCGGCGCCCTGATCGGTCTCGTCCCGCACGCGCCCCAGGGACCGCGAGCCGAGACGATGCCGTTGCAGGAGCTGGCCCGCCAGACCGGCCAGGCGGGCTCGGTCGAGCATCTGCTCCGCCTGGCTCTGGACGCCCAGGAGCACGGCGCTGACGTGGCCGGCACGTCGGACGTCACCGACCTGACCGAGATGCTGACAGCCCATCGGCAGCGTGATCCCTACCTTTGGGACGGCCTGCGGCTCGTGACCGAGCACGGCCTGCCGCTCACGCGGGACGGCGAGGTACGTGCCGTGGCCAGGCTCGCGGAGCTCGCGGGCCCGCACCCGACGACGCCGATCTGGCGCTTCGATCCGCTGCGCCGGCTGGCCGACGAGACCGGTTCCGGATACGACGTGGCGGACCTGGCGGCACGCGCGACCGAGGCCGCGCGGAACGGGTTCGACCTGTTCGGCCCGGTCGACCGCCATGACGTGGTCGACGCGCTGAGCCGGCCGGACCCGCTCATGCCGCCCGGCCCCCGTGCGGACGCGCCCGGCCTGCACGGCATGTCACCCGCGGACGTACGGGAGGCCAGGAACGCCGCGGCGGCCCAGCACGCTCGGGCATATGAGGATCACCTCGGCGATCAGGGAATGCGCGGCCACATAGAGCCGGGCTCCGACCTGGATCGGGCGCTCACTCCGACGGTCCGGGAGTACATCGACTCGTTGCAGGCCCGGGTCGAGGCGTGGCGGCGCTGGCCGGATGCACCGGAGGTGTCGTTCACGCAGGACTTTTCCGCTTACCTGCGGGCGTACGAGGCGGCGGTGCGGCGCGCGGGCAGCGACGAACCGGTGATCCCTTTCATGTACGACGACGCCACCGCAGGGCTGGGTGCCCGCGGCGGCGGGCGCGGGTTCGGTTTGGAGATCGAGTTCGTGCTGCCCGGCTTCAGCGGCCGGGCCGATCTGGAGAACATCGCCCGGGACCTGCACGCCGCCGGTCTGACCGTTGACGGCGATGTGCACGCGTATCACGCGTCCTCCCGGGCCGGATACCACTCGGGTGAGAGGGGCGGGCGCGGTCTGTGGCGGCTGGAGCTCGACAGGTCGGTATCCGGCGAGTTGGTCTCACCGATCCTGTACGACGAGCCCGCGACGTGGATGAACATCCTCCTGGCCTGCGAGATCATCCGCGGCTGGGGCGGCAGCGCCACGGTCAACACCGGCGGGCACGTGCACGTGAGCACCCGTGATTACGATCACCACCTGGCGAACTACGTCAGCGTGGCCGAATACGTCAAGCACCATGGCGACACGCTCTACCGGCTCGGACACAACCCGGTGTCGGAGAGCCACCGGGGCCAGGCGTGGTGCCGGTTCGACGCACTGCCTGCCCGCGGCTACACCTCGATCGGCGCGGTGCGCCAGGATCACGCCCACCACTCGGCCGTGAACATGAGCGGGATGACCGAGGACACGAAGGGCCATGTCGAGTTCCGCATGTGGGACGGCTCGCTCGACCCGGCCGTCATCCAGGCGCAGGTCAAGGTGTCGCTGGCCGTAGTGGAGGCCGCGTTCCGCACGGCGGCGCTGGACCTGCCGCCGAACGCGGGCGTCCACGAGGAGCCCGGGACTCACGCCGGGCTGCGCTCCTTGGGCTCCGCACCCGACCTCACCGAGGCGGGCAGCCTGTCCTTCCGCATGCTGATGGACGAGATCTTCTGGCGCACCGCTGACAAGGAGCAGCTCACCGCCTTGTTCGCGGCGACGCGCTGGCCCGAGCGCTGGAAGCCGCCGCCGCTCCCGGAGGTCCGGGTATGAGCGTGATCGTGCGGAACGTCTCCAGCGCGCGGCAGCTGCCGGCCGCGCCGCGCCACGCCGACGGCACGCCGTACCTCTACGAGATGATCCATGCCGCCGGCGCCCTGCGCGGTTACGCCGACGAGCCGGCCGAGCTGGTCGCGATGCTCATCCCCGGCTACGGCGAGCTGGGCGATGACAGCGAGCGGGCGGTGGCGCGGATCCGTCTCGCGCTGGACGTGCAGGTGCGGTTGCAGGCGGAGCTGGCGGCAGGACGGCTGGGCGAGTGCGGGCCTGAGGAACGCGCGGTGCTGCTGGCCGGCCGGCACGAGCCGCCCGCGCCCGCGGAGTGGACGGCGCCGGTGCCGCTCGTGCTGATCACGTCCTGCTACCGGCCCGAGGGAACGTTGCCGCGGCCGTCGGGCCCCGAGGAGCTGCAGATCTGGCTCGACCCGGCCGACGACTGGACGCTGCTCACCAGCTTGCACGCGGCGGGCGTGGTCACGGTGGGAGCCCGCTCGACGGCCTGACCGCGCGCCCCAAGGCTCAGGCGGCGTTGGGCGGGGTGCCGGCCACCATGGGCAGGGCCCGGTCGAGGCCGGTGATGCGCAGCAGCCGCGACATGAACGGCCGGGGCGAGGCCAGGGCCAGGGTGATGCCCATCGGGCGGGCGCGCTGCTGCACGTCGACCAGGACGGCCAGCCCGGCGGCGTCGCAGAACGACACCTCGGACAGGTCGAGCACGAGCAGGCTGGTGCTGTAGTGCAGCGCGCTCAGCAGCTGCTCGCGCAGGTCCGCGCTGGTGAACAGGTCGATCTCGCCATAGAGGCGCAGGATGGTCGGCTGCCCGGGGCCCGCCACGCCGAGCGGGGCGGTGTCGATGACCTTCATGAGAACTCCCCCCTCGGCCAGCCAGGACATGGGCGTCGCTCCTGGTCAGCGCCACCGGTGAGTCGGACTGGGGCGACGCCGGCGGGAGGCGCCGGCGCCCGAAAGTCCTCGGTCATCCCAATGTATCCCGCTGCTTTCCCGATGCCGTTCCAGCCAAGGAATCCAGGCGGAGGGCTGCAGGAAATTTGACGAAAGGGCTGGCCTGAACGGGTGTGACGCCGCCCGTGGCGGCTGGATGAAAGTTTCACGGCGCATTGACAGGGGGAAAGCGCTTTCCTACGGTGGCGCTACTCACGGACACGGACGTGGTCACTCATGTGAGCGGCGCGCACTCGCTGGGGGGAATCCGGCGTGCGGGTCATCCCGTACGCGCCGGACCAGCAAGGATCCGGCTGCCGACAGCAGCCCGGCATCGACGACGAAGATGGGACGAGCATGAGACGAGCAGTCGTGTTACGCGTCGGCGCGGCACTCGCCGCGGCGGTCACGGCCGCGGCGGCCGGGGCGGCCGGGGCGATGTCGCAGGCGTCGGCCGCACCGGCCGCCGCAGCCGCCGCAGCCGCCGCGGCCGGCAACGCCACCGGCTTCGCCTCCGCCAACGGCGGGACCACCGGCGGCGCGGGCGGCCAGACCGTACGCGCCACCACGGGCACCGCGATCCACCAGGCCCTCTGCAACCGGACCAGCAGCAGCACCCCGATCACCATCCAGGTCGAGGGCACGATCAACCACGGCAACACCAGCAAGGTGTCCGGCAACAGCTGCAACACCGCGGCCGGCGTGATCGAGCTCAAGCAGATCAGCAACGTCACGATCATCGGGGTCGGCAACGGCGCCGTCTTCGACCAGCTCGGCATCCACATCCGCGAGGCGAGCAACATCATCATCCAGAACGTCACGGTCAGGAACGTCAAGAAGTCGGGCTCGCCCACCTCCAACGGCGGCGACGCGATCGGCATGGAGAGCGACGTCCGCAACGTGTGGGTCGACCACGTCACGCTGGAGGCGTCGGGCGGCGAGTCGGAGGGCTTCGACGGCCTGTTCGACATGAAGGACAACACGCAGTACGTGACGCTGTCGTACAGCATCCTGCGCAACTCTGGCCGCGGCGGGCTGATCGGCTCCAGCGAGAGCGACCGCTCCAACGGGAACGTCACCTTCCACCACAACCTGTACGACAACATCGACTCGCGTACGCCCCTGCTGCGCGGCGGCATCGCCCACATGTACAACAACCACTACCGGAGCCTGCACGAGTCCGGCATCAACTCCCGGGCCGGCGGCCGGGCGAAGGTGGACAACAACTACTTCGAGGACTCCAAGGACGTCCTCGGCACCTTCTACACCGACGAGGCCGGTTACTGGCAGGTCAGCGGCAACATCTTCGACAACGTGACCTGGGGCGGCCGCGACGACGAGCACAACCCGGCCGGCCCCAACCCGCAGTCCAACACCAGCGTGAGCGTCCCCTACCCCTACCCCCTCGACGGCGCGAGCTGCGTGCCCGACATCGTGAACAGGACGGCGGGCGCCAACAAGGGCCTGCAGGTGTCGAACGGCGACTGCACCCCGACCAACCCGCCGACGGACCCGACCGACCCGCCCACCGACCCCACGGACCCGCCCACTGACCCGCCCACTGACCCGCCCAGCGGCACGAACCTCAGCCTCGGCGCGGGCTCCGACGGCTCCAGCAAGGCCGGTGGCACGAGCTACGGCAACGTGCGTGACGGGAACATGAGCACGTACTGGTCGCCGTCCGGCTCGACCGGCGACATCTCGATCAAGTGGGGCTCGGCGACGACGGTCGGCCGGGTCGTGATCCGCGAGGCGTCCGGCGCGACGGGCGCGATCGGGTCGTGGCAGCTGCTCAACGCCGACAACGGGGCCGTGCTGAAGTCCGGCACCGGGGCGGGCACGATCAGCTTCACGCCGACGTCGCTGAAGAAGGTGACGTTCCGGATCACCGGCTCGAACGGCACCCCCAGGGTCGCCGAGTACGAGACCTACGCCTCCTGACCGGGAGCCGCCGCGCCGCCCCTTGGTCAGGCGGCGCGGCGGCGACGCCGGGGATCGGCGAGGACGGCCGCGCCGTAGCTCGCGTCGTGCGGGTTGACGTCGGTGCCGGGCGCCACGACCTGGTCGATCCGGTCGAGCACGTCGGACGTCAGCACGACGTCCGCGGCCTGGAGCTGGTCGTGCAGATGCTCCGCGGTACGCGGGCCGATGATCGCCGCGGTGACCGCCGGGTGCGTGGTGACGAACGCCAGGGCGAGCTGGATCAGCGTCAGGCCGGCCTCGTCGGCGACGCCGGCCAGCGCTGTGGCGGCGTCGAGCTTGGCCTGGTTGGCGGGGACGGACAGGTCGTAGTGCGCGAGGGTGTGACCGAACGGCATCGTCCGGGTGCGGTGGCTGGACGCCTGCGCCGCGTCCCGCCGCCACCGCCCGGTCAGCCAGCCTCCGGCCAGCGGACTCCAGGCGAGCACTCCCATCCGGTACGTCTCGCAGGTCGGCAGCACGTCGGCCTCGACGCCCCGGACGAGCAGCGAGTACGGCGGCTGCTCGCAGACGAACCGCTCACGGCCCCGCCGCTCGGCCGTCCACTGCGCCTGGACGACGGCCGACGGCGTGAACGTCGACGATCCGGCGTAGCGGATCTTGCCGGCCCGGACGAGGTTGGTGAGCGCGCCGAGCGTCTCGTCGATGTCGGTGGCCGGGTCGGGCCGGTGCACCTGGTAGAGGTCGATGTGGTCGGTGCCGAGACGGCGCAGGCTCTCCTCGCAGGCCCGGATGATCCAGCGCCGGGACGCGCCGCGCTCGTTGCGTCCCGGCCCCATGGGGCTGGACACCTTGGTCGCCAGGACGACGTCGTCGCGCCGCCCGGCGATCGCCTTGCCGACGATGACCTCGGACTCGCCGTCCGAGTAGACGTCGGCGGTGTCGATGAGGTTGACGCCGGCGTCGAGTGCCGTACGGATGACGCCGATCGAGGCGTCGTGGTCGGGATTGCCCCACCGGCCGAACATCATCGCGCCCAGGCACAGCGTACTGACCTGCACTCCTGTGCTTCCGAGGGTGCGGTAGCGCATGGCGGGACCGCCTTTCTTGGTCGAGTGATGGCACGGCGGGGCGTCTGCTACCGTCGCGGATAAGCGGAGTCGGGTCCGCTTATCCGGAGACTAAGCGGACCCGGCTCCACATAGCAACTCGGAAGAAGGACGACTCCATGCCTGAGTCCGGCCGGCCGATGCGGGCCGACGCGCGGGCCAACGAGGACAAGCTGCTCGCCGCGGCGGCCTCGGCCTTCGCGCGCGACGGCGCCGCCGCCACCCTGAAGCAGATCGCGAGGGACGCCGGCGTCGGGATCGCCACCCTCTACCGGCGCTTCCCCACCCGCGAACTGCTGGTCGACGCCACCTACCGCTATGAGACGGCCAGGCTGGCCGACCGCCCCGCCGCCCTGCTCGCCGAGCTGCCGGCCGACCGTGCCCTGCGGGCGTGGATGTCGGAGGTCCTCGACTACCTGGTCACCAAGCAGGGCATGGCCGACACGCTCAAGATGCTGCTGCGCGGCGACGCGGAGCTCGGCTCGCAGACCCGCGAGCAGCTCACGGCCGCGGTCGAGGAGTTGCGCCGCGCCGGGACCGATCAGGGGGTGCTGCGGGAGGACGTACCGGCGGGCGACATCCTCATGGCGCTGGCCGGCGTCACTCTCGCGGCCGGCGACCCCCGTCAGCGGGAGCAGGCGGAGCGCCTGCTCGACCTGCTGATGGACGGTCTCGCCCCTTGACCAGGCGGCGGCCGACGAGCTGCATGGGGAGCTCGATGCAGCGGTGGCTGAGCCAGCTGAGCGGCAGGAGCAGCGCCAGGAAGAGCACGCCCGCGCCGAGCTGGGCCGCCGCCGGCGCACCGCGCAGCTCCCCCACCACCCGCATGAGGATCAGCAGCAGCGGCAGGTGCACGAGGTAGAGGGAGTAGCTGATCGTGCCGAGCCAGGTGAGCGCGGCGGGCAGCGTACGGGACCGGCAGGCCATGGCGGCGGCGAACGTGAGCACGGCCAGCAGGATCGTCAGGCCCCACACCTTCGGCTGCACCCACCACCAGCCGGCGTTGCGCGCCCACAGCGGCAGCGCGGCGACCAGCAGGCCGGTGGCGGCGACCGGCCAGAGCGGGCCCGCGCCGCGTTCCCACCGGTGCACGGCCGTGCCGGCGAACATCACCGCCAGGATCGCCGCACCGAACCAGGGGACGCGGCTGCTCAGCAGCACCAGCGCGAGCGCCATCACGCCCAGCGCGCAGGCCGCCACCGTACGGCCCCACCCCGACACCACGCACGCGAGCCCGACGGCGAACAGCCCGAACGTCACCCAGGACAGCCACCCGCCCGACAGCGGCGGCACGATCATGGCGAGCCCCGCGACCAGCCCGAGCACCGCGAACAGGCCGGGCAGCAGCCCCCACCTGTCCCGCACGCCCGCCGTGAACAGCGCGGCGGCCAGCAGGTAGAACACCATCTCGTACGACAGCGTCCACATGGTGTTCAGCACGCCCGCGGTGCCCACGGCGTCCATGAGCATGGTGGCGTGCGCGGCCACGGAGGACAGGTCGCGCGGCACCTCGGCCCGAACGGGGATCCACCAGGCGAGCACGAGCACCAGCGCGATCATGGCCAGATAGAGCGGATAGAGCCGGAAGAACCGGCCGATCCAGAAGGCCCGCACGTCACCGTGCCGCTCCAGCGAGGCGGGGATGATGTAGCCGCTGACCAGGAAGAACACCAGCACGCCGTAGACGCCGAGATTGAATGCGGTGGGCCGCAGCCACGGCATGGCCCAGGTGCACAGGTGCTCCCCCACCACCGCGAGAGCGCCGAGCCCCCGCAGGGCGTCCAGCCAGGCGAGCCGGGCGGGGGCCGCTGACGCGGTGCGAGAGGTGACGGATAAAGCAGGGGACATGAGGATCAAAGTATCGGAACCGCCGCTCTGTCGTATGCGGCGTCGTCCCGATCGTCTTGTTGGTGAGTGAACGCGCGACAGGAGGGTCGATCGTGAAGTATGTACTGATGTTCGTGGAGACCGAGGAGTTCGCCAAGGAGCTGGAGGCCATGGACGAGGTGGAGCAGCGAGCCGCGTACGAGGCGGTGGGGCGGTGGTTCGCCGATCACGCTGACAAGATCACCCACCACGCGCACCTGGCGCCCGCCCACACCGCGACCACCGTACGGGTGGACCGCCCCGAGCCCGTGATCACGGACGGGCCGTTCGTGGAGGGCAAGGAGGTCGTGAGCGGGTTCGCGGAGGTCGAGGTGGCGGACTTGGACGAGGCGCTGGCGCTGGCCCGCGCGTGGCCCGCCTGCCCGATCGTGGAGATCCGCCCCCTCACATGAACCCGCACCACCAGGAGCCGGCCGCGCGGCAAGTGCCGGCCGCGGGCCCGAACCGGCAGAAGCCGGTCGCCCAGCAGCACCGGCAGGGGTCGGCCGCGGAGCGGGGACGGCAGGTGACGGGCACGGACGCGAGTGGGGAGGTGCTGGCCGGGGTCGTGCGTGAGCATGCCGGCCGGCTGGCCGCCTCGCTGGTGTCGCTGCTCGGCGACTTCTCCGCCGCCGAGGACCTGGTCCAGGACGCGGTGGAGACCGCGCTGCGCCGCTGGCCCGAGGAGGGCGTACCGGAACGGCCCGAGGCGTGGCTGTTCACGGTCGCCCGGCGACGCGGCCTGGACGTGCTGCGCCGCGAGTCGAACCTGCGGTCCAAGCTGGCCCGCCTCACCTGGCCCGGCCCCGCCCCGGGTGACGACCGGCTGCGGCTGATCTTCACCTGCTGCCACCCGGCCCTTTCGCGGGCCGCGCAGATCGCGCTGACGCTGCGGGTGGTGTGCGGGCTGTCGATGGCGCAGATCGCGGCGGCGTTCCTGGTGCCGGAGCCCACGGTCGCGCAGCGCGTCACCCGCGCCAAGCGCAAGATCGGCGAGGCCGGCATCCCGTACCGGATGCCCTCGGCAGAAGAGCTGCCCCAGCGCCTCGACGACGTGCTGGCAGTGATCTATCTGCTGTTCAACGAGGGCTACCTGGCCAGCACCGCCGACCGGGCGCAGGCGGCCGACCTGGTGGCGGAGGCCGAGTGGCTGGCGGCGCTGCTGGTGGGCCTGATGCCGAAGGAGCCGGAGGCGGCCGGCCTGCTGGCGCTGATCCGCCTGCACCGGGCGCGCGGCGCGGCCAGGTTCGACGACCGGGACAACCTGGTCCTGCTCCCCGACCAGGACCGCTCGCTCTGGGACCACACCGCCATCGCCGAGGCCACCACCCTCCTGACGCGGGCGGCCCGCGCACACCGGCGGCCGGGCCCGTACCAGGTGCAGGCCGCGATCGTGGCCTGCCACGCCGAGGCCGCGACCTTCGCCGACACCGACTGGCCCCAGATCCTCGTCCTCTACGACCTGCTCCTGCACCTGTCCCCCTCCCCCGTCACCCGCCTGCACCGGGCAGTCGCCGTACGCCACGTCCACGGCCCGCGAGCAGCGCTTGAGGAGCTGAAGAACCTGGCCGGCCCCCTGGACCGCTACCCGCTCTTCCACGCGACGCGGGCGGAGCTCCTACGCGCCACCGGCCACCGCACCGAGGCCAGGGACGCCGACGAGCAAGCCCTGCGCCTGACCACCAACCCCGCCCAGCAGGCCCTGCTGGAACAGCGGCTCACCTGGGACTGACGGCGTCGCGCACCTCCCGCGGTGAGCAGGCCACGGCCTCCCCGTCGAGGGTGGCGGCGGTGGCCTGGGGCAGGTGAACGAGGAGGTCGTACGCGGTGAGGGGGTTCACGGGGACGTAGGCGGTGCCCATGCGCTGGGTCCGCGCGGCCAGGACCGCGTCCGTCGGCGGGAGGCGGCGCAGGTCGATGACGTGGGGGCCGTCGTGGGCGGCGTGCATGACGGCGTCCAGGCTGCCCGGCTCCGGCGCCTCCAGCGGCGCGAACAGGTCGCCGGCCAGGAACGCCGCGCCGTCGGGGTTGAGCGTCTGCCCGGTGCCCGAAGTGGTGCCGATGACCAGGTAGCCGGCGCCCAGCCGGTCGGCCAGGTGCAGGCCGAGCGGGGTGGCCGGCTCCATGCCGGGCAGGACGACCGGGCCGCGCTGGACGTGGGAGTTGTGGGCGGCCAGCACGATCCGGTCCTCCCGGCGCAGGATCCACTCGACAGTCCCGGCGATGGCGGCGTCACGTACGTCCACCACGCTCTGCTGGTCACCCACGGTCATGCCGCGGAAGACCTGGTCCAGGGCGAGCAGGTGGTGCACGGACCTGCGGGCGCACGCGTACGCCTCGGCGGTGGTGCGGCGCACATGCTCCAGGCGCCGGCTCCCCACGCGGGAGGCGAGTGCGGCCAGGCCGGCGGTCAGCGCGTCCTTTCTCTCGGGTGCGAGCCGCGCGTAGGCGGCCATGGCGGCGGGAGCGCTGAACGCGGACGTCGCCGCGCAGCCCGCGGCCGTCTCCCTGAGCGCCGGATCGGGACGGAAGCCGGGATCGGCCAGGGCGAGGTAGGCGAGCACCGCGTCGAGCGCGGGCAGCAGGGAGGCGTTGTGGCCGCCTAGATCGATGCCGTAGAAGCCGGCGGGGCGGGCGGCGGTGGCGTTGTGGCGGCGCAGCCACTCCAGGTGGGCGCGCGTCTCCCGCCACAGGCCCATGAGCGAGGTGAGGCCGTACGCCATGACCTCGGCCGGCCGGTCCTCGGCGCCGCGCACCCACGCGTCGGCTCGCCGGCTCTCGGTGAACCCGGTCTCCATGGCGTACGCGGTGAACCCGTGCCGCTCGACCAGACAGCGGACGAGGCGGTGGCGCAACTGGGCGAACTCGCGGGTGTAGTGGGAGCTCTCGCCGACGGCGATGACGCGGGCGTCGCCGATGGCGTCGTTCACCCAGGTCAGGTCGTCGAGCGGCGCGCGGGGGTCCAGCGTGCGGAGGGGGATCACAGCCAAAGCACCTTTCATTCCCATTTTTGGGAACATTATCAAATGTGGGAACATTGGCCGGTGGACACGCTCGAGTTGATCCTGCATCCCGTCCGACTGCGCGTCATGTGGGCCCTGTCGGGCGGGCGCACCCGCACCACGTCCGACCTGTGCGAAAGGTTGCCTGACGTGCCCAAGACCACCCTCTACCGGCACATCGCCCTGCTCGCCGACGCCGGCCTGCTGGAGGTCGCCGGCGAGCACCGCGTACGCGGCACCGTCGAACGCCACTACCGCCTGCGCCAGGACGCCACCCGCATCGACGCGGACGCGATGTCCCTGGAGGATCACCGCCACGGGTTCGCGGCGGCGACGGCCGCGCTCATAGCCGAGTTCGGCGCCTACCTCTCCAGCCACGGAGCCGACCCGGCCAGGGACGGGGTCGGCTACCGCCATGCGACGCTGTGGCTCACCCCGGACGAGATGACCGACTTGGCGGACGAGGTACGGCGGTCACTCGTGGCACGCGCAGGCAACGGCCCGGGCGGAGGGCGAAGGCCGTACCTGTTCAGCCCCATCTTCTTCCCGTCCGGCGAAGGGACACCGTGAGCGGCACGTGCCGCCCGCGAGGAGAGCCGGCGCATCGCGGCCGGGTTCGCGCTGGACGACACGGTGCCGTCGGAGCAGCCCGGCCCGCGTGTCGCCGCGGCGGTAGCCCCATTCGGCCAGGGGCTGCGACATGCGCACCCGTTCGGCGCTGTCGAGGGAAGACGCAACGCCCGAGCCAGGCGTACTCCTCCGGCAGGAGCACCGTGCGGCCCGCCCGCAGCGGGGCCAGCGCGGCGGCCACGCCGCCCAGCCCGCAGCCGACCACGACCGCGTCTGCCTTCAACTCGACCACGTGAGGGGTTACCTTCCGATCAGCGTGGAGCCCTCGATCAGCTCGCAGGGCAGGAGCTCCTGGGGGGCGCCGCCGGTCTCGAGCACCTTGGTCAGCAGCTCGACGGCCCTGCGGCCCATCTCGCGGCGGGGAATGAGGAAGCCGGCGAAGTCGATGTCGGTGTGGACGGGGCGGGTGGCCGAGCCGAGCGTGACCACGGACAGGTCTTCGGGGACCGCGAGTCCGCGTTCGGCCGCCGCCCGCATGAAGACGACCGCGTCGGCCTGCTCCTCGAAGAAGGCGGCGGTGGCCTCGGTGGCGCGTACGGCGTCGAGGAGCCCGGGCCGGTCAGGGCGCACCCGGACGGACTCCACGCCGAGGCCGGTGACCGCGGCCAGGAAGCCGGTGAAGCGGTCGGCCGTGGACTCGGCGCCCTCCCCCGTGCCGACGTAGACGAGCCTGCGGTGGCCCAGCCGCGCCGCCCGCTCCACCAGCGCGCAGGTCGCGGCCGGGTAGTCGGCGCCCACGTACGGCACCGGCCCGCCCGCGTCGTCGCGGCGGCCGACGGACACGAACGGGATCTGGTCGGCGATGAGCCTGGCCAGGTCGTCGCGGTCGACCGTACGGCCGAGCAGCACGCACCCGTCGGCGAGCCGGACCCGGCTGTCCTCATGGAAGATGCGCCGCCGGCCGGAGACCCGGGCGCTGGTGAAGAGCAGCAGGTCGCAGCCGGCCTCCTCGGCGCACTCCTCGATGCCGACGAGGAACGGATGGTAGAAGTCGGCGCTGGTGGCGGGGAAGACCGCCTCGTAGGTGAAGACGCCGAGGATGCGGTTGCGCCCTTCGGCGAGCCGGCGGGCGGCGGGGTCGGCGATGTAGCCGGTCTCCCTGATCACCCGCAGCACCCGCTCGCGGGTCTCGAGCGAGATGCGCACTCCGTTGCCCGCGCGGTTGTTGAGCACCAGTGACACGGTGGTCTGGCTCACGCCCGCCATGCGGGCGATGTCCTGCTGGGTCAGGCGGCGGGCCACGGTCGTACTCCTCGGGTCATGCCCATGAGCGCCGAGTCTGGGACCTCACTGATCACCACGTCAAGAGGTGATATCCCAGTAATAATCCGTATTAGCGGATTTTTCCGGTAAGCAAGCCGATCCCTCGTGGGTGCCCATCCCGTGGAAGGGAAGGACGGTGTACAGATCAAGGAGGCATTCATGGCGCAGGTACCGCTCCCCCTGGCGGAGGTCCTCACGGCGGCGGAGAACGCCGCTCCCGTCGAGTCGATCGCCGTTGTGGCCGCGGACCTGCGGGAGCGGTTCAAGACGTCGAGCGTGTCGTTCCTCTTCCTCGATCTGGTGGGCCGGCAGGTGGTGCGCGTCACCGAGACCACCGCCGCGCGCCGGGGCCGCGACGCCGAGCACATCCCTCTCGCGGGCAGCCCGTACGAGGAGGCGCTGCGCACTCAGCGGCTGACGCTGATGCCTGAGGACGACGCGTACCGGGTGATCGCGCCCGTCACCAACCGCGGCGACGCCATCGGCCTGCTGGAGCTGACCCTGCCCGAGGCCGGGCTCGAGGTCCTGGAGCAGGTCAGCCAGGCCGCCCACGCGCTGGCCTACATCGTCGTCACCGACCGCCGCTTCACCGACCTCTACCTCTGGGGCCAGCGCACCAGGGCGGTCAACCTGGCCGCGGAGATCCAGCAGCAGCTCCTGCCGTCCTCCCCCACCTGCGAGGCGGCGCAGTTCGTGCTGGCGGCCGTGCTGGTGCCGGCCGACAGCGTGGGCGGCGACAGCTACGACTACACGCTCGACCACGACACGCTCCACCTGTCGATCACCGACGCGATGGGCCATGAGGTGGACTCCGCGCTCATGGCCACGCTGATCGTCAGCGCCTCCCGCAAGGCGCGCCGCGCCTCCCTCAGCCTGGCCGAGCAGGCCCGCCACACGCACGAGGCCCTGCTGGAGCACATGCCGGGCGCCCTCACCACCGGCCAGTTGCTGCGCCTGTCTCTGGGGGACGGCCGGCTGCGGCTCGTCAACGCCGGCCACCCGTGGCCGCTGCTGCTGCGCGACGGCGAGGTGGAGGAGGTGACGCTGGAGATCGACCCGCCGTTCGGCTTCCCCTTTCCCGTCGAGCATCGCGTTCAGGACCTCGCGCTGCGTCCCGGCGACCGCCTGGTCCTGCACACCGACGGCATGCAGGAACGCGCGGCGGAGAAGCTCGACCTGCCCGCGCTCATCCGCGCCACGGGCGACGACCATCCGCGCGAGGTGGTGCGGACGCTGGCCGCCACGGTGTCCGAGCTCTGCGGCGGGCATCTGCAGGACGACGCGAGCGTCATATGCCTGGACTGGCACGGCCCTGACGACCAGACCCGGCACACGCACGCCGGGGCCGACGTCCGTACGGAACGCCGATGAGCCCGGCCGGCACAGGCAGGGGCAGGCCGGGCTCATCGCGGGGAGCAGGACGTCAGCAGACGATGAAGATGCTCTTCCAGCCCACCGGGGTGCGCTGCTCGGCGTTCCTGTTGGAGGCGAGCGTGAAGTGGGCGACGCCCTGGGCGTTGGGCTGGTTGTACATGCGTCCGCTCTGGCCGTCGCCGTACCACTTGTACGAGCCGTGGTAGGGGATGTTGGACACGCCGCACCGGTCGATGACGACGCTCCTGCCGGTGAAGCCGGGGCCCTCGTAGGCGACGTACTGGGAGGCGTAGGCGGCGCCCGCGCCGCCCACGACGATGGCGGCGGTGAACGCGGAGGTGACGATGAACTTCCTCATGGAGACCCTTCCTTTCGATTACCGAAAGTAAGAGTAAGACTACTGTACGTGTTCATCCAAGAGGTTTTCCAGCTGGGACACGGGCGGCACCTGCGGCCCGCCCCGCGTGGTCAGCCGTCGCGCCGGGGGTTTCGCCAGGACGGCAGACTGTACGGAGGGCGCCCCTACCCCTGATCTTCGCCGCAAACCCCGGCGGGCAGGCGGATCGTGAAGATCGAGCCCCGGCCCGGCGTGCTGGTGGCGGTGAGCGTGCCGCCGTGGGCCTCGACGAGCTTGCGGGCGATGGGCAGGCCGAGGCCGCTGCCGCCGGTGCGGCGGTTGCGCGACTTCTCGACCCGCCAGAAGCGCTCGAAGACCAGGGGCAGGTCGTCGGGCGCGATGCCGGTGCCGGTGTCGGCGACGTCGATGAGGAGGTGGTCGCCGTCGCGGCGGGCGTGCAGGGTGACGGCGCCGCCGTGCGGGGTGTGGCGGACGGCGTTGGACACCAGGTTGCCCGCCGCCTGGCGGAGCCGTACGGGGTCGGCGAAAGCCCGGAGGTCACCGTCCGCGCGGGTGCGCAGCGTGACGCCCGCCTGCTCCGCGCCGGCCCGGTGCGCGGTCGCGACCTGGGCCAGCAGGTCGGCCACCTCGACCGGCTCGCGACGCAGCCGCAGCTCGCCCGCCTCGGCCATGGCGAGGTCCTGCAGGTCGTCGATGATGTGCTGGAGCAGCAGGGCCTCCTCCAGCAGCGAGGAGATCAGCTCCCTGTCGGGGGCGACGACGCCGTCCTCCGTCGCCTCCAGCCAGCCCCTGATCGTGCTGAGCGGGGTGCGCAGCTCGTGGGCGACGTCGCTGACCATGGCCTTGCGCAGGTGTTCGAGCTGCTCGCGGCGCTCGGCCATGGCGTTGAACGCGGCCGCGAGGTGGGCGATCTCGTCCCGTCCCTTGACCTCGACGCGCGGCGCCCCGCCCTGCTCCGTACGGCGGACGGCCTCGGTCAGCTCGCGCAGCGGCCGGCTCAGCCTGGTGCCGGCGATCACGGTGGCGGTCACCGTGAACAGCAGCACCAGCGCGGCCACGCCGGCGATGCGGGCCTGGTTGGCGGGCGACAGGTCGAACCCGGTGGACACGCCGCCGCCGCGGCTGCTGATGAACAGCAGGGCGGGCGGGGCGACGTACGGGCCGAGTTGCTCGCGTCGGGCGGCGGCGAGGCAGGTGGAGACGGTGCCGCTGGTGCTCGCCGTCGTGCGCGGCGCGCCGGGCGCGACGGGGGCGGGCTCGCGGGTCCAGGTGAAGTCCGGGTTGACGCGCACGGCGGGCTCGCCCTTGCGTTTCAGGCAGGTGCCGGTGAGTTTCTCCAGCGCCGCGAGTGCCCGGCGTTCGGTGGTCGTCGGCTGCTCCAGGACGGGGCTGGGGCACCGGGTCTCGGGGTACGGCTGCGCGCCGCCGGTGGTGAGCGCCGGGCGTCCGTTGGGGGTCTCGGTGACCTGGGCGTCCACGCCGAACGTACGCCGCAGGCACAGCGCGCGCCGCTGGGCCGTCGCGCGCAGGTCGTCCCGCTCCTTGCGGGTCAGCCGGTACGGCCCCACGGCGCGCGGGTCGATGTGGCCCGGCGTCGCGTCCGCCGACAGCGGGTCGACGACCGCGGAAGGGCGGCTGGGCAGGGCGGCGGTGCGCGGCTCGGCGTCCGAGTCCAGGAGCGGGGTGCGCTGCTCGGTGGTGAGCGTGATGCGGCGGCCGGTGTCGGCGGCCAGCCGGCGCACGAGGTCGCCGGCGGCGTCCCAGTCGTGGTGCGTGGCGGCGTAGCCGAGCAGGGTGTCGTAGACGCGGGCGTCGTCGGCGAGCGCCCGTCCCTGCTCCTGCCGGATCGCCACGGTGGTGCTGCGCGCGGTCAGCCAGGCGGTCGCCGCGATCGAGCCGATCGACACCAGGACGGACACGGCGAGCAGCCGTACCAGCAGGCTGCGGCGCAGCGGCACCTCACGACGCATCGCACGGGTCCATGGTGGGTTCCGCGGCCAGCTTGTAGCCGACGCCGTAGACGGTGAGCAGGCGTACGGGGCGGCGCGGGGCGGGCTCGATCTTCCTGCGCAGGTTCATCACGTGGACGTCCACGGTCCTGGAGGTGATGTAACGGTCGAAGCCGTGCAGGTGGCTGAGGATCTGCTCGCGGGTGAACACCTGGCCCGGGTGGGCGGCCAGCAGTTCCAGCACCTGGAACTCGCCGGGGGTGCAGTCGACGCGGGCGCCGTCCACGGTGACCTCGTGCCTGGCGGGGTCCACGACGAGCGTCCCGGCGCGCAGCACGGGGGTGCGGTCCTGCCCGGTGCGGGCCGCTCGCCGCAGCAGCGTGCGGACGCGGGCGACCAGCTCGCGCGGGCTGTAGGGCTTGGTCATGTAGTCGTCGGCGCCGAGGTCGAGGCCGAGCAGCAGGTCGTCCTCGGTGGCGCGGGCGGTCAGCATGAGGACCGGGACGTCCGACTCGGCGCGCAGGATGCGGCACACGTCCAGGCCGTCCACCTTGGGCATCATCACGTCGAGCACGAGCAGGTCGGGGGTCCGCGTACGGGCTTCGTCCAGCGCGGCGCGGCCGTCGTGCACGGTGGCGACGGCGTGGCCCTCCCGTTCGAGATAGCGGCGGATCAGCTCCGCCTGCTTCACGTCATCCTCGGCCACCAGGACGTATGCACCCATAGTGGGCGATCGTAGGCGGGCCGGCGGGCTGCCTCCCCACCGGATCCCGGTTCCTCATGCGAGCACTAAAGGTTCCTGACAAGTTCCTGACATCGGGGAACCATCCTGCTGCGGCATGAGAACCTTCCGTGATCGCCGCGACGCGGCGGCGCTCGCCGTCGCCGCGCTCTCCTGCGGCCTCCTGACCGCCTGCGGCGCCGCCTCGGCCGCCACCGGCCCGGCGAACGCCCCCTCCCCCGCTCCGGCTCCCGCGACCGCCAAGGCGAGTGCCGCCCCCGCCCCTGCGGCCTCCCCGAAGGAGCGGCGGCCGCAGCTCCGCCTGGACAGCACCGCCGCCGAGATCCGCAAATATCGCCTCGCCTACGCCGCCTGCCTCAAGGAGCACGGCATGCCGAGCAAGGGCCCGTGGAACGACCGGGCGGAGCGGGCCGCGCGCCAGGCGTGCAAGAGCAAGGAGCCGCTGCTGCCGCCCGAGCTCAGCCCCAAGACGAACCCGCACTACGCCAAGAGCGTCAGGAAGGAGGTCGCCTGCCTGAAGGCGCACGGCTTCGACGTGCACCTGACCCCTGCCCCCGGCTCTGACCCGAACGCGATCGGCTGGCGGTACGGCAGCGTCCCCGGCGACGACGTGGACATCGAGAAGATCCAGAACGACTGCCGCGTGAAGGCGTTCGGCGGCGGTCGCGACCTCGCACCCGCCCCCATGTGATCCCCGGCCCCCGCCCTCTCAGGGGCGGGGGCAGACCCCGCCCCTGAGGGGACAGATGCGGAAGACGGGGTGGCGCTCCTCGATGCGGCGGAAGGCCGCGATCGGCGCCCTCGGACCCAGGCCGACGTGGGGGCGGGCGCCGGGGGCGACGGCGACGTACCGGCGCAGGATCTCGGCGCGCCGCCCGACCGGCACCTCGCGCAGGACGACCGGTTGCTCGCGGCCCCTGCGGCGCAGCACGGCCACGCCGCCGGCGGCGCGCACGTTGCGCACCCAGCTCGCCTCGGGCCCGAGCATCGAGACGAGGAACTCCCCGCCGCCGTGGCGGGCGACCGCGACGGGGACGGACGTGACGGCCCCGCTGCGCCGCCCCGCCACCTTCAGCACGGCGGCCTGGCGCGGCGGCCACCACCCGGCCCCGTACGCGAGGGCGTCGAGCCTGTTCACGAGCCGCATGAACGCGTTGGGCCGGCCGCCCCGGTACATCGCCCGCTTGAGCGCCCCGGCCGCCCGCGCCAGACGCGTACCGGTCATCGCGCCTTTCTCCACAACGCGACCGCCGCGGCCCCCGGTACGCACGGCAGCACCAGCAGCCAGCCGAGCAGCGGCGCCAGGCCGACGTCGCCCGAGGTGTCCTTGATGGTCAGCGCGGCGACCGCGACGAGGATCGCGCTCACCAGCAGCCCGCCGGCCAGCCAGGGCACCCATCGCTTGCCGGCGCGGACCGCCCAGACCGTGCCCAGCCAGCCCGCCAGCCCCAGCAGGCCGACGGCGCCGAGGATGATCAGGTACGCGCTGACGGCGGCGTCTATCTCGCCGGGCGCGTAGGAGGGGTAGCCGGCGCTGACGTGGCCGGCGAGCACGGCCCTGTCCACGAACGGGAACAGGGCGGCGCCGGCGGTGAGCGCCGCGCCGGTGTACAGCAGCGCCGTGACGGCCCGGCCGCGTGACGTGGTCATGACGTGACCCCTTTCAGAAAGTGACTGTCTGGAGAGAGTGACTGTAAGCAGCGTTCATCCAGACAGTCAATTCCTTGAGACAGTGACTTGCTGATACGGTGGCCGCCATGAGCGGGCTTCGCGAGCGCTGGCGGCTCAAGGCCATGCGCGCCATCCAGGAACGTGCCCTCGACCTGTTCGACGAGCGTGGTTTCGCCGCCGTCACCATCGAGGAGATCGCCGCGGCCGCCGAGGTCTCGCCGTCGTCGGTCTACCGGATCTTCGGCACGAAGGAGGGCATCGTGGTCACCGACATCGAGTTCGACGCCATGAGCCCCGAGGCGCTCGCCGGGATCTTCGACCCGGCCGATCCCGTCGGCAGCCTGGTGCAGGCCGTGCGCGCGTACGAGGCCCCGCCGGGCGACGGCCCGCCGGCCGGCAAGGGCCCGTGGCGGCGGGTCCGCTACTTCTTCGCCGAGCCGTCCGTCCGCATGGCCGTCTGCGCCACCCTCGACCGGGCCGGGCAGCGCCTCACGCCGATCATCGCCGAGCGGGGCGGGGTCAACGAGACACAGGCCCGGGTGATCGCCAACGCCCTCGCGTTCGGCTACTTCGCCGCGCTGGAGCAGTGGCACCTCGACGGCGGCAAGCGCCCCATCGCCGCGTACGTCGAGGACGGCCTGCGCCCCCTGCGCGGCGTGCTCGACACTTCTTCACATCAGTGAGAAAAGCCGCGAACCATCTCACCCCGGCGCGGCACGCCGCTCGACGAGGACGGCCCCTCGACCGGCTGAACGCCGGGGTCAGGAGCGGACGACGGCGACCGGGCAGGACGCGTGGTGCAGCACGCTCCTGCTGACCGAGCCGAGCAGCGCCGAGCCGAGCGCGCCGCGGCCCTGTGAGCCGACGGCCAGCAGGTCCGCCTGCCGGGACGCGGCGACGAGCGCGTCCACCGGATGCGCGCTGCGCATGTCCTCGACGACCGTCACCTGCGGGTGGGCGTCCTTGAGCCGCTTCACCCGGTCACGCACGACCTGGTGCTGCGCGGTACGCACCTCGTCCAGGTCGTACGCGGCCTCGGGGGCGAGAAGGTGCCCGGGCAGCTGCCAGGCGTGGACGGCTCTGAGCGTGGCGCCGCGCAGGGCGGCCTGCTCGAAGGCGTAGGCCAGGGCGGGCTCGCACTCCGGCGAGTCGTCCACTCCTGCGACGACCTCGCCGCGCTCCTGCCGCTGTTCGTGGTCGCGCACCACGACGACGGGGCAGCGGACGTGCCCGGCGAGGCCGTCGCTGACCGAGCCGAGCAGCGCGCCGGAGAACCCGCCGAGGCCCCGGCTGCCGACGACCAGCGCGGCCGCGTCCTCGGCCTGGTCGCGCAGGACGGCGGCAGGCCTGCCCTCCGCCTCCCGCGCGTCCACCTCGACGGACGGCCGGCGCTCGCGGGCCAGGGCCGCCGCCTCCTCCAGCGCCCGCCGTCCCTCGCGCAGCACCGTCTCGGACAGCGCCTTGCCGGGGCGGGCGCCGACGAGGTACCACGAGGTGTCGGCCGCGTGTACGAGCCGCAGCGGTGTACCCCTGCGGTAGGCGTCGTCCGCGGCCCATTCGACGGCCGCGCGGGAGGCGACCGAGCCGTCCACACCAACGATGATCATTCGTCCTCCTTCGGTCACCTCCCATCGCACCTCAATCACGCCCGGGATGACAGGGCCCAACGGCCCGCGGTCAAGGACCGATCAGAAGTCGTCGGGGGTGCGGATGCGGTCACGGATCCAGACGCCGGCCTCCTTGAGCCTGCTCGTCCCGGCGAACGGGCCGTTCGGGCAGGTGCCGGTGGTGAAGACCGCGCCCGTACGGAAGTCGTCGGAGAAGTTCCAGTTCACCCAGCTGATCTTCTTCTGGGCCAGCAGGTCGAGGTACTGCTGGGACCTGGAGAAGTTGTTCGCCCCGTCGCCGGAGGCGCTCTGCGTGCCGAACTCCGTCACGAAGATGGGCAGGCGGTCGGCGGCGCGGGAGAGGGTGTTCAGGTAGTCGGTGCCGTGCGTGGCCGCGTAGAAGTGGAACGTGTACATGATGTTGGACGCGTTCACCGGGTTGTTGACGATCTCGCTCTCGTTCGCGCCGGCCGAGACGCCGAGCGACGACCACGCGCGGGTGCCGACGAGGATCGGCGCGTCCGGGTCCTGCTGCCTGATCACCGGGATGAGCTGGTGGGCGTAGTCACGGATGACGTTCCAGGTGACGGCGTCGCCGTTCGGCTCGTTCGCGATCTCGTAGAGCACGTTCTTCTTGCCGTTGTGGCGCTGGGCGACCTCCGTGAAGAACGTCTTCGCGCGGCCCAGGTTGTACATGGGGTCGCCGGGGTCGAGCATGTGCCAGTCGACGATCGCGTACATGCCGCGGGCCGTGGCCGACTCGATCAGTGCATGCACCCGGTCGGTGAACAGGCGGGGGTTGGTCTCGTACCCGTCCTCCTGGATGTACATCGAGATGCGCAGCACGTCGGCCTTCCAGTCGCCGGCCAGCGCGTCGAGCGAGGCGTCGTTGAGGCACTGCGGGTACCACTGGATGCCATGGCTGCTCATGCCGCGCAGCTGGATCTGCTTGCCGTGCTCGTTGCAGAGCTTGATGCCGCACACGTGCAGCCGGCCGTTGGCCTGGACCGGGGTGCCGCCGCCTCCGCCACCGGTGGGAGCGCCGTACACCTCCAGCTCCCACAGCGAGTAGCCCCAGGGGGTGCCGCGTTGCGTGCCGTAGACGCGGACGTAGCGGCCGGTGCCGCTGACCGTGAGGTCGTCGGTCCCGCCGTCGCCCGTCGTGGTGGCGTAGACGTCGCTCCAGCTGGATCCGTCGGGCGAGGTCTGGATCCGGTACGCGGTGGCGTGGGCGGTCTCCCAGACCAGGCGTACCCGGGAGATCGTGTGCGCCTGACCGAGGTCGACCCGGATCCACTGCGGGTCCGCGCCCTCGGCGCTGGCCCACCGTGTGGCGGTGCTGCCGTCCACCGCCTTGGCCGGCTCCAGGCCGGTGGCCTCGACGGAGGAGGCCGTCGCGGTCTTGCCCTGCGACACCAGGGGGTCGGCCGCCGTCGCCGCGCCCGACGGCGCTGAGAGCGGCAGCGTCAGCGCGGCCAGGACCGCGACGATGCCCGCACGTGCGCTTCTCCTCACGAACGTCTCCGTTCAGGTTAGGAAAGTTTCTTAACTTGCGGCGCAGCATAAGTTGACACCCTCCCTCACACAAGGCCCAAATCCCAGAAAACCCCCAGAGCTGCGGGTTCCGGAGCGCGAGGGCGGGCGTCCCAAGGAGGAGGGGGCGGCGACGCCGCCCCCGCCCGTCGAAGGCGGGGTCGCGGTGCCCGGGACGCGAACGGGCTCGGGGCACGGGTTTCGTCAGGTCGTGCGGCCGAGGGTGCTTTCGCGGGGCATGAGGTTGTAGTCGGCTTTCACCTCGCGGGGTGGGCGACCGGGGCTGTCCATGCGGAGCCGCAGAAGGTCCACTGCCACGCGGGCCAGTTGGGCTTTGTCGGGGGCGACCGTGGTCAGGGTGGGGGTGCTGAAGCGGCCGTCCTCGATGTCGTCGAGGCCGGCGACCGCGATGTCCTCGGGGACGCGCAGCCCCGAGGACAGGATCGTGCGGATGGCGCCGAGGGCCAGCAGGTCGTTGAAGCAGAAGACGGCGTCAGGCGGGGCAGGCGAGTCGAGCAGCCGGACCATGGCGGCGGCGCCCTCGGCGCGGTGGTAGCGCTCGACCTCGGCGGTCAGCTCGGGCAGCCCGTGCGCGGCGAGCGCCTGGCGGTAGCCGGCCAGCCGCAGCGGCGAGGTGCCGCTGATCGAGTATTGCTGCACGCCCAAAGCGGCGACCCGGCGGCGGCCGAGCCCGATGAGGTGCTCGGTGACGTCGCGGGCCGCGCGTACGTTGTCGATGGCCACGTGGTCGGCGGGCCCGTCGTAGATGCGCTCGCCGAGCAGGACGAGCGAGGTGGCGTCGGTGCGGGCGGCCAGCTCGTCGGCGCCGATGGAGATGGGGCTGAGCAGCAGACCGTCCACCCGGTGGTCCCTGACGCCGTCGAGGATCGCGCGCTCGCGGTCGAGGCTGCCGTCGGTCTGCTCGATGACGACCAGCCAGCGGTGCTCGGCGGCGGCCCTGATGACGAACCTGGACAGCTCGGCGAAGTAGGGCGCGTCGAGCTCGGGCAGCGCGAGCGCGATCACCCCCGTACGGCCCTGGCGCAGATTGCGGGCCGACAGGTTGGGCTGGTAGCCGAGCTGCGCCAGCGCCTGCTCCACCTTGGCCCGGGTGGCCGCGGAGACGTGGGCGTAGCCGTTGACGACGTTGGAGACGGTCTTGACCGACACCCCGGCCAGTTGCGCCACATCACGCAGCCGCACGCCCATGGCCGTGCCCCTCTCCCTCGCCGGACACGATGGTAACGCCCCGGTCTCGGCCCCCTACCGGCGCTTTCTCCTGGTTTACAACGTTGGAACAGCGTTGTACAACCGCCGGAGAGTCGTCCGATTCGCGGCAAAGGAGTATGCCATGAGCCATCCACCGTCCCGCCGGACGTTCCTCGGCCTCGCCGGAGCGGCCGGACTGACCGCGCTCACCGCCTGTGGCGGCGGCACCCGGCTGGGCGCGGGCTCGGACACCCCGGCCACCGCCGCACCGGCGTTCACCGGCGGCGACTACACCGGCCCCAAGGTCACCCTGGAGTACTGGAACGGCTTCACCGGCGGCGACGGCCCCCATATGCGGGCCATGCTCGACGCGTTCAACCAGCAGTTCGCCGGCCGCATCGAGGTGCGCAACGTCACCCGCCGCTGGGAGGACCTCTATCCCGCCATGCCCACCGCCATCACCGCGGGCAAGGGCCCCGACGTGGCGGTGATCCACAACGACTGGATCGGCACGTTCGCCGTCAGGAAGGTGCTCATCCCGATCGACGACGTCGTGGGCGCGCTGGGGCTCACCGAGGGCGACTTCATCCCGGCCGTGTGGCAGGCGGGCCTGTACGGCGGCAAGCGCTACAGCGTCCCCCTCGACGTGCACTGCCTGGGCGACTACTACAACACCGCGCACCTGGAGAGGATCGGGCTCAAGGAGGCGCCGGCCGAGCGGGCCGCGTACGAGGACGCGCTCGCCGAGCTGAAGAAGGCCGGGACGAGCACCCCGTTCTGGATGCCCAGCAAGTGGCCGGCGCACCTGATGTTCATGAGCTTGCTGTGGCAGTTCGGCGGCGAGCTCTACGACGCGGACGGCACGAAGGCGCTGTGGGGCTCCGAGCCGGGCGTGCAGGCCCTGAGCTGGATGGTGGAGCAGATCGACAAGGGCTTCAGCCCGGCCAAGGTCGCCCTCGACAGCCAATACGCCGCCTTCAAGAACGACAAGGTGAGCCTCACCTGGGACGGCATCTGGCAGATCAACGACCTCAAGACCAACGCGCCTTCGCTGAAGTGGGGCCTCGCGCCCATCCCGAACGTCGGCGGCACCCCGGCCGTCTGGAGCGCCTCGCACAACTTCGTGCTCACCTCCCAGGCCGGCCGCGACCCGAACAAGGTGCAGGCCGCCAAGGTCTTCATCGACACGCTGAGCCGCCAGTCCACCGAGTGGGCCAAGGCCGGCATGATCCCCGCCCGCAACTCCGCCAGGCAGGCCCCCGAGGTCGCCGGGCTGCCGCAGGTGGGGCTGGCGCGCGACCTCACCGCCTTCCACTTCCTGCCCGCCCTGCCGGGCGTCGGCGACGTGCAGAGCAAGGCGCTGGAGCTGGCCGTGGCCAAGGCCGTGCTGAAGCAGAGCGGCCCGGCCGAGGCGCTGAAGGAGGGCGTGGCGACGGCCGACAAGCTGCTGGCCGACAACAAGCGGAAGTACGCCCAGTGAGCCACGCCCGGCGGATGCGATGGTGGACGCCGTACGCGTTCCTGGCGCCGTACCTGGTGCTGTTCGCGGTGTTCATGGTGCTGCCCATCGGGTTCGGCCTGTGGACGTCGCTGCACGAGTGGGACATCAACCTGCCGGCCAAGCCGTTCGTCGGCCTGGCGCACTACGCCGAGCTGTTCGACCCGGCGAGCGTGGACGGCGGCCGGTTCTGGACGGCGATGCGGGCCACCGGCATCTTCACGGTGGCCTCGGTGCCGCTCCTCATCGTGCTGCCGCTGCTGGTGGCGCTGCTGATGAACGGCCGCTTCAAGGGCCGCACGGTCTACCGGGCCGTCTACTTCGCCCCGTACGTGCTCGGCGTCGCCGTGGTCGGCCTGCTCTGGCGCTTCCTGCTGGACGGCAACATCGGCCTGGTCAACCGCTACCTGGGCCTCGAGGTGCAGTGGACCACGGACGTGCCGCCGGCGTGGATCGCGCTGGTCGGCGTGACCGTGTGGTGGACGTTGGGGCTCAACGCGGTCATCTTCCTGGCCGGGCTGCAGGACATCCCGCGCGAGCTGCACGAGGCCGCCATGGTGGACGGGGCCGGCCCCTGGCGGCGATTGCTCGCGGTGACGCTGCCGGGGCTGCGGCCCGTCATGGTGTTCGTGGTGAACGCGACGATCCTGGCCTCGGCGAACATGTTCGGGCAGGCGTACCTCATCACCTCGGGCGCGCCGGCCGACCAGACCAAGACCGCCATCTACCTCATCGCCGAGACCGGTCTGCGCCAGTTCGACATGGGGACGGCCTCCGCGATGAGTTTCATCCTCGCGGCCTTCCTCATGGTGGCCAGCGGGCTGGTGTTCGGCGCGTTCAGGCACAGGCGGGCGCGATGACCAGGGACCTGCGCAAGCTCAGGCGGACGCTGCTGCACCTGGTGCTGGCGGTGATCGCCGCGCTCTATCTCAGCCCGCTGCTCCACATGCTGGTCACCTCGTTCAAGACGCGGGAGGCCGCGCAGTCCACCACGCCGCAGTGGATCCCCGACCCGTTCACCCTCGACGCCTACCGCGAGGTGCTGACCAGCACCGACAGCCCCGTGCTGATCTGGTTCCTGAACAGCCTGCTCGCCGCCACCGGGCACGCCGCGCTGGTGCTGGTGACGGCGGCTCCTGCGGCGTACGCGCTGGCTCGGCTGCGCTTCCGCCTGCGCACGCCGATCTTCTCCGTGGTGGTGGCCACGCTGTTCGTGCCGCCCGTGGTGCTGCTGATCCCCAACTTCCTCATCGTGAACGAGCTGGCCTGGGTGGACAGCCTGCCCGCCGTCATCGTGCCGGGTGCGGCCGGCGCGTTCGGGGTGTTCTTCCTGCGGCAGTTCTTCCTCACGCTGCCGGGCGAGCTGGAGGAGGCGGCCGAGCTGGACGGCTGCAACCGGTGGCAGATCTTCACCTCGATCGCGCTGCCGCTGTCGCGGCCCGCCCTGGCCACGCTGTTCCTGCTGTCGTTCCTGACCAACTGGAACGACTTCCTGTGGCCGATCTACGTGCTGCTCAGCCCCGAGTCGCTGACGCTGCCCGCCGGGCTGGGCAACTTCCAGGGCGCCAACAGCATCAGGTACGACCTGCTGATGACCGGCGCGGTGATCGCCAGCGTGCCGGTGCTGGTGCTGTACTTCGTGGCGCAGCGGTGGGTGATCGAGGGCATCTCGCGGTCGGGGCTGAAGGGGTGAGAGGCTCGGGGGCATGTCCGAACCCGTTCTCGTCCTCAACACCGGCTCATCCTCCATCAAGTACGAGCTGATCGACCCGCGCACCCGTGCCCGCTCGGCGCGGGGGCTGGTCGAGCGCATCGGGCAGGAGCGGGGGCGGCTGACGCACCGCGCGGGCGACGGGCCTGCTCATGTGCGTGAGCAGCCCTTTCCCGACCACGGCGAGGGGCTGGCGGCGGTGCTGGCCGCGTTCTCCTCGGCCGGGCCTGAGCTGGACCCCGTCGCGGTGGGGCATCGGGTCGTGCACGGCGGCACCCGGTTCGGCGATGCCGTGCTGGTCGATGACGAGGTGATCGCGGCCATCGAGGAGCTGGCGCCGCTCGCGCCGCTGCACAATCCGGTCAACCTCACCGGGATCCGGCTCGCCCAGAAGGTGTTCCCCGAGGTACCGCAGGTGGCGGTCTTCGACACGGCGTTCCACCGGACGTTGCCGCCTGAGGCGTACACGTACGCGGTGCCGCGGGAGTGGGGCGTGCGGCGCTTCGGCTTCCACGGCACTTCCTGCGCGTACGTGTCCCGCCGCGCCGCCGCCCTGCTCGGCCGCGACGATCCGAACCTCATCGTGCTGCACCTCGGCAACGGCGCCGGCGCCACGGCCGTCGAGGGCGGGCGCAGCGTCGACACCTCCATGGGATTGACCCCGCTGGAGGGCCTGGTCATGGGCACCCGCTCCGGCGACGTGGACCCCGCACTGGCGGGCTACCTCGCCCGCGCGGAGGGGCTGGACGCCGAGCAGGTGGAGCACGCACTCAGCCACCGCGGCGGCCTGCTCGCCCTCGCCGGGTCCAGCGACATGCGCGAGGTACGCGCCAGGTCCGGCGACGAGGACGCCCGCCTGGCCCTCGCCGTCTACACCCGCCGCATCCGCAAGTACGTCGGCGCCTACTACGCGCTCCTCGGCCGGGTGGACGCCGTCGTCTTCACCGGCGGCGTCGGCGAGAACGACCCCGCCACCCGCGCCGAGTCCCTGACCGGCCTCACCCGCCTCGGCATCACCCTGGACCCGGCCCGCAACGAGGCCGCCTCCCACGAGGAACGCGCCGTCTCACCCGACGGAGCCGAGGTCGCGGTACTGGTCATCCCGACGGACGAGGAAGGCGAGATCGCCCACCAGACCCTGGCCCTGGTGACCGCCTCATGATGCGAAGGCCCAGGAGCCGAGGTCGGCGTGGCCGGCGACTCATGAGCGGGCCGCTGCCTTCTGTGGTGCCTGGTTCTGGGGAGTGGGGTCGTCCTCGGCCTGGGCTGCCGTGACCGCGACCGTCGTGACGATGTCGGCGACCGTGGCGCCGCGTGACAGGTCGTTGACCGGCTTGCGCAGCCCCTGCAGCACCGGGCCCACCGCGACCGCGCCCGCGCTGCGCTGCACCGCCTTGTAGAGGTTGTTGCCGGTGTTGAGGTCGGGCACGACGAAGACGGTGGCGCGACCGGCGACCGTGCTGCCGGGCATCTTGGCCAGCGCCACCGCGGGGTCCACGGCGGCGTCGTACTGGATCGGGCCCTCCACCTCCAGGTCGGGGCGCTGCTCGCGGACCAGCTCGGTGGCGGCGCGCACCTTGTCCACGTCGGCGCCGGCGCCGGAGACGCCGGTCGAGTACGACAGCATGGCGATCTGCGGATCGACCCCGAACATCGCCGCCGTGCCCGCCGAGGAGATCGCGATGTCGGCGAGCTGCTCTGCGGTCGGGTCGGGGTTGACCGCGCAGTCGCCGTAGACCAGCACCCGGTCGGCCAGGCACATGAAGAACACGCTCGACACCAGCCCGAGGCGGAGGATCTCGAACGCCGGCCTGATGGTGTGGGCGGTGGTGTGCGCGGCGCCCGACACCATGCCGTCGGCCATGCCGGTGTGCACCATCAGCGTGCCGAAGTAGGACACGTCGGTGACGGTGTCGCGGGCCAGCTCGACGGTCATGCCGCGGTGGGCGCGCACGGCGGCGTACTCGCGGGCGAAGCGCTCGCGCAGCTCCGCGTCGAACGGGCTGAGCACGCGGGCCGCGTCGAGGTCGAGCCCGAGCTGGGCGGCCTGCGTACGGATGCGTTCCGCGTCGCCGAGCAGGGTCAGGTCGGCCACGCCGCGCCGCAGCAGGATGTCGGCGGCGCGCAGGATGCGCGGCTCCTCCCCTTCCGGCAGCACGATGTGCCGGCGGCGGGCGCGGGCGCGGTCGAGCAGCTCGTACTCGAACATGAGCGGCGTGACGACGTCGGTCTTGGCGATGTCGAGCCGCTCCAGCAGCAGCCGGCCGTCCACGTGCGCGGCGAACAGCCGCAGCGCGGTGTCGATCTTCCCGGTGGCCTCGGGCGTGAAGCGGCCCTCCACCGCCGACAGCCGGGTCGCGGTGTCGAAGGTGTCGTGGTCGGTGGCGATCACCGGCAGCGGGACCGCCATGTCGTGCAGCAGCCGGTCGACCGGCGCGGGCAGGTCGGTGCCGCCGGTGAGCACCACCGCCGACAGCGCGGGGAAGCTGGGGGCGGTGTGCGCGGCGACGAGGCCGGGCAGCAGCGCGGCGGCCCGGTCGGACGGGATGATCACGGCGACGCCCTCGGTGCAGCGCAGCAGGATGTTGGGCAGCGACATGGCGCCCACCATGAGCGCGCTGGCCTCGCGGCCCAGGCCGTCGCGCTCGCCGAGGAAGAACCGGCCGTCGCAGGCGTCCATCAGGTCGGCCACGGTCGGCGCGCGCAGCGACGGCTCTTCGGGCAGCACGAACACCGGCGTGGGGTGGGCCGGCACGAGCCCCTCCGCCGCCGTCGGCGGGGCGGGCGCTCCCAGCGGTGTCGGGTGCGCCGGTGCGAGCGCTCCCGGCTCGGCGCGGGTGACCACGACGGCCAGCTCGCCCGCGTGGTGGTGGGCGAGCTCCCTGGACGACAGCTCGACGGCGGCCGAGAGCTGCGCGGCCGTACGGCCTCTGCCGCTCACCACGTTGATCACCGGCGTGCCGAGGTCGGCGGCCAGCCGGGCGTTGAACCCGAACTCCGTCGGCGCCCCCACGTCGGTGTAGTCGGTGCCGATCACCACGATCGCGTCGCACTGCCCGGCGAGCGCGCGGTAGCGGGCCACGATGTCGCCGGCCGCGCGCTCGGCGTCGGCGTGCACCTCGTCGTAGGTGACGCCGGCGCACGCCTCGTACGGGATCGCGAGCTGGAACCTGCTGCGCACGGTCGCGATCAGGCCGTCCTCGCGGCCCGCCCGCACCACCGGCCTGAACACCCCCACGGTGCCCACCTGCCGCGACAGCAGCTCGACCAGGCCCAGGGCGACGGTCCCCTTGTTGCTCTCCGCCTCGCCCGCCGCGACGTACACCGAACGTGTCATGGTCCCGAGGTTAGCGGCGGCGCGTCGGAGGTAGCTGTGGAGGACTCCCCCGCTGCGTACGGCACTGCGTACGACACTGCGTACGACGAGGTCAGGGGGGACGGACGATGAACGCTACGACCATCCGGGCCGCGGTCCTGGCGGCGCTGGCCGCGACCGTGCTCCAGCCGGTCGAGGCGCGGGCAGGCTCTCCCGCGCCCTGCCCGTCCCAGGCAGGACCCAAGCCGACCGTCGTCCTCGTGCACGGCGCGTGGGCCGACACCTCAAGCTGGAGCGGCGAGGTGGACGCGCTGCGCGAGGCCGGACATGTCGCCCGCGCGATCGCCAACCCGCTGCGCGGCCTCGACGGGGACGCCGCCACCGTCGCGGACTTCCTGAAGACCGTGCGCGGCCCGGTCGTGCTGGTGGGCCACTCCTACGGCGGCTCGGTCATCACGAACGCCGCCGCGTCGGCGCCGAACGTCAAGGCCCTCGTGTACGTGGACGCCGCCATGCCCGACGTCGGCGAGACGACCGCGCAGCTCAGCGGGGCGGGTTCCGCGCTCGGCGCCGCTCCCGGGTCGCTCTACGACATGGCGGCCTACCCGGGTGCGCCCCAGGGAGCGCATGACCTGTATCTGAAGCAGGACGTGTTCGTCCGCTCGTTCGCCTCCGACCTGCCCCAGGACATCGCGACGCGGCTGTGGGCCACCCAGCGGGCCGCCTCGACGAACGCCTTCCAGAGCCCGTCGAAGGCGGCGGCGTGGAAGAAGATCCCGTCCTGGTACTTCGTCAGCACCGGCGACAAGATCATCACCCCGCAGTCGCAGCAGGCCATGGCCGAGCGGGCCAAGTCGAAGGTGACCACGTTCTCCGGCGGCTCGCACCTGACCCTCATCTCCCACCCGGAGGCGGTCGCCACGGTGATCGGCGCCGCGGCCTGCTCGGTCAAGGGCGGCTGAACGCGACGGGTCAGGCGGCGCGGCTGGAGTCGCGGATGACCAGTTCGGTGGCGAGTTCGAGGTGGCGGGACTCGATGCGCTCGCCGGCCGCCAGGCGCAGGGCCGTGCGCAGCGCGACGGCGCCCATCTCGCGCAGCGGCTGGCGTACGGTGGTCAGCGCCGGCGCGTGCATGGCGGCGATCTGCGTGTCGTCGAAGCCGACCACGCTCAGGTCTTCGGGGATGCGCAGCCCCCTGCCCCTGGCGACCTGGATGGCGCCGAGCGCGCTCTCGTCGCTGGCGGCGAACACGGCGGTGGGCGGCTCGGGCAGGTCGAGCAGCGCGGCGCCCTCGCGCAGCCCGTCGGCGTAGCAGAAGCCGGCCGTGCGCACGTAGTCGGGCGGCACGGGCACGCCGGCGGCCTCCATGGCGGCACGGTAGCCGTGCATGCGGGCCTGGTTGGACGCGGCGCCCGCGGGCCCGCCGAGGTAGGCGATGCGGCGGTGACCGAGGGAGAGCAGGTGCTGGGTGGCGGACATGCCGCCGGCGAAGTTGGTCGGGCCGATGCTGGTGACGGGGCTGGCGGGCACGTTCATCGGGTCGATCACGATGACCGGCAGCCCGGCTCGCAGCAGCACGTCGAGCTGGGCGGGGCTGGGCTCGGCGACGAGGGTGATGACGGCGTGCCGGCCGGCGTCGACCAGGCCGCGGGCCCAGGACAGGCCGTCGGCCATGTGGTCGGTGCTGGTCACGACGAGCGCCACGCCGGACGCGGCGGCCTCCTGCATGGCCCCCATGACGATCTCGGCGGAGTACGCGCACAACGCGCCTTCGAGCTGCAGCTCCACCGTGGCGCCCCGCCGGGCGCGGGTCTGGCGCGGCACGTAGCCGTGCTCGGCCAGCAGCCGCCGCACCATGGCGCGGGTGGCCGGGGCGACGTCGCCGCGGTCGTTGAGCACCTTCGACACCGTCGCCACGGACACACCTGCCGCGGCGGCGACGGTGGCCAGGGTGGCCGGTCTGGTCGTGCTCGTCATCGTCGTCTCCTCTTCCGCGGTGCCCGTGTGCGCGCGGGTCCCTCGATACCGCGGCCTTCACCGTAACGGTGTAAGCGTCACCGGCGCATCCGCGTTAGGCGGACGACCATGGAGCGGCCGGGAAGAGTGCGACGAAGATCAGTTGGCCGCCCCGGAGGCCCAGGGCTGCGCGACCAGCGGGCCTGCCTGCGCGGCGGAGACGGCGTCAGCGGCGCCGGCGTGGATGTCGAGCACGTCCCACAGGCCGGTGATCTGCAGCAACCGGGCCGGGATGCCGCGCACGCCCGCGAGGTGGAAGGTGGAGCCCGTCGCGGCGCAGGCGGCGTGCAGGCGCTCGATGACGCGCACGCCGTTGCTGTCCATGAACGTCAGCAGGGTCAGGTCGAGCACCACCGGCCGGCCCGAGAGCATCCGGCGGCGCACATAGGTCTCGAGGCGGGCGGCATTGGTGATGTCCACCTCGCCACTCGCGGTGATCAGCACGCCGTCATCCAATGTGTGGTATCCCAAGGTCAGGGGTGATGCGGCGGACTCCCGGCCGCCGCCAGGCTGGCAAGCGATGTGTACGCGCATGGCTTCCTCAGGGACATGGATGGGGGCTGGTTCGCATCCTCTTCTCTGAAGTATATTGCCCGAAATTGAATACCGGAAGCATCTTTCGTGTGATCATGTATGGAGACTCTCGGCCACACCGCGCCGCGAGCGGCTCGCGCCGGCAGAAGGGAAGCTTTCTTGACCACGTCCAACCGCCAGTGGACCTTCCTGACCCATCATGCCCGCGTGCTGCTGGAGATCGCCCGCGACCCCCAGGCCCGGGTACGCGACATCGCGTCCGGGATCGGCATCACCGAGCGCGCCGTGCAGGGCATCGTCTCCGACCTGCACCAGGCCGGATACGTCACCATCGAGCGCGTGGGCCGGCGCAACCAGTACAAGCTCAACCTCGACGCGCACTTCCGCTACCCGACGGAGGCCGGCCTGCCGGTGCGCCTGCTCATCGACATGTTCACCCAGCACGACCTGCCGAATCCGGACGCTGAGTGACGCCGATTCTTCCCGTGAAAGAGAAATAACACTGCCAGACCCCTATACTCGGGTGATGTTGTATTTCGAAGATCCGTACCGCACGGAGGCCGACACCTCCGCGGTGCGGTCCGGCGTGGACGACCGTGGGGTCTACGTCGTGCTCACCGGCCCGCTCTTCTACCCCCAGGGCGGCGGCCAGAAGGGCGACCGCGGCCTGCTGCGCCTCGCCGGCGGCCACGTGCTCACCGTCGTCGACACGCGTAAGGCCGACGACGAGATCCGCCACTACCTCGCCGCCGGCCACGAGCCGCCGGAGCCGGGCCCGGTGCGCCAGGAGCTCGACTGGCCGTTCCGCTACCACCAGATGCGGCTGCACTCGGCGGCGCACTTCCTGCACGTGGCGCTGGAGCGCGAGCTGGGTGCGAGCCTGCCCTACCCCGTGCGGGCCCCGCTGTCGGAGAGCGGCGGCGAGTGCCACTACGCCTTCGCCGACCGCTTCGGCCCCGACCATCTGGAGCGCGCGGTCAAGGCGGCCAACGCGCACACCGCGCAGGGCCACCCGATCGTCACCAGGGCCGACGAGGAGCGCGGCCCCGGCATGCGCTCGTGGCACTGCGCCGGCGACACCGTGGCCTGCGGCGGGCTGCACCCGCGCGACTCCTCCGAGGTCGGCGACATCACGGCGAGCATGCGGATCAAGCGCGGCAAGACCCTGGTCTCGTTCGGGCTCGCCCATGGCTGACAACGGCACGACGTTCGGCTCGTACCTCTACCGGCTGCGGATCGAACGAGGCAGCGACACGGTCGCGGACTTCCTGCGCGACCTGGTGATCCCCTTCACCGCGAACTACTACAGGGACGTCGAGGCCGGCCGCAAGCTGCTCAGCATGGAGGCCGCGATCACCCTGCACGCCGCGCTCGGCCTCGGCCCGGTCGAGACGGCCGACTACTTCTGGCACTACTTCCGCGACGTGCTGCCGGCCGAGATCCACGAGCTGCTCTTCGGGCGGCGCACCCGGGTGGCCGAGGGCAGCCTCGCGGAGATCAACCGGCGCAACGCCGACCAGGCCGAGATGGGCCGGCGCGCGCTGGCGCTGGCGCGGTTCGAGCGGGAGTTCGTCGCCGACTCGGCCGTCACCGACTCCTTCCAGCGCGACTTCGACCTGCTGCCGGTGATGACCTTCGTCTACATGGTGAGCGAGGCCAGCGAGGCGCAGGTCACGCGGGTCTGCGAGCGGCTCGGCGTGGGCTATGGCCCGCGCGTGAAGGAGTTCCTGGCCCGCATCTCCGACGTTCACGAGAGCGACGGCAAGCTCTGCTACCGCCGCCGCGCCCCCGTGCTGCGCATGCCGCGCGACGAGAACGGCATCGCGCTGAAGAACCGCTTCCAGCTGCACGAGGTGGCGCGGTCGGTGGAGCGGCAGGGGTCGGGCGAGATGTTCCCGCCGGGCGGCACGTTCTGCTACTCGGCCATGGTGGCGCTGCCCGAGGAGGCGCTCGACCGCGTGCAGCGGCGGCTGACCGATCTGCTCACCGAGGTCGAGGTGGCCTCCAGGGCGGGCGGGCAGCTCGACAACCCCAGCGCCACCCCCTACTTCTTCTCGGTGACGTTCTCGGGCAGGCAGGAGTACGACGGGCGCGATTCTTCTGGGCGTTGATTTTTTCTTCTGGCGGTTTTACATTCCCTCGGAGGGGGCCAATCGCCAAGAGGGGATCACGCATGACCACTCGTGTGTCCGACCTGCCCATCACCGTCGAAGACGGCTTAGCCACCTGGACCGTCGACCCAGCCGCGGCCGCCACGACCGAGCAGGCGCGGGAGCTGGTCAAGGAGAACGCCGGCGCCGTCCTCGACCACCTGCACCGTGACGGCGCGCTGCGCGTGCGCGGGCTGAGGTCCGTGCGCGCCGCGAAGGACTTCAACGCCGTGGTCGCGGAGGTGCTGCCCGCGTTGCGCGACTACGTGGGCGGCACCTCGCCGCGCGAACAGGTGCACGGCAAGATCATGACGGCGACGTACGTGCCGCCCGACTGGTCGATCATCCTGCACCAGGAGATGGCCTACACCCGGACGCTGCCCGCCTACCTCGCCTTCTACTGCGAGCGTCCGGCCGACCACGGCGGGCTGTCCACCTGGGGCGACATGCGCGCCGCGCTCGACCGCGTCGATCGCGGCGTGCGCGAACGCCTCGACCGGCACGGCCTGCGGCTCGGCCGCACGCTGCTGGCGCCCGAGACCGTGCATCTCAAGCCGGGCGTGAAGAAGCCGTGGACGGAGGTGTTCGGCACCACCGACCGCGCCGAGGTGGACCGCGTCGCGGCCGAGCGCGGCTGGGAGACGGAGTGGATCCGCGACGACGCGGTCCGGCTCTACCAGGAGGTCGTGCCCGCCGTGCGCGAGCACCCGGTCACCGGGGTCTCCGTGTGGTGCAACCAGGCCCACTTCTTCAACCCGTCCTGCATGATGCGCTGGGCCGCCGAGGACGGCAGGGAGCCCGAGCGGGCCGAGCAGGAACGCGCCGCGCGCGAGAACCCCGAGCTGCTCGACCGCATGTACCTCGGCAACGGCGACCCCGTCGGCGACGACGACGCGCTGCACGTCTACCGGGTGCTGCGCGAGCTCGAACGCGGCGTCGCGCTGCAGGCCACCGACCTGCTGCTGATCGACAACCTGCTGGTGGCCCACGGGCGCACCGCGTTCCAGGGCGAGCGCCGCATCCTCGTCGCCCTCGCCGATCGGCCCGAGCAGGCCGCCCAGAACGGCCACGGGGAGGCACAGTGACCTTCGTGCTGCAGCAGGACGTACCCGTCCGGCTCGACCAGCTCGCCCGCGTCGCGGCCGGCGGCGAGCCCGTCGAGCTGTCCCAGGCGGTCCGCGCCCGCGTGCACGCCTCCAGGAGCGTGCTGGAGAAGTTCGTCGCCGACGAGCGCGTCATCTACGGCGTCAACACCAGCGTGGGCGGCTTCGTCGACCACCTCGTGCCGGTCTCGATGGCCCGCAGGCTCCAGGAGAACCTGCTCAACGCCGTCGCCACCAACGTCGGCTCCTACCTCGACGCGACGACCGTCCGTGCCATCATGCTGGCCCGGATCGTCTCGCTGGCGCGCGGCAACTCGGCCATCTCCCCCGCCAACCTCGACAAGCTCATCCAGGTCTGCAACGCCGGCATCGTGCCGTGCGTGCCGGAGAAGGGCTCGCTGGGCACCAGCGGCGATCTCGGGCCGCTGGCGGCCATCGCGCTGGTCTGCGCCGGGCAGTGGAAGGCGTTCTACGGCGGCGAGCGGCTGCCGGGCGCCGAGGCGCTGGCGCGGGCCGGGATCGAGCCGATGGCGCTCAGCTTCAAGGAGGGGCTGGCGCTGGTCAACGGCACCTCCGGCATGGTGGGCCTGGGCGCCCTGGTGTACGAGCGGGCCAGGCGGCTGGTGGAGACGTACCAGCTGGCGTCGGCGCTGTCGGTCGAGGGGCTCGCGGGCATGACCAAGCCGTTCGACCCGCGCGTGCACGGCGTCAAGCCGCACCGGGGCCAGGCGGCGGTGGCGGCCCGGCTGTGGGAGGCGCTGGCCGACTCGCGGCTCGCGGTCAACGAGCGCGACACCGAGCTGACGCTGGCCGGCGAGATGGACGGCACCGCCAAGGCCGGCTCGATGCCGATCGAGGACGCCTACTCCATCCGCTGCACCCCGCAGATCCTCGGCCCGGTCGTCGACTGCCTGGACACCGTCGGGAAGACGCTGGAGAACGAGCTGAACTCCTCCAACGACAACCCGATCGTGCTGCCCGACGAGCACGAGGTCTTCCACAACGGCCACTTCCACGGCCAGTACGTCGCCATGGCCATGGACCAGCTGATCATCGCGCTCACCACGCTGACGAACCTGGCCAATCGCCGCGTGGACCGGTTCCTGGACAAGAGCAACAGCAACGGCCTGCCCGCGTTCCTCTGCGACCGCGACCCGGGGCTGCGGCTCGGCCTGATGGGCGGCCAGTTCATGACGGCCTCCCTCACGGCCGAGACCAGGACGCTGTCGGTGCCGATGTCGGTGCAGTCGCTGTCGAGCACCGCCGACTTCCAGGACATCGTCTCCTTCGGCTTCGTGGCCGCGCGCCGGGCCCGCGAGGTGCTGACGAACGCCGCGTACGTGGTGGCCTTCGAGCTGCTGTGCGCCTGCCAGGCGGCCGACATCAGGGGCGCCGGCGGGCTGGCCTCGGCCACCCGCCCGCTGTACGAGCGGGTCAGGCAGATCGTGCCGTTCCTCGACAGGGACGAGACGATCACCGACTACATCGAGGCGCTGGCCGCCGACCTGATCGGCCCGCAGGTCCTCGTGGCCGGCCGGTGAGCCCGGTCATCGACGGGCTGCGCGAGCTGTTCGGTGACCGGGTGGGCACCGCCGCGAGCGTACGGGAGCAGCACTGCGGCTCGCTGACCTGGTTGCCGGCCCAGCCGCCCGACGCGGTGGTCTTCGCGCGCTCCCGCGACGACGTGGTCGCGGCGGTGCGCCTGTGCGCCGAGCACGGGACGCCGCTCATCCCGTACGGCGCGGGCACCTCGCTCGAAGGCCAGGTCAACGCCCCGTACGGCGGCGTCTGCCTGGACCTGTCCGGCATGAACGAGATCGTGGCCATCGACGCGGACGACCTGACCGCGACCGTGCAGCCGGGCGTGACCAGGGAGGCGCTCAACAGGCGGCTGCGCGAGCACGGCGTGTTCTTCAGCGTGGACCCGGGCGCGGACGCCAGCCTCGGCGGCATGGCCTCCACCCGGGCCTCAGGCACCACCACCGTGCGCTACGGCACGATGCGGGAGAACGTACGGAACCTGGAGGTCGTGCTGGCCGACGGCCGGGTGATCAGGGCGGGCGCCCGCGCGGCGAAGTCGGCGGCGGGCTACGACCTGGCCCGGCTGTTCGTCGGCGCGGAGGGCACGCTGGGCGTGATCACCGAGCTGACCGTGCGGCTGCATCCCGTGCCGGAGCGCGTGGCGAGCGGGGTGTGCGCGTTCGACGACCTGGCCGGCGCGGTGCACACGGTGACGGCGGCGATCCGGCTGGGGCTGGAGCCGGCCCGCATCGAGCTGCTCAACCCGGTCACGGTGCGCGCCTGCAACGCCTACTCGGGGCTCGGCCTGCCGGAGACCGTGCACCTGTTCGTCGAGCTGCACGGCGGCGAGGACGAGGTGAGCGGCCGGGCGCGGGCGTTCGGCGACCTGGTCAAGGAGCACGGCGGCACCGGCTACGCCTGGAGCACCGACGCCGGCGAGCGGGCCAGGCTGTGGCGGGCCAGGCACGACGCCTGGTGGGCCATCCACGCCCTCCACCCCGGCAGGCGCGGCATCCCGACGGACGTGTGCGTGCCCATCTCGCGGCTGGCCGAGTGCGTCACCGCGACCGAGCGCGACATCGCGGACAGCGGCGTGGACGCCCCCATCGTCGGGCACGTCGGCGACGGCAACTTCCACCTGCTGATCATGGTGGATCCCGACGACGCGGACATGACCGCACGGGCCGCGGCGCTGACCGAGCGGCTGCACCTGCGCGCCATCGGCATGGGCGGCACCTGCACCGGCGAGCACGGCATCGGCCAGGGCAAGGCCGCCATGATGCCGGTCGAGCACGGCGACGCGCTCGGCGTGATGCGCGCGATCAAGCAGGCGCTGGACCCGGCCGGGATCATGAACCCGGGAAAGGTCCTGACATGAAGATCATCGTGGTCGGCGTCGGATGCGTCGCGGCCAAGTACCTGCCCGGCGCGCTGCGCGCGGCGGGGCACGAGCCGGTGTTCGTGGCCGACCCGGCCGCCTACACCGGCCCGTCGCGGCGGGCGCTGGAGACGTGCGTCTGCCTGCCCGCCGACATCGCCGACGCCGAGGACGTGCTGCGCGCCCTGACCGATCAGCCCGGGGTGCTCGACGGGGCCGAGGCGATCACCAGCCCGTTCGACGAGACGTTCCCCGTCGTGCGGCGGGTGGCGGGCAAGCTGGGCCTGGCCTGCCCGCCGCCGACCTTCGCCGCACTGGCCGACAAGTCGCGGGTGGCGGCCCTGGTGCCGGAGCACAGCCCGTGGACGGCGGTGTTCCGGCCCCGCGAGCTGCCGCCCGGCCTGGCCGAGCGCGCTCCTGGGCCGGTGCTGGTCAAGCCGTCCCTGTGCACGGGCGCGCTCGGGGTGCGCGCGGCGGCCTCGACCGAGGAGGTGGCCGCCGCCGTCGCAGGCTCGGGCGTGCCCGGCGCGCTCGACCAGCCGTGGCTGCTGCAGCAGATCGTCGAGGGCGACCTGATCAGCCTGGAGGGGTTCCTGCGCGCGGGCGGGCTGACCGTGATCGGGTTCTCCCGGCGCACGCGGATCGGGGCGACCGAGGTGAGCAACTTGTTCCCGGCCGCGCACACCCTTGAGCCCGCCGTACGCGAGCAGTGCGTGCGGGCCGTGCGCGAGCTGGCGGAGCGCGGCGGGCTGCGGGACGGCTACGTGCACGCCGAGTTCCTGGCCGGAGCAGGGCGAGCGCATCTGATCGACGCCAACGCAGGCCGCCTCGGGGGTGCGGCCGTCGTCGAGCAGATCGCGCTCGCCCACCAGGTCGAGCCCGGCGCGGTGGCGGCGCACGCGCTGCTGCTGTCGCTCGGCGCCGCCGATGAGGCGCCGCCATACCGGCCGGCCGGCGAGACGCGGGAGACCACCAGCTTCTGGTACGGCCTGCGCGACGGCGGCGTGGTCCGCGCGGTCACCGCTCCCCCGGACGCCCTGCACACCCAGTTCGCCGTGGCCGGGCAGCGGGTGCCGCCCGTCGGGGAGTCGGACTACGCCTGGGTCGGCATGCTCACCGGCCTGACCGCCGACGCCGAGCGGGCCATCGAGCAGGTCGTCGTCCACACCGACGAGGGCGATCGTCCCGCCTTTTGCCGGCCGTGCTGATCTACGCGATCCGGCTCACGAGCTGGTGCTCCTGGGGCGTGCTGTATCCGTTCCTCGCGGTCTGGCTGCTGCGGCTCGGCGCGCTCGACGAGGCCGGCGTCGGCGTGGTGGCCGGCGCCGCGGTGATCGCCAACCGGGTGGGCGCGCTGCTGTGGGCTCCCCTGGTGCACCGCCACCACAAGCGCGACGTGATCATCGTCAGCCAGGCCGCGGTGATCGCCATGGCGGGCGTGCTGCACCTGCTCGGCGGCGCCGGGCCGGCGAACGTCGTGCTCTGGGCCGCCGCCGGCGCGCTGTTCGGGCTGGCCAACTCGGTGGCCACGCTGGCGCAGGTCAGCTTCATCGCCAACCAGGTGCCGCCGAGCGCCACCACGCGGGCGTTCTCCTGGGAGAACGTGGCGCTCAACATCGGGGCGGGCATCGCGCCGCTGCTGTCGTCGATGGTGATCGCGGCCTCGCCCTCCTGGTACGCGCTCGCGCCCGTCCCGTTCGCCGTGCTGACGGCCGCGCTGGCCGCGCTGCTGCCCCGCGACCGGCCGGCCTCCGCCGCCGGCGAGGAGGAGAAGGAGGCCGGGGCCGGTTCGCGTACCTGGCCGGTCTTCCTCGTGCTGAACTTCCTCACCCTGCTCGCCTACGCCCAGCTGCACGGCGTGTTCCCCGCGCACGCCGAGCCGGAGATCGGCACGACGGGCGTGGGGCGGCTGCTCGCGCTGAGCAGCCTCGTCATCGTCGTCTGCCAGCTGCCGCTCACCTGGGTCTGCGCCAGGTTCGGCGAGCGCACGCTGGTGAGCGCCGCCAACCTGGTCACCGCCGCGGGGACCGCGCTGCTGCCGCTCGCCGTGACCGGGCCGGTGGCCGCGGTGACGGCGGTGTTCCTGGTGACGCTGGGCGAGATGGTGTACGGGCCGCTCTACCAGAGCATCGCGGTCCGCCTGGCCGGCCGGCCCGCGCACGCCATGGGGGTGCTCACCTTCGTGTGGGGGGTGTCGGAGTCGCTGGCCGGGGTGGCGGGGCTCGCGCTCATCGGGGCCGGGCTCGGCGCGCTGTCCTTCGCGGGGGCGGCGGGCGCCTGCCTGCTCGCCGCCGGCCTGGCCCTGATCACCCCGGGCCTGGGGGCGCGGGCGCGACGGCCGAGCGAGGCGGGGGTCTAGCCGTTCGAACGACCCGTGTGCCGACTTCTATCGATTTTCGGCGAAAGAGTATGGGCAAGTCGAAAATCTCGCCTTATATTACGGCGCAGAACAGCGTTATCCCCCTGCACTTACCAGCTCACGAGACCCGGCATCCGCCGACGGCCGGCCCGGCGGTGCCGCACCCCCACCAGCGCCGCACCAGGGCGCGCCCTCTCGAGATGGGATGAGTCATGCGGAGGTTACCCCTCTTATCCGCTGTCCTGATCATCGCGCTCTCCTTCCTGGCCGTCCCCGCGGGCGCGCGGGCCGACCTGCCGCCGCAGGTGCCCGGCGTCACGCTGCGCACGTACGACGTCCAGATCGAGCTGTCGAAGCTGTGCACGCTCAAGCCCGGCCAGACGCCCAACGTGGACAAGCTGATGCCGACCGTCGACTGGACGTCCGACGCCGACTTCGGGCTCACCGACATGTTCGTCACCGAGGTCACCGGCAACCTGTCGGCCCCCGCCGCGGGCACGTACGAGTTCCGGCTGACCAGCGACGACGGCTCCCGGCTGCGCATCGGCGACACCGTCGTGATCGTCAACGACGGCCGGCACGCGCCCACGTCGGTGGACGGCACGATCACGCTGACCGCCGGGCACCACCCGCTGCGCATCGACCACTTCGAGCACCTGTACGGCCAGCAGCTCAGGCTGGAGTGGAAGCCGCCGGGCGCGCAGGCGTTCACGCTGGTGCCGGCCGAGGCGCTGAGCACGGACGCCGACGTCGTCCGGGTCACCTCGCCCGGCCGCAAGGAGTGCGAGAGCGGCGCCGACTCGCCCGGCGACGGGCTGCCGCTGCAGGACGTGCACCCCGACCACACGCTCACCGACCTGCGCCCCGCCGGGTTCGAGCCGCAGGTGACCGCGATGGCGTGGCTGCCCGATGACCGGCTGGCGATCACCACGTGGGGCGGCTCGGAGACCAGGCTCGGCGAGGTGTACCTGCTGAGCGGCGTGACCGGCGCGACCTCGCCGGCGCGGGTGACCTACAAGAAGATCGCCGAGGGGCTGCAGGAGCCCATGGGCATCGCGTACGCGGACGGCAAGCTGTACGTGTCGGAGAAGTCCCGCCTGGTGGAGCTGAACGACACGAACGGGGACGACGTCGCCGACAGTCTCAGGACGGTGGCGACCTGGCCGTTCGGCGGGAACTTCCACGAGTTCGCCTTCGGCCTGCTCTACCGGGGCGGCCACTTCTACCTCAACCTGTCGGTGGCCATCGACTACGGCGGCGCCACCACCGTGCCGCAGCCGGCCCCCGGCCGTGGCGTCACCGTCAAGATCGACAAGAGGACGGGGAAACTCGAATATCTCGCGGGCGGCCTGCGCACCCCGAACGGCATCGGGTGGGGGCCGGGCGACGACCTGTTCGTGCTGGACAACCAGGGCGGCTGGCTGCCCGCCTCGAAGCTGGTGCACGTCGAGAAGGGCCGCTTCTTCAACCACTACACGACGCCGGAGGGGCCGTTCGACGCGGGCGTGGTGAGCCCGCCGGTGCTGTGGCTGCCGCACAACGAGATCGCCAACTCTCCCAGCACGCCGCTGCTGATGAAGCGCGGCAGGTACGCGGGGCAGCTGCTGTTCGGCGACGTCACGTACGGCGGGATCCAGCGGGCGTACCTGGAGAAGGTGAACGGGGCCTACCAGGGCGCGGTGTTCCGGTTCACGCAGGGGCTTGAGGCGGGGGTCAACCGGATCAGCCTCGGGCCTGACGGGGCCATCTACGCCGGCGGTCTGGGCGCGGGCGGTAACTGGGGGCAGCCGGGCAAGCTCACGTACGGGCTGCAGAAGCTGACGCCGGGCGCGGAGAAGACGTTCGACCTCCTCAAGATGAAGGCGATCGAGGGCGGCTTCGAGCTGGAGTACACCCAGCCGCTGCCGGCCGGCTCCCTTGAGGGCCGCTACCAGCTCACCCAGTGGCGTTACGTCCCTGCCGTCACCTACGGCGGGCCCAAGGTGGACGAGGAGCCGCTGAGTGTCACCTCGGCCACGGTGAAGGGCAGGAAGGTCACGCTGAAGGTCGCGGGGCTGAAGCCGGGACGGGTGGTGCACCTGCGCTCGCCACGCCCGTTCGCCTCGGCGTCAGGAGAGCCTTTGTGGAGCACCGAAGCCTGGTACACGCTCAACTCGCTGCCCGGCGGCGCCTCCTCCGAGACGGTGTACGAGGCGGAGAGCGCGGCCCAGAGCGGCGGCGCGAAGCTGAACACCGACCACCCCTCCTCCTCGGGGGCCGGGTTCGTGGACGGCTACTGGACCCAGGGCGCCACGACGCGCTTCGCGGTGCAGGTGGGCGCGGCGGGCACGTACCACGTGGGGCTGCGCTACTCCAACGGCCCCGATCCCGCGCCCGGCGCCAAGTCGCTCAGCGTGTACGTCAACGGGACCAGGGTCAGGCAGGTGCCGCTGCCGTCCACGGGCACGTGGGACCTGTGGGCGACCCGGGTGGAGCCGCTGGCGCTCAAGGCGGGCGTCAACACCATCGCCTACCGGTACGACTCCGGCGACCTCGGCAACGTCAACCTGGACGCGATCACCGTGGCCGCCCGGCCGGTGCTGGAGGCGGAGGGGGCCACCCTGCGCGGCGGCGCCACCGTCGGCACCGCCCACCAGGGCTTCACCGGCACCGGCTACGTCGACGGGTACACCGCACCCGGCGCGAGCACGTCGTTCTCCGTGCGGGCCGAGGCGGCGGGCACGTACAACGTCGGGCTGCGCTATGCGGCCGAGTCGGGCACGTCGGTGAGCGTGCACGTCAACGGCAAGAAGATCCGTCAGGTACGGCTGGCGGCCACCGGCGGACGGGACGCCTGGGAGGTGCAGACCGACGCGCTGCCCCTGCGGCGCGGCGCGAACACGGTCACCTACCGCTACGACGCCGGCGACGGCGGCGGTTTCGGTCTTGACCACGTCACGGTCGCGAAGGCCGAGCGGATCACGCTGTTCGACGGGTCGAGCCTGGCGGCGTGGGAGCGCCGGTCAGGTGGCGCTGCGACGTGGCCGGTCGCCGGCGGGTCGATGGAGTCGTACGGAGGCGACATCCGCACCCGGCGCGCGTTCGGCGACTTCACGCTGCACGTCGAGTGGTACGAGCCGGACTATCCGCCCGAGGTGACCGGGCAGCAGCGCGGCAACAGCGGCGTCTACCTCCAGGAGCGGTACGAGGTGCAGGTGCTGGAGTCGTACGGCGACACCACGCCGGCCGCCGACGGAGCCGGCTCGATTTACTCCAAGCGGGCGCCCGACCGCAACATGGCGACCGCGCCAGGGACGTGGCAGACGTACGACATCACGTTCCGCGCGGCCCGGTTCACCAGCGCGGGCGTCAAGGTGGACGACGCGCGGGTGACGGTCGTCTGGAACGGCACGGTGGTGCACGACGACGTCGCCGTCGACGGCGGCACCGGCGACAGCATCCCGGAGAACGCGGCCACCGCCGGCATCCGCCTCCAGGACCACGGCGACCCGGGCGAAAACCCCCGCTTCCGCAACATCTGGATCCAACCGATTACGTGACCGGAGAAGCCGCCCGGTCTTAGCGGGCCGGGCGGCTCACCCACCCCGCCACCTCGCCGGGCCGGGGTCGAGCGGGGCGGGGCTTGTCGGGGCGGGGCTTGTCGGGGGCGGGGGCTCTTGATCGAGCGGCTGTGGGAGCCGACCATCGAAGCAGCGTTCCCCCCCACCCCTCCGGAGGCATCATGATCCGCCGTCTGCTGCCCGCCACCGTGCTCGCCGTGGCCGCCGTCACCGTCGTCACCGTGAGCCCCGCCGAAGCCCGCGCCTGCAAGATCAACCACGCGTGCGCCACCATCTACTACAGCGACTCCACCCGCACCACCGTGGTCGGGGAGAAGTACGAGGACTGCAACGGAGCCGTGGACATGTGGGGCGTCCGCAGCGGCTACATCGACTTCTACGAGAGCCCCTGCTGACCCGATGACCGGGGCCGTCACTCCAGGGCGGCCCCGGTCACCGGTGCGGCCAGTACAACCCGCCCGGCGCGGTGGCGGCCAGCTGGGCTCGGACGTGGCCGGCGTCCGGGTGGGCGAGGTCGTCCAGGATGACGAGGGCCTGCCGCCAGCGGTCGCGCGCGGAGGCGGGCTCGCCACCGGCGTGATGGGCGTTGCCCAGCCGGATCAGCGCCTCCACCTCGCCGATGCGGTCGCCCAGCCCCACGTACAGCCCGAGCGCCTGGAGGTGGCAGCGGCGGGCGGAGGCGTACCGGCCGAGGTGGTGGAAGGCGTAGCCGAGCCCGTCGAAGGACGCGGCCTGCCCGTTGCGGTCGCCCAGCTCGCGGAACAGGGTGAGGGCGCGGCGGCAGTACCCGAGCGCCCGGTCGTGCCGCCCCAGCAGGGCGTGGCAGTTGCCGACCCCGTTGAGCGCCTTGGCCTGGCCGGGCCGGTGGCCGGCGGCGCTGAACAGGTCGAGCGCCTGCTCGGCGTGGCCGAGCGCCTCCTGGTAACGGCCCTGCCGCGACAGCGCCCAGGTCAGCTCGTGGTGCGCGTGCGCCTGCCCCGGCCCGTCGCCCTGCTCGGCGGCCAGGTCGAGGGCCCGTACGGCGTGCGCGGACGCCTGGTCGAAGCGGGCGAGCAGGGTGCAGGCGCGGCTGAGGTGGCGGTGGGCGTGCGCCTGGCCGCGGACGTCGCCCAGCCGGCCCGAGGCGTCGAGCGCGGCCCGCTCGACGGTGGCCCAGTCGAGCAGCAGGCCCCGCCATCGCAGGTACGCGCTCATCGCCCACGCCAGGTGCCTGACCTCCTCGTCGTCCCCGTGCTCGGCGGCCTGCGCCACGTGGGCGAGCAGCACGGGGTGCTCGGCGGTGAACCAGGCCAGCGCCTGCCCGGCTGCGGTGATCGGCTCGGGCGACACCCCCTGCGCGGCCTCGGTGCGGGGGATCGGGCAGCGGCGCGGGGCCAGCAGCAGGGTCGCGGTGTGCGCGGTGTGCCGGTGGTGGTCGAGCGAGCGGCGCACCGCCGCCCGCCGGTCGTGCTCGCCGTCGTGGGTGCGGGCCAGCTCGGCCGCGTACGCGCGGAGCAGGTCGTGGAGCGTGTAGCGGCCGGGCACGTGCTCGATGACCAGGTGCGCGGTGGCCAGCTCGGCCAGCAGCGGGCGTACCTCGTGCCCGGCCGTCCCGGCCAGACTCGCGGCGGCGGGAGCGGCGAGATCGGGGCCCGCGACCAGCCCCAGCAGCCGGAACAGCCGGGCGGCAGGGGCGCTCAGCGCGTCGTACGACCAGGAGAACACCGCACGCGGATCCGTCGCCGGGTCCCGCACCGCCAGGGCGTCGAGCCGGTCGCCCGCGTCGCGCAGCTCACCGGCCAGCGCGCTCAGCGGGAAGCCGGGGTGGGTGGCGGCGCGGGCGGCCACGATGACCAGCGCCAGCGGCAGGCCCGCGCACCGGGCGACGATCTCCGCCACCGTACGCGGCTCGGCGGCCGGCCGCTCTGGCCCGAGCCGGTGAGCCAGCAGCTCACGCGCCTCGGCGTCGGGCAGCGGGTCCAGCCGCAGCGGGCGGGCGGCCTCGGCGGCGACCAGGCCGGAGAGCTGGTCACGGCTGGTCACCACGACCCGGCAGCCGGGCGCGCCGGGCAGCAGAGGTCTGACCTGGGCGGCGTCGCGGGCGTTGTCCAGCACCACCAGTGTCCGCCGGTCCGCCAGCAGGCTGCGGTAGAGGGCGGCCTGCCCGTCCTGGTCGGGCGGCACGCGCTCCGGCGGTACGCCCAGCGCGTCGAGGAACCCGGTCAGCGCCTCCCCGGGGCTCATCCGTGACCCGGCCGGATCGAAGCCGCGCAGGTTCACATACAGCTGACCGTCGTCGAACCGGTGCCGCACCCGATGTGCCCAGTGCAGGGCCAGCGCCGTCTTCCCGACGCCGGCGATCCCGGTGACCACGGCGATCCTCCCCGCGTCGCAGTCCAGCAGCTCATCCAGCCGCTTGACCGCACCGCCCCGCCCGGCGAACCCCGGCGCCTCCCCAGGCAACTGCGCCGGCCGGGGCCGCCGCGCCCCTGCCCCCTCCGGCGGCTTGGACGGCTCCGGTGCGTCGGCGGCGAGCGTGATCTGCTCTGGGTGACGTGGTGTGCCGGGGGGCGGTGGTGTGCCGCGGAGGGCGGCGGCGTGGCCGGCTCGGAGGTCGGGGCCGGGCTGGGCGCCCAGTTCCGCGTCCAGCCTGCGGCACACCTTGGCGTAGACGTCCAGAGCCTCGGCGGCGCGGCCGGCCAGGGTGAGCGCGTGGATGAGGCGGGCCGCCAGGGGCTCCGCGAGCGGGTAGTGGACGATCAGCTCCTGGAGGCGTTCGATCACCGGCGCGGGCCTGCCCAGATCGAGCTCGGCCTCGGCCCAGTCGGTCAGCGCGCTCAGCCGCTGCTGCCCGAGCCCCTCGCGGACCCGCGCCGCCCACCCGCCGGCCATCCCGTCCAGCGGGGACGCCCGCCACAGGCCGACGGCCTCACCCAGCAGGGCGGCCCGCTCCTGGCAGCCTCTGCGCCGGGCTCGGGCCAGCTCGACCAGCCGGCGGAACCGGTGCAGGTCGATGCGGTCGGGGTCCACGGACAGCTGGTAGCCGTCCGCGCGGCGTTCCAGCACGATGGGCCCGCCGCCGAGGTGCCGTGACCGCTCCAGCACGCGGCGGGAGCGCGCGACGTAGGTGTGCAGCACCTTGCGGGGCTCGCGGGGCGGGTCGGCGTCCCAGATCCGGTCGATGAGCGTCTCGGTGGCCACCGGCCGCCCGGCGTCGACGGCCAGGGACGCGAACAGGATCCGCTGTTTGGCCGGCCCGGGATCGAGGCTGCGTCCCCCGCTCACCAACTCGAACGCACCCAGCAACAGAAATTCCACTGTCCGTCCCCCGTCGGGGCGCAACGCCCGGTAAGTCCAGCGGTAAAAGCCATCGAACCACAGCCGTCGCACCGCCTTCAAGAAACGCGAAAGATTTGCGAAGGCGATCTTCTTTACGCTGCGAAATGTCCACTCCGGTGCGCAGGAATAAGCACCGGAAACCAGCCTTGAACGGAAAAAGGAGATCCGGCATGACACGACGATTGACGGCGGCCGTCCTGGGGGCGCTGCTGCTCGCGCTCGGCCTGGGCGGCGGTACGGGCGCGGCGGCCGCGAGCACCGCAGCAGGCGCCCGGGCCGGCGGTTTCACCAGCTACATCACGGGCGCCAACAACGGGTTCGCGTCCCGTACCTGGACCGATCTGAACGACGACAACACCGACGGCCTCATCCAGTTCAGGGGCTGCACCAGCAATCCGCGCGTCGGCATCCAGAACGTGAGCACGGGCCGGATCGTGGTCGAGGAAATCATGTGGTGCCTCAATACGACCGACGACTTCTGGCACGGCAGGCTGCCGAGGGGCGACTACCGTTTCGTCATTCTCGACAAGCGCGGGCCCAACCCGCTCAATGTCGACTTCGTTTACGTGCGGTATCAGACGGGCACCATCGCGTGACCGTCCGATGAACCGCCACGCGGTGCGGGCCGCACTCCCGCACCGCCGCATTCGCGTCACTCGCCGGCCGGGTCGCTCCGGTCGCGAAGGGCGCGAAGGGCGCCGGCCGGGATGAGGGTGCGGATGAGGAAGGTGCCGTCCTGGTGGCGTTCCTGGTGGAACTCGCCGCCCAGCGCCTCCACCCGCGCCCGCACCTCCGCGAGGTCGCGGCCGGTGGCGGCGTGGAAGACCGCGCCGTCGGTGCGCACCTGCACGGTGACCCCGCTCTCGGCGTGCCGCACCTCGACCACGGTCCGGCTGCCCGGCGCATGGCGCAGTGCGTCGGTCAAAGCCGCCTGGACGACCCGGTACGCGACGATCTCGGCGGCCCTGGACGCCGGCTCCGCCTGTCCCGCCTCGGCGAACTCCACCGGCTGCCCCGCCCGCCGCATCTCCTCGACCAGCGCGTGCAGGTCACCGGAGCAGGGCGTCTCCGTGGCGGCGGGCCTGGCGGCGTCCAGGGGGTCGCCGGGGACGGGGGTGAGGAGGTGGAGCAGGTGGCGGAGGTCGGCGATGGCGCGCCTGCCGGTGTCGGTGACGGTGGTCAGGGTGGCGTCGAGGCGGTCGGGGGCGCCGGTCAGGTAGCGGGCCGCCTCCGCCTGCACGATCATCGCCGCCACGTTGTGGGTCACGACGTCGTGCAGGTCGCGGACGATGCGGGCCAGCTCGGCAGCGGGAACGGCCTCGGGGTCCCCCTCGCCGACGGATGCGGCCCCTTCGGCGGGCCGGAGTGCGTCGGAGCCGGCGCGCCGAACGTTCCCGGTGTGCTGCTCGGTGTCAGGGCGGTGCTGGGCGGGGACGGTGGGGCGGTCGCCGGTGGGTCTGTCGTTGGCGGGCCTGTCGTTGGCGGGCTTGTCATTGGAGGGCCTGTCGTTGGTGGGCCGGTGGGGGCGGAGCCAGCCCCTGAGCCCCCACGCGCCGGCCAGCATCAGGCAGAGCACCACGATCTCCTTCTCGCGCCACGGTGAGCGACTGCGCCGGACCTCGTTCACGGGGTCCGCACCAGGGTCGCGTCGGTACGCCGGCGGCGCGGGACCAGGTTGCCGCGCTTGCGCGCCACGTGCAGGAACACGCCGGTCAGCAGCAGCCCGAACACCACCGCGTACGGGCTCCCCTCGGGACCGAACTCGCCGCCGGTGAGCAGGGCCGAGCCGGACGTCACACCTTGCAGCAGCCCCTCGGAGGCGCCGTTGCCGGAGACCTCGGTGCTGAAGATGCCGGCGGCGGCGAAGTTCCAGCCGAAGTGCAGCCCGATGGGCAGCCACAGGGTGCGGGTGGCGGCGTACGCGGCGGCCAGCATGCCGCCCGCCTCGATGGCGATGGCGATCGCGCCCCAGAGGCTGGCGTGCTCGTTGAACAGGTGGGTCAGCCCGAACAGCAGCCCGGTGACGACGAGCGCGGTCACCGTACCGGTGCGTTGCTCAACGATTCTGAACAGCACTCCCCTGAACAGCAGCTCCTCGGTCACCGCCGCCGCGGCCATGAACCCGAAGATCGTCAGGGCGCCCGGCACCGAGCCGAACCCGTCGAGGCGGTAGGCGCCGAGGAAGGCGAGGTTGAGGATGACGGCCACGAACATCGCGACGCCGATCAGCAGCCCCCGGCCGAGCCCGGCTCCGGCGCCCTCCGGCGCGACCTCGACCGGCTCCCGCATCTCGGTCCAGCGCACCACCCGGCCGTACACGTACACGGCGAGCACCGCCGTGCCCAGCCCGAAGAGCAGCGTGAAGAACGCGTTCCCCGACACCGCTCCCACGAGCGCGTTGCCCGCGAAGGCCACGGCCGCCACGGCCACGAGCTGCTTGACCAGTCGCATGATGACTCCCTGACGAGATCCGAGCGGCCGCTGTGGCCACGAGGAAAACGCTAGAGATCGAGGGGGCGGCGATCGTCACCGTACGGAGGACATTCGGGGGTAGCTCGCATGGGGGACAGCGCTGTCGGCAGAGCCTTCCCCGTGTTCATGGACGATCTGCCGGACTGGTTGCCGGCCTGGTGTCTGCGCCGGCTCGGCAGCGAGCCCGAGAGCGTGTTGTTCCGGTTGCAGCAGACCTCGATGGTGTTCGGCCTGCGGCTGGCGGCCGCCGCGACGTCATCGGCGTCGGCTGCCGCTGACGCACCCGCCCGGCTCAGGCGGTCGCCGGTTCCGCGCCGGCCGTGCGGTAGGCGTGGGCGAGGAAGAGCGCCGCGTCGTCGAGCGCCTGTCCCGCCTCCTCCACCAGCGCCGTGTGGTGCTGGAAGACGTGCGGGAGTCCGCCCCAGACGCGCAGCGTGACGTCCACGCCGGCCGCGCCCGCCCCGGCGGCCAGGCGTACCGAGTCGTCCAGCAGCAGCTCGTTCGACCCGGCCTGGACGAGCAGCGGCGGCAGGCCGGTGAGGTCGGCGAGCGCGGGGCTGGCCAGCGGCGCGGCCGGGTCGCCGCCGCCGAGGTAGTGCGTGCGGTAGCCCTCGATGTCGGCCCGGACGAAGATCGGGTCGGCGCCCAGCTTGCCCTCCATGCTGGCCCCGGTGAGCGTCAGGTCGGCCCACGGCGAGAACAGCACGGCGCCCGCCGGCATCGGCAACCCCGCCTCGCGGGCCGCGAGCAGCGTGGCGACCGACAGCCCGCCGCCCGCCGAGTCGCCGGCCAGCGCGATCGCGGCCGGGCTCGTGCCTCGTTCCAGCAGCTCGCGGTAGGCGGCCAGGCCGTCGTCGACCGCCGCGGGGAACCGGTGCTCGGGGGCGAGCCGGTAGTCGAGCGAGACGATTCTGGTCCGGGCGCGGCGGGCGAGTTCGCCGGCCAGGGCGGCGTGCGTACGCGGGGAGCCGACGATGTATCCGCCGCCGTGCAGGAACAGCACCACCGTGTCCCCGTCCGCGCCGTCGGGCGTGAGCTCCAGGGCGGGGCGGCCGCCGAGCGTGGTGTCGCGGACGGTGACGCCGTCGGGGGCAGGCAGGTCGAACAGCGTGGCGAAGTCCGTACGGGCCTGCTCGACGGTGTCGCCCGCCGCCTTGGGGGCGTTGCGCAGCATGTCGTCCAGGTCCTGGCGCTGCTGACGGCTCATCGGTGACCTCTCATCCGGTGCGTCCTTCGGGGACGCATCGCGCAACACGCCGCATCCTGATCGCATTCCGGCGAACGGCTCAGCGGACGAAGCGGCTGGTCACGCCGGCCGCCAGCCGGAGCGCCTCCTTGAGCGCGGCGGTGGCGTCGGTGACCGGGTAGAGCACGTGGCGGATCGTCCGGTGGGCGTCGGCGACGATGACGACGGGCTTGAGGTGCAGCGTGTGCCCGGTGCGGAAGGTCGGCAACCCGAGGGCGGCGCACAGCGTCAGCTCGGCGTCCGACAGCACCGGGAACGCCAGCTCGCCCGGCTCCCGCGTGGTGACGCCCCGCAACGCCAGCTCGCCCGGCTCCCGCGTGGTGACGCCCCGCAACGCCACCCCGGCTTCGGCGAGCGCGCCCAGGTCACCGCCGGCGAAGGCGTCGCCGGCGAGGATGACGGTGACGCGCGCGTCGGGGGCGACGACGTCCACCTCGTCGCCGTTCGCCGCCCGGAGGAGCAGGGGATGCGGGATGGGAGTGCCGGGCAGCGCGTGGAGGCGGGCGGTCTCCGTCCCGGTGGGGGCGGTGGTCGGGGTGCCGTCGCCGAGGAGGAAGCGTTCGCCCCAGTCCTGGAGGCCGGCCAGCAGCGGGGCCAGGGCGTGCCCTGCGGCGGTCAGCCGGTATTCGTAGCGGGTGGGCCGCTGCTGGTACGGGCGCCGTTCCAGGACGCCGTGGTCGAGCAGGTGCTTGAGCCGTTCGGCCAGCACCCGGCGCGAGATGCCCAGCTCGGCGTGCAGGTCGTCGAAGCGGTAGCGGCCGCGGGTCACCTCGCGCACGATCAGCAGGCTCCACCACTCCCCCACCACCGCGGCGGCCTGCGCGATCGCGCAACCGGCGTCCTGCTCCCGCAGCTCTCGGGTCACCACGCTTCTCCTCGCTCGCGGGATGGCGCCCGCGTCCCGGACCAGTGTAAGTTCCATCCTGGAACTTAGTGAGTTCCGATGTGGAATTCGTACGGGGAAGGCAGACATGACAGCAATCGTCCGGGTGGCGGGCAGGGAGATCCTCGACAGCCGCGGCAATCCGACCGTGGAGGTGGACGTCGTCCTGGAGGACGGCTCCCTGGGCCGCGCGGCCGTACCGTCGGGCGCGTCGACGGGCACCAACGAGGCGGTGGAGCGGCGCGACGGCGACCCGCGCCGCTTCCACGGCAAGGGCGTGCGCCAGGCGATCGAGGCCGTCACCGGCGAGATCGCCGCGGCCGTCACCGGGATGGACGCCGAGGACCAGGCGGCCGTGGACGAGGCGATGATCGCGCTCGACGGCACGCCGGGCAAGGCCAGGTTGGGGGCGAACGCGGTGCTCGGCGTCTCGCTGGCCACGGCGAAGGCCGCCGCCGCCTCGCACCGGCTGCCGCTCTACCGCTATCTCGGCCCGGACGCCGCGTTCCTGCCGCTACCGATGATGAACGTCATCAACGGCGGCGCGCACGCCGACAACCCGCTCGACTTCCAGGAGTTCATGATCGCGCCGATCGGGGCGACGACCTTCGCGGACGCCGTACGGATGGGCTCGGAGGTCTTCCACACCCTGCGCGCCACGCTCAAGAAGGCCGGCCACCACACCGGCGTCGGCGACGAGGGCGGCTTCGCCCCCGACCTGCGCACCGCGGAAGAGGCGCTCGACCTGATCGGCACCGCGATCTCCGACGCCGGCTACTCCCCCGGCACGCACATCGCCGTCCTGCTCGACCCCGCCGCCTCGGAGTTCTACCGCGACGGCGCCTACCACTACGCCGGCGAGGGCGTCCGGCGCGACGTCGAGGAGCACGCCGCCTACCTGGCCGGGCTCGTCGCCGCCTACCCCATCGTGTCCATCGAGGACCCCATGGCCCAGGACGACGCCGCGGGCTGGCGGCTCGTCACCGAGCGCCTGGGCGCGACCTGCCAGCTCGTCGGCGACGACGTCTTCTGCACCAACGCCGCCCTCCTGCGGGCGGGCATCGACGCCGGCGTCGCGAACTCCATCCTGGTCAAGGTCAACCAGATCGGCACGCTGACCGAGATGCTGACCACCGTACGGACCGCCGAGGAGGCCGGCTACGGCGTCGTCATGTCGCACCGCTCCGGCGAGACCGAGGACACCACGATCGCCGACCTCGCCGTCTCCACCGGCTGCGGCCAGATCAAGACCGGCTCCCTGTCGCGCTCCGAGCGGACCGCCAAGTACAACCAGCTCATCCGCATCGAGGAGGAGCTCGGCGCGGAAGCCCGCTACGCCGGCCGCTCGGCGCTCAAGGTCAGGTGACCTTGCGGGCGGACGCGCGCTGCCTGTAGGCGGCCACCTTGTGCCGGTTGAGGCAGGTGGCGGAGCAGAAACGGCGCTGGCCCGCCGGGGACGCGTCGGTGTAGACGTCGACGCACCGGGAGGCGTGGCAGGTGCCCAGCCGGGCCTGCTCGTGCGTCATGAGCCAGGCCAGCAGGCAGGTGGCCAGCGCGGCGGGCAGCAGGTCGGCGGCGTCGCCGACCGTCCAGTGCAGGCCGCCGGGGGCGGCCACGGGCAGCGGGCGGACGGCGCGGAGCAGGGCGTTCAGCTCCTCCAGGGCCCGGCCGTCGCGCGCCGCGGCGAAGACGGGGAAGACGGCGTTCGCCGCCGCGACGAGGCCGCCGGTCGTGGGCAGCGCGAGCCCGGGGGGCCAGGCCAGGAGATCGTGCGCGTCGGGATACGGTGTCTCCTGCTCTCCCGCGGTCTCACGCGGCGGGTCGGCGTACTCGTTGACGAACGCGACCACGTGTCTCACGTCGAGGACGGGAACGGCGGGCATTCCTCCAGTGTAACCCCGAAAGGCCGACCTTCAGGTTACGAAGGGCAGGCGTGCGGCCTGCGCTCCTGGGCAGCTGACCAGCATGGAGGAAGGTCAGGGATGCGGCAGACCCCGGGTGGCGGTGTCGAGCTGCCTGCTGGGCGAGCCGGTACGGCACAACGGTGGCCACAGCCGCAGCCGCTACCTCACCGACGAGCTCGCGCCGTTCGTGGACTGGCTGCCGCTCTGCCCCGAGATGGCGATCGGCCTCGGCGCGCCCCGCGAGGCGCTGCGCCTCGAACGCTCCCCCGAAGGCCCCCGGCTGATGACCCGCCGCAGCCGCCGCGACCTCACCCCCGCCATGGCGGTGCTGGCCGCCGAGCGCACCGCGGAGCTGGCCGCCGACGGGTACGTGTTCAAGGCCAAGAGCCCGAGCTGCGGCATCCACGGCATCCCGCTCTACGCCGGCGAGAACGCGGTGACCAGGCAGCAGCGCGGCATGTTCGCCGACGCGGTGATCGAGGCGCACCCGCTGCTGCCCGTGGAGGACGACGGCCGGCTCAACGACGCCGTACGTCGGGAGGCGTTCACCGAGCGGATCTTCGCCCACGCCCGGCTGCGCGAGCTGCTGGAGAGCCCATGGAAGCCCCGCGACCTGATGGCCTTCCAGGCCCGGCACAAGATGCAGCTGCTCGCCCACACCACCGAGGGCTACCGCGAGACCGGCCGCCTGGCCGCCCAGGCGGGCACCCGGTCGCGCGACGAGGTGGCCGCCGCCTACAGCATCGCGTTCCGCACCGCGATGGCGGCGCCGACGACGGTCGGGCGGCACGTCAACGTGCTGCAGCACTGCCTCGGCATGATCGGCGACGCGCTCGACCCGGTGCGCCGCGCCGACGTGGCCGAGGTCATCGCCTCCTACCAGGCACGCCGGGTGGCGCTGAGCGTGCCGCTCGCCCTCCTGCTCCACCACGCACGAGGGGCGGCGGCCACGTACGTGGCGGAACAGACGTACTTCCAGCCCTACCCAGAGGACCTCCGCCTGCGCAACCACGTGGTGTGAGGCGCGGATGCGATAGAATGATCAGGTCCCGAGCGGTCGTCCGCCCGGGATTTTGCTTTTCATGTCCTCTTCTCTTCGCGTCGTCCTGAGCGCGGCGCTGCCGTTGCTGCTGTCCATGAGCGCCGGCGTCGTCGCGCAGCTTCTCGGCACCTCCCTGCTCGGCCGCCAGGCGACCGCCGAGCTGGCCGCGTTCACGCTGGCGAGCGCCGTGCTCAGCCCGGTGACGGCCGCCGTGGCGGGCGGTCTGCGCGGGATGTCGCCGTTCGTCGCCGCCTGCCGTGACCGTCCCGCCGAGGCGCTCGCCGTCCTGAAGGACGCCCGCTGGCTCACGCTCGCGCTCGGGACGGCGGGCGCCGGCGTGGTGCTGGCCGTGCCTCTCATCGCGCGGGCCGGCGGGGCGCCCGAGGCGGCGATCGCCGAGCTGGGCGCCTTGCCCGCGCTCCTCGCCGGGCAGGTGCTGCTGTCGGCGGCGGGCAGCGGCGCGGGCGGCATGCTGATCGCGCTGCGGCACAGCAGAAAGGTGCTGTGGTCCGGCCTCTCCGGTACGGCGGCACAGGTCGTCCTGCTGCTCACGCTCGTGCCCGCGTACGGCGTCCAGGGCACAGGCGTCGCGATGGTCACCGCCACTGCTGTCCAAGTCGTGGTCTCGAACGTGCTGCTGCTGCGGCTGCCCGAGCTGGCCGGGCAATCGTGGTGGCCGGGACGGCCGCGCGGGCGGCGGATTCTGCGCATGGCCAGGGTCGGCCTGCCCCTGTCCGCCACGCTGATCGTCAAGTTCACGGTGATGGGCGGGGTCGCGTACGCCGCCGCGCGCACCGGCGTGCACCAGGCCGCCGCGCACGCGATCCTGCTGTCCCTGGACGGACTCCTGGGGCTCGCCGCCTTCGCCGCCGCACAGGCGGTGACGCCGGAGGTCGCGCGGGCGTCGTCCCCTCGCGAGGCCAGGCGGCTGATCCTCGCCGCCGTCACGGTCGCGGCGGGCGGGGTTCTCGCAGGCGGGGTGGTGGTGCTCGTCGCCGGTGACGTGGTGCTGCGGCTGTTCACGCAGGACGCCGCCGTGCACTCCCTCGCTCTTGGGCTGGTGCCGCTGCTCGTGGCGTTCTCGCTGGTGAGCAACTGCGCGATCGTCACCGCGTACGGGCTGGTCGGGCTCAAGCGCTCGACCTGGCAGCTGGCCGCGGTCGGCACCGGTTACGGCCTGCTCGCGCTCGCCATGGTCCCGGCGGCCACGGCCTGGGGGCTGGCCGGGCTATGGGGCGCCATGATCGCGACCGCCGCGCTCATCTGGGCGCTCCAGATCACCGCCTTCGTCCGGCACAGCGCCGCGATCGCGCCCGCCGCCTAAGATCGGAGATCAGCTGATCCCTACGCGCCCGAGGGAAATCATGGACACCGCCACGTCCGTCACGATCGACGACGTCCGTGCCGCCGCCGCCCGGCTCGACGGCATCGCGCACCGCACGCCCGTGCTCACCTCCCGCATGCTCAACGAGCGCGCCGGCGCCGAGGTGTTCGTCAAGTGCGAGAACCTCCAGCGCGTCGGGGCGTTCAAGTTCCGCGGCGCGTACAACGCCATCGCGCTGCTCTCCCCTGAGCAGCGGGCGCGGGGCGTCGCCGCCTACTCCTCGGGGAACCACGCCCAGGCCGTCGCGCTGGCCGCGCGCGAGCTCGGCACCTCGGCCGTCATCCTCATGCCCGAGGACGCGCCCCGCTCCAAGCGCGCGGCCGCCGCCGGTTACGGCGCCGAGGTCGTCACCTACGACCGCTACACCGACGACCGCACCGCGCTCGCGCGCGCCCTGGCCGACGAGCGCGGCCTCGCCCTCATCCCTCCCTACGACCATCCCGACGTCATCGCCGGTCAGGGCACCGCCGCCCTTGAGCTGCTGGCCGAGACCGGCGAGCTGGACGCCCTGCTCGTGCCCGTCGGCGGCGGCGGGCTGCTGGCCGGCACCGCGATCGCCGCCACTTCAGTGCACCCGGCCATCCGGGTCATCGGCGTCGAGCCGGAGAGCGGCGACGACACCAAGCGCTCGCTGGAGGCCGGGGAGCGCGTCACCATCCCCGTGCCCAGGACGATCGCCGACGGGCAGGCGTTGCCCACGCCGGGCGAGCTGACGTTCGCGATCAACCGGCGGCTGGCCGACGGGGTCGTGCTGGTGAGCGACGCGGAGATCGTGGAGGCGATGCGGTTCGCGTTCGAGTACCTGAAGGTCGTCATCGAGCCCAGCGGCGCCACCCCGCTCGCCGCCCTGCTCTCCGGCCGCCTCGACGCCGCACCTGGCCGCGTGGGCCTCATCGCCTCAGGCGGCAACGTCGACGCACAACGCTTCACCGACCTGCTCAGCGCGAGCTAGCGTCGGTCACCGCAGTAATTCGGCCAGCAGCGCACCGAACTCGTCGGGGTGCGTGCTGAGCCCGGTATGGCCACCGGGAAAGTGCACCAGCTCCGTGCCGAACCGCTCCGCCATGACCGCCGCCGGCCGGTAGGGCACCTCTCCCCGCGACTCGACGCCACCTGCAAGCACCAGCCGCTCGGACAGGGCCTGAAGCCGGTCGAGGTCGGGCACATAGCCCATGAAACTCGGCACGATTCGCCCGAGAAAGTACGGCATATCCCCCATCGTCCGCTCCACCCTCGCGGCGGCCTCCGCCGGCAACCCACCCGCCTCCACCGGTGCGGCGGAGGGAGTGGAAGGGGCGGGACGGCCGGCCCGGGCACCGGCGCCGGGCTCCGGCGCAGGCGAGGCAGAGCCCGCCCGCGGACCTTCGGCAGGCGCCGGCGTAGGTGTGGTGCGGCTCGCGTTGGTGTCGGCGAGTGGCTCGGGTGAGGTGGGCTTCGCTTGGAGGCCGGCGGGTGGCTCGGGTGAGGTGGGCTCCGCTTGGAGGCCGGCGGCGAAGATGGCTGCCGCGGGCATCAGGCCCTCCCTTTGCAGGGTGTCCTGGACCCTGATGAGGAGGGCTCGGTGCTCGGGGGCGTCTGAGAGGACCTCTACCAGCGGGGGTTCGTGGGCCACCACCTTTTGCACGCGGTCGGGGTGGGCGGCGAGCAGGTGGAGGGCGGTGATCGCGCCGGAGCTGCAGCCTGCCACGCGGGCGGGGGCGTCCGGCGAGAGCAGCTCCAGTAGCCGGTATGCGTCCTCGGCGTGCTGCTCGACCCGCTGGGGCGCGTCGGGGTCGTCGAGCGGGCTGCGGGTCAGGCCGCGCGGGTCGTAGGAGGCGACCGTGTAGTCGGCGGCGAGCCGGTCGGCGACGGCGTCGAAGGAGGCGGCGCCGCCCGTCCCGCCGGGGATCAGCAACACGAGCGGCCCGCTGCCGCGCACCTCGTAGTGCAGGGTGGCGCCGTCCACGCGCAACCGCCCCGACGTCGGTGCGAGGCCGTTCACGGCCGGCCGTCCGGTCGTCGGCGTGGTGCTGTCCACGGGCAGCCGTCCGGTCGTCGGCGTGGCACTGTCCGCGCGGTGTCGTGATGGGGGCGGGGTTGCGCCTTCTCCCCGCGGTCGGCCGGTGGGTGGGGTGGTCATGTGGGGGTTTCCTCTTCGCGGGTTGGCCAGTGTTCGAGGGCGTTGTGCAGGGCTTCGATACAGCGGGGCCATGAGTCGGTGGCTGGGCGGCTGTGGGCGAAGCCGCCGGCCGCCTCGATGCTGACGAAGCCGTGCAGGGCGCTGCGGATCAGGCGGACGGCGTCGGTCAGGTCCGGCTCCTCCAGCCGGTACGCCCGCAGCATGCTGTACGTCAGCTCGACCGCCCGCCGCGGCCCCGCCGCCTTGGCGGCCAGCTCGGGGTCGATGGGGATCGGGACCTGGGTCGCGGTGTAGCGGCCCGGATGGTCGTGGGCGTAGGCCCGCCAGGCGTCGGCGTACGCGACGAGCGCGTCCTTGCCGGCCCGCCCCGCGGTGGCCTCGGCGATGCGGATGGTCTTCTCGTCCGCGCCCAGCAGCGCGATCCGCCCCCGCAGGTCCTCCAAGTTGCGTACGTGCGCGTAGAGGCTGGCGTCCTTGACGCCGAGCCGGCGCGCCACCGCCGACATGGTGACGTGGTCGAGCCCGACCTCGTCGGCCAGGTCCGCGGCGGTGAGCGTCACGCGTTCCACGGTCAGCCCGGCACGCGCCATAGGTCACCGACCCTTCCTAGGCAAAACCTTACTGCACTAGGTTATACCTAACGCCCCTAGGAAAGGGTGACCAGGGCCTCCATGGCCTCGCGTTCGATGCGGGACAGGTCGCGCAGGAGCGCCGCGGCCTGGGCGAGGTGGCCGGGGTCAGCGCTCTCCCCCGCCTTGGCGATCAGCGCCGACACGTCGGTCCACAGGCCGGCGGCCTCGGCGTACAGCCGGTGACCTGTACGCAGCTCCGCACCCCCCACCAGCTCGGCGCAGGCGGCGAGGAAGTCCCGGTAGAGCGCGCGGAACAGGCCGCCGCCGGTACCGCCCCGCTCCATGAGGTGAGCGGCCTGCGGCAGGTCGCGGCGCGGGTCCTCGGCGCGGTCCCACCAGGCAGGCACCTTCGCGGCGGCCTTGGCGATGCCGCGGTGGCCGAGGTTCGCGATGGGCGCGGCGAGGAAGGCGGCGGCGCAGTCCCTGACCGCGGGAACCAGGTGCTCCTGCCAGCGGACCGGGTGCGCGGGCAGGGCGAGGGTGAAGGAGCGGTTCCTGGCGGTCATGGGGCCGCGTTCCGCGCGGGCGCGGGCGAGGCCGGCGAGCCCGGTACGCACGTCGCCGCCCTGCTGCGCGGTGTCCACCAGGTAGGCGTCGTGGTCGTCGTAGCCGTACACGGCGACGACGTGCCCGCCGAAGTGCACCTTCGAGCGGAAGTAGTCGAGGTGGTAGCAGTCGAGCTGCAGGCCGACGGGACGGCCCGCGTCAAGGGCCGCGGCCACGTTCGCCCAGGCCCGGCGCGGTGAGGCGGTCTCCTGGACGGTCAGCGTCAGGTCCAGCCTGGCGGCCAGGTTCCTGGTCAGCTCGAACGGTTTGACCCGGCCCCCGACGAACGGCACCGGCATCGCCCTGCCGTCCCAGTAGACGAACGACAGGCCGGCGCCGAGCCCGAACAGCAGCGGCTCCGGCAGGTCGAGCCCTTCGTGGCGGAGCAGCACCCCGAGCGCGGTGGTCTCGCAGTGGTGCAGGCCGCGGGGCTCGACGCCGGTCACGATGGTCATCCTCGAATCTCCTCAGAGCGTGGTGGGGCTGAGGAGTAGCATGAGGTCTCCCCCGGGGGGAGAGTCCACCCGTCCCGCAGCGGCAGGAGCCCCATGGACGAGACGTACGACGCGTTCATCGCCCGCCCTGTGGCCGAGAGGCGGCGGCTCTACCAGGGCCTGTCCGCGCAGGAGCGCAGCGACCTCTGGCTCGAGCAGCTGCTCCGTTTCCGCGCCGACAACGCCGAGCTGACGGCGGAGCAGCGCGGCGTGCTGGACGAGGCCGAGGCGCTGATCCGTGACGCGTCGACGTTCGAGCCGGGCAGCCCGCCCACCCCCGGCCTTGAGCGGGTGGGCGAGGCGGCGATCGCCGCCTTCGGCAAGGACACCGCCCTCCTGCTGCTGGCCAGCCTCGGGCCGCCCGACGGCGACGCCTGCTCCATCGCCTGACCGCCTCAGGCGCGCCGCGGATCGGGCCTCGGCAGCAGGCAGCCCGGCCGGTCGAGGTCGAGCCGGTTGCCGGTGGCGAGGCAGGTGGTCAGCCAGTACGTCTGCGTGCCGTACGCGATGGACTTGTGCTTGGTGATGACGCCGTCGCGGTCCATCTCGCACGGGTTGTCCTGGGTGCAGGCGCCACCGTCGCGGTTGCTGGTGTTGTTGATGCCGACGACCTGGCCGCTCTTGACGTCCACGACCGGCGAGCCGGAGCTGCCCGGCCCGGTCTGGCACGCCTTGGTGTAGCGCAGCACGTCCTCGGTGACGTAGCCCGACTCCAGCACCCGGTAGGCGAGCCGGTCGATCGCGCAGGTGAAGACCTTCTTCAGGCCGCCGGAGAGCACCTTGATCCGGGTGCCCGGCGCGGGGCGGGCGGCCGCGAGGGTGAGCGGGCGGACCTGGTGGTCGCGCTCCAGCCGCCGGTACGTGGTGCCGAGCCGGTAGAGGGCGACGTCGGTGCCGGTCATCGTGACGTACGCGGCCCTTTCCGCGTGCACGGCGGCGGCCGGTCGCCCGGCGTCGTCGAGCAGCCGGATGAGGCGGTGGGATGGCCGGTCCACCAGCACTTCGCCGGGCACCGGCCAGGCGCCTTCGTAGCAGTGCCCGTTCGTCAGGACGAGTGCGGGGTCGTCGGGGGTGCTGGCCTGGGTGCGTACGAGGGCGCCCGAGCAGCCGTTCACCTCGGCGGTGCCGGCCAGGCCCGACACCGGCGAGAGGAGGGCGGCGAGGAGCATGAGGATGCGCATCTGGGAGTCCGTTCTTTGAGAGGGGTCACTGCATGCCGGGGCAGGTGCCCGTGGCGGTGTGGCCGGTGCGGAAGAACTCGACGGCCTTGTCCGCGCACGGCAGCTTGGCCAGCGAGGCGTGCGCGTCGTCCTGGACGGTGAGCAGGGCGCCGCCGGCCACCTTGACCGTGTCCACCGCCCACGCGTACGGCGTGGTGGCCTCGTCGACGTGGCCCGACACCTGCAGCGGGCTCGCGCCCCTGACCGGCCGCCACGGCTGCGCGGGCCACGGCCAGCCGGCGCACCAGCTGCCGAACTGGATGCCGCCCCCGGTCGCCGGGTACGTGCGCCGCCTGGCCTCCGCGTCGGCCCACAGCCGGTCGAAGTCGCGCCCGCCGGCGCCCTCGTTGCAGAAGACCCCGTTGTACTGGGTGGAGTTCAGGCCGAGCGGCGCGTCATCGAAGCCGTACACCGGGGCGGTGCCGGAGCTAGGGCGTGCCGAGCGGGGGACGCCGCCGTCGCGAGCGGTCGCCAGGTCCCTGGCGGCGGTGGCCCAGCCGGTCGCGTCGAGGCCGAGCAGGCTCCTGACCCACTCGCCGTCCAGCCTGGCGCCCTTGCCCGCCGGGCGCGGCTTCCTGGCCAGCTTGTCGCGCAGGGCGAAGACGGCTTCGCGGGCCTGCTGCGGAGTGGCGCCGAAGTGGTATTCGGGGTCGTGCCCGGCCAGCCAGGTGACGAAGCCGTCGAAGTTGCGCTCGGCGACCGCGTCCACGGCGGCGTCCATCGCGGCGAGGTCCATGACCGGCGGCATCACCGAGTCCAGCCACATCCGCTCGACGCGGGTGTCGAACAGCGAGCGGTAGTTGAGCCCCACCGCGGTGCCGTACGAGACGCCGTAGAAGCTGATCTTCGGTACGCCGAGCGCCGCCCTGATCGCGTCGACGTCCCGGGCGATGTTCCTGGTGGTGAGCTGCCTGGCGAAGGCCGGGTCGAGGGCGGTGCACCGCTTGTTGGCGGCGGCCATGTGGTCGAAGAGCGCCTTCGCCCGCGCCTTGGCCGACGCCTTGGCCGGCGGCTCGAACGTGCCCTCGTCGCAGTCGATCCTGTCGCTGTAGCCGACGCCGCGCGGGTCGAACCCGATCAGGTCGTGGTCGGTGGCCAGCGGGGCGAGGCCGTTGGCGGCGTAGCTCGACGGGGCGGTGATGTTGGAGATGCCGGGGCCGCCGGGGCTGATGACGAGCACGCCCCGCCGCTTCGCGGGGTCTGCGGCCTTCAGCCGGCTCACCGCGATCCTGATCTTCCGCCCGTCCGGCTTCGCGTAGTCCATCGGAACGGTCACCAGCGCACATTCCGACTTGGTGTCCTCCGGCGCCGGCCAGTCCTTGGCCGTCGTGGCACACGGCCGCCAGGTGACCGTCTCCACGGCCTGATCGGCCGCGGCGGCCGCCGGTGGGGCGGTGAGGCAGGCGACCGCCGCCCCCGCCAGCGCGGCGTGGGCGAGGTTTCTGGTGCTGGGCATCGTCGTGTCTTTCCGTGGTGCCGCCCGCGCGCCGCCCGGCACGCGGGGCACGCCGTGCGGCGCACACGGGACATCCTGGGCGGCCCGCCCCTCCATCGTGTATCAGTCGCCGCGCGGGCTCGTATCAATCCCATAAATTTAGCTGCGCAAGCAATTACGTGGAATAGTTGCCTGCGCAACCATGTTGTTCGGCGACGTACACGGCCGGTGGCGACCGAGCCGCCGGCCGGGAAGGAGAGACACTCATGTCCACCGTTTTCGTGGCAGGCGCGACCGGCACGCTCGGCCGCCTCGTCATCGGCAGCCTCCAGCGGCGCGGCGCCAGGGTCCGCGCCCTCGTCAGGCCGGGCAACACCGAGGGCCGCAGGGCGCTCGGCCAGGACGTCGAGGTCGTCGAAGGCGACATCCGCGACCCCGCCGACCGGCTCGCCCGCGCGCTGGAGGGCTCCGACGTGATCGTCTCCGCCGTCCAGGGCGGCGCCGACGTCATCATCGACGGCCAGGCCAACCTCCTGAGCGCGGCCGAGCGGGCCGGGGTCCCCCGGCTGATCCCGTCCGACTTCTCGCTGGCCATCGACCGGCTCGACCACGGCGACAACGACTTCGCCGACCTGCGCAAGAAGGCCGCCGAGTCGTTCGCGGGCAGCCCCGTGGCGACCACGTCGGTGCTCTGCGGCGCCTTCCTGGAGGTGCTCAACCAGCCCTTCTACAACTGGGTGGACTGGCGCTCCGGCACTTTCAGCTACTGGGGCGACGGCGACCAGCCGGTCGACTTCTCCACCATGACCGACACCGCCGAGTGGACGGCCGAGGCGGCGCTCGACCCGGCCGCCGCCGGCCGCACGGTGCGGGTCGCGGGAGACGTGCTGACGCTGAAGGAGCTGCACCAGGCGATGGAGCGCGGCTCGGGCCGGCGGCTCCAGGCCCGCAGGCTCGGCGGGGTCGGCGAGCTGAAGGCCGAGATCGACCGCCTCCAGGCCGACGGGGCCGACCCGTTCGCGTGGCTGCTGCTGCAGTACACCTGGGCCATGGTGAGCGGGAAGGGCAAGCTCGACCCGCTCGACAACCACCGCTACCCGGGCGTCCGCCCGACCGGCGCGGAGGAGTTCTTCCGCCAGGCCATGAGCCCCTCGGCCTAGGCTTGCCCACGACCGGTGCCCGGCGAGAGAGTGGCGTTGTGGATCGTACGGACATCTCCCGGATGAGAGCTGAGCGAGCGGTCCATCGCGCCCTCCGGCACAAGCGGCGGGTGAACAGGGCGCTGCGCCGGGCGTCGGTCGTGGCGGCCGCGATCGTGATCACCTTCATGGCGGTGCTCGCGATCGTCGTGACGGCCTTCGGCCTCCAGCACTGGTGGTGACGGGCGAGGCTCTTCCTGTGAAGCCGATCGGCGATCATGTACGGTGAGCCCCAGCCGTATCCCCCCAAACGGCCTGGAGTCAGCAGTGCCGCACATGTCCCGCCGTCAGGTGCTCTCCCTCGTCCCCGCCGCCGGCCTGCTGGCCGTGGCCGCCCCGGCCCGCGCCGCCGCAGCCGGTCCAGCCGCCGTGTCAGGAGCCGTGGCAGAAGCCGCGTCAGGAGCCGTGCAGGCCGTCGATCACGGACGCCTGCTCGCCAACACCGTCGCCATCCTCGCCGGCACCCCCGAGGTCAACGCCCGGCCGGAGGTGGCGGGCAAGCTCACCGCCATCGTCAACGCCGCCAGGCAACGGCTGACCGCCATGGACCAGGCGGGCGACGGCGAGCTGTTCGCCGGTCTGGCGCTCGGCGCCGACGACGTCAACCTCCGCCTGGCCTACCAGTACCTGTACGAGATCACCCTGGCCACCCGCACCCCCGGCAGCGCGCTGGAGGGCGACGCCACCGCCGCGCGGCGCGCCGCCGACGGCCTGGCCTGGCTGCACGAGCGGTACTTCGGCGACCAGTCGGCCGGCTACTACGGCAACTGGCACAACTGGGAGATCGCCATCCCCACCCACGTCAGCAGGACCCTCGCCCTGCTGCCCGACGAGCTGCGCGGCGACCTCACCCCGCCCTACCTCGCCTCGATGGACGCCTACCTGCGCAACGGCAAGGACGGCGACGTCGATCTCGACTCCCGCTTCCACACCGGCGCGAACCTGGCCGACATCACCGCCAACCGCATCCTGCAGGGCGCGCTCACCGGCGACGACGCCCGGGTCGCCAAGGCGATCAGCGACCAGTCGACGGTCTTCGCCACGATCGACCCGTACGACCTGCGGCACGGGAACACCGACGGCTACTACGCCGACGGCTCCTTCATCCAGCACCACTCGGTCGCCTACACCGGCTCGTACGGCCGCGCCCTGCTGACCCGCGTGGTCCAGACGCTCAACATGCTCCAGGGCGCCACGACCGGGTTCGCCGACCTGCCGGCCGTGGTGTACCGGTGGATCAGCGACGGCTTCGCCCCGCTGATCTTCGAGGGCTGGATGATGGAGATCGTCAAGGGGCGCGCGGTCTCGCGCACCACCAGCGGCTACACCGACCTCAACGTGATCGTGGAGGCCATCGCCGACCTGGCCGAGCACGTCGATGACCCGCTGCCGCTGAAGAAGTACCTGCGGTTCCTGCCGGCCGCCGACACCTCGGCGTTCGTCTCGCCGGGCGGCATCGCCCGCTACGCCGCCGTCCGCGCCGACGCGTCCGTCCCCGCCGCCGACCTCAACCCGGCCGCGCGGTCGGTGGCGTTCAACGCGATGGACCGCACCGTGCACCGCCGCCCCGGCTACGCGTTCGCGCTGGCGCGCAGCTCGGAGCGGATCAGCAAGTACGAGTACATGAGCGGCGAGAACCTCATGCCCTGGTTCCAGGGCGACGGCGCCTACTACCTCTACCTGTCGGGCGAGGACCAGCGGGAGGTCTACGGGGTCGACTACTACACGACCGTGTCGCCGTACCGGCTGGCCGGGATCACCGCGCCGGCGGAGGAGCGGCGGACGATCCCCGAGCTGTACGGGCGCCTGTGGTACGAGAACCCCGGCCACCCGCTGAACTTCACGTCCTCGTCGGAGTCGCAGAACACCTACGTGTACTTCCCGCGCGGCGAGAACGCCTTCTCCGGCGGGGCCACGCTCGGCGCGTACGGCGTGGCGGGCATGGTGCAGTCCGACGACGTGGCCTACACCGCCAAGCAGGAGGGCCTGCTGCCCGACGACTTCGTGGCCTACCGCAACGCGCGCGCCACCAAGTCGTGGTTCATGTTCGACGACGAGATCGTGGTGCTGGCGGCCGGCATCTCAGGGCAGGACGGGCGCGACGTGGTGACCACCGTCGACAGCCGCATCGCCGCGCCGGGCGACGCGGTCGCGCTCACCGGCGAACGCTGGGACGGGCGCGCCTGGCAGGCCGGCGGCGCGGCCACGCCCCTGCGGTGGCTGCGGTACGCCAACGGCACCCGGGGCACCGCCGTCGGCTACGCCTTCCTCGCCAGGCGGCCGGTCGCGGCGGGGCTGGAGACGGTCACCCGCAGCCGCAGGGTCGTCAGGACCGGCAACCCCGACACGGCCGTCACCAAGAACGTGTTCACCGCCACCGTCGCGGGCGACGACGCGCTGGCGTACGCGCTGGTCCCCCACGCCACCGAGGCCGCGCTGCGCCGCTACGCCCGCGGCCCGGTCAGCGTCGTGGCCAACACCCGCGACGTGCAGGCCGTCCGGCACGAGGGGCTCGGCATCACCGCCTGCACCGTCTTCGCGAAGGGGCCGCGCCTGGCCGGCCGCCTGCTCGTGGACGGCCCGGCCGCGCTCATCGTGCGGGAGTCGGGCAAGCGCACCGAGGTCGCCCTGTCCGACCCGACGATGCAGCGCGACCACGTCTCGGTGCTCGTGCCCGGCCGGCCGCTGCGGGTGTCGGAGGCCGGCGAGGGCGTCACCGTACGCCGCGTGCCGGGCGGCACCCTCGTCCGGGCGACGACCCGGCACGCCTACGGCCGGACGTTCACCGCCACCCTTCACTGAGTGCGGTCCAGGAAGGCCGCCACGAGCGGGGCGATCTCCGCGACGTGTGTCTCCAGCGCGAAGTGCCCGGTGTCGAACAGGTGCAGCTCGGCATCGGGCAGGTCGCGCAGGTACGCGCGGGCGCCCGCCTCGGTGAAGAACGGGTCGTGCTCGCCCCACACGATGAGGGCGGGCGGCGTGTGCCTGCGCAGCCACGTTTGCCAGCGGTCGTAGCTCTCGACGTTGGTGTGGTAGTCGAACAGCAGCGCCGCCTGGGCGTCCCCGCGGCCCGGCCGCTCCAGGAAGTGGTGGTCGAGCGTCCAGCCGTCCGGAGCCACCAGGGCCTGGTCGGGGACGCCGGTGACGTACTGGGCGCGGACGGCGTCCAGGGTCAGCTCGGCGCGCACGCGCTGCTCGCCGCCCGGCGTGTCCGGGCGCTGTGAGAGCAGCTCGATCGCGGCGGCCGACAGGCCGTCCACGTAGGCGTTGCCGTTCTGGACGATCAGGCCGGCGATCCACTCGGGATTGCGCTCGGCGACGCGGAAACCGACCGGGGCGCCGAAGTCGAAGACGTACAGGGCGAAGCGGGTCAGGCCGAGCGCGCGGACGAAGCCCTCGGTGAGGTCGGCGAGCCGGTCGAAGGTGTACGTGTAGCCGGCCGGGGCCTCGGTGTGGCCGGAGCCCGGGTGGTCGGGGGCGATGAGCCGGTAGCGGGAGGCGAGCCGGTCGAACAGGCCGCGGTACTGGTGCGAGGCCGACGGGAAGCCGTGCAACAGCAGCAGGACGGGCGCGTCGGCGCGGTCCGGCAGGGACTCGCGGTAGAAGACGCGGACTCCGTCGACGTCGACGTGGCGGTGGGCGGTGCGGGCTGGTGCAGTCATTTCTAATGCCTTCCTTCGTGCTCGATGCATTAGATACAACCTGGGCGCTTCCTAATGTGTCAAATCCGTCGAGTAGCATTAGGGGCATGAGCGATCCCGGTCCCCTGGTCGGCGAGCCCCTCGCGCTCGACCTCGTCAACACCCGCAACGCCGACGGCGACCACCTGACCACGCCGCAGGACCTGCGCAGGTGGCTGGACCTGGAGGCCGCCCGATTCCCCGGCGTCCGGAACCTCGCGGTCTCCGACGCCGACCTCGCCGCCGTTCGCGAGGTGCGCGAGCACACGGCTCGGGCGCTGGAGTGTGCACGGCGGGGCGAGCAACCGCCCCAGGAGGCCCTCGACGCGCTCAACCGCGCCCAGCGCGCCGCGCCCGCCATCACCGAGCTGGCCTGGGACGGCGGCGCGGTGACCGCCGCCCGGCGGCGAGACGGCTCGGCGGCCGACCGGCTGGCGGCCTGGCTCGCCGAGGCGGCGGCCGAGTTGCTGACCGACCCGGCGGTCACCACCGTCCGCGCGTGCGAGGCGGACGACTGCGTGACGCTGTTCCTGCCCGCACACCCCCGCCGGCGCTGGTGCGCCGCCGCCCGCTGCGGCAACCGGGTGCGCGTCGCCCGCCATTACCAGCGGCAGAAATCCACCGGGGAAAAGTGAGAGAGCGCTCTCTTGACAGGAGCACTCACCTTGCCGGAAGGTTTCCGTAAACCCACCCCCGTGGATCCGATGAGGTAACCCACGTGACTCCTCCGCCCCCCTGAAGGGAGCGGCTTCTCGCTAAGCCGCTTCCGCAGCCTGGCGAAGGGCAAGCCCTGCCCTCAGAATGTTGCCCGCCGCGTTCACGTCGGGCGTGCGCGGCATGCCCGCACGCCCTGCTGCACCGTCCCGGCCGACACCGCGCCGGCCGGGGCCACGAAGCAGGACCGCGACCACAGCATGGGCAACGGGAACGCACATGGCCGAACTCGGCACGCAGCTGGTGGAAGGTGAAGCTTTTGATCCGGCCGGCCACGTACACGCGCGACGAAACGGAGAACTCTCATGTGCAGACCGGGCAGGTCACTGCACGCCCAGGCCTTAACGGCCCTCCCGCTCCCGATACCCCCCTCGCCTAAAGGCGACGACCCCCTCAGGAGAGTCTGATGGCACGCACCCCCCGTTCCAGAATGCTGCTCGCCATCGGTACCGCCCTCGCCGCGATCGCCGCTCTGGTCGCTCCCATGACCGGCACCGCGAGCGCCGCACCCGCCCCAGGCCCGCTCGTCTGGTCCGACGAGTTCGACGGCCCCGCCGGCAGCGCCGTCGACTCCTCGAAGTGGCGCTTCGACATCGGCGGTGGCGGCTGGGGCAACAACGAGCACCAGTACTACACCGACAGCACCCGCAACGCCGCCAAGGACGGCAACGGCAACCTGGTGATCACCGCCCGCCGCGAGAACCCGGCCAACTACCAGTGCCACTACGGCACCTGCCAGTACACCTCCGCCCGCCTGCTCACCGCCGCCACCTTCACCCGCACGTACGGGCGGTTCGAGGCGCGCATGAAACTGCCGCGCGGGCAGGGCATCTGGCCGGCCTTCTGGATGCTCGGCGGCACGTCGGGCTGGCCGGACAACGGCGAGATCGACATCATGGAGAACATCGGCCGCGAGCCGAACACCGTCCACGGCACCATCCACGGCCCCGGCTACAGCGGGGGCGGCGGCATCGGCGCCGGCTACACGATCGGCGCCCCGTTCGCCGACGCCTTCCACACCTTCGCCGTCGACTGGTCGCCGAACCTCATCGTCTGGTATGTAGACGGCGTCGAATACCAGCGCCGCACCCCCGCCGACCTGGGCGGCAACCGCTGGGTCTTCGACCACCCGTTCTTCATGATCATGAACGTGGCGGTCGGCGGCAACTGGCCCGGCTACCCCGACGGCAGCACCACGTTCCCGCAGACCCTGACCGTGGACTACGTCCGCGTCTACGCCCCGCCGGCCACAGGCGGCGGCCAGATCAGCGGCATCGGCGGCAAGTGCGTCGACGTGGCCGGCGCCGCCACCGCCAACGGCACCCCTGTCCAGCTCTGGGACTGCAACGGCACCGGCGCCCAGAGCTGGAGCTGGAACAGCGACGGCTCGGTCCGCGCGCTCGGCAAGTGCATGGACGTGACCGCCGGCTCCACCGCGAACGGCGCGAAGGTGCAGCTCTACGACTGCAACGGCACCGGCGCGCAACGCTGGACCTACAACTCCGGCACCGGCCAGATCGTCAACCCGCAGTCGGGCAGGTGCCTCGACGCCACCGACGTCAGCTCCGCGAACGGCACCCGCCTGCAGATCTGGGACTGCTCCGGCGGCACCAACCAACGCTGGACCCGCACCTGACCTTCACCCTGGCCCTTCACCCTGACCTCTCACCCTGACCCGCGGGAGCCCGCACGCGTACCCCCGTGCGGGCTCCCGCATCGACCAGCCGCCGCACGCCCACCCGAGCCGCCGCCTGCCATTCCTTCCGCCCGCCGAAACACCGTCCCGACGGGCGTTGGTCCTCACCGGCCGCAACCAATTCCCTCTCGCGTTGCGGGAGAGCGCGTTCTCCGTCGAGACGTCTGCCGTGCGGAAAAGGCTTTTGTGCGGGACCGGGCCGGGCCGGGGGCGGATGATCGGGTCATACGATGGGGAGGTGGCTCCGACTTCCCCGCGCGCGTCCCGTGACGCGGCCGTACCCAGCATCAGGGACGTCGCCGCAGCGGCGGGAGTGTCGTACCAGACGGTCTCACGGGTGCTCAACGACTCGCCCAGGGTGCGCCCCGAGACCCGCGCCACCGTCCTCGCCGCCATCGAGCAGCTCGGCTTCCGTCCCAGCCGCACGGCGCGCGCGCTGAGCCTCGGCCGGGCGCGCGGCATCACCGTGGTCACCTCCGACACCGTCCTCTACGGCTACGCCGCCACCCTCCAGGGCATCGAGGAGGCGGCCCGCGCGGCCGGGATGTCCGTGGGCGTGCGGGTCGTGGAGTCGGCGGAGCCGGCCGAGGTGCGGCAGGCCGTCGAATACGTCAGTGACGCCAGCGCCGGAGCCGTGGTGGTGATCGCCTTCGACACGACCGGCGTCGCGGTGCTGGAGGCGCTGCCGGCCCACGTACCGGCGGTGGCGGTGGCCGAGCCGGCCGCGCCCGACCGTGGCAGGGTCGCGATCGCGCTGGACGAGCGGGGCGCCGCGGCCGACGCCACCCGGCACCTGCTCGACCTGGGCCACCGCACGGTGCACCACGTGGCGATCCCGTCCGAGGGCGGGCAGGGCGGCCGCCTGGCCGGTTGGCGCGACGCGCTGCACGCGGCGGGGGCCGCCGTCCCCGAGGTGCTGGGCTGCGGGTGGGACATCGCCTCCGCGTACGCGGCCGGGCGCGAGCTCGCCGCCGACCCGCGGGTCACGGCCATCCTGTGCGGCAACGACGACATCGCGCAGGGGGTGCGGCGGGCGCTGTACGACGCGGGCAAGGACGTGCCAGGCCACGTCAGCGTCGTCGGCTTCGACGACATCCCCGGCGCCGCCTACTGGACGCCCGCGCTGACCACCGTACGCATGGACTTCCCAGGGCTGGGCCGCGCCTGCTTCGACGCCGCCATGGCCGAGCTCTCCGGCCACCCCCAGCCGGCCCCTCGCCTGGTCCCTCCGGCCCTGATGATCCGCGAGTCCACCGCCCCACCCCCGCCCGCCTGACGCGGCCTCCCCCGAAACACGCCCGCCCCCCGGCCGTCTGAGGCGGGGCTTGCTCGAAACACCCATGTAACGATCCGGCGAAGAAGGCTTTCGCCGGAGGCATGTGACCGTTCACACTGGCGAGCATGTGACCGGTCACATGCCGGCCGGATCCGTGGAATGCCCGAAAGAGAGAGCTTGCATGCCTGCTGACGTCGTGGAGACCCTGCGCTGGGGCCATTCGGGGCTCGCGCTCGCGCTGGAAATCCATCCGGATCGCCCGGTGACGCTGCGCGAGCTGTCGCCTGGCCAGGCGGCGGCGCCCACGCGGACGTCCCAGCCCGTCGTGGAGGTGCTGGTGCCGGCCGAGGGCCGGGCGCGCGCCTCGCAGCGGCTGTCGGAGACGGCGGTGGGCCTCAGGTTGCGGTACGCGGGCGCGGACCGCTCGTCGCACGACGGCCGACACGAGCTGCGGGTGCGGCTGCGGGACGAGGCGTCGGAGCTGGGCGCCGAGCTGCTGCTGGAGTCCTACGACGGCGTGCCCGCGATGCGGGCGTCGGTCCGGGTGACGAACCTGGGCACGACCCCGGTGCCGCTGCTGGCGGTGACCTCGTTCGCGGCCGGCTTCCACGACGGTCCGGCGAGCGACCTCGACGTCCTGTACGCCGACAGCGCCTGGCTGGGCGAGAGCCGCTGGACCCGGCGCCCGCTCGCCGGCCACCTGCCCGACCTGGGCCTGGAGGGGCACGGCCACGGCCGGGGCGCGTTCGCGCTGACCAGTTCGGGCACGTGGTCGAGCGGCCGGTACGTCCCGATGGGCGGCCTGTCCGAGCGCGGCTCAGGACGTACGTGGCTGTGGCAGATCGAGCACAACGGCCCCTGGCGCTGGGAGGTCGGCGACCGGCTGGACGGCGTCTACGCCGCCCTGTCCGGCCCCACCGACCTCGACCACCAGTGGAGTCACCCGCTCGCGCCCGGCGAGTCGTTCACCACGGTGCCGGTCTCGGTGGCGGTGTCGGCCGACGGCCTGACGGGCGCGGCGGCGGCGCTGACCGCGCACCGGCGCGCGTCGCGGCGGCCCCACCCGGACCGGGAGCGGCTGCCGGTCGTGTTCAACGACTACATGAACACGCTGATGGGCGACCCGACGACGGACAAGCTGCTCCCGCTCGTGGACGCCGCCGCCGCGGCGGGCGCCGAGGTGTTCTGCGTGGACGCCGGCTGGTACGACGACGGCGGCGACTGGTGGGACAGCGTCGGCGAGTGGCGTCCGTCGAGCACCCGGTTCCCCGGCGGCATCGAGGAGGTGCTGGCCCGCATCGGCGAGCGCGGCATGACGGCCGGGTTGTGGCTGGAGCCCGAGGTGATCGGAGTGCGCAGCCCGATGGCCGGGAAGCTGCCGGACGAGGCGTTCCTGCGGCGCGGCGGCGTACGGGTGGCCGAGCACGGCCGCTACCACCTCGACCTGCGCCATCCCGCCGCCGTCGCGCACCTGGACCAGGTGGTGGACCGGCTGGTCACGGAGCTGGGAGTGGGCTACTTCAAGCTCGACTACAACATCAACCCGGGCGCGGGCACCGACGTGGACGCGCCCAGCGCCGGTGCCGGGCTGCTCGCGCACAACCGGGCCCACCTGGCCTGGCTGGAGTCGGTCCTCGACCGCCATCCGCACCTGGTGCTGGAGAACTGCGCGTCCGGCGCGATGCGGATGGACTACGCGATGCTCTCGCGCCTGCAGCTGCAGTCGACCAGCGACCAGCAGGACTTCCTGCGCTATCCGCCGATCGCGGCCGCCGCTCCCCTGTCGGTGCTGCCCGAGCAGGCCGCCAACTGGGCGTACCCGCAGCCGGACATGACCGAGGAGGAGGTGGTGTTCGCGATGTGCACCGGGATTCTCGGCCGCCTCTACCTGTCGGGCAACCTGCACCTCATGGACGAGCGCCGGCTCGCCCTGGTCAGGGAGGGCGTGGCGGTGCACGGCCGGCTGCGCCCTGTGCTGCCGCGCGCCACCGCGTGCTGGCCGCTCGGCCTGCCCGGCTGGGACGATCCCTGGCTCGCCTTCGGCCTCCGCGACACGGCCCATCCAGACAACGCCCGCTCGACCGGCGCCGCCTCAAGCGCCACTACCCCGACCGGCGCCACCCCGACTGGCGCCAACCGGACCGACGCCGCCCCGACCGCCGGCTCCTCGGTTGACGACCTTTACCTGACCGTCTGGCGGCGGCCAGGGGCGCCGGACGGCACCGTGCTCTCCCTCCCCCACCTGCGCGGACGCGACCTGGAGACCACGGTCGCCTACCCGGAGGCGGCCGAGGGCTGGCGGCTCGCCTGGGATCCGGGGGCCGCCGAGCTGACCGTCACGGCGGACGTACCGCCGCCCACCGCCCGCATCCTGCACCTCCGCCCCCGCTAGTCCCCCAGAACCGGCCGACAGCGTGACGAGACCGAAGGACGTTATCGTGCGAACCGCCCCCCGTACCGCGATCATGGTCGCGGCAGGCGCCCTCCTGGCGCTGACCGCCTGCAGCGATCCCGCCGCCGGACCGGCGGCCACCGCCGGGGCCGCCCCGGCCACCTGGCCCGACCCGAGTGCCCGCCTGGACGGGGTGACGCTCACCATCTGGGCGGCCCAGAACAGCACCACCGTCCCCAAGGCGGTCACCGACGCCTTCTCCCAGGCCACCGGGGCCAAGGTGGAGGTCGTCACCGTCCCCGACCCGTACGAGCAGGGCGTGCAGACCAAGGTCGCCACGGGCGACAAGCCGGACCTGGCGTTCTGGCAGCCGACGGCGTCGATGCTGACCGCGCTGAACGCCCGCGCCAACCTGCAGCCGCTGGACGGCGCCCCGTGGATCGAGAAGCTCTCGCCCGAGCTGCGCGACATCACCGGGATCCTGGACAGCACGCGGTACGCGGCGCTCATCACCAGCCCCGCCGTCGAGGGCGTCTACTACAACAAGGAGGTCTTCGCGGCCAACGGCGTGAAGGAGCCGCCGAAGACGTTCGACGAGATGGTGGAGCTGGCCCGCACGCTCAAGGGCAAGGGCGTCACCCCGTTCTTCGAGATGGCCGGCGACAAGTGGGCCACCCAGTGGTGGGTGCAGGTCCAGCTCGCCGACGCCGCCAGGGACGGCCTGTGGGAGCGGATCAACACCGGCAAGGAGACGTTCGAGGACAAGACGGTCCTGGACGCGATCAAGACCTACAAGGGGCTGATCGACGAGGGGCTGTTCAACGCCGACATCAAGACGGCGACGTTCGAGGACCAGGGCGAGGCGCTGCTGTCGGGCAAGGCGGCGATGGCGGTGCAGGTCAACTCGTTCTTCGGGCAGCTCCAGGCCAAGGCCGACACGGCCGAGCTGGACGAGAAGATCGGCTTCTTCCCGATCTCGCCGTCCGGCAACGTGGGCACGTCGATCCCCGACCAGTCGAACGCGCTGGTGGCCTTCCGCACCGGTGACGAGAAGCGGGAGGCGGCGGCGCGGCAGCTGCTGGCGTACTGGATGGGGCCGGGCTACGGCACGTTCGTCGCCGACCGCAAGACCGTGTCGCTGCGTCCTGACGTGCCGACGCCCGACGGGGTGCCGCAGGCGCTGAAGGACGTGCACGCCTCGCTCGGCGCGTCGGTCGGGTCGATGCAGTCGCTCGCGGTCGCGAACCCCGACCTGTATCTCAACCTGGCCGACATGATCACCGGCAGCCTGACGCCCGAGCAGGTGGCCGCCGCCACCCAGAAGCAGTTCGCGCAGCTCGCCAAGGCCGCCGGCGCGCCCGGTTTCTGACCGGGGAGCAGCAGTGCTCATGACCAGAGAGCGGTCCGCCCAGGAGACGCGCCGCCCGCCCGCCGGGGCGGGCAGGAACCGCACGCACCCGATGTGGTTCCTCGTCCCGGCCTTCGCGATCCTGTTCGTCTTCTTCTTCCTGCCGACCCTGTTCAACTTCATCTACGCGTTCACCGACTGGTCGAGCTTCAAGAGCGAGATCCGTCCCGTGGGCCTGGACAACTTCGCCGCGCTGCTGTCGGACGGCACGCTGTTCGGCGCGCTGCGCGTCACCCTGATCTACGCGGTGCTGGTGGCGGTGTTCCAGAACCTGTTCGGCTTCGGCCTGGCGGTGCTGCTGGAGCGGGACACCTGGCTCAACAGGGCGGCCAGGGTGGTGTTCGTCATCCCGGTGCTGATGTCGGCGCTGGCGGTCGGCTACCTCTTCCAGGCCCTGCTCAAGCCCGACGGCAGCCTCAACGGGCTGCTGTCGGCGCTGACCGGGCAGCAGGTGGAGGTCGCCTGGCTGGGCAGCACCACGTGGACGCTGGCGCTGGCCGCCGTCATCCACGCGTGGAAGTGGATGGGCCTGTCGATGCTCATCTACCTGGCCGGGCTGAAGTCGGTGCCCGAGGACGTCGCGGAGGCGGCCCGCATGGACGGGGCCTCGCCGTGGCAGGCGTTCTGGGCGGTGCGCTTCCCGCTGCTGGCGCCGGCGATCACGTTCAACGTGGCCACCTCGCTCCTCGGCTCGATGAACGGCTTCGACATCGTGCAGGCGCTCACCGGCGGCGGCCCGGCCCGCAGCACCGAGATCCTCAACATCTTCATCTACCGCACCTTCGGTCAGGGCCTGTTCGCGCAGGCCACGACCATGAGCCTGGTGTTGTTCCTGATGGTGACGCTGCTGGCCTTCCCGGTGATCCGCATTCTGCGCAAGAGGGAGGAGATCCTGTGACGGCGCCTGTCTTCGGCGGTCCCGGCCGCGCGCGTGCCGCCCGCCCGCCGCACTCGCGGGGCCTGGCCGCCCGGCTGCGTCCCGTCGCGGTCGTCGTGCTCGTCCTGCTCGTGATGGGCGTGCCGCTGTGGCTGGTCGTGGTGACGGCGGGCAAGTCGCAGGCCGAGGCGCTCTCGCCGGACCTGTCCCTGCCGTCGAGCTGGCACCTGTGGGAGAACCTTACCCAGGTCTGGGAGCAGGGCGAGGTGCCGAAGGCGTTCCTCGGCAGCGTGCTGGTGGTGGCGCCGTCGGTGGCGCTGGTGCTGGCGCTGGGGTCGATGGCGTCGTGGATCCTCGCCCGCCGCGCCTCGCGGCTCGTCGCCGTGCTGTACGCGCTGGCCATCAGCGGCATCGTGCTGCCGCCCGCGGTGGTGACGATCGTGCTGCTGCTGCGCCAGCTCGGCCTGGCGGGCAGCCTGGTCGGGATGGTCGGGGTCTACGTCGGCATCTACCTGTCCACGGTGATCTTCTTCGTGACGGGCTTCGTGCGTACGGTGCCGCTGTCGCTGGAGGAGGCCGCCCGCATGGACGGCGCGGGCCCGCTGCGGGTGTTCTTCTCCGTCATCCTGCCGCTGCTGCGCCCGGTGCTCGCCACCGCGACCATCCTCATCTGCCTGTACGTCTGGAACGACGTCTTCTACGCCTTCTTCGTCATCGGCGGCCGGCTGGACACGCTGCCGCTCAACCTGTTCCAGGTGGCCAACGCCGGGCTGTACCTCAGCAACTGGCACCTGATCTTCGCCTACATCATCCTCATGAGCCTGCCGCTGCTGGTCGTGTTCGCCGTCGCCCAGCGCAGGATCATCTCCGGCATCACCGGCGGTGCCGTCAAGTAGCCCCCCGCTCATCAGGAGGTTGTTCCATGCCCAGACACCGGTTAGGACGGCACGCCCTCGCCTCCGCCGTCGCGGTCGTGACACTCGCCGCATTGACGTCGGCGCCGGCCACCGCAGCAGCACCTGACGTGGTCGCCGTGGACTTCGCGCAGCGCACCGGCCCCGTGCACGGCGGCGCGACCGGCGGTCTCTACGCGCTGTCCGACCCCGGCGTGCCGGGCGACAGCCTGGTGGCCGGCGCGCGTCCGCGTACGGTCGCGCAGAAGGCCCCGGACGGCGAGCAGCACCCCAACGGCGACGCGCTGGCCGTAGCCGACGGTTTCTTCGCCGCCGGCGGCGACGAGGTCGTCATCTACATGCAGGACGTCTACAGCCGCTGGCCGTACCAGGACCTCGGCATCGAGGACTACCTGGCCAAGGTCGAGACGATGGTGCGCAAGGTCGTCCGCGAGCGGCCCCGCGACAAGGACAGGTTCGTCTGGGTGCCGTTCAACGAGCCCGACTGGATCTGGTACGAGGACTGGGCCAGTCAGAAGGAGCGCTTCTTCTCCGACTGGAAGGCGGTGTTCGAGCGCATCCGCTCGATCGACCCGGATGCCCGCATCGTCGGCCCCAACGAGGCGTTCTACCGTCCGGAACGGCTGCGCGACTTCCTCACCTGGGCCAAGGAGACGCCCTGCGCCGGGCAGGACGACTGCCTGCCGGACATCATGGCCTGGCACGAGCTGCAGCGCGAGCGGCTCGCCGACTACCGCTCGCACTACGAGCACTACCGCGCGATGGAGCGCGAGCTCGGCATCGGCCCGCTGCCCATCAACATCGACGAGTACGGCAACCGCCGCGACATGTCGGTGCCCGGCCAGATGATCCAGTGGATCTCCCTGTTCGAGGACACCAAGGTGGACGCCGACATGGCGTACTGGACGTACGCCGGCAACCTCGGCGACCACGCGGTGCGCACCCGGCAGGCGAACGGCGGCTGGTGGCTGCTCAAGTGGTACGCGGACCTGACCGGCCAGACCGTCAAGGTGACCCCGCCGCGCCTGAACGCCGCCGACACCGTGCAGGCGGTCGCGGCGCTCGACGAGTCCGCGCGGCGCGGCACGATCCTGGTCGGCGGCGGCGCCGCGCCCGTCAGGCTGGACGTGTCCGGGCTCGACCGCCGCGTCTTCGGCGACCGGGTGGACGTCGTGGTGTCGAAGACGGCCTGGACCGGGTACGAGGGCGACGCGGCCGAGCCGCCGGTCGTCGCCGCGGCGCGGGCCAAGGTGTCGGGCGGCGCGATCACGGTGGACGTGCCGGGCGGTGACGTGATGGCGGCGTACCGGGTGACGGTCGTGCCGTCGAGCGGCCCCGCGCCCGCCGCGGACGCGCCATGGTCGGTGTCGATCGAGGCCGAGTCGGCCACCCTCACCGCCGCCCGCGTCTTCGACCAGGACACGACGGCCGACCCGCAGCTGTACGCCACGTCCGGCAAGCGCGACGTCGGCGGCATGAACCAGGACGATTCCGCGGTGACGTTCCCGGTCACCGTGCCTCGCGACGGGCGCTACCGGCTGGGCGTCTACCAGGGCACGAACAAGGCGCCCGGACGGCACGCGCTCTTCGTGGACGGCAAGCTCGACCGGATCGTCCAGTATTCGGCGGACCTCGGGTGGACCTACCGGGGCAGGACCGACGTCGAGATCGAGCTGAAGGCGGGCACGCACGAGCTGTCGCTGCGCACGAGCACCGATGACGGGACGCGGCTGCCGGGCAGCGACGTGACGCTCGACAAGTTCGACCTGACCGAGGTGCGCGGGCCGCATCGGGCGGTCCACGGGGCCGACGAGGCGCGGCTGTCCGGCGGCGCGCGGATCACCAGGGGCGGCAAGGGGCCGGCCGTGGTGCTGGGCGGCAAGGCGCGGGCGACGTACTTCGTGGCCGCGCGTGACGACGGCTACCACGACCTGACCTTCTCCTACCACGCCGGCGGGCGTGGTGACCTGCGGGTCTCCGTGGACGGGCGGGAGATCCCCGGCCTGCGCGCGACGCGGCCCGGTGAGGGCGCGTCGCGGGCGCGGGTCTACCTGCCTGCCGGGATCTCCAAGGTCGAGGTGGGCGGCCCGGCCGGGCTGGAGCTGCGCGCGCTGACCACGGTCAGGGCCACCGCGTCGGACGGGACCGTGCACCGGGTGGAGGCCGAGCGGGCGCCGCTCGGCGGGGCCGCGAAGGCGGTGACCGTCCCCGGCACGAGCGCGTCCAACGCCTCGGGCGGCGCGTACGTCACCGACCTGGGCGGCACCTCCGCCGGCACCCTCACCCTGGCCCGCCCCGACGGCTTCGGCCCCGGCGAGTACGTGCTGGTCGTCCGCTACGCCAACGCCGACAGGAACACCGGACACCCCTACAACACGGATGTGATCAGCCGGCACCTCGACATCACGGAAGCAGGAGGCACGACGGCGCGCGGCGTGTTCCGCCACAACTACGCCTGGGACGAGTTCTGGCCCCAGGCCACCCCGCTCACCCTCAAGACGGGTGACGGAGCACTGACCATCGGCAACGCCACCGCCCCGGGCCCGAACGTGGACCGCCTGGAGCTGGCCCGCCTGGTGGCCGAGGTCTCCAACCGCTGAGTCGGCAGCGGGAAAGCGCGCGCCGGGGCCCTCGGGCTCCGGCGCTCCCGGGGCCTTCCGGCTCCGGCGCGCCGGCGCTCTTGGGGGTCATAATGCAGGCGGGGGCCGGTCCGCCGGGAGGACGGGCTCCACCGCGGCTCGGGAGCGTCCTCCCCAGCAGGCGGCGCACCACCGTCCGCACACCCGCCGACCAGGAGCCCGCCACCATGCCATCACCATCGCCATCACCCACCGACCCGCTCACGCACGAACGCGTCCACGGTTTGACCGTCGCCGAGGCGGGGCGGGTGCTGGCGACGCCCGCCGCGTACGCCGATGAGGGGCTGCTGCACGCGGCGCTCGCGCTGCTGCGGCGGGAGGCGCCCGTCCACCATGTGCGGGCTGACGGTTATAACCCGTTCTGGGCGGTCACCAGGCATGACGACGTGCATGCCGTCGAGCGTGACCACACGCTCTGGCTCAACGCGCCGCGTCCCGTGCTGCGCAGTGCCGCGCTCGACGCGGCCCTGCAGGAGCGGCGGGCGCAGGGCAAGGCGCTGGCCAGTCTCGTGCACCTCGACGAGCCCGAGCACCGGCCGCTGCGGGCGATCGCCGCCGACTGGTTCCGCCCGAAGGCCATGCGGGCGTTGCGGGACCGGGTGCGGGAGCTGGCCCGCAGGCACGTCGATCTCATGGCCGAGCACGGCTCCACCTGCGACTTCGCCCGGCAGATCGCCGCGCCCTACCCCCTGTACGCGATCCTCGCGCTGCTCGGCCTGCCCGAGTCCGACTATCCGCTGATGCTGCGGCTCACCCAGCAGCTGTTCGGCCACGACGACCGCGACAAGGGGAGCACGGCGGCGGGCACGCCGAGCGCGCACACGGGCGCCCTGGAGGAGCTGTTCGCGTACTTCCACGACCTGACCGCGGCCCGCCGCGCCCGGCCGACCGGCGACCTGGCCTCCTGCATCGCGGGCGCGCGCATCGACGGCCGCCTGCTCGACGACACCACGATCGCCTCCTACTACATCCTCATCGCCACCGCCGGCCACGACACCACCAGCTCCACCGTCGTGGGCGGGCTGGAGGCGCTCGTCCGCCACCCCGATCAGCTCGGCCTGCTGCGCCGCGACCCCGGCCTGCTGCCCACGGCCGTGGAGGAGATGATCCGCTGGGTGAGCCCGGTCACGTCGTTCATGCGCACGGCCCGCGCCGACACCCGCGTACGCGGCGTCCCGATCGCGGCGGGCGAGTCGGTGCTGCTGTCGTACCCGTCGGCCAACAGGGACGAGGACGTCTTCGACGAGCCGTTCCGCTTCGACGTCGCCCGCGACCCTAACCGGCACCTGGCCTTCGGCACCGGCGTGCACTACTGCCTGGGTGCGGCGCTGGCCAGGATGGAGGTGGCGGCGCTGTTCGCCGAGCTGCTGCCCCGGCTGGAGAGCGTCGAGCTGGACGGCGAGCCGGCGTGGACGGCGACGACGTTCGTCGGCGGCCTGAAGCGCCTGCCGATCCGCTACCGCCTCGCGCCCGCCTCGTAGGGCTCAGGCCTCCTGGCCTGGGCGGTGGCCGCGGCGCGCGTCGCGGTCGAAGATGCCGAGGATCTCGCAGGGCCGCCCCTCGGCGCCGATGGCGTGCGGGAGCATCGTGGGGAACTCGGCCGCCTGGTTCGTCTCGACGCGCAGCCGCCGGTTGCCGAGCAGGAGCACGGCGGTGCCGGACAGGACGACCAGCCATTCGCGGCCCGGGTGGGCGCGCATGCGCGCCGGGTTGGCGGGGGGCGGCTCGGTGATGCGCTGGCGTACGACGCTCAGGCCGGGGTCGGCCTTGACCGGCCAGCGCATCAGCTGGTGGTGAGTGTCGATCATGGGGTGGCTGATGACGTCGTCGCCGGCGGTCTCGACGAGCTGGTCGAGCGAGGTGTCGAGGGCACGGGCGAGGGTGACGAGGCTGTCGAGCGCGAGGCGGCGCTGACCGTTCTCGATGCGGCTGAGGGTGGACTGGCTGAGCTTGGCGCGGGCGGCCAGCTCCTCCAGCGACCAGCCCTGGGCCACGCGCAGGGCGCGGATCCTCTTGCGTACGAGGCTGTCGAGGTCGTCATCGTCTTGCGTCATGAGCAACAGCTTATGCGTGAGCGGCAAGCCGCGGCTACGTTCGCAGGACCACCTGCGAAAGGATCTTTCATGAGCACGTACGAGCCGCGCCGGTTGCGCGCGATCCTCGTGGCCGTCTGCGTCGCGCTGATGGCGGTGATCGCCTCGGTGTCCGGCCTGAACGTCGCCCAGCCCGAGCTGGCCGTCGAGCTGGACGCCGCACAGAGCACGATCCTGTGGATCATCAACGTCTACACCCTCACCCTGGCCGCGCTGCTGCTGCCGCTCGGCGCGATCGGCGACCGCTGGGGCCGCAGGCGCATGCTGATCGCCGGGCTGGCCGTCTTCGGAGTGGCGAGCGCGGCGGCGGCGCTGGCCCCGACTGCGGGGCTGCTGCTGGCCGCCCGGCTGGCGAGCGGCGTCGGCGCCGCGATGATCATGCCGATCACGCTCGCCGTCATCACCTCCACCTTCCCCGCCGAGGAGCGCGGCCGGGCGATCGGCGTGTGGACGGGCGTCGCGGGCGGCGGCGGCATCCTCGGCATGTTCCTGTCGGCCGCCCTGGTGGACGTCGCGACCTGGCGGTGGTCGTTCGTCCTGCCGCTGGCCCTGGTCGTGGTGGCGCTGGTCTTGACCGTGCGGTCGGTGCCCGACTCGCGCGAGCGCCACGGGCACCGCTTCGACGGGGTGGGCGCGGTGGCCTCCGTCGTGGCCGTGGCGGGGCTGATCTTCGCGCTCCAGGAGGGTCCCGTACGCGGCTGGGCGGCGCCCGAGATCCTGGCCGCGCTCGCCACCGGTCTCGTGGCGGCGGGCGGGTTCGTCGCGTGGGAGCTGCGCCGGCGGGAGGCGGCGCTGCTGGACGTGCGGCTGTTCAGGGAGCGCGGCCTGGCGGGAGGATCGGTCACGCTGCTGGCGGTGTTCGGCGTCCAGGCGGGGATCTTCGTGGTGCTCTTCCCGTTCCTGCAGGCGGTGCTCGGCTGGACGGCGCTGCTGTCCACGATGGCGCTGATGCCCATGGCGGTGCTGATGATGCTCAGCTCGGGGCTGGCGGCGCGCCTGGCCGCGCGGGTGGGGCCGCGGGCGACCATGGCGACCGGGATCCTGCTGGCCGGGGCCGGCCTGGCGCTGATGGCCGCGATCGTCTCCGTGTCCGGCGGCTACCTGTCCGTGCTGCCCGGCATGGTGGCCATGGGCGCCGGCATGGGGCTGTCGATGACGCCCGCCACCGAGGCCATCACCGCCGCGCTGCCACGGGAGCGGCAGGGTGTCGCGTCCGCGCTCAACGACGTGACCCGCGAGTTCGGCACCGCGCTCGGGATCGCGCTGCTCGGCGCGCTGCTGTCGGCCGGCTACCGCGACGCGGTCGGCGCGCGGCTGTCCGGTGTCCCCGAGGGGGTGGCCGGGCGGGCGCGCGAGGGCGTCGCGACCGCGATCGACACGGCGGGGCCGTACGCGGACACAGTGGTCCTGGCGGCCAGGGAGTCGTTCGTGGCGGGCTGGCAGCAGGCGATGTGGGCGGGCGTCGCGGTGATGGCCGTGCTGTTCGTGTACGTGCTCGCGCGCGGCCCCCAGCGGCCCGAGGCCACCGAGGACGACAGGGAACCGGCCCGCGCCACCGCGTCCTGACCGCCGGGAAAGGCGCCATTTCCCGCTCACGCCTTCCGCCGCGTACGAAAAGTCGCGGTCACCGGCCCCTCGTCCGTATTCCGCCTTCCGGCGGGCGGGTTTCCTGTGCTGTCATCAGATACCTCCGTGGAAACCCCCGCCTTCAGGCGGGGGAGGAATCGAACCCCTGCGGAGCAGGACAGGGGCAGCCGATGCGCCGTCAGGCGAACCGGCGTACCGAACACACACGCGGCCCTTAGCCGATCGTGGGAACATGTGCGGCGTGGCGCAGATCGTGAAGCGGGCCTACAAGTACCGCTTCCACCCGACCCCCGAGCAAGCCTGCGAGCTGGCCCGGACCTTCGGCTGCGTCCGCCTCGTCTACAACAAGGCACTCGAAGAACGCACCCGCGCCTACACCCTGCAAGGCCGCCGCGTCTCCTACGTGGAGTCCTCCGCGCGCCTGACGGAGTGGAAGCGCAGCGAAGACTACGACTTCCTGTTCGAAGTGTCGTCGGTCCCTCTGCAGCAGGCGCTGCGGCATCTCCAGGCGGCATTCGCGAACCTCTTCGCCAAGCGCGCCCAGTACCCCACGTTCAAGAGCAAGAAGAAGTCCCGGGCGCCGACGGAGTACACCCGCTCGGCGTTCCGCCGGCGCCAGGGAACCTTGACGCTGGCCAAGATGGACAGGCCGCTCGACATCGTGTGGTCGCGTCCCCCGCCGGAAGGGGCGCAGCCGTCCACGGTCACCGTCTCCCGCGACGGCGCGGGACGCTGGTTCGTGTCCCTCCTGGTCGAGGAGAAGATCAGCCCGCTTTCGCCTGCCGGGCGGAGCGTCGGCGTGGATGCGGGCATCTCCGCGCTGGCGGCACTCTCGACCGGCGAGAAGATCGTCAACCCCAAGCATGAGCGCGCCGACCGGCGCAGGCTGGCCAACAGCTGTGCTCGCAGTGCGGGGCCCTGCAAAAGAAGATGCCACTGAACGTCCGGGAGTGGATGTGTGCCTGCGGCGCGGTCCACGACCGCGAAGCCAACGCGGCCAGGAACGTGCTCGCCGCCGAGCTGGCGGAGAGCTGAAACGCCTGTGGAGCGGGTGTAAGACCTCAACGAGGGTCCTCTCGGACGGGCGACCGGCGGTGAAGCAGGAACCCTTACGGGCGACCGTGGGAATCCCCCTCGTTTGCTAGGGGGAGGATGTCAAATGACGAGCTTGTGACCATCGCGCACTAACGCTGGAGGGGCCGGTTATCGTGGCAATTACCGGCGAGGCGAGGAATCCTGATATGCGACGTTTGTGGGTGTTCGGCTGGTTACTCCTCCTCGGCGCACCCCTAGCACTGGCCGCATGTTCGCATTCCGCCCCGCCGTTGCGTGACGACCAGATCGTCCAGTGCCTTTCCCCCTCCCGGCAGCCCGAGCTGGCCGCCGCGGCGGCGGCGCTCGACGACCGGCTGAGCGCCGCCCAGGGCCGCATCGTCACCCCCACCGCCACCCTCGACCCGGGCCGGTGGGCGAAGGAGAACCGCGCCGCGTTCACCCGGGCCTGCCAGGCGATGACGTACGTCGCCCCGCCCAAACCGGCCGACGGCCCGTTACCGACCGTGGTGTCCATCCTGCTGCCGGTGCTGGCCGGCGGGCTGGTGGCGCTCGTCTCCACGGAGTGGCGCAACGCCTCGACGGTGGCCGTCAAGCACGCCGACGACCTGGGCGACGCCGCCGACGCCTTCCTCGTGGCGGCGCGCGAATACCGGGCCTCCCGGCAGGCGGGCAGGACGCCGCAGGCCGGGCCGTACGAGGAGGCGTACGACAAGCTCGCCGCCCAGCTCGCGAGGGTGAGCAGGTTCCGTCCCGGCTGGCGCCAGGTGCCCGAGGCCCGGCGCCTGCTCACCGAGCGGCTCACCCGCGAGCAGGCCCACGACGGCGACATCGAGCCGGCCCTGACCACCCTGTCGGAGCGGCTGGCGGGCTTCGACAGGGCGCTGCGCCGGCCGTGGCGGCCCCATCCGGGGGTGCGGCGCGCATGACCAACCCCATCCACCCGCCGAGCCCCGACGGCTCCCCCTACACGGGGCCGCTGCTCTTCTTCGACGAGCGGGTGGACCACCTGCCGCTGTTCGCGTTCATCGACGGCATGCACGACCTGCTGTACGAGCGCTTCGACACCGCCGTCACCAAGGACCGGGTCGCCGCCCGCGGCCACCTGATCCTGGTGCACGGCCCGCGCGGGGTCGGCAAGAGCACGTTCATCCAGCGCTGCGCCCACCTGCTGGCCCGCGAGCGCGAGATCGAGCGGGTCTGCGTCGCCGACTACAGCCAGTCGACCGGCCACGAGGACTGCACCGAATTCTCCGAGATGGCGCTGTGGCTGGCCCGGCAGATGACCGTACTCCTGGAGGAGGAGGAATGGACCCTCCACGAGGATGTGGAATCGCTGCGGCAGGCGACCGATGATCCGTATGTGGCGTTCGGCCGAATCAGGGACGTCCTGAACGAACGCGGCGGCGTGGCCGTCGTCCTCCTCCCGCAGCACTTGCAGCTCAAGTGGGTGCGCAACTTCCAGGAGCTGGCGCGCAGGCGGATGGTCTTCTTCGCCGAGTCCTTGACGGACGACCCCGGCAAGCTCGCCGGTCAGTTCGGCAGGCACCCCACCTGCCATACAATTTTCCTGCCGGTCGGCCTTTTGGACGGCGGGGGATGCGACATCCGCGAAATTCTGGTCAAACGTCGAGTCTCCCTGGGGGACGCGGAAATGCACGAGCTCTCCGAAGCGGTACGCCCCTTCAAGACACCCAGTCAGGCGCTCGAACAGCTGGCCCTTTTCTTCGAGGATTATGGCCATAGGGACATAACTCCCGCGAAGCTCAAGGCGTTCGGCGAGAAGATCGTGATGCGCCTTCTCACCCGGCTGGAGAAAGACAAGAAGTCATGAAGGGCAGCCAAGGACCGCACGAGCCCGAGGTCCCCGTCACCTACACGCTGCGCCTTGGCGACGACGCCGACCCCACCGCGATCACCGTGGTCACCCCGGCCTTCGACAGCGCCCACCGGTTCGTCGACGGCTACCTGTCGACGGGCGCCGGCGAGCTCGGCGAGTCGGGCCGGGCCCTGGCCCTGATCGGCGACCTGGGGTCGGGCAAGACCCATCTGGCCACGTCGGTGCTGCACCGCATCGCGCGCAGCCACGAGGACGCCGTCATACTCAAGCTCGACACGCCCCACTCCGAGTTCGGCTACCTGTTCCGCAACATCCTGCTGGAGCAGTTCGGCCGCGAGCGGCTGCACGACCTGGTCATCGACTACTACGGCCGGGTGACCGCCGAGCAGATCGGCGAGGAGCAGGCGGGCCCTGAGCTGGCCGGTGAGATCAGGTCGCGGCTGCGCGACGGCACGCTCGACCCGCGCAAGGTGGTCGAGCACTTCCATCTGGCCAAGCGGGCGCTGCAGGAGGAGCTGCGCCGCATGCTGCGGCACCTGACCGAGCACTCGGTGTGGGCGACGGCGCTGGCGCTCATGGTGATGGACGAGCTGACCGACGCGGTGTGGGAGTGGCTCGGCGGCGCGCCGCCGAGCCCCGAGCTGCGGGCCAGGGGCGTACACCGCCAGCTCGTCACCTCCGCCGACGCCTACCACACGCTGTCGGTGCTGGTCTATCTCGGCGGCCGGATGCGCCGCCGCATGGTCCTGGTGATCGACGAGTTCGAGAAGCTGCTCGGGGGCGAGGGCCAGGCCAGGGAGGACGCGGTCAACTCACTCGAAGAGCTGGTCAAGGTGTTCATCGACGCCAGGGGGCTGCTGGTCTACTGCGGGCCCACCGACAGCCTGCCGCTGGTCAGCCGGGGCACGCTGCAGCGCACCCGGGTCATCACGCCCTCGCCGTTCGACCGCGAGGAGGCGATCGAGCTCGTCGGCAAGCGCGGCGACGAGGTGGGCGGGCCGGTCGCCGAGGCGCTGGTGCAGATGACCGACGGCAACCCGCGCGAGATCCTCTCGCTGTTCCGGCGGGCGCAGGCGATCGTCGAGCCGACCGGCAGGCCGGTGACCACCGCCACGATCCGGGAGGCCGTCAGGCAGCGCCACGAGTTCGAGTCGTGGGAGGTGAGCACCACCGTGCGGCGCATCCTGGAGGAGAGCGGGCTCGACTTCCGCACCGACGTGGTGCTCGCCGCCGACACCGACCCGATCGACTTCTGGGTCCGCTACGCCGACGGCAGGGCCGCGGTCGCCGTGCTCGTCACCAGGTCGCTGCTCAGCCCGGGCGACGACGCCCAGCTGGAGCGCAGGGTGACCGCGGCGCGGGCCAGCCAGGTGCCGTGCGAGCTGATCGCGGTGGTCAACGGTCACCTCACCACGTCGATGCGGGCCGGCGTGTCCAGCCTGCTCGGCCGCCAGCCGCTGCTGTTCAACGTCCAGGACTTCGGCGGGCGCTTCAGGCAGACGCTGGAGGTCGCGCTCAACCGGCTGGCCGCCTCGGCCGAGGAGAACGTCCTCGAAGGGCTGCGCCGCCGGATGGACCGGCTGAGCAGGCAGCAGAGCGCCACCCAGAACATGATCGACCAGCTCCACGAGACGGTCGCCGGGATCAGGTCGGCCCCGCCGTCCGGCGCCGCCGAGCCCGACCTGAGCGTGCTGCCGCCGGCCGTGGCCGAGCAGTTCCAGCGGGCGGGCGCGGCCACCGAGGCCACCGGCGAGCTCGACCGGCTGCTGCACGACGTCTTCGACAACCCGGCGGGCAGCGAGCACAGCCTGCGCGCCAGGCGCCGGCTGGCCTCGCGTGACCTGATGGAGGCGGCCGGCGCGGCGATGGTGCGGCGGCTGCTGGTGCGGGCGTTCCAGGAGCGGGTGGCGCAGTTCCTGGCCGGCACGCCTGCGGGGCGGCTGAGCCCCGGCCAGGAGGAGGAGCTGCAGGCGATCTGCCGCACGTTCGAGGTGACCGTGCAGTCGCTGCCGTCGGCCCCGCTCAGCGCGGCGGCTCCCGAACGGGGTCCTGCGCATCAGCCACGGCCGGACGAACGCTCCCGGGTGCTGGACGAGCTGGGGCGTCGGGTGCTGAACGGAGTGGTCTCCGCAGTCCGCCCGTGAGCACGCGCTGCCAGCCGGTGTTGGCGGCCACGTGCAGCACGTTGACCACGAGCACGGCCGGCGCGATCACCGCCACCGCCTGCGGATAGGCCGGGGCCAGGGCAAGTGCCAGCAGGATCGCGGTGATGCCGTTCTGCTGGCCGAGCGCGAGACTCACCCGGTCGCGCACCGGCAGGCCGCGGGTGATCAGCAAGCCGCCGACCACGGCCTGCGCCGCGAACGCCGCCACGCCCAGCACCAGCGCCATGGCCGGCTCGATGCCGGCGACCAGCAGCGTGCCCATCGCGAACGTCGCCAGGTAGAAGGCGCCGGTGAGCGCGCCGTCCAGCAGCCTGCCCAGCTCGGGGCGGAAGAACAGCCCGATGAGGGCCATCCCGAGGACGAGGAACTGCGCCGTGGCGACCGCCAGCAACGCGATGAGCAGCAGCAGCGAGCCGGTCCGCACCATGCCGGTCCGCATGCCGGCCCGCATGCCGGCCCGCACCATGCCGGGCTGCACCTGGTGACCGGCGCCCCAGCGCCTGGCCAGCAGGACGGCGGCCAGCACCGCGCCGGCGAAGACCAGGTTGAGCCCCAGGTTCGTCAGGTAGCCGGCGTAGCCCCCGCCCGTCGTGCCCAGCACGAGCGAGGACAGGTAGACCGTCAGCAGGGCGGTGATCGGGTCGTCGAAGGAGGCCCAGGCCAGCAGCAGGGACTTGGCGCGCGGCGACATCCGGGCCCGGCCGATCAGCGCGCCCACCGACAGCGGGTCGATCTGGGCCACCGCCAGTGCCAGCAGGATGACCGCGGGATGGCCGAAGAACAGCCACATCACGCCCGCGATCAGCGCCGTCTTCAGCAGCACGCCCACGGTGACGGCGAGGACGACCGTCCTGACGTCGCCGGAGACCGACTCCTTGTTGATGCCGTGCACGCTGCCGTACAGGCCGACGCAGAGCAGCGCCGTCACGCCGTACAGGAAGATCGGGTGGCCGCCTGGGCTGCCGAGGCCCAGCGCGGCGACGGCCCAGCCGGCCAGCGCCACGCCGACGCCCTTGGCCAGCCGGTCGGCGGCAGGGTCGGTCAGCAACGGACGCACGGCCCCTCCCCACACTGATGGGCACGGTGGCTGTCGTACACGACGATAAGCCCCTGCCGATCATCGGGCCATGAGCCGGGCCGCCACATCAGCCCGTCCCCAGCAGCTCCGACAGCCTGGCCAGCCCTTCACGCAGCCGGTTCTCGGCGACGAACACCTCCGGCTGGAAGACCGTGAGACCGACCGCGAACCCCCTGGCGCCGGGCAGCGGGTAGACGTAGATCGCGCCGGAGACGACGTCGAGGACCAGCCGCCTGATCGGCGCCTCCGACAACTGCCGCAGCGAGTACGCCAGCTCCGGCAGGTCGGAGCGGAGCCGGGCGGCGAAGTCCTGGTACAGCTTGCGGGCGCCCTCGCCGCCCTCGGCGCCGCCGAACCAGGGCGCGAGCGCCGGGCTGTCGAAGACGTCGGCCGCGCACAGGAAGCGCCAGTCGCGGTAGACGGCCACGTAGTGCAGGTCGTTGACGTCCACGAGCGAGCCGAGGCAGCTCACCAGGTCGGCGACCAGCGTGGGGTCGGCCGCCTCGCCCGCCGTCGTCCTGAGCACCGCCGGCTCGATGCCGGGCGTCTCGCGCGGGCTGCGCCGCCCGCCGGGCAGCTGGTCGGCCTGCAGGTAGACCTCGGTCCTGATGCGGGTGACGAGCCGGGCGACCTGCTCGTCCATCTCCTCGGCGGCGGCGAGGTCGCGGGTCATGCCGATGAGGAACTCCTCCTCGAAGACGTGCCCGCACTGCACGACCGCGTCCTCGGTCATGACGAGCGTCCGCATCAGCTCGCCGGTGCCGAAGTCGCGGACCAGGCCGTCGAGGCGGACGTTCTCGGTGACGAGCTGGCGGAAGGCCCGCTCGAGCGATCTGCGCTCCTCGTCGTCGCCCTCGGCGATCGTGAACACGTGGAAGCCGCGGTCGTAGAAGGCGAGCACCTCGACGTCCGGCAGGCCGGGCAGCGCCTCCTCGCAGAGCGTGACCAGTCGTTCGTGCCCGATGTGGGCGAAGGGCGAGCGAGTCGTCCTCAAGTCCGCCTCCCGCATGTCAGTTCCCGAGGATCTCGATCTCGACGGCGTGCCTGACGCCGGCCTCGGCCCCCGGGTGGCCGACCAGGCGGCGCCGGGTGTTGGTCAGGTTCTCCTGCACGGCCAGCGTGCGCGGATGCTCGGGGCCGAAGGTCCTGGCCAGGCAGTCCCACGCGGGTTCCTCCAGCACCAGGGCCTCGGCCGGCTCGTGCGCCACCAGCCGGCCGGCCAGCGTCGCGGCGGCGGCCAGCGTGTACGGATGCCGCGCCCCGAGCCGCCTGCGCAGCGCCTCGTGCGCCTGCCGGGCCAGCTCCAGCGCCTCGGCGCCGGCCCCCGCGGCGGCCAGGTAGGTGGCCAGGTTGACCCGGGCGGCGTGGGTGAAGGGGTGCTCGGCCTGCATGGCGGCCAGGCCGTCGGCCACGTGCCGCGCGTTGCCCGCCGCCTCCGCGTGCTCGCCGCGCGCGTGCAGGTCGGCGGCGAAGCCGGCCTGGCAGAGCAGCGCGTACAGGTGCCGGCCGCCGACCAGCGAGCGCAGCTCCTCCAGCGTCTCGCGATCGCGGGCCAGCGCCTCGAAGGAGCGGCCGAGCATGCGTTCCGCGGCGGCGAGGCTGCTCTGCATGCGCAGCATGAGCAGGGTGCGCGGGTCGCCCTTGGCGCTCCTGCTCGCCAGCTGGTCGAGCCCGGCGCGGAGCAGGTCGTACGACTCCTGGTAGCGGCCGAGGTCGCGCAGCAGCACCCCGGCGGTCAGCGCGGTGCGCCACAGCCCGAGGTCGCTCTCGCCGAACAGCGCCCGCCGCCGGTCCATGCGCTGCCTGGCCAGCTCGTACGCCCGGTGCGGCCGGCCGTTGAGCGAGGCCGACAGCGCCAGGCTGTTGAGCACCTTGCTCGTCCACTCGTGGTCGGGCCCGAACACCCGGTGCATGCCCTCGTATGCCACCGAGTCCCAGTGGTAGGCCTCGTCGAAGTCGCCGACGGCGCGCAGGTCGGCCGCGTGGACCTGGGCGGCGATGTACCGGAGGGGATGGCCGCGCCGGTCGCCGCTGAGCTCCTGGAGCGCCTGCCCGGACAGCGCGTAGGCGGTCTCGGGCCGGTCGAGCACGCGGTGGACGTTGGCCAGCTCCATGCGCAGCCGGTTGACCAGGTCGGGCCTGGCCTCCGCGCCGGGCGCGGTCCAGCTGCGCAGCGCGCGGTCACCGATGGCGACCGCCTTGTCCCAGGCGCTGCGGTCGCCGAGCAGGAACAGGAAGCGGACCTGCCCGATGATCCAGCGCCTGACCATCTCCTCGCCGCACTCGATCGCGCCCGACGGGAACACGTGCCTGCCCAGCTCCAGGTACATCCCGGCGTCGGGGCCCTCGGTGTCGGCGGGCGCGTGCCGGGCCAGCAGCGTGAGCACCTGGCGGCGGCGCTCCTCGACCTGCGCGGCCGGCATGCGGGCGCGGACCAGGCTCGCGGTCACGCGGTGCACGCGCAGCCGCCCGCCGGGGCCGGGCTCGGCCCTGGCCAGAGCGTGCTCGTGCAGCAGGCGCAGCAGGGCGTCCACCATGAGGCCGTCGCCGTACTCGCCGATCAGCGCGACCGCGTAGTCGCGCGAGGCGGTGGAGTGGGCCAGGCTCAGCGGGACGCCGTCGGAGGAGACGAACGTCAGCGCCTCCAGCAGCCACGGGGCTCCCTCGCCGCCCGGCACGCCGCGCAGCAGGTCGAGCATCAGCTCCACCATGACGGCGTGCACGTCGTCGGGGCGGCCCTGCTCGCGCAGGTCGCGCCTGATCCGCTGGTAGGTGAACAGGAAGCGGTCGACGGTGACCGTCCGCAGGTCGTCGAACGTGCGGCGGGGGCGCTGCGCGCTGGTCAGCTCGCGTTCCATCCACGCCCTGGCCATGGACAGGGCCAGCGGCAGGTGTTCGACGGTGGCGGCGACCTTGGCCGCGCCGCTCTCGCTGAGCAGCTCGTCACCCGAGGTCATCAGCTCGACGGCGTCGGCGGCGGCGAGCTTGCCGACCTCGACGGGGCTGAAGTCGCCGGGCCAGCCGGCCGCGCGGGAGGTGACGATGACGTGGCCGTACGGGCCCTGCGGGACGAGGCCGGCGATGGCGTCGGGGCGGTCGGCCTCGTCGAACACCAGCAGCCAGCGCCCGGACTCGGGGCTCGCCAGGTGCTCCTTCAGCACGGTCACCGCGTCCTCGCGGGGCGGCAGGCCCAGCTCCTGGCCCAGCCTGCGCAGCCCTTCGCGGGCGGAGTAGACGTCCTCGGCGTGCAGCCAGTGCACGACGTCGTACGCGCCGCGGAAGCGGTGGGCGTACTCCAGGGCCAGCGCGCTCTTGCCGCGACCGGCCGGGCCCGTGACCACGCAGCGTCCGCTGCCGTCCCACCGGGGCCCGAGCTGGGCGCGCAGCTGGGTCAGCAGCGCCTGGCGGCCGGTGAAGCCCTCGTCGCGCTGCGGCAGCTCCGACAGGGCGGGGCCGCGGCCGGGGAAGCGGGCGGTGCCCGTGCCCTCGCCGCCGGCCACGTACGCGCCGCCGACCCCGAGCGTGGCCTGCAGCTCGGCGGCGGCCTCCGCCTCGTGCAGGCCGCGCAGGTCCAGCTCCACCTCGCCCGCCGGTGCGGCGCCTGCGCCCTTGCCGTCGACCAGCACGCGGATCAGGCCGCGGCCCGGCAGCGGCGCGGCCCGGCCTCCCCTGCGCTGCCAGTCGAGGCCCGACGGCTCGCCTGGCGGGCCGACGACCAGCACGGCCGTGTGCGCGTCGCCGGCCAGCAGGTCGACCGGGGTGCGCGAGAGGTAGTCGGCCTTGGTGAGGCTGTCGGCCCTGACGCCCCACAGGTCGAGCTGGGCGGCGATCCACTCGGCCCACACGTCGTAGCCGGGGACGTACACGATGGAGACGTGGCGCAGCGTCGTGACCGCGCCGCCGCTCAGCAGCTCGACCAGGCGTTCGTACGCGGCCCGCTGGGTGCCGCCCGAGCCCGGCGGCTCGGTGAGGACGGCGAGGTCGTCGGAGAAGTAGGCGGCGCTGTCGTAGGGCACCTCGACGGCGATGTCCGTGCCGAAGCCGGCCGTGGCCCGCTGTCTGGCGGTGCGCAGCAGGTCCTCGCCCTCGTGGGAGACCATCGTGGGCAGCGGCACGACCGGGGTGCCGGCCGCGCGCATCTGGCGGGCCGTGGCCGCGGCCTCGTCGATGCCGTACGGGCTGAGCCAGAAGCACACCACGGCGCTGTCGCAGGACCGGATCACCGGCGACGGCTCCGCGCCTGGCCGCAGGTTGACCAGCACGTAGTCGTAGGGGGCGGCGGCGTCGATCTCCTCGCCGGTCAGCACCGCGTGCCGCACGACCTGGCCGGGGAGGTCGACGGCGATCTCCAGGCCCGACCAGTCGCCGGGGCCCGCCGTACGCGGCTCACCTGGGCGTTCCGGCAGGAAACGGCTCAGGTAATGGCGCAATGCCGGCGCCTGCGGCTCCTCGTCGAGCACGAGGACGCGTTTTCCCGCCTCGGCGAGAAGGAGCGCGCAGTTGCACAGCGCCATGGTGCGGCCGAGGCCGGCCCGGGTCGAGAAAAAACCGATCACACGAGCATTCGTCATCGTGTCCACCGCCGCGCCTTCGCTCTATGCCGACATCGCACCCACGGACCTAATCCTTACCTGCGCCGGGCAGGCACGTGTCGTGGCCGAGGAAATAAGTTTCCGATGGATCGTCCGCGTCCGCCAGCAGTCTGCGTACGGCGCGGCTCAGTGCGCTGTCGGGCAGCTGCGCCACCGCTTCCAGGTCGAGGCCCGACAGGTCCGGCAGCTCTGAACGGAGAATCTCATCCACCTGTCCCCCAGGACCGAAATCGTAGTCAATTTCCGGTTACTCGGATATTATCCGTTGAGCGTTTCCCGGAGCATTGGACAGCAGTGCCGTTATTTCCCGCAGCCATGCCGGAGAGTTTTCGCACGTTCGTTCTCAAAGTCCACAGCCGGTGCGATCTGGCCTGCGACCACTGTTACATTTACGAATCCGCTGACCAGAGCTGGCGTGATCGTCCCCTCATGATGAGCGCCCGCACCGCGGCGGCGACGGCGGCCCGCATCGAGGAGCACGCGGCGGCCCACCGGCTGCGCACGGTCAACGTCGTCCTGCACGGCGGGGAGCCGCTGCTCTGCGGGCCCGCCCACCTGCGCACCCTGCTCGCCGCCTTCGCCGGGATGTCCGTCCGCGCCCACCTCACCGTCCAGACCAATGGGCTGCGGCTCGGGCCCGCCTTCCTCGACCTCTTCGACGAGTTCCGCGTCCGGGTCGGCGTCAGCATGGACGGCGGGCGCACCGCCCACGACCGGCACCGCAGGACGCGCGCCGGACACGGCAGCTACGACCGGGTCAGGGCCGCCGTCGAGATGCTGGCCGCCCGTGAGGGGCGCTTCGCCGGGCTGCTGTGCACGATCGACCTGCGCAACGACCCCATCGAGGTGTACGAGGAGCTCATCTCTCTCCGGCCGCCCGCCGTCGACTTCCTGCTGCCGCACGGCAACTGGTCGCAGCCGCCGCCCGGACGGGTGACCGGGGGCGGGACCCCGTACGCGGACTGGCTGATCGCCGTCTTCGACCGCTGGTACGGCGCGGTCCCGCCGGAGACCTCCGTACGCGTCCTGGAAGGGATCCTCGTGCTGCACCTGGGCGGCCGATCGGGCACCGAGGGCATCGGGCCCGAGCCCGCGGCCGTCGTGGTCGTGGAGAGCGACGGGTCGATCGAGCAGAGCGACGCGCTCAAGTCCGCCTATCACGGGGCCGCCTCCACCGGGCTGCACGTCGCCACCGACCCCTTCGACGCCGTCTTCGGCCTGCCCGGGGTGGCCGTCCGCCGGCCGCCTCCGTCCGCCTGCCTGGCCTGCCCGCGCGTACGGGTGTGCGGCGGCGGGCACGTCGCGCACCGCTACCGCGACGGGGCCGGCTTCGACCGGCCCAGCGTCTACTGCCCCGACCTGTACCGGCTGATCGGGCACATCGGCTCCAGGGTGACCGGCGACCTCGCCCGGCTCGGCGGATGATCAGCGGCTTCGCCCTCTCCCCGGCCGCACTCGACGACCTGGCACGCGGCGGCCCGGTCCCCGGCGACCCGGCCGCGATGGAGCGCGGCAAGAACATCCTGCTCCTGCACGCGGTCGTCGCCCGCAGCCGCGCCGTGGGCCACCCAGGCGCCCCGGCCACCGCGGACGCTTACCGGCTCCTGGCCCGCATCCAGCAAACCGCCCCTTCTGCAGCGGCGGAAGCCCTGGGCTACCCGCTGCTGGGCACCTGGGCCTCAACCACAGTGGCGGCCCTGGACCGCGGAGAAGACGCGACCCCCCAACGCCTCGCCGCCCTGGCCGCCACCGCTGCCCTCATGGCAGGCCTCCCCGTCACAGCCCCCTTCACCACAAGCACGGAAATGGCCGAACTCCCCGGCCTCGGCCGCCTCCTCCTCCCAGGAGTCCCCGCCGACGAACCCGTCACCCTGATCATCGCCGCCCCGGGTCCGCCACGCGCCGCCACAGGCTCCCCGGTCAGCCCAACCCCTCACCACCAGGCGGGGGTCGCCGCTGGCGGGCCGGCCAGACCCGCCCCCGCCCACCAGCCGAGCGCCATCGGCGGACCGGTCGATCCCGCCCCCGCCCACCAGCCGAGCGCCATCGGCGGGCCGGTCGGTCCGGCCTCCGCCTACCTTGAGGTGGCCGGTGAGCGCTTCCCTCTCCCCCATGACATGCGCGCGACCGTGGCGGTCGGTGGGGCGCGGTGGGAAGGGGTGCGGGACGTCGGGTTTCTGCTCGATGATGTGGACCCCTGGCGGTTTCCTGGGCCGATTCCGCCGTTGGGACGGCTCACCGACGTCGAGGCGGAGGATTGGGGGGCGGTGCTCGATCAGGCCCGGGGAGTGCTCAAGGCCCGGCATCCGGGGGTGGCGCGGGCGCTGGAAGGCACCACCAAGGTCGTCGTGCCGATCGCGCCGCCTGAGGCGGGCACGCGGAGTGCGACGGCGCGCACCGCGTACGGGAGTGTGGCGATGTCGTGGCCGCACGACGCGCGGTCGGCGGCGCTCACGCTGGCCCACGAGGTGCAGCACGCCAAGCTGACGATGCTGATGGACCTGTTCGACCTGGTACGTCCGGGCGCGCGGGGCCACTACTACGCGCCCTGGCGCGACGACCCGAGGCCGGCGGCGGCGCTGCTGCAAGGGGCGTACGCGCACATGGGGGTGGCCGGGTTCTGGCGGGCCGAGCGCCACGTTGCGGCCGACCCCGAGGTGGCGCACAGCGAGTTCGCCCGCTGGCGGGACGCGGCGCACGAGGCGTGCCTGACCCTGCTCACCAGCGGCACGGTCACGGCGCTCGGCCGGCGTTTCGTCGAGGGCATGCTGGAGACGCTCGCGGTCTGGCGAGCGGAACGCGTCCCCGCGGAGGCGTCGGCGCTGGCCCGTCGCGCCGCCGCCCGCCACCGCCTCCAGTGGGCCGCCCGCCACGGCACCTGATCCATCTGCGGGCCAGGGCACCTCGGTGGGAGCGAAGGCACGGCGGGGGTGCGGGTCAGGGCCTCCCGGCGGAAGCGAAGGCACGGCGGGGGGTGCGGGTCAGGGCCTCTTGGTATGGGCGAAGGCGCGGTGGACGGCGGCGGCGAGGCCGGCGCGGCGGCGGTCGTGTTCCGCCTCGGGGTCGTCTTCTGTCGCGGTGTAGATGATGCCGGCCGGTGACCAGGTCATGGCCAGGGCGATGACCATGGCGTGCACGTCGGCGGGGTCGAACGCGGGGTCGATGTGGCCGGCGGCCTGGGCCTCGGCGATGGCGCCGGCCTTGGGCACCTCATCGGCCTCGGAGAACAGGTAGCCGGTCGGGGTGCGTTCGAGCCTGGCCCAGGTGGCCAGGCGGACGAGCTGCGGCCGGTCGAGGTAGGCGTCGTAGAGCCGGACGGCGTAGCCGGGCAGGTCGTCGGGGGTCAGCGGCGCGACGTCGAGCACGCCCTGGACCTGGTCGGCCAGCACGGCGTCGAACAGGTCCTCCTTGCTGCCGTACTTGGCGTACATGACGGCCTTGCTGACCTTGGCCTCGGCGGCGATGCGATCGACGCGGGCGCCGGCGATGCCGTGGGCGGCGAACTCGGCGGCGGCGGCGTCGAGGAGGCGCCGCCTGCTGGCCTCTCCTCTCCCCATGGGCGCGATTCTAGAACGAACTGGTTCGTTTGCGCGAACCGCGCGGATCGGGTTACGGTCGGTCGCATCAGAACAAACTAGTTCGTTTTGGAGAGAACTCTCATGACTGCTCCCCTCACCTTGAACTCCTCCGAGCGTCCCGCGCCCGCCTTCCTCGCTGACGGCACCCCCAAGCGGCTGCTGATCGGCGGCGCCTGGGCGCCCGCGCGGTCGGGCGAGACGTTCGAGACCCGCGACCCGGCCACCGGTCAGGTGCTGGCCGACGTGTCCGCCGCCGGCCCCGACGACGTCGCCGCCGCCGTGGCCGCCGCCCGCCGCGCCTTCGAGGAGCCCTCGTGGGCGGACATCACCCCGTACGAGCGCAGCAAGGTGCTGCTGCGCATCGCCGACGTGATCGAGGCGCACACCGAGGAGCTGGCCGTGCTCGACTCGCTCGACATGGGCGGGCCGCTGTGGCTGACGCGCTGGATGGTGGAGCACGCGGTGGAGGTGTTCCGCCACTACGCGGGCTGGCCGACGAAGATCTACGGACGGTCCGGGCCGTCCGACCCCTCGACCCTCGCCTACACCGTCCGCCAGCCGCTCGGCGTGGTCGCCGCCATCACCGCGTGGAACGGCCCGATCCTGCAGCTCGCCTGGAAGCTGGCCCCCGCGCTGGCGACCGGCAACACGGTCGTCGCCAAGCCCGCCGCCTGGTCGCCGCTGTCCGCGCTGCGCGTCGGCGAGCTGCTGGCGGAGACCGGGCTGCCGGCCGGCGTGGTGAACATCGTCACCGGCGGCGCCCCGACGGGAGAGGCCATGACCGGCCACCCGGACGTCGACAAGATCTCCTTCACCGGCTCGCTTGCCGTGGGCCGGCGCATCCTGGAGGTCTCCAGCAGGGACCTCAAGCGCGTCACGCTGGAGCTGGGCGGCAAGTCGCCGACCATCGTCTTCGACGACGCCGACCTGGAGGCGGCGGCGAGGGGCGCGGTGGCGGGGTTCGCGCAGGGCAGCGGCCAGGGCTGCGTGGCGGGCAGCCGCATCTTCGTGCAGGAGCCGGTCCGTGAGCGGTTCCGGGAGCTGCTCGTACGGGAGATGCGCTCGTACGCGCTGGGCGACCCGTTCCATCCCGGGACCAAGGCCGGGCCGCTCGCCACGCGGGAGCACTTCGACCGGGTGGCGGCGTACCTGGACGTGGCCAGGGAGGAGGGCGGCGTCCTGCACACCGCCGGCGAGCTCGGCCACGGCCTCTACATGCCGCCCACGCTGGTCGAGCAGGCCGGTCCCGGCGCCCGCGTCGTACGGGAGGAGATCTTCGGCCCCGTCGCGGCGCTGCTGACCTTCACCGACCTCGACGACGCCGTCGCCCAGGGCAACGACACGGTCTACGGCCTGTCGGCGTCGGTGTGGACCAGGGACCTCGGCCGCGCCCACCGCGCCGCCGCCCGCCTGCGCGCCGGCACCGTGTGGATCAACACCTTCGGCGAGATGAGCGCGGGGAGCCTGCCGTTCGGCGGGTTCAAGCAGTCGGGGCTGGGCCGCGAGCACGGCCTCGAGGTCCTGGACGCCTACACCGAGACCAAGACCGTCATGGTCCGGCTCTGAGTCCCGCTCTGAGGGGGGCTTGACCTCGCCTTGCAGGTATCCGTGCCCGCCGTGGGGCCTGCGCAGGCATGGCCGGGTAGGGCGCAGCTCATGACGAAGAAGCGGAAGCAGGAGCCGTCCGTCGGCGACGAGGTCACCTGGAAGAGCCACGGCTCCACCGCCCACGGCAAGGTCGAGAAGAAGGTCACCGGCAGGCAGGAGGAGGCGGGCCGCACGGTCGCCGCCTCGCCCGACGAACCCCAGTACGTCGTTCGCAGCGAGAAGAGCGGCAAGAAGGCGGTGCACAAGCCGTCGGCGCTGCGCAAGGGCAAGGGGTCGCGGTGAGCGAGGACCACGAGACGGTCGCGAAGGAGTTCGGCGAGGCGGTGAACATGACCGCCAAGGAGCTGGAGCACTGGCTGGACAGCGACGACTCCAAGGCCGTCGGGCAGAAGGACGGCGGCGGCGAGTCCACCGGCCACGAGTCGGGCCGGCGGATCGTCCAGTTGCTGCGCGCCAAGAAGCCGGACCTGACGGATGACGACTACGCGCACATGCGCAAGGTGGTCGGCTACGTCCACCGGCACCTGGCGCAGCGGCCCTCGGGGGACGTCAAGGACACCAAGTGGCGCTACTCGCTGATGAACTGGGGCCACGACCCGCTCAAGTGACGCTCACCGGGCGACCCGGCTCGCCACTGACCTGGGCCAGGTAGTCGGCCAGCTCGCGCGGGCGGGACACCATCACCATGTGGCCGCCGGGCAGCTCGTCGGGCACGATGCCGAGCCGTTCCTTGACGTGCCGGCGGACGAAGTCGGGGGTGAAGAGGCGGTCGTCGCGGCAGAGCGCGTACCGGGTGGGGACGTCCGGCCAGGCGGGCAGCGGCCACGGCGAGCCGGTGGCCCGGTCCATGCTGAGGTCGCCGGCCGCCGCCGCGTCCTCGGCGGTCACCCGGTCGGCCAGGTCACGCGGGACGTCGTTCCAGAACAGCTCGTACTCGTCGTCGGTGCCGGACGCGGGCCGGCCGCTGCGCTCCCACCAGTCCTCGGGCGACTCCCCCGGACTCGGGATCATGGCGGTGACCAGCACCAGCGCGGCAACTTCGAGGCGTTCGCAGACCAGCGGCCCCACGAAGCCGCCCCACGAGTGCGCGACCACGACCAGCGGCCGCCGCTCACCGACCGCCTCGACGACGGTGTCGGCGTAGGTCCACAGGTCCGCCTCGGGGTCGGACATGGGCAGGGTGACGGCGACGGTGCCGTGGCCGCGGGCGCGCAGCTCGGGTTCGAGCAGGTGCCAGTCGTACGCGCTGCCACCGCCGCCGTGGATGAGTGCGAAGGTCGTCATGCCCGTACGGACTCGCGCCGCCGCCGAAACTCATCGGCGTCGCCCATCATGGAATGCATGACCGAGGAGCCGCTGACCGGCGGGTACAACGCCGCGCAGGTGGTACGGGCCGGTGACACGGTCAGGCGGACGCGTGACGCGGGATCCGCGCTGGCATGGCCCCGGTCATCGCCTCCGCGTGGTGAAGTCCAGCAGCAGGGTGGCGGTGTGGTGGGGGTCCTCCAGGATGGGGGTGTGGCCGAGGCCGGGCAGGAGCTCGACCCTGGCGTCCGGCACGACCTTGTAGTCGGCGGCGGAGGATGAGCGCCACCTGCCGTCGTCCGCGCCGAACAGCACCAGCAGCGGTTTGCCCAGGCTCGCCAGCCTTTCGGGGAGTGCGCGCTGCCGCAGGTACTCCGTGGTCTCCCGCATCGTCGTGGTGAGGGTGTGGAAGGTCATCAGGCGTACCTCGTCCACGAGCTCCCGGGGCACCTCGAAGTCGGGACGGCTGAAGGCGGTGCGGCCGAAGCGGAGGATCTGCTCGTCCTCGGGTGGCCACCGCGCCGGGTCCAGGGGCAGAGGTTCCTGCGGGATGTACGCCTCCAGGCTCGGCCCTGTGTTGATGAGTGCGAGCGCGTCCACCAGGCCGGGCCGCAGCTCGGCGAGGGCCGTGGCCACCACGCCGCCGCTGGAGTGGCCGGCCACGACGGCGTGCTCTATGCCGAGCCGGTCGAGTGCCTCGCCGACGCGGCGGGCCTGGTCGGGCGTCGCGTAACTGCGGTCGTCCGGCTTGCCTGACCTGCCGTGTCCGAGCAGGTCGATCCTGATGACGTGGTGCCGCCCCGCCAGCAGCGGGACCATCGCGTCCCACGAGCGGAGCGAGGAGGCCGAGCCGTGGACGAGCAGGAGCGCGGGCGCGTCGCGCGGTCCGTCCTGGCAGACGTGGATGTCCCCGTCGTCCAGCGACAGCGTGCGGCTCTCGGTGGCGCCGTCGTCCTGTGACGGCGCATGCCTATCGCTGGCGCCGTCGTCCTGTGACGGCGTGTATCTCTCGGTGGGGCCGCCGCTCGGCACGCGCGGCCCGCTGTCGGAAACAGTCATGCCGCCACTGTGGCGTCGGCCGGGTGGCGGCGTATTGGACGAATGTTCCCCCCGCCGGCGTTACCGGGCGTCGTCCGGCGGGGTGAGGCGGGTCCAGATGGCGGCGAGGGTTTCGAGGTCGTCGTCGTTGAGCCGGTCGAAGAAGAGCCGGCGCAGGTCGCTGTGCTGGCGGCGCCATGCCTTGCGCGTCAGGGCGCGGCCCTCCTTGGTCAGATAGACCTCGAAGCCGCGCCCGTCGTCGGCCGAGCGCCGCCGCTCGATGAGGCCGCGCCGCTCCAGCCGGTCGGCGAGCCTGGTGAACCCGCCGCTCGACATCAGCCGCTGCTGGGCCAGCTCCGACATGCGCATGCCCTTGCGGCCCGCCTCGCCGAGCAGCGCGAGCACGCTGTATTCGGCCATGCTCACCCCGAGGGGCGCGAGCCCGGCCTCGATCTCGCGCCAGATGCGGTCGTGGGTGACCAGGAACCCGCGCCACGCCGCGTCCTCAAGCTCTGACAGCCTCTCCGTCGCCATGGGCAGCACCGTATCGGCCCGCGTACGGCCGCGCCAGCCGCACCTGCCTGCCTGCACAGCAAAGCTCAACCAAGGAGACCCACCACCGGCCCAAGCAACCACCAGCGGAATCTCCCGAAATAATTGCTTGCGCAAGCAGATTGAAGCAGAATGACCGAACCCAGAGACTAGGAGAACGACATGTCGTTCGAGATCGGCATCATGACGTTCGGCGAGCTGACGGAGGACCCCGCGACGGGACGGCTCCCCTCCCCCAGGCAGCGCGTCCGCGAGACGATCGAGCAGGCGCAGCTGGCCGACCAGGTGGGCCTCGACGTCTTCGGCGTGGGCGAGCACCACAGGTCCGACTTCGTCGGTTCGGCGCCGTCGATCCTGCTGGCCGCCGCCGCCGAGCGCACCGAGCGGATCAGGCTGACCAGCGCGGTCACCGTGCTCAGCTCGGAGGACCCGGTACGCGTGTGGGAGCAGTTCGCCACGATCGACCTGCTGTCGGCCGGCCGGGCGGAGATCATCGCGGGGCGCGGCTCGTACACGGAGTCGTTCCCGCTGTTCGGCTACGACCTGAAGGACTACGCGGAGCTGTTCCGCGAGAAGCTCGGCCTGCTGCTCGCCATCCGCGACCGCAACCCGCTCACCTGGCGGGGCCGCTTCCGTCCACCCCTGTACGAGGCGGACGTCGCGCCGCGCGCCGACGGCGGCACGATCCCGATCTGGGTGGGGGTCGGCGGGTCACCGGCGTCGGCGATCAGCACCGGCAGGCTCGGCCTGCCGATGGCGCTGGCCCTGCTGCTCGGGCCGATGACGACGCACGAGGAGACCGTACGGCTCTACCGGGCCGCCGCGGCGGAGGCCGGCCATGACGCCGCCGCGCTGCCCGTCAGCATCAACGCCCACGGGTACGTCGGCCGCACCAGCCAGGCCGCCCGCGACACCATGTACCCCTACTTCGCCAGGGGCATGCTGGACAACAACCACCAGCGCGGGGCCGGTTTCCCGCTGTCGAGACCGGTCTTCGACGCGCAGGCGACGCCCGCGGCCGGGCTGCTGGTCGGCAGCGCGCAGGAGGTCGCCGACAAGCTGCTCGCCTACCACGAGCTGTACGGGGTGACGCGGGCCATCATCCAGATGGGCTTCGGCGGCATGCCGCAGAAGGAGCACCTGGCCGCCATCGAACGCCTCGGCACCGAGGTGGCTCCCCTGGTGCGCCGCGGGGTCGAGCGGAGCGCGGCATGACCGTGCGCGTCGCAGTGGTGAACGGCAGCCCGAACGAGCCGTCCAAGACGATGGGGCTGGTGGACGTCATCCTCGCCACGCTGGACGGCATGATGCCGATCGAGGTGGCGCGGATCGACGTCTACCGGCTCGGCCCCGGCTTCACCGGCGCGGTCGAGCGCGACGACGTCACGCCGGAGGTCGAGTCCGCGCTGCGGCTGGCCGAGGGCGCCGGCCTGCTGGTGGCGGCGGCGCCGGTGTTCAGGGGCTCGTACCCGGGGATGTTCAAGCACTTCTTCGACCTCGTGGAGCAGTACGCGCTGGCCGGCAAGCCGGTGCTGCTGGCCGCGACGGGCGGCGGCGAGCACCACGCGCTGATGCTGGAGCACGCGCTGCGCCCGTTGTTCGGCTTCTTCCAGGCGCTGACCGTGCCGGTGGCGATCTTCGCGTCGGCCGGCGACTTCGACGGCACGCTCCTCCTCAACCCGCGCGTGCATGGACGTGTCGAACTCGCCCTGGCGGACGTGGCGGATCTGCTGCGAGCGCGCGCGGCGAGTCCGGCAGCGCCATCCTGACCACCCCGCCCAGTTTGTCCAAAGAGATCACCCTTAGCATGCAGGGGTACCCCGGCCACGAACAGGAGATCTCGCTGCATGGACCTCGCCACCCGCCGGCGCCGGCAGGCCCTCTTCCTGCTCTTCTTCCTCCCCGGGATCGCCCTGTCGTCGTGGGTGACCCGCACCCCCGACATCCGTGACCGGCTGGAGGCGTCCACCGGCGAGATGGGGTGGATCCTGTTCGGCCTGTCGCTGGGCTCGATGGCGGGCATCCTCTGCTCGGGGCGGCTCACCTCCCGCTTCGGCACCCGCCCGGTCATCGCAGTGGGCACCGCCCTGCTCGTCGCCGCGCTGGCCATGCTGAGCGGCGGCACCCTCCTGTCGTCGGTGCCGCTGGTGGTGGCGGGGCTGTTCACGTTCGGGGTGGGGGTGGGCGCCGGCGAGGTCGCGGTGAACGTCGACGCCACCGACATCGAGCGCGCCACCGGCCGGACCACCATGCCCATGCTGCACGGCTGCTTCAGCCTGGGCACGGTGGCCGGCGCCGGGGCCGGCATCGCGGCCACCGCCGCCCGGCTGCCGGTGCACTGGCACCTGGCCGCCGTCACGGTGATCGCCGTCGTGCTGATGCTGTACGCCGTCCGCGCCATCCCCGCCGGCACCGGCCGCGCCGCCGCGCAGGACGGCGGGCCCCGCGAGCGGCCGAAGCTGTGGAAGGACGCCAAGCTGCTCATGATCGGCGCGATCGTGCTCGCGATGGCTCTGGCCGAGGGTGCTGCCAACGACTGGCTGCCGCTGCTCATGGTGGACGGGCACGGCGTCGACGCCGCGTCAGGGTCGCTCGTCTACACGGGGTTCGCCGCCGCGATGACGATCGGCCGGTTCTGCGGCACGTACGTGCTCGACCGGTTCGGCCGCACCCTCGTGGTCCGCGCGAGCGCCGTGTCGGGCGCGGTCGGCCTGCTGCTGGTGATCTTCTCCGACAGCGCGGTGCTGGCCGGGGCCGCGGTGCTGTTCTGGGGGCTCGGCGCGTCGCTCGGCTTCCCCGTCGCGCTGTCGGCGGCGGGCGAGACCGGGCCCGACGAGACCGCCCGCGTCAGCCTGGTCGCCACCATCGGCTACGTGGCCTTCCTCGTCGGGCCACCCGGTCTCGGCTTCCTCGGCGATCACTGGGGGCTGCGGCCGGCGATGCTGGTCGTGCTCGCGTTCGTCGCCTGTGCCGCCTTCCTCGCCTCCGCCGTCGACACCCGCCGCGCCACCCCCGCTGCGGTGGGCGGCGAGGCGTCGTAGCGGCTCAGCGTACGTACACGTCGGGCCTGGGCGGCGTGCTCATGCCGGCGACGATGAAGAAGCTCGGGTGCGGCGGCTGGTTGTAGGCGGTGTTCTGCCAGGCCGGCGCCACCCGGTACCGCGGGTCGTGCAGCAGCGTGTGGATCTTGGCGGTGGTGGCTGGCGTGCGGGGTGGCGTAGATGCGCAGGGCGCGGTCGTCGCTCGTCGGCGGCGCGTGGAATCGAGTGAAGCGTCCCCATTCACCGCAGCACCATACCGGGCTCGCCGCCCACGAGAGGGCGCTCATGACGCGCTGTAGCGTGACGGGCGGTGGGTGGGCGGCGCCGCCCGCTGGTCCTGCTCGCCCTGACCGGTGAACGGCTGAGCGGGGTCAGACGGGGGTCGTCTGGGGCGGTAAGACGTCGATGGTGATGAGGTCGTCCAAGTGGAGCAGGCGGAGGTGGGTGGCCTGGGCGCGGGTGGCGCGGACGGTCAGCGGGCGGAGGAGGACGCGGGCGGCGGCGCCCAGGTCCGCCATCGCCCGGACGCTGAGGAAGGACATGCCGCTGATGTCCACGACGTGGTGGTCAGGGGCGAGCGCGGCGAGCAGCGCCTTCCAGGCCAGCGCGTTGGAGCGGTCGGTCTCGCCGGAGAGGGCCAGCCCGCACCCGTCGGGGGTGGCGCGGTGCCCGAAGCCGGCCGCGTCGGCGACCGGGTGCGCCTGGCAGACGCGGAACACCTGCTTGGCGGTGAAGACGCGGGTGTCGAACGCGCACAGCGCGGTGAGCGTGGCCTCGGTGAACAGGGTGATCGAGGCGGCCTCGAACGCGACGAGCGCCTCGGGGTCCACGACGCTCGGACGGGCCCAGCTCATGTCCACCACCACCCACAATCCCGGGTAACCGGCGATCAGCGCGGCCTGGGTGGCGTCGTGGTAGGCGGTGTGCAGGCGTGCGGCGTCGAAACCCCCGGCGAGCTGGACATCGCGTGGGTCGACGACGCGCACGTGACCGTCGCGGGCCGCCGCCCGCAGCGGAGCAGAGGCGGCGAGCCGGTCGCCGATCAGGCGGCGCAGCCGGCGGGGCACGAAGAGCAGCACCTGACCCCGCGCGGTCACGCCGTTGCACGCGAACTCCACGGCCAGGTCGGCGAAGGCGGCGTCGGAGCCGAAACGGGCAGCGACATGGTCTCCCGCGCGCACTGTGGCCTGCACCGGCATCGTGCTGCCTCCCCACCCAGGTTCCCTCATCCTAGGCCGCGGCCTCGCGCCGCCGAGGGTGTCTTCCTGGAACGTGCCCTTTCCGGTACGAGGCGGCGATCGACCGCCCAGACGGCCAGGGCGAAGGCCGCGAAGCCGGCGCCGAGGAGGCTTGCGCCCGTCCAGCCGTGGGCGGCGAAGACGGCGGTGGTCGTGGCCGCGCCGAGCGCGGAGCCGAGCGAGTAGAAGATCATGTAGCCGCCGACGACGCCGCTGGTCCTGCCGGGGTAGGCGGCGGTGAGCCGGTGCTGGTTGCTCACGTGGACCACCTGGACGGCGAAGTCCAGCACCACGATCCCGGCGATGAGCAGCCACAGTGACCAGCGCAGCTGGCCGATCGCCGCCCACGAGCCGATGAGCAGGGCGAGTGCGATGCCGGTGACGGGCGCGGCGCGTCCCGCGTCGGCCCAGCGTCCCGCCCGGGCCGCGCCCAGGGCGCCGGCGATCCCGGCGACGCCGAACATCCCGATCTGGCCCTCCTCCAGCCGCCAGGGGTCGCCCGCCAGCGGCAGGGCCAGCCCACTCCACAACGTGCCGAACGAGGCGAACAGAAAGAACGTGATGATCCCCCGCGTCAGAAACAGCCGCTCCCCGAACGGCACCCGCGTCACGACCTCGCCCCGGCGGAGCCGCCCCGTGGCCACGCCCCGGCCTGGGCGGTCGTCGGGTGGGAGGGCGGTGCGGACGAGGGCGGCGAGGATGAGTGACAGCGCCGCGAGTGCGGCGTAGACGCTGCGCCAGCCCCACATCTCGGCGAGCACGCCGGTTACCACCCGCGCGCCGAGGATGCCGGCCACCACGCCCGAGGTGACGACGCCGATGCTGCGTCCGCGTTCGGCGGGCGGTGCGACCGCGGCCACGTACGCCACCGTGGTCTGCACCACGACCGCGAACAGGCCGGCCGTCGCGAGCCCGGCGAACGCCACCCACCCGGCCTGCGCCAGAGAGGTCAGGGCCGTGCCGGTGCCGGTGAGCACCAGGTGGGCGGCGATGAGCCGGCGCCTGTCGAGCACGTCGCCGAGCGGCACCAGCAGCACCAGCCCGGCGAGATAGCCGATCTGGCCGATGGCGACGATCCACCCGGCGCGCTCCGCCGGCACGCCGAGGTCGCGTCCCATCTGCTCCAGCACCGGCTGGGCGGCGTAGACGCCCGCCACCGCGACGCCGCACACCACCGCGAGCAGCGCCCGCCGCCACCCGTCCATCGCCATCCCCCCAATCAGTTGCATATCGAAACCAATCCTGACCGTAGGGCATAATGGTTTCAATTAGCAACCGATAGGAAGGTGACATGAGCGCCACGGACCCCGGCTGGACCGACCCGAGCTGCCCCGTCGCCCGCACGCTCGACCTGGTCGGCGACCGGTGGAGCCTGCTCGTCATCAGGGACGCGATGGACGGGGCGCGCTCGTTCACCGAGTTCCAGCGCCGCACCGGCATCGCCCGCAACATCCTCACCGACCGCCTGCGCAGGCTGACCGCTCACGGCCTGCTCGCCCGCCGCGCGACGCCGTCGGGCCGCCGTCAGGAATACGTGCTCACCGACGCGGGCCGCGACCTCTTCCCCGTCATCGTCACCCTGCGGCAGTGGGGCGAACGCCACGCCTTCGAGCCGGGCGAGGCCCACTCCACGCTGGTGGATCAGCACGGCGACCCCGTGCCCGAGCTGACGCCGATCGGCGCCGACGGCAGCATTCTGGACACCGGCACCACCCGCGTGCGGAAGGCCGGATAGCGGCGCACCCTGTCCGGCGGCTCATGTTAGGCGCGCTCACCGGAGACCTTTCCGTGAATAGGCGAACGACCGCCGCACAACCGCGCTTAGGATTTTGTGCAGTGCACTTACCACAAGAGCGGCCGATGGGATGGATCAGGCGGTGACCATGGGCGAGTCCTACGGCCTGCACGTACCGATCGACGACAATCTCGCTCTGCTCCGCGAACTGGTGGGCACGTTCGCCCTGAAGGCCGGCCTGAGCAAGCACCGCACGGAGGCGCTCGTCCTCGCGGTCAGCGAGGCGGCCAGCAACGTGCTCGAACACGCTCAGACGGCGGGCACGGTGAGCGCCCGCCGCGACCTCGACGGCGTCACCGTGCACGTCGTGGACGAGCGCGGCTCGTTAACCCACGAACACCTCCAACGCACCCCGCCCTGGCCGCCCCGTCGCGGCCTGGGCCTGTTCGTCATCCAGCGGGTCTGCGACCGCGTGGTGCTCGACCATCCCGGCGGGCGGTCGCGGCTGGAGCTGTTCATGCGCTTCGGCCCCGACGACGCCCTGTTCCAGCGCTTCTGAGCCGCGCTCACCCCAAAGCGGTCATCAGCTCGCGGCACGCCTGCTCGCAGTCGCGGCACGCCTGGGCGCACGTCACGCAGTGCGGGTGGTGGTCGTGGCGGGCGCACTCGTCCCCGCACGCCTTACACGCCTGGGCACACGCCTCCAGGACGGCCCTGGTCAGGTTGGCGTCGTAGCCGGTGTGGCGCGACAGGACCCGGGCCGTCGCCTCGCACAGGTCGGCGCAGTCGAGGTCGGTGCGGACGCACTTGGCCAGCTCCGCGACCTCGGGCTCGCTCAGGCAGGCGTCGGCGCACGCCGTACACGCCTGAGCGCAGCTCATGCACTGCTCGATGCACCTGATGAGCCTGTCCTGGTCGACGCGGCCGAGGTCCTGCGGATACGCGGAGAGCATCTCCGCCACCTGTGAAGTCATGTCGCCTCCCGTTCGCGAGCCACCGCAGCTACCCAGCTTGCGCGGCCCGCTAACCCGGCCCGGTCCGGGTATGGCGGGCTGTCGAACGCGTAACGAAGGGGGTCATGGGATGACACATCATCAGGGCGAGGACGAGCGCACACGCGGGCTCGATCGGCAGGCCGCCGCCGAGACCGCCGCCGTCATCACGGGAAGCGTGACCGGGCGCCGCGCACCGGCTCCGGCCGTCGTGGCCGCGCTGCTCGCCGGAGCGTGCGGCGCCGTCGTCGCCGCGCGGCTGGTGCGGGCCCGGCTGTCGAGAGGAGTGAGCGTCCCCGTGCTGGGCAGGCGGTGCCAGAGCACGCACGAGAGGATCCGTCATCATGAGCGTTGACGCGGGCCGGCCGCTCGCGCTGGTCACCGGAGCGTCCAGCGGCATCGGGTACGAGCTGGCCAGGCAGTTCGCCGGCCACGGCTTCGACCTGATCATCAACGCCGAGGATCCCGGCATCGCCGACACGGCCTCGGAACTGCGCCGGCCGGGGGCGTCCGTGCAGGGCGTACAGGCCGATCTCGCCACGCACAACGGCGTCGAACGGCTCTACGCGGCCGTCGTGGACGACGGCCGTCCGCTCCAGGTGCTCGCGATCAACGCGGGGGTCGGGGTCGGCGGGCCGTTCACCGAGACGGAGCTCGCCGACGACCTGCGGCTGGTCGACCTGAACGTGCGGTCCGCCGTCCATCTGGCCAAGCTGTGCGTACGCGACATGGCGGCGCGGCGGCAGGGGCGGGTGCTGTTCACCTCGTCGATCGCCGCCACCCAGCCAGGGCCCTTCGAGGCCACGTACGCGGCGTCGAAGGCGTTCCTGCTGTCGTTCTCCGAGGCGCTGCGCGAGGAGCTGAAGGACCACGGCGTCACCGTGACCGCGCTGATGCCGGGGCCCACCGAGACCGAGTTCTTCGAACGCGCCGGTCTCGAGGACACCCGGCTCGGCAGCTCGAAGAAGGACGACCCGGCGCGGGTGGCCGAGCAGGCGTACGAGGCGCTGATGAGCGGCAAGGACCACGTGGTGGCCGGGTCTCCCACGAACAAGGTGATGGCCGGCGCCGCCAAGCTCATGCCGGAGACGGCCAAGGCCAAGGCCCACCGCCACCTGTCGGAGCCGGGCTCCGGCAACGACTGACGGTCGCGGTGGTCGCCGGCTCAGTGGCCGGCAGGCAGAGTGGCCGGCTCAGTGGCAGGTGATGACGAGCTTGACGCCGGCGCCGGTGCGCTGGCGTTCCCAGGCGGCGGCGATGTCCTTGAGCGGGACGACCTGCACGTCCATGGTGAGGCCGCCGGACGCGGCCAGCTCGGTCATCCGCAGGTAGGCGTCGCGCCGGACGTCAGTGGGCGCATGGAAGATCGCGAAGCCCCTGATGTCGAGCGCGGCCGAGCGGACGAGCGGGGCGGGCAGCTCGATCGCGGTGGCGGCCTGCTGCCCGAGCTGGACGAACCGGGCGCCGTGCCGGGCCGCGCCCATCGCCGCCAGCGCCGGCGGCCCCCACAGCGGGTCGATGATGACGTCCACGCCGCCGCCTGCGGCCTCACGCAGGGCAGCGGACACGTCGCCCGCGTCGCCGGTGAGATCGACGTGGGCGTCCGCGTTCAGGTGGTGGAGGCGGGCGCTGGAGCGGGCGGCGGCGATCACGCGGCCGGCGCCGAGGGCGCGGGCGATCTGCACCGCGGCGGCGCCCACCGTGCCGGTCGCGCCCAGCACGAGGACGGTCTCCCCCGGCCGAAGGCCGGCGCGCCACTCCAGGGCCAGCCACGCGGCCAGGCCGCTGTTGCCGAGCGCCGCGGCGAGCGTGCCGTCGAGGCCGTCGGCGACGTCGAACAGCGCGCCGGACGGCACCAGGACGCGTTCGGCCAGCGCCCCGTACGGCGGGACGACCGTGTCGAAGAACACCCGGCGCCCGTCCGGCAGGCGGCCGACCCCGTCGCTCCCGACGACCGACGGCAGGGGCGGCGGCCCGGTGTAGAAGGTGCCTGACGCCTTGGCCAGGTCGAGGTGGTTGAGGCCGGCCGCCTCGACGTCGACGACGACGGCGTCGCCCGACGGGCGCGGGTCGTCGAACTCGCCGTAACGCGGCGGCGCGCTGTGATCGTGCAGTACGGCGGCTCTCATGCGGCGGGTCGTCCTTCCGTCAGAAGACGTCTGCCCTGGTCAGGCGGGTCGCTTGAGGTCCTCTGCCCGCGTGCCGCCCGGGCCATGCGACGGGGGTGATAGTTCGGGCCACGCCTGGGTAGCGGCTCTCCTGCCGCAGCAGGAGGACGGGAGCACGCATGAGCACCATGGCGGGAAGCTGGAAGATGACGATCACCGACGGATGCCGGCCGGGAGACCGGCTGAGCCTGCTCAACCTCAGCCCCGGCCCCGCCCACGTCGAGGTGACGCTGTGCGCGGAGGGCGACCGGCCGCGCGGCCCGATCCCGCTGACCATCCCGCCCCGGCGCACGCGGTCGTCCGCGGTGGAGGACCTGATGGACGAGGCGGAGAACATGGCGCCGGGGCCGGCGTACACCGTCGTGGTGGTGTCGGACGCGCCGGTGCTCGTGCAGCCGCACCAGGCGGGCCGGCAGGCGCCCGAGCTGACGCGCCCGGCGGCCTAGCGCCGCACGCGGGTCAGCCGGCCACCTTGAACAGCTCGTTCAGCTGGTCGTTGAGGCGGGTGAGCGAGCTGGCGGGGGCCTGGCCCAAGTAGACGGCGTCGAAGGCGGGCTGGGAGAGCGCCGCGATGTCGGCCGCGTTGGAGGTCACCGGCAGCGGGAACGTGGTGTGGTTCTCGATGTGGCCGGTGAAGGCCGACACGTCGAGCCCGCGTTCCTTCTTGTTGTACTCGATGGCCAGCTCGGTCCCCGACGGCCGGGCGGGGAAGACCACGCCGGAGCGGCCGATGATGTTCTGGCACTCCTCGCCGGACAGGAACTTGACCCACTTGGCGGCGTTCTCCGGCTGCTTGGAGAACGTGGTGACGGAGTCGGCGAGCCCGTTGAACATCGAGGCCCGCTTCCCCGACGGCCCGATCGGGTTGGGCGCGACGCCGATGTCCAGCTTCTTGCCGTCGGCGTCGGTGAGCTTGGTGAACGACGAGATCGTCCACGAGCCGTCGAAGCCCATCGCGGCGATGCCCGACTGGATCTGCTTGTCGGCGGTGATGGCGTTGCTGCCGCCGATCGCCGCGTAGCTCGCCATGTACCCCTTCTTCACGAGCCCGAAGTACCAGTCGAGGGTCTCCTGCAGCACCGGGTCGTCGAGCTTGAAGCGGGTGCCCCAGGGGTTCCTGTCGGTGGGCTGCCAGCCGGCGCTGCCGGTGAAGGCCGACCACTGCGTCTGGCCCCAGTTGTCGCCGCCGGCGCCGTTGGCCGCGAGCCCGTACGTCTTGACCTTGGTCTTGTCGAAGCCTGGCTCGTCGCCGCGCACGCCGTTCTGGTCGATGGTCAGGTGCGCGATCGTCTTCTCGAACGTGCCGCCGTCGCGGGGATTCCAGGTCAGGTCGTCGAGCGTCTCCGGGGAGATGCCGGCGTCCTTGAGCGCGGTGGCGTTGTAGAACATCGCGATGGTGTCCCAGTCCTTCGGGGCGCCGTACCGCTTGCCGTCCTTGCCCTTCCACAGCTCGGCCAGGCCGGCCTGGTAGTCGGAGTCCTTGATGTCGCTGGTGGGGCCGAGGTCGTCCAGGGGGCGCAGCACCTGCAGGTCCACGAACTGGGGGAACTTGGTCAGGTGGTCGGTGAAGACGTCGGGGGCGGTGTCGGCGATGAAGCTGGCGGTCAGCTTGGACCAGTAGTCCTCCCAGCCGTACTGGGAGATGTTGATGCGCAGGCCGGGGTTCTGCTTCTCGAAGGCGTCGGCGCACTTCTGGTAGCCGGGCTGCTGGGCGGAGTCCCACAGCCAGTACTCGATGGTGCCGTTGGCGCCGCCGGTGCCGCCCGCCCCGCAGGCGGTGGTGGTCAGCAGAAGCGCGGACAGGAGGATTCTTCTGAGCATCACTTGATCCCGCTGAAGCCGATGGAGTTGACGATGCGGCGGGCGAAGACGAAGAAGAGCAGCAACATCGGCAGCGCCGCCACCAGCGTGGCCGCCATCAGTCCCGCCCAGTCGGGGCCGGCCTGTGGCTTCTGCGACTTGAACACGCCGAGCGCCACGGTGAGCACGCGCGACTTGTCGGTGTAGCTCACCATGAGCGGCCAGAAGTACTCGTTCCAGGAGGTGATGTAGGTGAGGATCGACAGCGTCGAGATGGGCGCGGCCGAGATCGGCAGGATGAGCCGGAAGAAGATGCGCGTCTTCGACGCGCCCTCCACCAGCGCGGCCTCCTCCACCTCGCGGGAGATGCCGAGGAAGAACTGCCGCAGGAAGAACACCGCGAACGGGGTCATGAGCATCGTCGGCAGCGCGATGCCGAGCACGGTGTCGACGAGGCCGAGCTCCTTGATGAGCACGAAATTCGGCAGCAGCGTGAAGATCGCCGGGACCATCAGGCCGGCCAGGAAGACCGCGAACACCTGCTCGCGATAGCGCCAGCGCAGCCGGGCGAAGGCGTAGGCGGCCATCGAGGAGAAGAACACCTGCCCGGCCGTGACCATGGTCGCGACCAGCACCGAGTTGAGCAGGTAGCGCCAGAACGCGATGGGCTGTCCCGATCCGCCCGCGTCGATGGCCTCCTGCCCGGTCTGCAGGCCGAAGACGCGCTCGAAGCCGCCCCACGAGAACCGCACCGGCAGCAGGCTGTCGCCGCCCGCGTAGAGCGCGTTGTTGTCGGACAGCGCGGTGCGCAGCACCCAGTAGAACGGGAACAGGCTGCCGATGATCACCAGGACCATGAGCGTCCAGGCGATGATCCGGCCGATGCCGGGCCGGGGTTTGCGCTGCGGCTCCTGGCCGGCGGCGGGGGCGTCGCTCGGGGCGGGGGCCATGACGGTCGCCATGTCACACTCTCCCTAGGCCAGGTCGGAGCTGCCGGCCCGGGTGAGCCGGTATTGCAGGAACGTGATGATCATCAGGACGATCAGCAGCGCCACGGACATCGCCGAGGCGTAGCCGAACTGGAAGCGGCTGAACGCGGCCTCGTAGATGTAGTACTGCAGCACGTTCGAGGAGTTGACCGGGCCGCCCCTGGTCGCGATCGCGATGGTGTCGAACACCTGGAACGAGCCGACCACGCTGATGATCAGCACGACGGCGGTGACGGGCCGCAGCAGCGGCAGCGTGATGCTTCTGAACATGCGCAGCTCGGAGGCGCCGTCCATGCGGCCGGCCTCGTACAGGGTCGGGGGGATGGTCTGCAGGCCGGCGAAGATCAGCAGGGCGGTGTAGCCGACGTGCCGCCAGACGTTGATGAGCGCGACGGTCGGGATCACCCAGGCGGAGTCGGCGAGGAACGCGATCCTGTCGAGCCCGAGCAGCTCCAGCACCTTGTTGCCGATGCCGAGCTGGTAGTCGAGGATCCACAGGAAGACCAGCGCCGCGACCACGTTCGAGACGAGATAGGGCGTCAGCACCAGCCCGCGCAGCCACGTCCTGCGGGTCAGCCGCTGCATCAGCACCGCGATGACCAGCGCCAGCACCGTCTGGACGCCGATGTTGACGACCACGTAGTAGACGGTCACGCCCAGCGCGTTCCAGAAGACGGGGTCCTCGACCATGCGCACGTAGTTGTCCAGCCCGGTCCACCGGGAGGGCGTGAGCAGGTTGAACTTGGTGAAGCTCAGGTAGATGCCGCGCAGCGTGGGCCAGAGCAGGAAGACCAGGAAGCCGATGAGCGCGGGGAGGATGAACAGGAGTGCCAGTCGCGTGTCGTCGCGCGGTCGCTTGGCGGTGCCGGTCGTCGCCGGCCTGGTGGGGGTGGCCATGGTCTCTCCTACGCCGTCACCGGCTGATCGGCGCTGGGCCGCGTCTACCCTCTCTGCACGTCAACCCGACGCGCCAAACGGTTAGCGGAGAGTCTCTTTCCCAATGACATCCCGTGTCAAGACTTCCTAACTACGTCTTATCGGACACGGTGAGCGGCTCGCTGCGATCGAAATCACCTATCGCGCCCCCCGGCGTTCGGCCTCGTCCAGGGCCGGGACGAGGGGCTCGAGGGCGGCGCGGAGCCGATCGGGGAGCGAGCCGGACGGCACGACGAGACCGCCCGCCGACGTGCCGCCCACCCAGCGGTCGAGAGCGACCCGGACGGCGGCGGCCACGGCCGCCGCCAGGACCCTGGCGGTGTCCTCGCCGGCCACACGGGGGGCGATCGCCTCGGCCAGAGGGAGCTCCATCGAGGCAGGAGCCGCCACGAACGCCTCCCTGAGTGCGGGCCGGGTGGTGATCATCAGCAGCGCGGCGGCGTGGTGCTCGGCCGGGTCGGTGTACTGCTCCACGATCGCGTCGATGACGGCCTCGGCCAGGCGGGCGGACGGCGGCCTGGCCGCGACCGCCTGCGCCACGCGGGTCTCCCGCTCGGCGGTGACGGCGGCGACGATCGCCTGCTCGCGGCTGGCGAAGTAGTTGTTGTACGTCCTCGGCGAGACGCCGGCGGCCTCGGCGATGTCGTCCACGCGGACGTTGTCGGGCCCGCGTTCGAGCGCCAGGCGCAGCGCCGCCTCGCGCAGCGCCTGCCGGGTGGCCTGCTTCTTCTGCTCACGCAACCCCGCCATGCCCCTCACTGTGGCAGAGAAGTTGCGCCCACGCAAACTTGCGCGCACGCAACTTTTGTTTCTACGCTGAGGGCCACCCAAGCGAAAGGACGAGCCCATGCGAGCCAAGGGCATCAGTTACGACACCGGCTTCGTCACCGGCGGGACCCGCGCATCCGGGCCCTTCGACCCCGCCGTGGTCCGGCGCGAGCTGACGATCATCAGGGACGACCTGCACTGCACCGCCGTCCAGCTCGTCGGCGGCGACCCCGAGCGGCTGGAGCTCGCCGCCGGCCTGGCCGCCGAGCTGGGTCTTGAGGTGTGGTTCACGCCGTACCCGCTGGAGCTGGCCGCCGAGGAGATGCTGGCGCTGTTCGCCGACTGCGCCGAACGGGCGGAGCGGGTCAGGCGGGGTGGCGCGGAGGTCGTGTTCGTGGCGGGGTGCGAGCTGACCCTGATGGACCGCGGCTTCCTGCCCGGCGACACGCTCCAGGAGCGGGTCGGCGCGCTGATGAACCGGCGCGAGCTGGTCGCGGAGGCAGGGCAGCGGGTGGCCGCGTTCCTGGCCGAGGCCGCGGCCGTGGTGCGCGCGCGGTTCGGCGGCAAGGTCACGTACGCGGCGATCCCGTTCGAGCCCGTGGACTGGTCGCTCTTCGACATCATGACGATCGAGCTGATCCGCTCGGCCGAGGTCGCCGACCGGTTCCAGGACGGCGTGCGCGCCCTCGTCGCCCAGGGCAGGCCGGTGGCGATCACCGGGTTCGGCACGGCGACCTGGCGCGGCGCGCCCGACGTGGCGCCCCGCAGCATGGAGATCATCGAGTACGATCAGGCCACCGGCTCCCCCGTGCGCCTCGACGGGGAGTACGCGCGCGACGAGGACGGGCAGGCCGCGTACCTGCGGGAACTGCTGGAGATCTTCGAGGCCGAGCGCGTGGACGCCGCCTTCGTCCACACCTTCGCCCTCCCCGACCTGCCGCACCGCCCCGGCGGCGACCCCCGCGACGACCTCGACCTGGCCAGCCTCGGCGTGGTCAAGGTGTACGAGGACCGCGAGGGCGGCACGTACCCCGGCCTGCCCTGGGACCCCAAGGCCGCGTTCGCCACGGTGGCGGCCTGCTACGAGAAGTCCCCGGCGAGGTGAGGGGCGACATGCCGCTCCCCTCTCGCCGACGCGTACACCGATCCGCGCTGGCACGAGATCGACCGGCGGGCGGGCTGGTGGAGAGCGTGCAGCGGGGCATGCGCACCCCGGCCTTCACCCAGGGCAAGATCGTGTACGGCCCGGGCGGCCGGGGGCTGTCGGAGCACGCGGTGCACCACCTCCACGGTCTCGTCCTCGACGCCTACCGGCGCGAGCTGGTCGGCGATCAGCGCGACACCATGCCGGCCTCGTCGTCGTCCACCAGGAAGCCGCCTGACTGATGGCGCCAGAGGCGGGCGTAGGCGCCGTCGGCCTCGATCAGCTCGCCGTGGGTGCCCTGCTCGACGATGACACCCTTGTTGAGCACGACCAGGCGGTCCATGCGGACGACCGTGCTGAGCCGGTGGGCGACCACGACCGCGGTGCGGTCCTGCATGAGCCGCCACAGCGCCTCCTGCACGAGGAGCTCGCTCTCGGAGTCGAGCGCGCTGGTGGCCTCGTCGAGCAGCAGGAGCGGCGCGTCGCGCAGGATCGCGCGGGCCAGCGCGATGCGCTGCCGCTGGCCGCCGGAGAGCTTGACGCCGCGCTCGCCGACCAGCGTGCCGAGGCCGTCGGGCAGCGCGTCGGCGAACTCCATGACGTGCGCCGCCTCGGCCGCGGCCAGGATCTCGGCCTCGGTGGCGCCGGGCCGGGCGAAGGCGATGTTGTCGCGCACGCTGCGGTGGAACATGGCGGGCTCCTGCGGGACGTACGCGATGAGGCCGCGCAGGTCGGCCTGGCGCAGCCGGGAGATGTCCTGGCCGCCGATGAGGATGCGGCCCGCGTCGATGTCCATGAGCCGCAGCAGCAGCCGGGTCAGCGTGGTCTTGCCGCCGCCCGACTGGCCGACCAGCCCGATCTTCGCGCCCGCCGGAATGTCCAGATCGAGGTCCTGGAACAACGGCAGCCCGCTCTTGTACGAGAACGTCACCCGGTCGAAGCGCACCGACGCGTCGGCGGGCCGCAGCGGCAGCGGGTCGGGCGGGTCGACCACCTTCGGCGGCGTCAGCAGCAGCTCGGTGAACTGCGCGGCCTCGGTGATCACGCTCTCGATGCGCCGGTAGATCTGGTTGAACTCGAACATGATGCCGATGGCGTTGGTGTAGTAGGTGAACGTCACCACGATCGCCTCGACACCGAGCCCACCCCGCAGCGCCACGGCGAGCAGCAGGCCGAGCGAGCTGCCGAGCACCGACAGCGGGGCGACGACGGTGTCGACCCGCAGGTTGCCGTAATCCCATGAGCGCAGCGCGAGCCGCTGCTGCTCGGCCAGCTTGACCCGGTGCTCGGCGGCCTCGCGGCGCTCGGCGGCGAAGGCGCGTACGGTGTCCATGTTGGACAGCACGTCGGCGACGTGGCCCGAGACGTGCACCCGGGCGGCCTCGCGCGCGTCCACCAGCTTCTGGCGGCGGCGGATGAGCGGCGCGACGAGGAAACCGGTGACGGCCAGCAGCCCGACGAGCACGACCACCAGCAGCGGGTGATAGTGCCACAGGACCACGCAGGCGAAGACCAGCGGCACGACCTTGGCCATGACGGAGAACGTCAGCGTGTCGACGAACTCCTCGAACCTGGCGGCGAAGCCGAGCACCCGTTTGGTCAGCGCGCCGGCGAAGTTGTCGTGGAAGAACGCGGCGTCCTTGGCCAGCAGCTCGTCCATGCCGATGATGGCCAGGCGTTCGACGCCGCGCGCGTCGGTGCGGTTGATGAAGTGCAGGCCGATCCGCCACAGGGTCTCGCCGGCCAGCAGCACGGCGCCGAAGCCGAGCACGTAGGGCAGCAGCGCGGGCAGCGTGCCGTCGCCGCCGCCCGCCAGGTGGCCGACGAGCCCGGCCACGCCGAGCGGCGCGACGTAGAACAGGCAGATATTGCCCAGTGCGGGCATCAGCAGCGCGGGCGCCGCGACCGGCCACAGCCTGCGCAGCTCGCCGAGGTAGTGGCGCAGCGCCAGCCCGACCGCGGACCTGCGTACGGACCTCTCGCCCGTGTCGGCCGCCTGGGTGGCTCGCGGTGCGGAGCTCTGCCCGGTCTCCGTCTCTTGGTCCGAAGCGACTTCCGGCACGCTCATCCGCCCTCCCCGATCGCCGACGCAGCCCACGACATGGTGCCGTCCGGGACCCGGACAAGCGAATGATTTTTTCCCGGCCTATCGGACGTTCTCCCAGCTAGGTGCGTAAGTGATACGCATCACCGCTACCAAAGCCTCGCTTTCCGTCACATATCCCAGCCCGATTCCGTCTCCAGGGTGAAACCACCTTCAGGGGGAGGCCCACATGCGTACGGCACAGGCCAGGCGCTCATTCCAGCTCTCTCACTGGTCGTTCATGTTCGCCGAGATCGCCCTCTGGTCGTTCGTCGTGCTGGCGGTGACCGGAGCCGTGCTCATGGTGTTCTACGACCCCGGCATGACCCAGGTGACCTACGACGGCCCGTACGCGCCGCTGCGCGGGGCGCTGGTCAGCCAGGCGTTCGACTCGACCATGCAGCTCAGCCTGGAGGTGCGCGGCGGCCTGCTCATCCGGCAGATCCACCACTGGTCGGCGCTGGTGTTCGTGGCGGCGGTCGTGCTCCAGCTGCTGCGCATGTTCCTCACCGGCGCCTTCCGCAGGCCGCGCACCGGGCAGTGGCTGATCTGGGTGGCCCTGCTGGGGCTCGGCATGCTGGCCGGCGAGACCGGCAACGCCCTGCCCGACGACCTGCTGTCGGGCGGCAGCCTGTGGCTGATGGTCTCGGTCGTGCAGTCCGTGCCGGTGGTGGGCACGTGGGCGGCGTCCCTGCTGTTCGGCTCCGCCTTCCCCGGCGAGCAGGTCATCCCGGTCCTGTACGGCGGGCACCTGCTGCTCTCGCTCGTCGTCGCCGCGCTGCTGCTCGCCCGCGAGCTGCTGGTGCGGCGGAACGGCCACTCCCGCTTCGTCGCCTCGCTGCCGGTGCGGCGCGGCGCGCGCCCGCTGATGGCCGGCGCCACCGCCGGCATGCTGATCATCCTCGGGTTCGGCTTCCAGATCGCGCCCATCTGGCTGTACGGCCCCGCCCGGCCGACGCAGGTCTCCGCCGGCTCGGTGCCCGACTGGTACATGGGCTTCCTCGACGGCGCCCTGCGGATCATGCCGGGCTGGGAGCTGACGCTCGGCGGCTACACGCTGAGCCTGGCGGTCCTCGTGCCGGCCGTGGTGGTGCCCGGCGTCTTCTTCACCGCGCTGGCCGCGTACCCGGTGGCCGAGCGCATCGTCGCCAGGCGGCGGGGCCGGCCCGTGCGCGCGTCCGGCCTGCTCGACCGGCCGCGCGAGAAGCCGGTGAAGACGGCGCTCGCGGTCGCCGGCATCACGTTCTACGGCCTGCTGTGGACGGCGGCGGCCAACGACCAGCTCGCCCACAGCTTCCACCTGACCGTCGAGTCGGTGACGATCTTCTTCAGGTACGCCGTGTTCATCGGCCCCGTCGTCGCCTTCGTCGTCACCCGGTGGATCTGCCTGGCACTGCGGCAGGCCGAGCGGGAGGCCGCCGAGCACGGCGTGGAGAGCGGTGTCATCGTGCGGACCCCCGACGGCGGCTTCCACGAGCGCCTGGAGCCCGACCGCCGCGAGCGGCGGCCTGAGCTGAAGGTCTGAGCTGAAGGTCTGAGCTGAAGGTTTGAGCTAGAGGTCTGAGCCGATTCCTGGGCCCGCGACGGTGATCGCGGCGCGCGGCAGCGACTCGCGCTGCACCTCCTGCGGGCCCACGACGGCGTTGAGCCCGCCGTCCACGATCTGCGCGACCGCGTCGCCGGAGACGAAGGGCTCGATCGTCTGCCCCTCGACCCTGATCAGCATGCGGGTGCGGGTGCAGAACAGGCTGGCCTCGCTCTCCCGCGAACCGCTCACCGCCGCCTCCATGGGCCCGGAGAAGCCCTGCTGCCTGGCCGGGTGGCCCTGGCTGCGGGTGAGGTCGAGGTCGAGGGTCCAGTCGGCGCCGGACAGCCCGCAGTGGCCCTCGGAGTTGACCCAGGCGATCATGTCGTAGGTGCCGACCTTGATCTGCGCGAGCGGACGCTCGGCCTCCTCGGGCAGCTCACCGTGGTCGACCAGCCCGCGCAGCGTGGTCAGCGGCCACTGGGCCGGGTCCCTCAGCAGCGGGTCGGTGACGGGGGCTGAGCAGGAGACGAGGACCGGCGACATCAGGAACCCGGCCATGACACGCGCCAGACGATTGGTCACTCTCATCTTCCTCATTCGGCGACGCAGATCGATCATGATCCATCGCACAACCTATCCCAATGTCACCACCACTCCGGCCATCCACCGTTGTGACCGGGAGGGGGCGGCGGCACGCCGGTGTCGCGCGAGGAGGCGTCCGCCCGCTGACCATTACCCGCATATCCGCGCGCCGGGCACGTCGAGTACGAGCGCTTCGCCCGCCGGCTCGGCGACACGAGCCTGGAGATCACCGTACGCGCCGACCCGGCGCGACCGGGCACCGCGCGGCCCGGCTGGCCGACTATCCCGGCTGGCGCCTCCCGCGCGTCGGCATGGCGCCGGACGGCACGCCGGTCGTCCTCATCGAGCGCGGCAGGCTGCTGGACGACCGGACGCGCCGCCACCACCTGGACGTCGACGTCGCGGTGCTCGCCGGGGGCGCGGTGATTCAGCCGAGTTCGTGGGGGCCGAGGCGCATGCGGCGGTCGCCCTCCTCGTCCTCCTCGTCGGCGTCCTCGGCCCCGGGGGTGACCCCGGGTGTGACGCCCGCGGGGCGCCTGAGCGTCTCCTCCTCGGCGGGGGTCAGCGGCGCGCCGGCGGCCTCCTCGCTGCCCCCGCGCTCGATCGGCTGGTCCTTCTCGTCGTTCATGGATCCCCCGTGGCACGGAACGTGTGCGGATACGTGCCGGTTGGCTGCCCGTACGCGGGCCGCTGTAACGCGCCTGTCAGGAGGCGTCGTCCTGGTAGGCCAAGCGGGTCAGCAGGGTCTTGAGCTGCTCGGCCTCGCCGGGCTCCAGGCCGGAGATCAGCCGCTCGGCCAGCGGTCCCGCGCTCACGTGGGCGGCGTCGAACAGCTCCAGGCCCTGGGGCGTGATCTCCACGACGCGTACGCGCCGGTCCCCTGGAACGGTCCTGCGGACGGCCAGGCCGCGCCGCTCCAGGTCGTCCACCACCCGCATGACGCCCGCCTTGTCGGTGCCCGTGGCCGCCGCCAGGTCGCGCTGCACGGTGGGCCCGCGGTTGACCAGCACGATGAGCACGGCGAAGTGGCGCAGCTCGATGCCGAGCGGCCGCAGCGCCTCGGTCAGCACGTTCGCCGCCCGCCAGTGGGCCTTGCGCAGGAGCAGACCCAGGGCGAAGGGCGAGGGGTCGCCGGGGCGGTCGGTCGCGCGGGGCGTCGCGGGCTCAGGAGCGGTCATACCGACATAGTACTCGAAACGCTCTCATTCACGACGGTTTCAGGTGAAACAACTCACACCGTCACGTCCGAAATCGTATTGATTGATACTATTTCGAGTGATACCGTAGTAGGTGTAACGACCATCGGGGGAGGAATCATGGAGGTCTACGAAGCCGTCACCAGCCGCAGGTCAGTGCGTGCCTTCACCGGCCGCCCGGTCCCGAAGGAGGTGCTGGAGCGGGTGCTGGCCGCCGCCGCGTGGGCGCCGTCCGGATCGAACCTCCAGCCCTGGCACGTCTACGTGGTGACCGGCGAGCGGCTCGCCGAGCTCAAGAGGCGCGCAGGAGAGCGCGTGGCCACCGGCGACGCGTGGGACGAGCGCGAGTACGAGATGTACCCGGCCGAGCTGAAGTCCCCGTACCGCGAGCGGCGCTCGGCCTTCGGCCGGGAGCGTTACGGCGCGCTCGGCATCGCACGCGAGGACTGGGAGGCCCGCCAGCGGGCCGCCGCGGAGAACTGGCAGTGCTTCGGCGCGCCGGCCGCGCTGTTCGTCTACATCGACCGCGACATGGGCCCGGCGCAGTGGGCCGACCTCGGCATCTACCTGCAGACGGTCATGCTCCTGCTGCGCGCGGAAGGTCTGCACAGCTGCCCGCAGATGGCCTGGTCGGTCTACCGCAGGACGGTCGCCGAGATCGTGCGGCCCGCCGAAGGGCTCGTGCTGTTCTGCGGCATGTCGATCGGGTTCGAGGACGTCTCGGTCAGTCAGCCGCGTACGGGCCGGGCGCCCCTGGAGGAGACCGTCACCTTCGTGGGCGGCCCCTCCCCCGCCTGCCGGAGCCGGCGCCGCCCGGCCCGCCGCAGGGGTCACACGGTCCGCGCCCGCCTGCCGCGGCCGACACCGGACGACGACCGGCCCACCGGGTCCGGCGCCCCCACCCATCAGGAGAGACATGACCAGCCAGTTCCGCCTCGGCGGTGACCTGACGATCAACCGGCTCGGGTTCGGCGCCATGCGCCTGTCCCAGGCCGGCCCGGGCGGGCCCGCCCGCGACGCCGAGCAGGGCCGCGCCGTCCTGCGCAGGGCCGTCGAGCTGGGCGTTGACCACATCGACACGGCCGGGTTCTACCGCAGCCAGGACGGCACGGTCAGCGCCAACGCGCTGATCCGCGAGGCCCTGTCGCCCTACCCCGACGGCCTGGTCATCGCCACCAAGGCGGGCCCGGTCTTCGGGCCAGGAGGTCCGCGGCCCGGCACCCCCGCCGAGGTGCGGGCTCAGGTCGAGTCCGACCTCGAGAGCCTCGGCCTCGACCGGCTCGATCTGGTCTATCTGCGCGTCGGCGGCACGGGACCCGCGCCGGGCGAGTCGCTGGCCGAGCGCTTCGAGGTGCTCGCCCGGATGCGCGACGAGGGCCTGATCCGCCACCTGGGCGTCAGCAACGTCGACGCCGCCCAGCTCGCCGAGGCCCTCGGCATCGCGCCGGTCGCGGCCGTCCAGAACGCCTTCCACCGCGGCCTCCGCGCCGGCACCGCGGTGCTCGACGTCTGCACGCGGGCGGGCATCGCCTTCGTGCCCTTCTTCCCCGCCGGCGGCGGGCTCGACGACCCCGGCCTGCTCAAGGTCGCCGATCGGCACGCCGCCACCCCGCGCCAGGTCGCGCTGGCCTGGCTGCTGGCCGTCTCGCCGGTGACCGTGGTCATCCCCGGCACCGGTTCCCTGGCCCATCTCGAGGAGAACGTGGCCGCCCGCTCGATCACGCTCACCGGCGACGACCTCGGCGATCTCGCCTGACGCCCGCGGCCGGTCCCGGGCGTACATGCAGAAAGGACGGCCTTGACCATGACGACCCATCACCGCTTCCTGGCCTCCGAGGAGACCGGCCGGCTGCCGGACGGGTGCCCTGCGGGGCTGGCGGCGCTGCCCCGGCCGGTGGCCGTCGCGGTCGGCGGCGGCGGGGTGCTGGGGGCCGCGCAGGTCGGCATCGGGTACGCGCTGGAGCAGCGCGGCTTCGTCCCCGACCTGATCGTCGGCACCTCGGTGGGCGCGCTCAACGGCGCCATCGCGGCCGCCCACCCTGGTGCGGCGGCGCCGTGGCTGGACCGGGTGTGGACGCGGGTGCGCAGGCGCGAGGTGTTCCCGCTGTGCCGCCTGCCCTCGCGGGCCGGGGTCTTCGCCGACCGCGGCCTGCGCCGGCTGATCGGGCAGGCGGGGCTGCCGTCGCGGATCGAGCAGCTCGACGTGCCGTTCGCCGCCGTGGCCATGGATCTCGCCACCGGCGCGCCCGCGCTGCTCGACCACGGTGACCTGGAGTCGGCGCTGCTGGCCAGCGCCGCCATCCCGGGGATCCTGCCGCCGGTCGTGCGCGGCGGAAGGACGCTCGTGGACGGCGGCGTGATCGCGTTCGTCCCCGTACGGGCGGCTCTGCAGGCGGGTGCGGCCAGCGTGGTCGTGCTGGCGACAGGACAGACGAGCATGCCGCGCCCGTCGGCGCCGCCCCGGTGGGCGGGCGCGGTGGCGGCCAGGGCGGGGCTGCTGCTGTTGCAGCACCAGATCGCCCGCGACCTGCGCGAGGTGTCCGAGCGCGTCCCGACCGTCGTGCTGCCGACCGGCGTCGAGAGCTGGCCGGCCCCTTGGGACTTCCGCCAGTCCCGCCGCCTGATCCACACCGCCGCCTCCGCGGCCGGCCACTTCCTCGACACGCTGCACATAGACGGCCCCGGCCTCTACCAGGCGGACGCGGGAACGCGGCCGCCGTTGCGCGGCCCGGACACGGCCGGCCTGCGAAGAGCGGGCCCGGAGCCGGGCGCGGGCCGAGCGGCCGGTCACGAGGGAGCGGGGGTCCGGCTGTGAGCGCCTTCGCGTTCGTGAACATCGCCCTGCAGGGGCACGTCAACCCGACGCTGCCGGTCGTGGCCGAGCTGGTCCGCAGGGGGCACACGGTCACCTACCACGTCGCGCCCGCGTTCGCCGGGGTGGTCGCCGCCACCGGCGCGACCGTGCGCACGTATCCCGGGGGCGACCTGACGCTGCCCGAGCGGCCGACGCCCCTGACGATGCTGGACGGGCTCGCGCGCACGACCGTCGCGCTGCTGCCCGCGCTGCTGGACGACCTGCGCCGCATCGGCCCCGACCTGATCGTGCACGGCTCGGCCTGCCCGTGGGGCGCGGTCGCTGCCGGGGAGCTGGGGGTGCCGGCGGTGTCGGCGTTCACCACGTTCGCGTTCGGCCGCCGCGTCCCGAGCCCCACCCGCGCCTCGTGGCCGATGATCGCCTCGGCGGCGGCCAGGCCCGGCGCCGCGACCGGCTACCTGCGGTCCCGGTGGGAGCTGCACCGGGCCTACGACACGGGCCGGCTGCCGCTGCTCGACCTCGCGAACGTCCGGCAGCCGCTCAACCTGGTCTTCACCGCCCGCGCGTTCCAGCCGGACGCGGAGAGCTTCGACGACTCGTACCGGTTCGTCGGCCCGAGCCTGGGCGAGCGCCCGCAGGACCCGTCGTTCCCCATGGACGAGCTGCGGGACCCGGTGCTGTACGCCTCCCCCGGCACGGTGCTCGACGCAGGCCCGGAGCTGCTGCGGACGTTCGCCGCCGCGCTGGCCCCGCTGGGCGGCACCGTGGTCATCTCGACCGGCCGCACCGACCCGGCGGCGCTCGGCCCGCTGCCCCCGAACGTGCTGGCCCGCCGCTTCGTCCCGCAGCTGGCGCTGCTCGACCGTGCCGCCCTGTTCGTCACCCACGGCGGCATGAACAGCGTGAACGAGGCCCTGCACGCGGGCGTCCCCATGCTGGTGATCCCGCAGGGCGCGGACCAGCCGCTGGTGGCGCGCCGGGTGGCGGATCTGGGCGCCGGCCTCGCCCTGGCGCCGCACGAGGCGGACGCGCAGGCCGTACAGGTGAGGGCCGGGCTGCTGCTCGGCGAGCCGCGCTTCCGCGTCGCGGCGTACGACCTGCGCGACGCCCAGCGCGCGGCGGGGGGCTACCGGCGCGCGGCCGACGAGCTGGAACGCCACCTCGGCCAGGGCAGCAGGCCGGTGCCCGCGAACGCGCGAGGGCGGTGAGCGATGTCCGCCGTCGTGGTCGTCCTGCTGCTCGCCGGGCTGTCGGAGTCGGCGGGCCGGATCCTGCCGCTGATCGCGCGCCGGCCCGGCGTGTCGCGGGCGCACGCGGTGCGGCTGCTGCTGACCGGGGCGGTGGTGGAGTTCGTGGTGTTCGCGCTGTGGCCGTGGGCGGCGGGCGTGCTGGCCGAGCTGCAGAGCCTGCGCACGGGGGCCGCTCCCGGGTGGACGCCCGCTCTCGCGGCGCCGCTGCTGCTCGCCGCCATCGTGGCGTTCCCGCTGCTCGGGCCGCTGCTGCACACGCTGCTCATCGTCGCGGTCGGCGCGAACCTCACGGGCTCGCTCGCCACGGCGACCGGGCTGGGCTGGTGGAGCGCCGCCGGCTGCGTCGCGGTCGCCGGAGTGGGGCTGGGCGCGGCCGTGGGCGGCGTCAGGTGGCTGGTCGTGCGGATCAGCGCGCTCCAGGCGGTGCCGGCATGACCGAGTTCCCGCTGCTCTTCCTGGCCCTCGGCATGGTCCTGCTCGCCGAGGCGCTGCTGGCCCGCTACGAGGTGCTCGTCTACACCGCCGGCTGGCGGACCGCCACCGGCGAGCTGCCCCACGGCCTCCCCTACGCCAGGGGCGCCGATCCGAACCGTCCCCCCGCGGCGTACCTGGTCTATCTGGACGGCATCGGCAAGCGCCGCTTCACCGACACCCGCGACGGCGGCCGGCTGGTCAAGGCGCTGCTCGACAAGGCGCCTGAGGTGCGGGTGCTGGGGCAGGTGCAGCCGTACTCGCCGCTGGCCGACCCGCTCGCCGACCGGCCCGTGTGGGCGTGGCTGCGGCGCCGCGCGCAGATCCTGCTCTTCCTGCACAACGTCATGCAGATCTTCGTCGCCGCCGACCGCCGCTACCGCCCGCTCTACAACCGGGCGGTCGGCACCCAGATCGCCCGGCAGCTGCGGCTGGCCGGCTACCGGCCAGGCAGCGGCATCCCGGTGGTGCTGCTCAGCTACAGCGGCGGCGCGCAGGTCGCCACCGGCGCGGTCAAGGAGCTGCACGCCAGGCTGGCCGCCCCGCTCCTGCTCATCACGCTCGGCGGCTTCCACAACGGCGCCAACGACCTCACCCACGCCCGCCACCTGCACCGCCTCACCAGCGACGCCGACTGGATCGAGCGCCTGTGCCTGATCCTGTTCCCGCAGCGCTGGCCGGCGGCCAGGGGCAGCGGCTGGAACCGGGCCGTCCGCGCGGGCAAGGTCACCACGCACCGCCTCGACCCCGCCACCCACATGGGGCGGCGCAGCTACATCAGCCCGGACGCGCGGCTGCCCGACGGCCGCACCTACCTCGACCACACCGCCGACACCGTCGTCCGCCTCATCCGCGAGCCGCTCAGCCCGTGACGCTCCGGCCCTCCAGGCGGGTGATCGCGATCGTGCCGGTGGTGCCGCGCAGGCCGAAGCCGTAGCGGTAAGCGCGCCTGTCCTGGTCGGGCGGTGAGCAGGCCCGCGATGGGAGCGCTGTGCAGGCGCTGCCACGTGCCCTGGTGCTCGGCGTAGGAGGTGATGGTGGCGCCCGACAGCACCAGGGCCGGCCGGTCGCCCCGGGCTGAAGCGGTGCGGGATCTGGACGGGCACGTCGGTGCGGAACTGGCCGCCGACCCGCACGTCGAAGCCGGTGGTGCCGCGGGTGTTGTTGTACCAGCGGTGATGTAGTGGTCGGAGTCCTTGATCCAGCCGGTGAAGACGCTGTCCTCGGGCTGCCCGGTGGCGGCGAACACGGTGTTCTTCACGGTGTTCTTCCCCCATGACGACGGCCCCACCAGCACGCCCGCCGTCACCAGCAGCGCCACGGCCACGGCCACTCCCGCGGCCCACCGGCCCGGCAGCCGTCGCGCGGGCTCGATCAGCGTCGCCTCGGGGCCCTGCTCGCCGCCGGTGAGGCGGCGCAGCGCCAGCTGGGCGGACGGGCGCGCGGCGGGATCCTTCGCCAGGCAGGCCGCCACCAGCGACCGCAGCGGCTCCGGCACCCCCGACAGGTCGGGCTCGCCGTGCAGGACCGCGTGCAGCACCCCCGGCACCGACGAGGCGTGCAGCACCTTGATCGCCACCCGGGCGCCGGCCGGCGACTCCGCCAGGTAGACCGTGCCCTGGCCGCCCTTGCCCAGCCGGTCGAGGACCCTGTGGTCCCCGACCCACAGGTGATCGGGCGCGCGATGGACGGTCACGGCGGTCCCCCGTCAGGTCGGACGATCGTACGGGTGATCAGATCAGTGCCGTCCGCGCCCGCGTGCCGCTCTCGCCCCGCCGTCAGTGGCCGGTGGTGAGGACCATGCGGTAGCGGGCCTCGCCGGACAGCATCCGGCCGTAGGCGGCCGCGACCTCCTCCAGCGGGCGGGTCTCGGTGAGCGCCCGCACGCCGGTCAGCGCGGCGAAGCGCAGCGTCTCCTCGACCTCGCGGGCGGTGCCCGACGGGTGGCCGTGCACGGTCCTGCTGTTGGTGATGAGCTGGAACGGGCTGACCTGGATGGGCTCGGGCGTGGCGCCGAGCACGACCAGCTCGCCGTTGTCGCCGAGGCCGTCGATGGCGGCGCTCATCGCCTCGGAGCTCGCTGCGGTGGCCAGCACGACCCTCGCGCCGCCGAGCGCCTGGAGCTGCCCTGCCACGTCGCCCGCGGTGGAGTCGACGTAGTGATGGGCGCCGAGGTGCTTGGCGGTGTCGGCCTTGTCGGCGCCGCGCGCGACGGCGACGGTCTCGAAGCCCAGCTTGTTGGCGAACTGCACGCCGAGATGGCCAAGCCCGCCGAGGCCGAGGATCGCGACGAGGTCGCCTGGCCGTGCGGCGCTGCGCCGCAGCGAGTTGAACGTGGTGACGCCCGCGCAACCCATGGGCGCGGCCTCGACGGCGCTGATCTCGTCGGGGACGCGGGCGAGCGCGGAGACGGGCACGGTGGTGTACTCGGCGTACCCGCCGGGGTAGGCCCAGCCGGGCACCTGCATGCGGGCGCAGTGGATGAAGTCGCCCTCGCGGCAGGACCGGCAGGTGCCGCAGTTGCCGCCGAACCAGCCGACGGCCACGCGGTCGCCGACGTTCCAGTCCTCGACGCCGTCGCCGACCGCGTCCACGCGACCGGCGATCTCGTGGCCGGTGACGAGCGGGAACGACACGTTCGGGAAGCCCGCGTTGACGAACCCGGCGTCGGAGCGGCACACGCCGCACGCCTCGACGGCCACGCGGACCTGGCCGGGGCCCGGCTCGGTGAGCTCGCGCTCGACCAGGTTGAACGGTCCGCCGGCCTCGTTGACCTGGGCGGCGCGGTAGAGAGTGGTCATGGACATCAGGTACCCCTTGAGCGGAGAACGAACGTGGTGGGGACCGGCTCGCCGGCCCACGTCAAGCACACCACTCCAGGACCGGCCTCAGGGGGCCTGAGCAGGCCCTTCGCGGGCAGGTAACGACAAGGCAGGTACTGACAGGGCCACCTTCGGGCGGCCGCGCCGCCCGCGCGCGGATCACACTTGAGCCATGGACCGTAGGAGCGAACTCGCCGGCTTTCTCCGTTCCCGGCGCGCCCGCCTCAGCCCTGACGAGGCGGGGCTGCCGGCGGACGGCCGGGCCCGCAGGGTGCCGGGGTTGCGCCGCGACGAGGTGGCCCGGCTGGCCGGCATGAGCACCGAGTACTACACCCGGCTCGAGCAGGGCCGGGTCGGCACGCCGTCCCCTGAGGTGGTCGAGTCGCTCGCCCGCGCCCTGCAGCTCGATCCCGCCGAGCGCGAGCACCTGCTCGACCTGCTGGCCAGGCCCACGCCGGCGCGGCACGCCCCGGTGGCGCCGCAGCGGGTCAGGCCGGGCCTGCACCTCACGCTGCAGACGCTGGAGCACGTGCCGGCGTTCGTCATCGGGCGGCGCACCGACGTGCTGGCCGCCAACTTCCTGGCCCGGCAGGTGCTGACCGACTTCGAGGCGCTGCCCGCGCCGCAGCGCAACCTCGCCCGCTACTACCTGCTCGACCCCGCCGCCCGCGAGCGGGTGGGCGACTGGGAGCGGATCGCGTCGGAGACGGTGGCGATGCTCCGGCTCGAGGCCGGCCGCTACCCCAACGACCGGCGGCTGGCCGACCTGGTGGGTGAGCTGACGCTGCGCTCGCCCGAGTTCACGACCTGGTGGAACGACCACCGGGTGCTGCGCCGCACCCATGGCAGCAAGGTCTACCACCATCCGGAGGTAGGCGAGCTGCACTTCTCGTACGAGAGCTTCATGCCGCCCGGCGACGCCGACCAGATGCTGTGCGTCTACAACGTCGAGCCCGGCTCCCCCACCGCCGACGCGCTGCGCCTGCTGAGCAGCTGGGCCGCCCCGGAGGCGGGCCGGTCCGGCGCCCGCTGACCGCTCAGGGGAGCAGCGGGAGGCGGCCGACGATCTTGTCGACCTTGTTGCGCGGGCCGACGACGCTGACCGCGTAATACTCGATGTCCTCGGGCGCGGTCTCCTTCACGGTGGCGAGGTAGTCGGCGTAGACGCGGGTGTGCTGGGCCGCGGCCGGCATGTCGGCCACGTGGCAGGTTTCGGCGGCGGCGGCCTTGGCCCTGATCGTGCGCAGCGTGGCCACGTCGGCGGCCAGCACCGAGCAGCCCGCCCAGGGCAGGCCGGGGTGGGCGGCGCCGCTCGCGTCGATCGCGTCGTCGCCCAGCAGGCCGGTGACCGCCGATGAGGTGGCCGCCGCGACGCACACGGCCGCGTTGACGGCCCGGCCGGCGGGCAGGGCGTCGTTGACGACGATCACCCACTTCAGGCGGGCCGCCCTGGTCGGGGCGGTGGGGTCGATCTCGTCCGGCGCGAAGCCGACGGTGCGGCCGTCTGACATGGCGAAATCCCTTGTTCGTTCGTACGGAGCCGATGGATTAGGGTATTCATCCATGCGTTAGAGCAGCAAGTAGTCCGTACATGTATCGGAGAAAGTGGGTTTTCGGCGGCGATGGACGAACTTGATAAGGCGATTGTCCGCGAACTGCAGTCAGATGCACGGATGACCAACCGCGACCTCGCGGCGGCCGTGGGCGTCTCGCCGACCACGGCGCTCGACCGCACGCGGGCGCTGCGCCAGCGGCAGGTCATCCGCGGCGCGCTCCTCGACGTCGACCTCGCCGCGATCGGCCGCCCGGTGCAGGCCCTCATCGCCATCCGGGTACGCCCGCCGTCCCGGCGCAACATCGAGGGCTTCCGCAACTGGGTCAGCCGCCTGCCCGACACGCTCGGCGTCTATGTGACGGCCGGGACGGAGGACTTCATCCTGCACGTGGCGGTGCCCGACAACAACAGCCTGTACGCGTTCGTCATCGACAAGCTCACCGAGCGGCCCGAGGTGGCCGACGTGCGCACCTCGATCGTCTACGAGCACATCCGCAACAACCGGATCGCCCCAGCGAACTGACCCGCCGTCTGACGGGTCAGGCGCTCTCCCCCACGCTGCGCTCGTGCCACTCCGCCAGCGCGACCAGCAACCCGTCGGCGGCGCCGCCGAACATCGCGCTCAACTCCTCGGCGCTGACCGCCACCACCACGTGATCGAGCAGGTCGGCACGGAGCTTGGCGGCCCTGGTGTCGCCCGCGCCGTCGGGGTCGAAGGCGGTGGCCGCGAGATAGAGGCCGCCCACGCCCGCCGCGGAGGCGGTCTGGCGAGCCTGCGTGCCGAGCACGGCGGCGGGGTCGGCGGGCACGGCGGGCAGCACCGGCCGGCCGTCGCGCAGCAACAACGTCAGCGGCCTGGCCGGCGCCTGCTCCCCCACCTCGCCGTCCGGCACGAGCACGCCGCCGTCGTCGCGGCGCGCCACGTCACGCGGACGCGCCCAGGGCAACCCCCTGGCCTGGTCGTCCGCACCCGCCCGGCTGAACAGGCGGCCATCGGCGTCGACCACGAGGTCACCGGGCTCCCAGCGCTCGCCGTCGAGTGGTGTGTGCACGTTCGTCATGGTGAGCACGGTACGCGGCGGCTGTGACAAATGATCGAGAAGGGGGGGCGCCACGGCCCCACTGCGCTAGCGTAGGGCCTCGAAGTGCCGGAACGCCTGGCCGGCGAAATCTCCGGCCGCGTGAGCCCGACGGAGGCACTCCCATGCACGACGACTACGGCGGCCGCGAAGGCGGGGTGGCCTCATGACGCGCCGGCCTGCGGTGGCGGGCCGTGGCCGGCATCCCGCGGTGGTGATCGCGGCCGGGTTCGGCTCGGCGGTGCTGATCGGCACCGCGCTGCTCGCCACGCCGATGGCGACGGCCTCGGGCGAGGGCGACTGGCTCACCGCGTTCTTCACCGCCACCTCGGCCGTCTGCCTGACCGGGCTGGTGGTGGTCGACACCGCCTCGCACTGGTCGGCGTTCGGCCAGGTGGTGATCACCGTGCTCTTCCAGGTGGGCGGGCTCGGCATCATGACCCTCGCCACGCTCGTCATGGTGATCCTCTCCGGCCGCATCGGGCTGCGGGCGCGGCTGTCGGCGCAACTGGAGACCAAGTCGGTGGTGGCCGCCGACCTGCGTCAAGTGCTGGCCAAGGTGGTGATGTTCACGCTGGTGTGCGAGGCGGCGGTCGCCGCGGTCCTCACCGTACGGTTCGTCACCGGCTACGGCGAGCCGCTCGGCAGGGCGCTGTGGCTCGGCGTCTTCCACGGCGTGTCGGCGTTCAACAACGCCGGCTTCGCCCTGTGGCCGGACAACCTGATCCGGTTCGTCACCGATCCGTGGATCTGCCTGACCATCGCCGCCGCGGTCATCGTCGGCGGTCTCGGCTATCCGGTCGTCTTCGAGCTGCTGCGCACGTGGCGGCAGCCGCGCCGCTGGTCGGTGCTGACCCGCGTCACGGTCGGCCTGAGCGTGCTGCTCATCGGCGGGGGCACGCTCGCTTTCCTGATGACCGAGTGGCGCAACCCGGCCACGATGGGCCCGCTCGACGACTCGGGCAAGCTGCTCTCCGCGTTCTTCGCCGCCGTCATGCCGCGCTCGGGCGGCTTCAACACGCTCGACATCAGCCAGATGTACCCGTCCTCCTGGCTCGTCACCGACATCCTGATGTTCATCGGCGGCGGCAGCGCGGGCACGGCGGGCGGCATCAAGGTCACCACGTTCGGCTTCCTGGTGTTCATGATCTGGTCGGAGCTGCGCGGCGAGACCCATGTCAACATCGGGCACCGGCGGCTGCCCGCGTCCACCCAGCGGCAGGCGCTGTCCATCACGCTGCTCGGCGTCATCCTGGTGGCGCTGTCCACCTGGCTGCTGCTCATCATCAGCGGGCACGACCTCGACCGGGTGCTGTTCGAGGTGATCTCGGCCTTCGCCACCAACGGCCTGTCGACCGGCATCACCCCCGACACCTCCGTGGCCGGTCACGTGCTGCTGAGCCTGCTGATGTTCGTGGGCCGCATCGGGCCGCTCACGCTGGGCTCGGCGCTCGCGTTGAAGCAGCGTACGCGCCGGTACGAGCTGCCTGAGGAGCGCGTCATCATCGGCTGAGCGGCGCCGGGACGAATGCGTTCATCTCCACGGGTAGAGGGGGCGTCCATCCACCTAGGAAGGCCCCCCAGATGAACACTTCGCGCACCACAGCAAACCGCACGCCGCTGCAGCTCGCCGCGCTGGTCACCGGCGTGGTGTTCCTGCTGGTCGGCGTGCTCGGGTTCGTCCCGGGCGTGACCACCAACTACGACGACCTGCAGTTCGCCGGTCACCACTCCGACGCGATGCTGCTCGGCGTCTTCCAGGTCTCGATCCTGCACAACATCGTCCACCTCCTGTTCGGCATCGCGGGCGTGCTGCTGGCCAGGACGTGGAGCGGCGCCCGCGCCTTCCTCATCGGCGGCGGCGTCATCTACCTCGTGCTCTGGCTGTACGGGCTGCTCATCACGCACGACAGCCCGGCCAACTTCGTGCCGCTGAACACCGCCGACAACTGGCTGCACCTCATCCTCGGCATCGGCATGACCGGCCTGGGCGTGCTGCTCAGCCGCCGGACGGCCGTCACCCGCTGACCTGTCGTTTGCCCGGCCACGCGCCGGGCAGCCGACCCGTCCCTGCTGAAAGGCACAGGGCAGAACGAGACGGGAGGCCTCGATGGAGGACGTGGGCGCGGCGTGCGAGCGGGTGGCGCGGCAGGCGCTCGGCCTGAGCGACCTGCGGCCCGGCCAGCTCGGCGCGATGAGCGCGCTGGCGCGCGGCAGGGACGTGCTGGTCGTGATGCCGACCGGGGCCGGCAAGTCCGCGATCTACCAGGTGCCCGCGCTGCTGCTGCCCGGCCCCACCGTCGTGGTCTCCCCGCTCATCGCCCTCCAGCGCGACCAGGTCGAGGCGCTGCGCGAGCGGGACGAGGAGGCGGTGAGCCTCGACGCCGGCACCTCGGCGGGGCGGCGGCGCACCGCGTTCGAGTCGCTGCGCGCCGGGGAGACGGAGTTCCTGTTCTGTGCTCCGGAGCAGCTCGCCAAGCCCGACGTCGTCCGCGACCTGGCGGCCGCGAAGCCGTCGCTGCTGGTCGTGGACGAGGCGCACCTGATCTCCTCGTGGGGTCACGACTTCCGGCCCGACTACCTGCGGCTGGGGCAGGTCGCTGAGGCCCTCGGCCGGCCGGCGATCGCCGCACTGACCGCCACCGCCGCGCCGCCCGTGCGGGCGGAGATCGCCTCGCGGCTGGGGCTGCGGGATCCGGTGGAGATCGTGCAGGGGTTCGACCGGCCCAACATCTCGCTCACCGTCCGCAGGATGATGGACGACCCCGCCGCCGAGATCGTCTCCGCCGTCGCGGCCGAGACCGGGCCCGGCATCGTCTACACGGCCGTACGCAAGCAGACCACCCGCCTGAGCGAGCTGCTCGGCGAGGCCGGGGTGCGGGCGGCGGCCTACCACGCCGGGCTGCGGCGCTCCGAGCGCGACGAGGTGCACGGCAGGTTCATGTCCGGGGACGTGGACGTGGTGGTGGCGACCAGCGCGTTCGGCATGGGCATCGACAAGCCGGACGTGCGGTTCGTCGTCCATGCCGAGGTGCCCGGGTCGCCTGACGCCTACTACCAGGAGATCGGCAGGGCCGGGCGGGACGGCGAGCGGGCCTCGGCGACGCTGTTCTACCGTCCCGAGAACCTGGGCTTGCAGCGTTACTTCACCGGGTCCGTACCGGACGCCGCGGTTCTGGCCCGGGTGGCACGGGCCGTGGCGGAGGGCGGCTGCGACCGGCGGTCTCTGCGTGAGCGGGCCGACGTGTCGGCGCGCCGCCTGACGACGCTGCTCGACCTGCTGGAACGGGCCGGCGCCGTACGCGTCGGCACCCGCCGCGTCGAGCCCGCGCCCGGCGCGCCCGCACCTGAAGAGGCCGCCGGGCTGGCCGTGGAGCTGGCCGAGCGGCGGCGGGACGTGGAGCGTACCCGGCTGGAGATGATGCGCCGCTACGCCGAGACCGACGACTGCCGGCGGCGGTTCCTGCTCGGCTACTTCGGCGAGCAGGTCGCCGACGCGTGCGGCAACTGCGACACCTGCCTGGCCGGCACCGCCGACCGGCAGGTGGAGGAGGAGAGCGGGCCGTTCGCCGCCCACGCCAGGGTCGAGCACCGTACGTGGGGGCCCGGCGAGGTCATCCAGCGCGGCGAGGACCGTCTGACGGTCCTGTTCGACACGGCCGGCTACCGAGAACTGCAACTCGACACAGTCCTCGACCAAGACCTCCTCACCGAACCCCCAACCCCCTGACCGGCCTGCCCCTGACCGGCCACGGCGCTGCTCACCTCCCACCCACACGACCCCTGGCCCTGACCGCCGCCGGCCTGACCGGCCGGCGGCGGGGCTGGTCGGCGGCTGCTAAGTGAGGGCGGGTTCGAGGTGGCCGGTGTCGTGGACGTACGTTGGCTCGTGGGGCTTTTCACCAGCCTTGCGGGTGTTGAGGCGGTTCATGAGTTTGGTGAGCATCATGCCGTACACCACGTGGCCGGCGATCATGACGGCCGGGCGGCCGGGGCGGTCCTCCGTGGCGGCGGGGAGGATGTTCATGCCGGGCACCCAGCCCTGGTAGCTGGCGGCCCAGATGGCCAGGCCGTAGCCGATGCCGGCGATCGACGGGGCCTGGCCTCGGGCGAGCAGGCCGTACAGGGAGCCGGCGGCGGCGCCGAAGCCGAAGTGGGCGAGCGCGCCCGCGGCGCCCTCGCCGGACTTCGGCCGGTGCTTGTGGCCCGGGAGCATCGCGCGGGCGATCCGCTTGGGCGGCTGGTCGGGCATGAGGCCCATCCGGCTGCCGGCCAGCATGACCCCGCTCATCGCGGCGGTGGCGAGGACGCCGCTCACGGCGCCCTTCATGAGAGCTCGCATCATGCAAGCCGGTTGCCCGACAGAAGGCAGGGGAAACGCCCGCCGGGAGGCGGGCGCGCCCCCGGGGTCAGCTCTCCTTGGCCAGCGCGCCGCGATCCGCGCTGAGGTGCACGACGTTCCCGTCGATCCTGGCCACCTGGTCGGGGGTGACGTACAGGTCGCGGGAGAACAGCCCCTTGGCGTCCACCTTGACGAAACCCGTACGCACCAGCCGGGCCGCGAGCGCGGGCGGCAGGTCAGGCTCGGGGTCGGTGAAGACGTCGGCCAGGATCGGCACGACACCGGGCCGCGGGTCGGACTCCTGGCCCTCGGTGGTCGCGGCCGCCGGGTCACCCAGCTTGACGAACTCCACCGTCCCCAGCTCCTTGCCGTCGCTGTCGACGACCTTCATCCCGGACTGCACCTGATCGATCACCGGCTCCTGGTAGGCGTGCACGGCACCGCTCCTCTCCTGTAGGTCAGAGGCGGTACGCCTACCCAGAAAGAGCCCGGACAGCGGCCCGGCACCCGCGAACCTGGCGTTTACCGGCCGCTGGAGTCGCAGCCCGGCGCGGATGGCGATTTTGGCGGGTGCTTGGCAGCGCCGTGCCGCGGGTCCCGCCGACACTGGAGGAGGTGCACCAAGGCCGGTGGCGGCCGTGGTGACCAGGCTTGGGGGTAACCGTGTCGATGTACTGGGATCTCAAGCACCGCCTGAACACGGCGGTCAACGCCCACGACGTGCCGCTCATCCTCACCTGCTACAGCCAGGACGCCGTCTACGTCACGCCCTCCGGCGTCGCCGAGGGACACGACCAGATCGAGTGGATGTACCAGCAGACGTTCCAGGGCTTTCCCGACTGGCACGCGGCGGCCTGGTACGAGCTGGGCGACTGCGACAACCCGGCGGTCACCGAGTGGACGTACACCGGCACCCACAACGGCACCCTGCTGATGCCCGGCGGCCGGGAGATCGAGCCGACGGGCCGTTTCGTCGCGGTGAGGGCGACCTGCACCAGCTTCGTCAAGGACGGGAAGATCTGTACGCACCGGGAGTATTACGACCAGCTGGAGCTCTACAGCCAGCTCGGCTTCGGCCTGCTGGAGCGGGAGCGGATGCCCGCGTGACCGGTTCAGGCCCGTTCGGCGAACTGCTGCCGCCCCACCGTGACCGGTTCAGGCCCGTTCGGCGAACTGCTGCCGCCCCACGACGCCGAGCAGCCGCAGCTTCTCGTGCCCTTCGGTACGCGGCGGCGCGGTGAGCACCAGCAGCGCCTGCGCCTGGTCCTCGGTGAACAGCACCTGGCAGTCCACCTCGATCTCGCCGAGTTCGGGATGGACGAGCACCTTGTGATCCTCGAACCGCTTGGCCACCTCGTGCCGCTCCCACAGGTCGGCGAACTCGGCGCTCTCCTTGCTCAGCGCCCGCACCAGCTCGCCCGCCTGCGAGCGCGGCCCCCGTACGCCGTGGGCGGCGCGCAGGTTCGCGACCAGGGAACGGCTCTGCCTGCCGTGGTCGCTCTCCGGGTAGCAGCGCCGCGCGGCGGGGTCGGTGAACCAGCGGTAGATGTCGTAGCGGGCCAGGCCCGCGTAGTGCGAGTTGTCGCCGAACAGCGCCTCAGCCATCCGGTTCTGCACCAGCGTCTCCCCCAGGTCGGACACGATGAGGGCCGGCGTGTCGGACAGGCGGTCCAGCACCCGCAGCAGCGGCGGCGCGACGTGCGTCACGGCCGACAGGGACGCGGGGGCGTTGTGGCCGCAGATCTGGAACAGGTAACCGCGCTCGTCGTCGGTCAGCCGCAGCGCCCGCGCCAGCGAGGCGAGCATCTGCACGCTCGGCTGCGGGCCGCGCTGCTGCTCCAGCCTGGTGTAGTAGTCGGTGGACATCACCGCGAGCGCCGCCACCTCCTCGCGCCGCAGCCCAGGCGCCCGGCGGCGGGCTCCGGGCGGGAGCCCGACGTCCTCGGGACGGAGGGCTTCGCGGCGGCGGCGCAGGAAGTCCGCCAGGGCTGCACGATCCATATGTCCCATTATGTGCACGGCCGGCGCGCTAACCAGGGATCGCCGATCCCCCGATGACCGGTCTCTGCACCCGCGCCGCCCGCCGGGCCACGCTCGGAGCATGCAGATCTCAGGGAACACCATCTTCATCCCCGGTGCGACGAGCGGCATCGGGCTCGCGCTCGCCCTCGCCCTGCGCGACAAGGGCAACACCGTGATCGTGGGCGGGCGGCGTACCGAACTGCTGGAGCGGATCGCCGCCGAGCACCCTGGAGTGGACACCGTCACCGTCGACACCGCCGACCCCGCCGGCATCCAGGCCGCCGCAGGGCAGGTGCTCGCCCGGCACCCCGACCTGAACGTGCTGATCGCGATGGCCGGCATCATGCGGGTCGAGGACTGGCGCAAGCCCGAGTCGTTCCTCGCCTCCGCCGAGTCCGTCGTGACGACGAACGTGCTCGGGCCGATCCGGCTCATCGCCGCGTTCATCGAGCACCTACAGACGCGGCCCGACGCGACCATCGTCACCGTGTCCTCGGGTCTGGCGTTCACCCCGCTCACCGTCACGCCCAGCTACAACGCCTCCAAGGCGGCGATCCACATGCTGAGCGAGTCGATCCGGCTGCAGCTGGAGGGCACGAGCGTGCGGGTGGTGGAGCTCGTCCCACCCGCCGTGCGCACCGCGCTGCTGCCCGGCCACGAGGAGAACGAGCACGCGATGCCGCTGGACGAGTACGTGACCGAAACCATGGCGCTGCTGGAGAGCCGGCCGGACGCGAAGGAGATCCAGGTCGAGCGGGTCAAGTTCCTCCGCTACAGCGAGGTCCGCGGCGACTACGACCAGGTGGTGTCCATCCTGAACGCCACCGACCCGCACGGCGACTGAGAACGAGTCATCCGACGATGAATCTGAGCTCGATCAGGTCCTTGTCGCCGATGTCGGAGAAGTTGGCGATCTTGACTTTGCTCAGCTTCAAAGGGCTCTGGGTGAGGACGGTGAGTCCGCAGCCCCCATTGTCCTCGTAGTCGTCGCCGCAGTCCTCCTTGGGCTGGGCGAAGTTGACGGAGCGGACGGCGGGGCGGGTTCGCAGCCATTCGACGACGGTGTCGACCAGGACGCCCACGTCGCACTTGTCCTGCTCGGTGGCGTACTCCTTCTCGCACAGGGTGGCCGACACCTCCACGGTGCTGTCCTCCCCCTCCTGGAAGTGGACCGACTCGCCCGGGATCGTGCCGAGGCCCGCCAGCAGGTCCATGTTGGCGGCGTAGCGCTCACGTTCCTGGCTCTCCTGGAGGGCCTCGCGGATCTGGATCGCCGCGGCCACCGCGGCGAGGAGCGCCACGGCGGCTCCTGCGCCCACGAGCAGGCGGCGGAGCAGCCGGCGCCGGCCTGACCTGGGCGGACGTCCAGGCTCGTCGGGCGGCGGCGGGTCGGCGGGCAGGCGGAGGGTGGCGGGGCCTGGTGGCGTGCGGTCCTCGGCGACGGCGGCGAGGTGCGCGCGGACGTCGTGGGCGGCCGGCCGGTGCACGGGGTCGCGGCGCAGCAGCGCCATGAGCACCGGCTCCAGGGGCCCGGCCTTCGCGGGTGGTGCGGGGTCGCGGGTGGCGACGGCGACGAAGATCGCCCCGGCGCTCGCGCCGTCGTACGGGGGACGCCCCTCCACGGCGGTGTAGAGCGTCGCGCCGAGCGACCACAGGTCGGAGACCGGCGTGGCCGGCCGGCCCAGCGCCTGCTCGGGCGCCATGTACGCGGGCGTGCCGAGGATCGCGCCCGTGCCGGTCAGCGTGACGTCGCCCTCGACGGCCGCGATGCCGAAGTCTGTCAGGACGACCCGCTCGCCCTCCAGCAGGACGTTGGCCGGCTTGATGTCGCGGTGCGTGATGCCCGCCTGGTGGGCCGTGCACAGGGCGTCCAGCACCTGGAGCCCGATCCGCGCGGCCCGCCCGGGCGGCAGCGGCCCCTGCGCCGCCAGCAGGTCCTGTAAGGAGCGCCCGCGCACCAGCTCCATGATGATCCACGGCCGGCCGTCGGCGCCGGTGACGTGATCGTGCACGGTGACGATGCCGGGATGCTTGAGCCGCGCGGCGGCGCGCGCCTCGCGGTCGAGCCTGGCGATCCAGTGCGCCCGTTCGGCGTCGTCGAGCTGCTCGGGCAGGAACAGCTCCTTGGCCGCCACCTCGCGGCCGAGCTGCTCGTCGCGGGCGGCCCAGACGGCTCCCATGCCGCCGCGGCCCAGCAGGCCGGTCAGCCGGTAGCGGCCGGCGAGCAGGCGCCCGTCCGCCGCTCCTTGCGTGTCCTCTTGGCGCACACCCTCCACCGCCGGCACCCCTCACGTCGTGTCCTGTGACGGACAGAGATCATCTCAGAGCGAGCGGGTCATGCGCACGGGCCCGGGCCCGCCGTGGTGCGGAGCCCGGGGCCGCCGGTCAGCGGTTGGCGGCGAGGCTGTGGACCGGGTGCTCGCCCTCGGTCTGCAGCCGGTATTCGCGGCCGTTCTTGGCGCGGTTGTCGTCGATGACCCGTTCGGAGGGGG
>NZ_JBFAQB010000022.1:0-148964 GCF_040676995.1 Nonomuraea sp. NPDC049419 | reverse complement strand
CAGATTCCGGCAAACGCACCAAACCCGTGCTCTGATCAGCCACTACCGCCGACGAGGCGACCCGTTACCACGCGATCTACGGATGTAGTACCGGGCCGGCGCTGATTCGCAAGGACGTCGGCCAGTAGCGTGGGTACGCCAGCGAACTGACCGAGCAACCCCGCCCAAGACCCCCCTTGCCTTCGTCGACTGCGTGGCCAGCCTCACCCCGGCCGCTGCACCAGCCGCGAGGTCGACGGGGCATGGCGGAGAGCACTCATCAGGCCCATTTGACAGAGCGACCTGTACGTCCCTCACGCCCCCATGTCGCGTCCCGCCGGGCCCAGACTGCGCCCACGCCAGTCCCGGCGGCCCCAGCCCAGCACGTGACGATAATCTCACCAACCGGAGGAGAAACCGAGGGAAAGCCGCCCATCCGCAGCACATCGCATAGACCCGATCATGGGAAGCTGATTTTCCTGGCGTTGCCTGAAGCCAAGCCAGGCGTTCAAGGGCCGCAATAGAGTTCAGGGGTTAGAACGGAGGTTCGTCATAGCGTTCCTCTGTGGCACTGGGCACGATGGCGGGAGTGGAGCTCGGTCGGGGGAAGATGGCGAGGGCCTCCTCCACGCGGCCCTGCTCGATCAGCAGCCCGGCCACGTACGAAGGGCTGCGGCCGGACTCCAAGAGGACGGCGATCGCTTCATCGAGACGCCCTGCCTTCTCCAGCAACCGGGCGAGCGAATCGGCGCGGAACCCGAATGGATCTTCAGCAAAGGCCGACGCCTCGGCGATCGCCTCGTCGATACGTCCGGCTTCGGCCGGCAGCATCAACCGCTGATGGCCTAAGAAGTCCTGCAGATCCTCATCATTCTCATGGCCCCGGGCCATCTCGACGATCAGATCGAGGGCCTCATCGACGCGGCCGTTGGCGACCAAGATGTCCACCACTTCCGTCAGCAGACACCCGCAGTCCCGGCCCTCCATCTCCGGACGAGCCGCCGCGACGATCTCGTCCACCCGGCCGCTGTCCACGAGTAGACGCACCAGATCATGCACGACCTTCGACAGCCACTTGCCGGGTGTGCCGCGCAGGATCGCGATGCCCTCATCGATCCTCCCCAGCTGTGCCAGCCGGTCGGCCAGAGAACAAGCGGCATAGCCGCCGTCGGGTCCGGCGGCGAGCTCGCGAAGCTCCTCCAGCCGATCATGGCGGGCCAGCATCGCGGTGAACTCTTCGACCTCGTTCGCGAAAGTGTACTCATCAGCCTCATTGCTACGTCGCAGCAGGTCGAGAGCCTCGTCCACCCGTCCTTGCCGTTCCAGCACCCGGCCCATCACCATCACAGCGTTCCACGGTTCACCGGCGCGCATCTTGTCCTCGACCGCCGGTCGCAGCAACGCGGCCACCTCCTCGTCGCGACCGTGTCCCTCAGTAGCCTTCGCCAGCGCCTCGATCAGGAACCAGTCCTCCAGGTGAGGACGCAACACCTCGATCGCCTCATCCACCCGCCCATGCCGGGCCAGCAACCTCGCCAGCGCGTCCCGGGCGAGACGCTCACCACCTTCGGCCTGTGCCAGTACCAGCCCAACGGCTTCGTCCACGCGCTCTTGCCGCTCCAGCAGATCAGCGGCCGCCTTGACGGCGTACCACCAGCCGGTCTCGGCAAACGGTGCGACGATCCCCCAGGCGGACTGCCAGTCCTGCCTGGCAGCCAGTTCCTTCACCGCGCCAGCGGCGGAGAACCAATCGCCCGAGCGGGCAGTCGCCACGACCGTGTCGAGGTGTCCGTGCTCGATCAAGCGGTCCACGATGTCCGGCGTCACCCCCTTCGTACAGACGCCATTGCCGATCGGGATCATCCGCGTTCATAACCCTGAACTCTAAGGCGAGATTTATGCCACCATGATCGCATCGTTCCGCAGAGAGAGGCTGCTTAGTAGCTTTCGCCTGTGCAGGATGCGGTGCGGTGATAACCACGCGAGTGGCGCTTCCCGACCACTCCAGCCAGAAGTACGGCCATGACCTGCTTCCCGGGCTTCTGGAGCCAGGAACACACGCCGTAGGCCCGGAGACGGCCGGCCTTAGCGACCATTGCAGCCCGAGCCGGTAGAGCAGGGCATCCGGCTACTGACGTACTGCATCACGGGCCCGACGGACAGGATCGGGATCGCGCCGGGCGACGGCCGCGGAACCGTCTTCATCCCGGAGCGGCTGGGCGGCTGCGTTGCGGCTTGGGACGGCCAGTACGGCCGCGACCTCACGTGCGCGAAGTGCGGCCGTCCGGTGGCAACCCGTGTCGACGACTGCGGGGTTCTGGCAGGTGGTGTGGCCAGAGCCGGGCGCCGTACGCCCCGTCGCCGTCGCCGGACCCGTCCAGCGAGTGATGGACTGGGAGGAACTACTGAGCACGCCACCCGTTGACCAGCGTGGTTACTGGAACCCGCAGTGGAAGGCCTCGGTCGCGGTGGCACTGGCGCACCTGCTGGCGGTCTCGGGTGGTGAACGGGTGGCCGTCCCCGATAGGCCTGTCGCAGAGGCGTTTCGCCGGGCGATCGACAGTCTGCTCCCTCCCGGACCACCGAAACGATACCTCCGCCTGGCCTGGCCCGGTCTGTCCGCCGCCATCACGGACATCGCCCTGGTGCCGTGGCATCCGCAGACCGGTGAGGTGTCGCCGTGCGAGGCAGGAGCACTGGTGCCACTGGCCGCGGGCGTGTGGACGTACCTAGCCTTCCACGACGATCGGCGGCTCGTGCCGGCGGCATACGGAATGCCTGCCGACAATCGCGCCGTGATGATCGAGTGCGCGTCATAGCGGCATGCGGACGAGCACGGCCGGGCACAGACCTCGTTGCACACCCTCAGGGGTTCTCTCCCGGGTGAGCCAAGCCTCGAAGATCTCAGAAGTCTTACGGCTCTTTCCTGACAGGCTGTCCTGCTCCAGCCACCACCAACCATTCGCGGTGTCGAGCTGCCACCTGTCACTCCCGCTGTGCAGCGTGACGGTGGAGGCGCCGGATCTCTCGTAGAGGACCACTCCCTGCTGCTCCTTGAGCCGCCGCCAGGTGTGATCGTCGGCCATCACCTCCAGCGAGTTCGGCAGCGGCCAGGGCGTGAGTGCCTCCGCGTACAACGTGCCCGCCAGCTCGCCGAGGCTCGGGTCGCGGACGAATGTCATGTTCGCCTGGTCCATAGCGTGCTCGTAATAGCGCACAGCCTCCGTGAGCGCGGCGGTGCCGTCGAGTCTCATGCCCATCTCTATGCCACCGGTGAGGCCCAGATCGGTCAGGAAGTTCGCGGAGAACAGGGCGCCGTGCCTGCCGTCCGCGATTGCGGCCTTGGCGTGGTTCAGCCTGTCGGGGACTATTTCGACGCCAGCCTCGGCGAAGGTCGCGGCCTCGGCTCTGGCCGCATCCATGTTGTTGCGGCCCCGCATGAACATGCGTACGCGTACGCCGCGCTCCACCGCGCGGCGTACCGGATCGAACAGTAGATGGGGCTGGGGTGGATGCTTTCCGATCTGGTACGTCATATTGGCCACACTGAACGTCGCAAGGATCAAGTCCGTCTGGGCCCTGTCGACGATGTCCTCGATCGCGGTGGCGATGTGGCGTTCCTCGGAGCCCCAGGTCCAGATGGGACCGGTCTCGCCTGTGGGCGCGGTGACGGTTAGTCGGGTGCGGCCTGTTCTGGACTCGACGCGGTAGCGTTCGGGGTCGGGGTCAGGTGGCATGTCCCACGTGCTGAGCTGCCACAGGCGGCCAACAGGTAGTCCATCTCCACCCCGGCAAGGTCGCGGCGGCACCAGGCGTCGTACTCGGCCACGATGGCCTGGCAGATGGTCGAGACCGTGGACTTGGACAGGACTGCCTCGGGGCCGAGCGCGTCGGCTAGGGCGCCTTCGACGTCACGGACGGACAGGCCGCGCACGAAGGAGGCGATGACGAGGGTCTGCAGCGCGTGGGTGCGGGTGACGCCGGCGCCGAACAGGCGGGAGGCGAACTTCTCGGTGGTGCCACGCAGTTTGGGGCGGGCGATGGTGATCGGCCCGCTGGTGGTCTTGACGGTGGTCGGGCAGTGCCCGTTGCGGTAGCCCGGCCGTACCGGGGCCTCCTCGTCGCTGGTGGTGGCGGTGGCGGTGCGCTGGTAGCGGGCGCGGCCGAGGAAGGCGTCCACCTCGGCTTCGACGGCGGTCTGGATGATCAGGCGAGCGCCGAGACGGGCGACGTCCTCGATGACCTCGACCAGGTCACGGCCGTCGGCGAACAGGGCGTCGATCTCGGCGCGGATGGCCTGAACGGGCGGTAGTGTGCGTGCCACGAGCGTAGGTCCTTGCGTTGTGTGAACTTTGGTCGGTTCAGCACGGCAACCTACGCTCGTTCACTTTTACACCGCATCTCGGACGCGACCGACGCCGCCCCGGCACCCGACTCGCCCCTTCAGCTCTGGGCCAGCTGAAGGGCACGTCAACCGGATCATCCTCCTGGATGCCAATAACCAGGGGCCCTATGGCCTGGCGGAGAGTATGGGCTAGCCGGTTCCGCGATAAACCTGGACAATCGCCTATCGTGATGGGGATCTGCGGCTACGAACCGGCCTTCCTCGTCGGACTCGAAGCCGTTCGCGAGGCACACGGACCGGCTCTGGCCGCGCTTGCAGGCAGGCGTCTGACGGGTTCGCACTCGTACGTTTCGCCGAGGACGGGGACTGGTTCGCCGACTGCCCCGTCGTCCTGGACTTCGACGGCGTCCAGGCGGAGATCTGCCACTGGAAGCTCGACGAGCTGTCGATCGGTTGGAACACCATCGACACGACGGCCGCGATCAGCGGCTGGGAGTACATCAAGCAGACACCGGTGTGGTCCGGCACCGACGAGCGGCTCGAACCGTTTATCGGCCAGGAACTCCACGAGGTCGCCCTGCTCGAGTGGCGGACATCATCACGTCATGACCTGGCGGACGGCACCCTCGCCATGGAGTTCGTCTTCGATACTGGTCGGTTCCACATCGCCAACGCTCTCGATGAAAACTGCATCGAAGTCGGCGAAGCCCATCCTGAATTCGTAAGACACCGACTGGACCGACCCAGCCCGACCAGACCAGCTCCCTGATAGATTTCGGCGATCGATAACAAGGTCGCCCGAGCCGACGCTGATTCGCAAAGACGTAGGCAGGCACTGTAGCGGTTGATCGACGCGACAGTCGGCGCAGCCCCGGACGTCGAGCTTTGTCCGAGCAGTGCTCTCCGACTGTCGTTGAGCTGAGCCGAGCGTCATGGACAAGCGCGCCCCTTGTCTGTCTGCTCATTGCGATTGCGCTGTACATACCGCCATGAAGAGCGCCGACAAAGTCGAATCGGCCGCGAACAAATCCCGCCCAGAAACGATTACGAAGGGAAGCGAAAAACCCGCGTGAACGTGTCCTCGGCCTCACGAACATGTACGCCTTCACTGGGGTTTCCGGCCCTTATGGAACTATCGCCCGTCCCAGCAGCCGCCCGACTTCGAGGAGGCCGTCAATATAGTCGACCAGTCCTGCGACAGCACAAACATCCTCCGAAGCACGTGCCGGAGTGCGCGCCAGTTCGGCTTTGATCTGAGCCAGTCGATCTATCGTCTCATCCAGCTTTCGCAGATCGGCGACCTCTATCCGGCAATTGACCGCAGCGGTTGCCATCGCCCCGACACGGGGATCCAGAATCAGCAACTGTGTCACCAGATCACTGAACTCTGTGCCTTGGGGCAGCTCCGGGAACGGGCGTTTGACGAAGGATTCGAACTCTGGTCGAGACCGGTTGATCTGTTCCTGGCCAATCGGCATAAGTAACAATCTTCCACTCTTGGTGTAGGTACCGAAGGTCTTCCCTACCTTTATCCGCCATCCTTCCTCACCGCAGTTCCTCAGCCAACTCTCAAAAAAGTGATGGGCGAGGGCAGCCGGTTTACCTGCAGCAGAACAGTATCCTGATCATAATAGACGCAGATGCGGTTGGTAGAGTCGGCAAGAGGACTACAGTCGACATTGCCACACGACATCAACCGCAGCGTTCCTATACTATCGCTGTTCGCGATCCACGAAAGGTCAGGATCGGACATCTCGTTGAAGGACACGCTGGAAAGGGCGGGCAAGGCGCCTAAAGCGTCCAGGTCATCGAGGCCAGGACAGGTATAAAGACTTAGTGATTCAAGGTTCAATAAGCTCTGTATGCCCGCAAGTGATCTCAGATGCAGGGCTCTCCGAATGATGAGCGAGTGCAGATTATCCGGCCCCCTCGGCAAGCCGGTCAAGTCCGCATTAGAAATATCGAGCAGCCGCAACTCCTCCAGCGAAGGGCATCGTTTAAGGGGATTTAGGTTTGGGAATAGCCTCTCCTCGCACAGTAGCGTTAGGGACTTCAGATTGCGAATATCTGGTATTGGGCTGAGCTCGAGATCCGGATCAACCTCCTCTATAATCAACCTTCTGAGCGATGGGAAGTTGGGCAACGACGGCAGAACTGTCGGGTCTGAGATCGAAAGCTGCTCCGTGTCTATCCTCGGCCGTATCTGACTGCTGTACTCCTCGGCGTCGAAATATTGCCAGGCGCGGAGTATCTCGGGCATGACAGAGTTATCCGTTCCGTACCTGCCTGCGATCCTGCTGATCAACTCCAGGGCGCTTCGGCCTCCGATCAAGCTTGCCGCACGCACCGTGGCGGCCGCTTCATCCGCCTGCTTCGGAGGATGCTGATTCAGTAGGGTGATGAGCCGCTCACCGACCGCACTCAATAGCTCCGCCTGCTCGATGCTCTGGGGCGGCAGGAGCTTCGGGATAACCGCCTCTACTTCAGCACGCAGACTGGGGTCTATGCGAGGAATCTCTTGCAAGCAGGCGACGGCAAGGAGCCGTCGTTTATATTTCTGGCGCCCGTGCCCGCCTCGCTTGAGCAAGCCCCGGAGCAGCTCATCGCACTGTCGGGCTGTTGCTTGACCGGTAGCCAGAACGGTCACTTCACGCCACTGGTCATCCCCGGCATTTCGGACCAGCTCTCCTATCATGTTGTCGTTCACGGCTGCGTACGCGGCTAGGAACTCCTGGAACGTGCGGTGCACGAAGTCTATTCGCCCACTGGCCGGTTCGCGAAGCACTCCGCTGCGTTCTAGGAGATTTCGAAAGACTCTCGGAGCTCCTTCAGCGTTCCCGGGCAGCTGCCGTAAAGACTTACGCACCTGACCTATCGCGCTGTCGAAGTCGGCTTCCGACTCTCCATTTCTTATAAGCCATAAGGCAAGATCCGCAAGAATATTCTTCTTGACGGCGAATTCCAAGGTGATCTGCTGCGTCATGATATGACGTTTCCGGTCCCGGTCGTCGAACATCGCGAGGGCCTTTTCATAGATCTCTGTCCGACGTCGCGGCAGCTGAGACCGCATGTGATAGTTCAGCGCGCACAGCAAGCCAGCAAGTAGCGGTGTGTCTGCCAGCGCACGAAGATGCCTGTCATTCTCTACTGCCACGAGCAGCCCTCGTTCGAACTTGTCGAGCTGGCTACGACTGTCCGAGTCGGCGACCTCCTCACGCATGGCAGCATGCCACTGGCGCACGAATTTCCGAACCAGAGTAGGTGGCATGGCTTCCAACAGGGTTGGCTCGAAATTCAAATCCGCCAGCCAGCCTTCACCAATCGCATGGGGGCGAGTAGTGATAACACATAGGGCCCGCGGGAAGAGGTCAAATAGGTCTCTCAGCCACTGGGTCAGCTCCTCGCGCTGGGCTTCCGGGAGTTCATCGACCCCGTCGATCAGCATCAGCGCTCGGCCATCCTCAAGCAAGCTCCGCGCCCAGTTGGTGGGCATTGCAGAAGAAAGTAGTGGCGCTATCCCGCCGATGAAACCTTCGGGATTCGGCAACTGCTTTCCCACGTATTCGCGAAGCCGAATGAAGAAGGGCGTGCACCCGTTGAGGTGCGCAAGCCGCCCGGAAAAATCTCCACGAGCCGCGCGAACTGCTAGCCATTGCAGAACAGTAGTCTTTCCGGCGCCCGCACGGGCGATTAGTAAACTTCTAGGACTTTCCGCCAAACGATCCTGAAGAGCCAAGCGCCCCACGTTTGACCCGCGTCCCGTGACACTCAGACTCACATAGGCCACACTCAGCGGATATGAAATAGCGCCGAAGTTCAGCCCGTAGACTTCGAGTCGATCCAGTTTGGTTGCGAGATGACGCCGGTAAGCCGTACTGAACTTCGCCTCGAAGGATTCACCTGCCTCCCGTTGTGGGATTCGGTCCAGCAGCTCCTCGATGCCGTCAAGAATCGCGCGACTACGCTGGAGGATCTCGCTGTATGCGCCTACATGGAAGCTTGGCAATCTATCTGCGATCTGAATGGCGTAGATGCAGCTCTCGCTGAGCAGACGGTCATAAAAAGACGTCGCATCATAAGATAGATCACGTGTTGCTTTCGGTAGCCCTGCACGTAGCCATCTCTCAAGGTAGAGGGGATCCAAGTCTCGGCTGAATAAAGTTTCGCTCGTGAGAGCAGATTTATTGAAGGTTTCCCCGGCTGCGATTACAGCGGCCTGCCATTCGTTGTCTGGCAAGCTGTTGAATTCATATTTACGAAGATCGCTGAGCTTTCGGGCTACCGGAACTTCAAGGTCCTCGAAGAATCGCTGCGCCTTGCGCTGCTCAAGTCCGCCGGCGATCTTGGTGCGGACTGCGTCGATGATAGAGGATCCGACTTCTTTGGTGAAGTCGGAGTCCTTCGTCCACAACCCATATGCAGCTTTCACAACCGCTGTCGCCAGGCCAAGAAAGAGATCGGACACAGAGGTGATTGTTTCAGGACCGGGGGTCATGTGCACAGAGGGTGGCCAGATTGGACGAAATGACCGATATGTCATCTAATGTACTTATGCGCATGTCAGAATTATGAGCTGGTGCGATAGTCGACCCCTCCAGGCACAGCACTTACATGAAGCACGCATGCGAAGAGGTAGAGGGTCCGCCCGCCTGTCACGCCTCAGCGCCGCGTTCTCCTGCACGGGCATTTTACGGGGGTCGGGTCGCACCAGCCGTGGCAGAGTCGCCGCATCGACCGCCGGCCTACGCCCTGGACGACCGGACGAGTGGCCGAAAACACATCGCGTCGATGGCAAGCCCTGCCGCTGGTCACCGGCTTTGATGCGCGTTCAGGATGCTGTGCGGCTGATGCGCTGCAGGCACCGCTTCATGATGACGACGACGGCTTTCTGATCGTCGGTGAGATGTCCCATGTAGGCGCGGCCCGCGACCGCGTCCGCGGATGCGGCGAGGTCGTCTCCCAGCGCGTCCAGCAGCACCTTCACGGCCGCACGGCGCGGCGTCCAGTCCGGGCCGGGTTCACGTGAGACCTCCTCGCGCAACAGGGCGACCCGGCGGCGAACCTCCCACCGCCGGGTGGCGTCGTCGTCGCCGCGCAGGAACTCCAGCACCTCATCCACTGTCGGGTGCGACAGCTGCGAACCCTGCACCACCGCCTCCGTCATGAGATAGCGGATGGAAGCCACCTTGCCAGGCGACAGATCATCGAGGATGGCCCGTACGTCGGGCCGGTCCAGGACTCGGTGGTCGCGTAACTGATCGGGAACGATGTCGGCGGGCAGCGGATTTTCGACGAGCAGGCGCGTGAGACCGCCGTCCAGCAGCCACTCCTCCGTGAGGCGGGCACCGGTGATGTGCTCCGCCGCCAGAAGCGTGGCGACTTGGAGCCCGATGACATCATCGGTGCCGACCGCGTCGATGACCGCGTCGGCGTCACCCGGAAGCCGGCCGGAGCCGGACGAGGAGGACGTCAGCCGGACGGCCGGCAACCGCCCGGCGGCGGCGTAGCTGAGCCGGTCGTATCGGCCCCCGTCGAGCAGCACGTTCACCACCCGCCCCGGGCCGACAACGCCTTCAGCACTTCGGGCCGTGCGCCCTGGCACCCGTTCGGTTCGACGACCAGCATCCAGTCACCGATCGTCCCGGCCACCAGAATGGGCAGGAGGCCGGGAATGTCCGCGTTGTACTGCTCGAGCTGGGCGTCCTCGAAGCTCATCGACTCGGCCGCGGCGAGGTCGGCACCGAAAGCCCGCGCCACGTCGTCCAGCCCCGATACCTCGCACCAGGTCAGACAGGTCGGATCGGAGAACGAGAACCCCTCAGAGACGAGCCCCTCGTAATAGGTGAAGTCGTCTTCCCTCATCCCGCGGCCTCCATCGTGTGGAGCCGGCGGGCGTCCTGGAACGCCCGCCGGCTCAGCGCTTACTGAGCAGGTGGCTGGTAATGCAGCTCGGCCCTCGCGTGAGGCTCTGCTGGTTTCACTATGCCCGTCGTCAGTTCGGTGCGCGCCGCCTCCTGGAGATTGGTGCTGGATGCCGTAATGAGGTCCATTGAGCTTTCGGGCAGGCACCGGCGGTCGGCGACCCGCCATCCGTCGTGGGCTTTGACCAGGCCGGCGTCGGCCAGGCGGAGCATCTCCGCGCACCACAACGCTTCCACAAAGCGCTGTCGCAGTTGACTCTCGTCCAGGGCTGCGATCAACAGGCTGGAGCATCACATGCGAGTCCTGGGCAGGGTTTCGAGGTTCTTTCGGATACTCGGCGACTACTCTGTTCTACGAGGGGCTTTAGTGAGCCTGGAGTCCAAGCCTTGCGACGGCCAGAACTGTATAAGCCACTCCTCAGCTCCTCGTGGAGGAGCGTTTTCATCTGGCCGGCTCCAGCCGCTTCCTGGACGGCGACTTGCCTTGATCGCCCAGTCGCCGGCGTTTCCCGCAGACGACGACATAAGGTCCTCGCTCACACCAGGCATCACTGCGCACTGACAACGCGCCGAGAAGGCCGTACTGAGAGGCTCCTCAGGGTCTCTCAGGTGTCACACAGCCACCGCGACGCAAGCTGGAGCGTATGGATCAACTCCTCCGCAGCCCGGCCATCGCCGCCGGGCTGACCAAGGTCGAAGCCAGGATCCGGCGGCTGAGCGGCTCCTCCGCGCTGCCCGCCATCAACGCGGGCGCCGGGCATGTCGTCGCGGCCGGCGGCAAGCGGCTGCGGCCCGCCATGACGCTGGCCGCCTCCCTAGCCCTCGGCAAGACTCCCGACCGCCGGGTGATCACGGCCGCCGCGTGCATCGAGCTCATCCACGCGGGCTCGCTCGTGCACGACGACCTCATAGACCGCGCGAGCGAGCGGCGCGGCGCCAGGACGCTCAACGCCGAGCTGGGGGACGGCAAGGCGCTGGTGATCGGGGACTTCATGCTGGCCAGGGCCGGGCTGGCGGCGATCGTGAACCTGTCCAGGCCGGTGGCGGAGGTGCTGGCGGCGGCGGTGGTGGAGCTGTCCGAGGGGCAGTACCTGGAGACGGTCGGCCTGTTCGATGCCGGCCGTACCCGGGAAAGCGCGTTGCGGTCGATCACCGGCAAGACCGCCGCGCTCTTCCGGGCGAGCTGCCTGGTCGCGGCGGTGTGCGCGCACGCGCCGGCCGAGGACAGGGCGCGGATGGCGACGTATGGGGAGAAGTTCGGGCTGATCTTCCAGGTGCTGGACGACCTGCTCGACCTGACCGCCACCAGCGCGCAGCTCGGCAAGCCGGCCGGGAACGACTTGCGGCAGGGCGTCTACAGCCTGCCGCTGCTCATGTCGGGGATCGACCTAGGCGGGCTGGGCCCGGGCATGACCGACGAGCAGGTCGCGGAGGTGCTGCGCGAAGTGCGGGAGAGCCGCATGACGGCCGACACCATCGCTTACTGCCGGGGCCTGGCCGCGGACGCGGTGGCCGCACTGCCCGTGATCCACGACCCGGAGACGGCGACCTTGCTGTACGGGCTTCCGTCAGCGTACGTCGACCATGTGGAGTGGCTGACCGGCCTGACGATCGCCGGTTAGGCCTCGCGGATGTGGCGCCAGGCGGTTGCGTGACAACCCTTCTACTAGGGGCTCTTCTACTTGTTGAAAGAGTGGAGGGTTCGGCGTTGGCCTGTGGTGGCGGAGCGTGCGATCGCGTCCAGAAGCCGGTGGCGCTCGACGGCGTGGGTGAAGTCTGGGGCGACAGTCGTTCCGTGGGCGAGGTCGTCCCGAATCGCGGCGTAGGCGTGCGCCAGGTTGTGGATCACGGTGCCGGCCAGGGCGGGGTAGTCGTCGTAGCCGCTGGGCGGCGTGACCGTCGTAGGCCGGCCGCCGCTGCGTGCGACACGTACCGTGACCGGACCGATGTGCGGGAACTCGGCGCCGGTGATCTTGAGTCTCCCCTCCGTGCCGTCGATGATCAGTGAGAAACCTGCACCCGATGCGGCGCCGCCACGGTGGTGGGCGGACAGGATCGCCCCGCCCGCCACGGTGCCCGAGATCGCGATCTGGTCCTCGGCGGTCATCGGGACGACCTGGCCGGTTCGCCCCAGGGGAACCTGGCGGCGCCGGGTCGCGGTCGTGGCGACCACGTCCTGAAGCTCGCCGACGACCATCGACACCAGGTCGATCGCATGTCCGAACGCGATGGTCAGCATCGTGGCCCCGAGCTTGCGGTCGAGCGTGTAAACCATGTCCGGGGACACCGGAGTGCCCCATTCGGTCGAAGACGCCACGACGGTGGCGGAGAGCACGTCCCCCACGATTCCTTCGGACACGAGGTCGGCCAGCCGGCGGAAGGTGGGCGAGGAGCGTCCCTGGAGACCGACGAAGGTGCGCGTCGTGCCGGCGGCACGCTCCATCTCCTCGGCCTCGTGCAGGTCGACGGCGAGCGGCCACTCGCAGAGCACCGGCACTCCCGCCTTCAGCACGGGCAGCACGAGTTCGCGATGCCGGGGCACTTTGACGGCGACGACGACGAGGTCGACGTTCGCGTCGCCGGCGAGCTGCTCGACCGACGTGTACGCGGGTACGCCATACGCCGCCCCCGCGGCCTGGGCGGAGGCTTCGGAGCTCGCCGCCAGCGCGCGAAGCTCGATCCCGTCGACGGCTCTCAGCGCGGGCAGGTGAGCCCCGGCCGCCCAGCCTCCGGTGGCGCTCAGGCCGACGATGCCGACGCCGATCGGCTTACGGGGGTCAGGCACCGAGCTGCCGCCTCAGGGTCTCGGCGTCGTGCAGGGCCGTCATCTGCACGAACCGCCCGTCACGGACCTGGTAGATGGCGTACTCGACGATTTCGTGGTCTCGTCGTTGATGAACTCGTCCGTGCGGGAGATCTCGTGTGCGTTGAGCGCCCCGATGTAGCGCAGGTAGAACGCGCGCAGGTCGGTGTCGGACATGATCTCCTTCTTCAGCCCCCTGGGGCGGGGGCCGGGCTCGGTGTTTCGCGACGGCTCTCGACGCTTTCGTCGCGGTACGTCGGCAGGGTGAGGAACCGCTGCTCCACCACTTCTGTTCCAGACGGTACCGAAGTTTTCGCCGTACCGTCACCACTCGTCCAGCGAAGGGGTGCGGCCGCTAGGCGGGCCAGCCGAGCATCGCCGCGTCGACGATCTCATCGAGTTCAGCAGGACCGAGGCCGTTGGCGGCCTGCACGGCGATGCCGAAACCCACCGTCATGATGAACCGGGCAAGCCGCCGAGGGTCGGCGTCACGGGGAAGATCACCCTCGTCGACGGCACGCCGGAAGCGCTCCTCAAGGCGGACGCCCGCGTCGTTGCGCCAGTCGACGAGCAGGTCGTGGACGGCCCGGCTCTCGTCGCTCGACGCCAGCGCACCCTGCACGGCCAGGCACCCGGAGGGGCCGTCGGACGAGGCCGTGGTGCAGACCGCCCCGCGCAGAAACGCCACGGCCACGGCCCGTGCGGTGGGCTCCCCCAGGGCGCGCGTGACATAGGCGGCCGGCCCCGCGCCGTAGCGCTGGAGGGCCTTGCGGAACAACTGCTCCTTGTTGCCGTAGGCCGCGTACATGCTCGTCTTGGTGATCCCCATGGCGCGGGTCAGCTCGGCGAGGCTTGCGCCTTCATACCCTCGCGCCCAGAACACCCGCATCGCGCGTTCCAGCGCCTGGTCGACGTCGAATTCTCGAGGCCGGCCCATGACGGCCCTGCTGGAGTCACCCATGCCATAAGCGTACCTGTCGGTACAGATCTCCGCCGACCAGTGGTTTCATCGGGGACGGTAGTTAAGTACCGTTCGGTCTTGATGTGCGCTAGAGTTCTGAACCGATCGGTACTTAACTGCTGGGAAGGAAAGTCCACGCCATGAAAACCGTTTCGCTCGGCGGCCTCGAAGTCTCCCGCATCGGCCTCGGAGCCATGGGAATGTCGGCGTTCTACACCGGAGCCGGCCAGTTCGACGGCGAGTCGATCCGTACGATCCACCGGGCTCTGGACCTCGGGGTCACCCATATCGACACCGCCGAGGCGTACGGCCCCTTCATCAACGAGGAGCTGGTCGGCCGGGCCGTACAGGGGCGCCGGGACAAGGTCGTGCTGGCGACCAAGTTCGGACTGATCTCCCACACCGGTGGCACGGCTCCCGACAGCACGCCGGCCACCATCCGCCTGGCCGTGGAGGGCTCACTCAAGCGCCTGCGTACCGACTCCATCGACCTCTACTACCAGCACCGGGTGGACCCCGGCACGCCCATCGAAGAGACCGTCGGCGCGCTGGCCGAACTGGTCGCCGAAGGCAAGATCCGCCACATCGGCCTGTCGGAGGCCGGCCCCGCCACGATCCGCCGCGCCCACGCCGTGCATCCGGTCACCGCGGTCCAATCCGAATACTCCCTGTGGACCCGCGACCCCGAGGCCGAAATCCTGCCCGTCCTGCGCGAACTGGGCATCGGCTTCGTACCGTACTCCCCGCTCGGCCGCGGTTTCCTGACCGGCGGCATCCGCTCCCTGAACGATCTCGACACCGACGACTGGCGCCGCACCAACCACCGCTTCGCCGACGGCAACCTGGAACGCAACCTGCGCATCGTCGACGAGGTCCGGGCCGTGGCCGCCGAGATCGAGGCCACGCCCGCACAGGTCGCCTTGGCCTGGCTGCTCGCCCAGGGCGACGACATCGCGCCCATCCCCGGCACCAAGCGAGCCGCCCGGCTGGAGGAGAACGCCGCCGCCGACCACATCAAGCTCACCGCCGGCCACGTCGCCCGCCTGAACGCCCTGCCCCCGGCCGCCGGCGAACGCTACGACGCGGACAACATGGCCGCCATCGACCGCTGATCGAAGCTTGCCGCAGCCAAGATCTGTTCGACGAGTTGACGGCCATCAACGCCAAGGGACCGTGCTTCACCGTGCAGAAGCTCGCCCCGCTGATGACCGAGGGCGGCGGCGTCACGCGCACCACCTCGGTCCCCAACGTCCTCGGCCTGCCCACGCTCAGCGCCTGCGCCGCCACCAAGGCCGCCCTGCGCTCCATGACCCGCAGCCCGGCCCCGAACTCCTGCCCAACGGCATCCGCGTCAACGCGGTCAGTCCCGGCCCGATCGACAGCGGCAACGTGGAGAAGCCGATGCCCAAGGAGGCCGCCGACCAGACCAAGGCACAGATGGCCGCCGACAACCCCATGCTCCGCATGGGCACCCCATCCGAAGTCGCCAAGGCGGTCATCTTCCTCGCCTTCGAAGCCACCTTCACCACCGGTGCCGAACTCTCCGTCGACGGCGGCTGCTCCCAACTCTGAACCCCGCCCGGCATCCCGGCCGCTGAGGCCGCCGAAGGGACGCACCTGGGCACCGGTCGGCGCCGGTCCGGTGGTGACGCAGCGCGAGTCTTGGCGATCCGCCCCCGGGTGTTGGGTGAGGAACGCCGTGCCCGGACAGGCGGTGGCTGCTCTCGGCAGGCGCGGGGAACATGTGCGGGATGATCTTTAGAGAAGATGGGGTTGAACAAGGCGTTTTCACAGGTCAGAGCACCGAAGCCAGCTAGGCGGCCACCGCCCTCCTACAGCGGGTGCCGCAGTTCGTCTCCTGTCGGGGGCGCTATCCCTCCGGCCACGCCCTGCAAGAGGGTGAGCCGGCTGAGGCCGGCCCACCCGCCGAGATCTTCAGGGTCTTTCCATCGGCCGGTGGGGTGCGTCCGGCACCGCAGGCCCGGCCGGACGCACCCCACGGGCGGCACGCTCAGCCCGGCGGATACTGGCCGTTCTTCGCCACTGGCACGCCCAGCTGTACGGCGCCGGTGAGGGTCGCGCGCTCCGGCGGCAGTGATCCCAGTACCGGGTTCAGGTGGCGGAGGCTCAGCGTCACCGGTGCGATCGCTGGAGCGACCGTGTCGAACTTCTCCAGGTCCACCCAGCGCACGACCTCCAGCACCTCCGGCGGAATGTCGTCTCCGCGCTTCAGCATCGGCACGCACAGCTGGCGGGCGTCGGTCACCCGCACCGTCGCCGGGGGGATCTGGTCGGTCAGCACCGGGTTCAGCTGCCTGAGGTTGAGTGCCCGGTTCATCGGGGCGTTCGGGGTGATTCCGTAGCACAGCAGGTCGATGTGCTGGACCAGTCGCAGAACCTCCCCTGGCGGGACGACGCCGTTCTTCGCCACCGGGACGCACAACTGCTGCGCTCTGCTCAGCACGACCTCCGTACGGGGCAGGTCCTGCAGCACCGGGTTGAGATGGCTGAGCACCAGCGCCTTGCCGGTCGCGGGGGTGACGACCCGGTAGCAGGCCAGGTCGACGAATCTGATGAAGTCCAGGGCCCCGGACGGCGGCATGACGTTGTTCTTGGCGACCGGCACGCACAGCTGTTCACGCGCGCCCAGGGTGACCTGCTCGATCGGCAGGCCGTCGAGGACCGGGTTGAGGTGCCGCAGCGTCAGTTCGATGGCCGGCGGCTGGTACGGGTCGGTCTTGAAGCATTCGAGGTCGAGGTACGACACGAATTCCTTCGGCGCGGGCAGCGTCAGCGCGGCGGCCGACGGTACGGCGACAAATGCCAGAGTGACCATTGCCAGAGCCACGGATAACGCGCGCCGGATCGTCGGCCGGACGCGCCGGAGCCCGCTGACGGGTCGGTTCACCGTTCCTCCATCGGTCGTGGTTTCTCCTGGTCATCCCTCACTTTCTGCGCACCAGGCAACTTTGACAAGATAAATGGCAGCTTTTCACTATTTCTCGATCGACGCCGGACTATAAGTGCCGCCCATAACCGTTTCGAGAACCATCAGGGGCTTTTTCGCACATTCCCGTCGAGCGATTCGGGCGGTAATCTATTCGGGGCCGTTCCGCCGCCCGTCTCTTCCGCCGAGCTCGATCGAGGGCGGCGCGTGCCTTCACAGCTCGATCGAGGGCGGCGCGTGCCTTCACGGCGTCCTCGTCGATCGGATGGGCCGTGCCGGCAGGCTGGCCGGTCTTTTCGCGCAGTTCCAGGCCGGCGGCAACACGCTAGCGGCGCAGCAGGATGCGGACCTGGCCCGGCGCCAGGGTCGCGTCGGGGGCCAGTGACGGGGCGTTCAGGGGGTCGCCGGGGACCGCTGACACGTCCACCTGGCGGTCTCCTCGGTTGATGAGGAACCAGTAGGAGTGCGTCCCGTCGGTGCGGACCGCCAGCTCCACCTGGCCGCGTAGCTCGGCAGGCAGTTCTGAGGTGATGCCGGCGGTTTCCAGGAGGCCGGGGAGCAGTGCGGCGAGTCCGTTCGGGCCGAGGCGCGTTGAGACGTAGGCCGCCGTTCCCGGGCCCACGCGGTGGCGGGTGATCGCGGGTCTGCCGGCGTGGTCGCCCGTCTTGTACGACGCCAGCACCGCGGCCCCAGCCAGGTCGATGCGGTCGGTCCACAGGGTGCCGGTGACGCCGAGGTCGAGGTCCACGGTGTCGCCGTCCAGCAGGGGGCCGAACTCCTGGATGCGGATGCCCAGGAGGTCCCGGAGCGCGCCGGGGTAGCCGCCGAGCCAGACGCGGTCGTCCTCGTCCACGATGCCGGAGAAGTACGTGGTGACGAGGTGCCCGCCACCCGCCACGTACGACTCCAGCCGCCCGGCCAGCGCGGCGGGCACCATGTGCAGGACGGGCGCCACCACGAGGTCGTAGCCGGAGAAGTCGGCGGCGACCGGCACCACGTCGGCCCGCACGCCCGCCGCCAGGAACGCCGAGTACCAGTCGAGCGCCTCCTGCCGGTAGCGCAGCAGCGAGGTGGGGTGGGAGTCGAGCTCGGACGCCCACCACGACTCCCAGTCGAACAGGATCGCGGCGCGGGCGGGCGAGCGGTGGCTGCCGGCGACGGGGGCGAGGGCGGCCAGCGTGGCGCCGAGGTCGGTCACCGACCTGAACACGTCGCTGTCCTCGCCCGCGTGCGGCACCATCGCCGAGTGGTACTTCTCGGCCCCGCCGGCCGACTGCCGCCACTGGAAGAAGCAGATGGCGTCGGCGCCGTAGGCGACGTGGGTGAGCGAGTCGCGGGCCATCCCGCCGGGCCGCTTGGCGAGGTTGACCGGCTGCCAGTTGACGGCGCTGGTGGAGTGCTCCATGAGGAACCAGGGCCGGCCGCCGGCCAGCGAGCCGGTGAGGTTGGCCGAGAACGACAGCTCGTCCTGGGCCTGCGGCCCGGTCAGCACGTAGTGGTCGTTGGAGACGAAGTCGACCTCGCCCGCCCAGTCGGCGTAGTTCATCCCCTTGGTCTCCCCCATCACCATGAAGTTGGTGGTGATCGGGACGCCGGGGCTCAGGCGGCGCAGCAGGTCGCGTTCGGCGCGCAGATGGTCCTTGAGCGCGTCGGAGGAGAAGCGCTTGAAGTCGAGCTGCTGCGTCGGGTTCGGGTAGGACGCGGCCAGGCGCGGGGGCAGGATCTCCGCCCAGTCGCCGTAGCGCTGGGACCAGAACGCGGTGGCCCAGGCGCGGTTCAGCTCGTCGAGGGTGCCGTAGCGGGCGCGCAGCCAGTCGCGGAAGGCGGTGGCGGCGTCCTCGGAGTAGTCGTAGACGTTGTGGCAGCCCAGCTCGTTCGACACGTGCCAGGCGGCCAGCGCCGGGTGCTCGGCGTAGCGGACGGCCAGGGCCTCGACGAGGCTCAGCGCGTACCGGCGGAAGATCGGCGAGGTGGGGCGCCAGTGCTGGCGGGCGCCCGGCCACACGGTGTGGCCCTGCTGGTCCACCGGGAGGATCTCCGGGTGCGCGGCCGTCAGCCACGGCGGCGGCGAGGCCGTCGCCGTGGCCAGGTCGGCCGCGACGCCGTTGGCGTGCAGGAGGTCCATCACCTCGTCGAGCCAGGTGAAGTCCCACGTGTCCGCGGCGGGCTGGAGGTGCGCCCAGGAGAAGATGGCCAGGGAGACGATGTTCACCCCGGCCGCCCGCATCGCGCGCATGTCGGCGTCCCACACCTGCCGGGGCCATTGCTCCGGGTTGTAGTCCGCGCCGAACGCCAGCCTGGCCCTGTCCGGCTCCGAGGGCCAGCGCACCCACCGGCGGCCGTGTTCCACCTGCAACGTCTGCTCCTGTCCTGCTGGTCGTGCTACTTGACGGTGAAGCCCTGCTCCTGGCCGTACTTGATGGAGGCGTCCTGCCACGCCTTCAGTCCGTCCTGGAGGGTGATGGAGGAGGTGTACGCCTTGCCGACCGTGTCGTTGAAGATGCTGTTGGCGTAGACCTGGAACGGCAGGTACGACCAGCCCGGCGCGACCTGCCCGGCCGACTCGGCGAGCACCTGGTTGACCTTCTGGCCGCCGAAGTAGGGGAACTCCTTGTCCTTGAACGCGGGGTCCTGCAGCTGGGCGGTGGTGGCGGGGAAGGCGCCGCCGTCGATCCTGGTCTGCACGCCCTCGTCCACGGTGGCGTACTTGACGAAGGCGTAGGCGAGGGTCTTGTTCGCGCCGGCCTCGGGGACCGCGAGGGAGCTGCCGCCGTTCTCGGCGGTGACCTTGCCGCCGGCCTCCCACTGCGGCATGGGCGCCACCCGCCACTTGCCGGACGCGGCCTTCACGCCCGACTCGAAGTTGGCCGGCATCCAGGCGCCGGTCACCAGTGTGGCGATGGTGCCGTCGGCCAGGCCCTTGTACCAGGCGTCGGTCCAGCCGGGGACGGAGGCGAGCAGCTTGCCGTCGATGAGCTTCTGCCAGGTCGCGGTGAACTTCTGGGTGCCGGGGTCGGCGAAGTTGACGGTGACGTCGGTGCCGTTGACCGTGTACGGCTTGCCGCCCGCCTGCCAGATCATGCTGGTCGTGAAGCCGGCGTCGCCGCTGTCGCTGCCGATGTACGCCTTCGGGTCGGCCTTGTGCAGCTTCTCGGCGGCGGCGACGTACTCGTCCCAGGTGGTGGGCACCTCGATGTCGTGCTTGTCGAAGACGTCCTTGTTGTAGAACAGCGCCATCGGGCCCGAGTCCATGGGCAGCCCGTAGACCGCGGGGCCGCCGGCGTGCACGGAGTTCCACGGGCCGGGAGTGAAGGTGCCCTCCAGCGTGCCCGCTCCGTACGCGCTCAGGTCGCTCACCGCCTTCGACAGCGCGAACTGCGGCAGCGCGTAGTACTCGATCTGCGCCACGTCGGGCACGCCGGAGCCGGCCTTGATCGCGTTCTGCAGCGCGGTGTACTGGTCGTTGCCGGTGCCGGCGTTGACCAGGTCCACCTTGACCTTGGGGTGCTTCTGCTGGAAGTCGGCGACGACCTGCTTGAGCGTCGGCTCCCACGCCCAGACGGTGAGGGTGCCGCCGGCGTCGAGCGCCTTCTGCAGGTCGGCGTCGGAGACGGCCTGCGACGCGGCGGCGGTGGCGGTGGCGCCCCCGCTGTCGCCCGAGCCACCGGACGAGCCGCACGCGGTGGCGGCGAGTGACACGGTCAGTGCCGCGCCCAGCAGGAGGGCGTGACGACGGTTGATCGTCATGGGCGGTGCCTTTCTGATGGTCTGTCCTGGTGTACGCGTTGTGTCGCGGCTTGTCGCTCGGGCCCCGATGCGCCGGTCAGCCCTTGACGCTCCCCGTGGCGAGGCCTGACTGCCAGTACCGCTGCAGCAGCAGGAACGCCGCCATCAGCGGGACGATGGTGAGCAGTGATCCGGTGATCACCAGGTTGAAGACGGCCTCGCCGCCCGCCGTGCCGGCCTGCTGGTTCCAGCTGTGCAGGCCGAGGGTGAGCGGATACCAGTCGGGGTCCTTGAGCATGATCAGCGGCAGGAAGAAGTTGTTCCAGGTCGCGACCACGTTGAAGAGCAGGACCGTGACGATGCCGGGGCCGAGCAGCGGCAGGCTGATCCGGAAGAACGTAAGGAACTCGCCCGCGCCGTCCACCCGCGCCGACTCCAGGATCTCCTTCGGGACGGCGTCGCTGGCGTAGGTCCAGATGAGGTAGAGGCCGAACGGCGAGATCAGCGACGGGATGATGATCGCCCACGGGGTGTTGGTGATCCCCAGGTCGGAGAAGAGCAGGAAGATCGGTACGGCCAGCGCCGTGCCCGGTACCGCCACCGCGCCGATCACGACCGCGAAGACGGCCTTCCTGCCGGGGAAGTCGAACTTGGCCAGGCCGTAGCCGGCCAGGGTGGCCAGCATCGTCGCGCCGCCCGCCCCGGCGACCACGTACAGGAGCGTGTTGAGCAGCCAGCGCAGGTAGACGCCGTCGTCGTAAGTGAAGGTCCGCGCGATGTTGTCGAACAGCGCGAAGTCGCCGGAGAACCAGAGCCCGAAGGAGGACAGCAGGCGCTCCTGGGTCTTGGTGGCGTTGATCAGCAGCCAGGCCAGCGGGAGCAGCGTGTAGACCAGCATGATCGTGGTCAGCGCGGTGAGCGTGCGGCTGCGCCGCCGCCGGTGCGGGCGCCGGTGGCGGATGACGAGCGGGCGGTGTGCGGTGACGGCCATGGCTCAGACCGCCTTCCGCATGCCGCGGAGCTGGACCACGTACGCGATGATCATCGTGATGACGCCCATGATGATGGCGACCGCCGCCGAGTAGTTGAACTGCTGGCCGGCGAAGGACAGCGAGTAGGCGTACAGGTTGGGCGTGAAGTAGGTGGTGATCGAGTTCGGCGCGAGCGCCTTGAGGATGCTGGGCTCGTTGAACAGCTGGAAGCTGCCGATGATCGAGAAGATCGTGGCGATCACGAGCGCGCCGCGCAGGGCGGGCAGCTTGATCGACCAGATGATGCGGAACTGGTCGGCGCCGTCGATCTCGGCGGCCTCGTACAGCGAGGGGTTCACCACGCGCAGCGCCGAGTAGAGGATCAGCATGTTGTACCCGACGAACTCCCAGGTCACGATGTTGCCGATGGAGGCCAGGATGAGGTCGGGCGAGAGCGGGTCGGGCAGCGACAGGCCGAACGCCTCGTTGAGGTTGCCGATGAGGCCGAACCTGGTGCCGTACATGAAGCCCCACATCAGCGTCGCCACGACGGCGGGCACCGCATACGGCAGGAACACCGAGATGCGGAAGAACGCCGCCCCGTAGAGCCGGCCGCTGTCGATCGCGAGGGCGACCAGCAGCGCGAGGAACAACATGATCGGCACCTGCACGACCAGGAACAGCGACACCCGGCCGAACGCCGACCAGAACTGCGGGTCCTGCAGCGCCTTGACGTAGTTGTCCAGGCCGACGAACGCGGTGCCGCCGACGAGCTGGGTGCGGTAGAGGCTGAGGTAGATCGAGTAGCCGATCGGCGCCAGGAAGACGAGCGCGAACACCGTCATGAACGGCGCCACGAACCGCCAGCCGAGCCAGGACCTGCGCCTGCTGCTCCCCCGGGCGTGCCGGGCCGCCGAGGGCGGGCGCCCTCGCGCGTCTTCGGTGACCACCGGTCACTCCTCTCAACCGCCATGTTCACGTGAACATCGGCCACGGACAGAGGTCGCGGAGAGTGATGAGCTGGATCGTCATGAGCGATGTTTACGTTAACTTCTGCTGCGGTATCGTGGCACCCGTCCCACCTGCGGTCAAGAGGCGGTTGCGCGTTGACACCGGCCGGGACCAGGCCGAAAGATTTCCCCGGCCCGTGACGGACGGCGACCGACGGGCCTACGGAAACAGGCGGCAGGCAGGAGCGGAACGGGCATGGATCTGGAGCGGCAGGCGCCGGATGGCGGCGCGCGGCCCACGGGGGGCGCGCAGCGCGGCGGTTCCGGCGTGCCGGGCGGGCGCCGCAGGCAGCGTGTCTCCATGGCCGACGTCGCGAGGCTCGCCGGTGTCTCCTCCCAGACCGTCTCCCGGGTCGCCAACGGTCACCCCGGCGTCATCGGCTCCACCCGTGAACAGGTGCTGGCCGCGATGCGCGAGCTGGGCTACCGGCCCAACAGCGCCGCCCGCGCCCTGCGCTACGGCCAGTTCAACACCATCGGCGTGATCCTGTTCAACCTCTCCACGATCGGCAACAGCCGTACGGTCGAGGCCATCGCCACCCACGCCGCCGCCGAGGGCTACGCCATCACGCTCATCCCCATCGACGTCCCGACCCAGGACAACGTGCTGGGCGCCTTCACCCGGATGGGCGAGCTGGCCGTGGACGCGGTCATCGTGATCATCGAGGTGCACCTGCTCGACGCCGGCACCGTGACGCTGCCGCCGGGCGTGCACGCGGTGGTCGTCGACTCCGACGCCGGCGACCGCTACAGCGTGGTGGACACCGACCAGGCCGAGGGCGCGCGCTCGGCCGTACGCCACCTGCTCGGCCTCGGTCACCGTACGGTGTGGCACGTCACCGGGCCGCAGACGTCGTTCGCCGCGCAGCGTCGCGCCCAGGCGTGGCGGCTGGCGCTGGAGGAGGCGGGCCGGCCGGTGCCGCCGCCGCTGCACGGCGACTGGTCGGCCGAGTCCGGGTACGCCGCCGGGCTCGAACTCGCCGGTGAGCCGGACTGCACGGCGGTGTTCGTCGCCAACGACCAGATGGCGCTGGGCGTGCTGCGGGCGCTGCACGAGCGGGGGCGGGCGGTGCCGGGCGACGTCAGCGTGGTCGGGTTCGACGACATCCCTGACTCGGCCTGCTTCGTCCCGCCGCTGACGACCGTGCACCAGGACTTCGCCGAGGTGGGGCGGCGGTGCGTGGAGCTGGTGCTGCGGCAGATCCGCGAGGGCGGCACCACTCCCTCGGGCACGGACCTGGTGCCGACCCGCCTGGTCGTCCGATCCAGCACGGCCCCGCCGCGCTAGACTCTGATCGATGCGATCACATCGGCGCACTCGGGGGCCTGGCGCCCATCACGAGCAGCGGCGGGCCGAGATCGCCGATGCCGTGCTCGCGATCGTCGCCGAGCGCGGTCTCGGCGCCGTCTCGCTGACCGAGGTGGCCGCGCAGGCCGGCATCTCCCCTGGACGGGTGCAGCATTACTTTCCCGCCAAGCGGCAGCTCATCGAGGCGGCGTTCGAGCGGGGCAACGCGCTGTCGGCCGCGCGCATCAGGGACAAGGCCGGGGCCGACCTCGGCGCCGCCGACCCCCGTCTCGTGCTCACGACCGTGCTGACCGAGCTGGTGCCGTACGACGCCGTCAGCGAGGCCCACATGCGGGTGCGGCAGTCGTTCCACGCCTTCGCCTTCGCCGAGGAGGCGATCGCGGCCCGGATGCGGGTCCTTTACGCCGAGTTCCACGGCCAGATGGCCGACCTGGTCCGCAGGGACCAGCAGGCCGGGCGCGTCGACGCCGGGCTCGATCCGCACGCGGCGGCGCTCTCCCTGGTGGCGCTGGCCGAGGGGCTGGCCGCGTACGTGCTGACCGGCGTCACCCCCGGCCAGGTCGCCCGCGACCGCGTCCTCGCTGCCGTCGCCTCCCTCTACACCGCCTGACCGGGGGCACTGCGGGGGGCACGGCCGGGGGCGGCTGTCTCGGCCGCCGGTGGATCGTCGATCAGCAGTAACGGGCGGGCGCGATGCGGTCCATCACGCCGCCGAACCTGCCCCGGTAGTTGGAGCTGTAGTCGCCCCGCGACGCCAGGCGCTTGGCCCGCCAGGTCCACTCGGTGTCGGCCGTGTCGACGAAGCAGGCTCCGCTCGTGGCGACGAACGAGCCCACGTTGTCGGCGTGCGTGCCGCCGATGACCTGTTGCCGTTGGCCTCCCACCAGGTGTAGACGGCACCCGTGTAGTTGGCGCCCGTCCACAGGCAGACGTGGGCGTGACAGGCAGGCGCGGCGGCCTGCGCGGTCGCGGCGGGCACCGCCAGGAGGCCGGCGGCGAGCGCGGGGGCGGCGATCATGCTGAGGACTCTCATGATGCTCCTTCTGTCGTTCTTGCTGGAACACCACGGGACGCTATACGCACAGTCATCAGTCGAACACACTTAGTAAGTGGCTTCTCACTGTCCGGCCCCTATTTCGACACATCCACCGCTCCTCTGTACTCGTGGGGCGAGGTGCGCGCTCTGCCCGGGCCGGCGGAAGGAGACGAACCGACGGTGGGTCAGCCGGTCGCGGTGGTGAGGCGGTTGCTGAAGCGGGCCAGCATCCGGGTCTGCACCGTCTCCGGGATCAGGCGGGCGAGCATGGGAGGGGTGCGCCAGTTCGCCGGGTTGCGCTTGGCGAGCCGGGAGACCAGGGAGATGTGCGGGTAGCGGGCCCGCTCGTACGCGCGCAGCCGCGCCGCCGGGTCGCCCTCGCCGGCCAGCGCGCGCCCGAGCACCCAGGCGTCCTCCAGGGTCTGGTTGGCGCCCTGGCCGAGGGTGGGCGGCATGGTGTGGGCGGCGTCGCCGGCCAGCGTGATCCGCCCCGCGCCCCACACGGCGGGCACCTTGTTCCAGTGGTGGCCGAAGAACTCCAGGTCCTCCTCCTCGGCGGCGGCCAGCACGTCGGAGACCGGCGAGCGCCAGTGCCCGAACCGCCGGCGCAGCTCGGCCAGGGGCGCGGCGGGCCGCGGGCCGGTGGGCGACCAGCGCACGTCGAACCACCACTGCAGCAGCCCCTCCCCCGCCGGCATGAGGCCGCACGCGCCCTCCGGCCCGCTGATCACGAGGTGCCTGGTGGTGTCGGTGATCTCGATGTCGATGGGGCTCAGCCCCTGCCAGGTCCCGAACGTGGCCGGCCGCACGGTCCCCTCACCCCACAGGTGCCGGCGTACGACGGAGTGGTGCCCGTCGGCGCCGACGAGCACGTCAGCGGTGGCGGTGGAGCCGTCGGCGAACGTGGCGGTGACGCCGTCCGCGTCCTGGCGCACGTCCCGGCAGGCCATGCCGTGGCGGACGACGCCGTCCGGCAGCCCGGCGGCCAGCCGGTCGAGCAGGTGGCGGCGCGGCACGGCCCTGGTCGGGAAGCCATAGCGGGCGGCGGCGTGGGCCAGGTCCATGGTGGTGCGCAGCCTGCCGGTCGAGGTGAGCGCGTCGATCCTGTCGATGCGGGCCCCGGCGTCGGCCAGGGAGATGCCGAGGTCGTCGAGTATGGCGTTGCCGTTGCTCCACACCAGGAGCGCCTTGCCGCCGGTGCGGCGTTCCGGCGCCTGCTCGTACACGCGGACGCGGTGCCCTGCGGCCAGTAACACGCGTGCGATGGCGAGCCCGCCGACTCCCCCACCGATGACGATGACGTTCATGATTTCTCCGATTCGATAAATCTTCACTTCGAAGATACATCGATGGGGAGTAGGGTGACGAAGTGGGTTCCGCGCAGCAGCCAGAGGACGTCTTCCGCGAGTTCGTGATCGCGATCCTGCTGCACAACGACGCGCTCGCCGACCGGCTCGGCCTGCAGCCCGCCGACGTGGCCGCGATCATGCTGCTGGAGACGCGCGGATCGCTGCCCGTGGGCACGATCACCGAGGAGCTGGGGCTGCCGTCCGCGTCGACGACCCGGCTCATCGACCGGCTGGAGAAGGGCGGCTACGCGCGGCGCGTGCGCGGCGAGCGCGACCGCCGCATGGTGACCGTGGAGCTGGTGCCCGAGGGCCTCGAGGTGTACGAGGCCGCGTGCACGTCCACCAGGAAACACCTCGAAGCGCTCGCGCTGCGTCATGGGATCGAGCGGATGCCGATGATGCTGGAGGTGTTCGCGATGGCCGGCTCCGCGTACCGGACGGCTCTTCGCGACCTCCGCGCCGGCTGACGTCTCGCGCCTTCCTGCGGGAGCGCGATGCCGAGGGGCACCGGCGGCGCGCGTCCCTGTATCACCCCTCCGGCCGCGGCCCTTTCCGCGGCCGGAGGGTGCTCGCCGTAGGGGTGGGCGGACGTTTCCGTCATGAGAGGCATGGTTAGAGTTGTGCCTTCGGGGCGACGCTCGGGCCCCGCCGCGGCGTACCACGGGGAGGACATGGCGGAGGTGTCTCGGGACGACCAGGCGGCGGCAGAGGGAAAGGCTCCCCTGCGAGTGGCCCTGATCGTGGCCATGGCGTGGTTCATGCAGAACCTCGACACCACGATCATCAACACCTCGCTCCCCCAGATGGCCGAGACGTTCGGCGTGGACGCGGTCAGCGTCAACATCGGCATCACCGCCTACGTCGTCGCCGGCGCCGCCTTCATCCCGCTGGGCGGCTGGCTGTCGGACCGGTACGGCGCCAAGCGCGTGTTCGCGATCGCGATCGTGGTGTTCGGCGTGGCCTCGATCGCCTGCGCGGCCTGCACGGCTTTATGGCAGTTCGTCCTCGCCCGCGTCGTGCAGGGTGCCGGTGGCGCGCTGATGGTGCCGGTCGGCCGCATCATCGTGCTCAAGAACGCCGGCAAGCAGGACCTGATGCGCGCCACCGCGCTGATCACCTGGCCGGCGCTGCTCGCCCCCGTCATCGCCCCGGTGCTCGGAGGCGCCCTGACCACCTGGTACGGCTGGGAGTGGATCTTCCTGCTGAACGCGCCGCTCGCTCTGGCCGGCACCGTCCTCGTGCTGGCGTACGTGCCGAGCGTGCGCGACAGCGAGCCCAAGCCGCTCGACCGCGTCGGCACCGTCCTCATCGTCGCGTCGCTGAGCCTGACCATCTACGGCCTGTCCGAGCTGGCGCAGCCCTCCCTCATCGGGCTGGACCTCACCCTGCTGGCCGTCGGGCTGCTCGTGGGCGCGGGGGCCGTGCGGTGGTTCCGGCGCGCCGCGTACCCGCTGGTCGGGCTGGGGCCGCTGCGGGTGCCCACGTTCGCGGCGGCGAGCCTGCACGCGGGCAACCTGATCCGGCTGGCGATCAGCGCGACCCCGTTCCTGCTGCCGCTCATGCTCCAGGAGGCGTGGGGGCTGACGCCGCTGGAGGCCGGGCAGCTCGTGCTCGTGTACTTCCTCGGCAACCTCGTCATCAAGGTGATCACGACGCCGCTGATGCGGTGGCTGGGCTTCCGTACGGTGCTGGTGTGCAACGGGATCGGGGTGGGGCTGTCGATCGCGGCGTTCGGGCTGCTGGACGCGCGCACCGGGTTCGTCGTGGGGGCCGCGGTGGCGTTCGTGGCGGGGGCCACCCGGTCGATCGAGTTCACCGGGATCAACACGCTGTCGTTCGCCGACATCGGCTCCGCCGACCGGGCCTCGGCCTCGACGCTGTTCAGCATGACGCAGCAGATCTCGGTGGCTCTCGGAGTGGCGGTCGCGGCGATCGTCCTCCAGGTCGCCCACGGTCCCGCCGCCACGCCCCTCACGCAGAGCGACTTCTCTCTGGCCTTCTACGTCAGCGGCGCGATCGCGCTGGCCGGCGCCCTGCTGATGCTGCTCCTGCGCCCCGACGCCGGCCACGAGGTGACCGGCCACCGTCCCAGGCGCGACGCCCGTACCACCGCCTGACCGCTGTCACCGGTGGCCTTTCCCGACGTCGGCGTGCAGTTCGGTCAGGGCGTGGGTGACCAGGGCGAGGACCTCGCCGGGGCCGTCGACGGAGGCGTCGAACACGCCGCACACCGACGCGGCGCCCCTGCCGTACAGGAGGGTGATCATGGCGGAGACGCCGGGGGCCAGCGGCGGGCACAGGAAGAGCTCGCGGGCGGCGGGGAACTCGCCGGTGATGCGGATGGTGCCGACGTCGAGCCGGCGCGGCGCGCCGCGCGCCACCAGCGGCATGGCGGTGCCGAACGCCGTCCTGGACACGGCGGCGGGCAGCCGGTAGAGGGCCCGGATGCGGCGGCGCTGCCGGCTGATCAGAGCGAGCGTGGTCTGGTCGGCGATCGCGCGCAGCCGTGCGTGCGGTGCCGGCTCGCCGCACGGCAGCGTGACCGGGAAGACGCCGACGTGGTTGCCCAGCGCCGCGTGGTTGCGCGGTCCCCGTACGCTGACCGGCAGGTTCACCGTGATCCCCGGTCGCGAGCGCCACACCTGCGGGCGCCACGATCGCAGGGCGCCGGCGAGCAGCGCCAGCATGACCTGGGTGACGGTCGTGCCGGTGCGCTGGACGACCTCGCGCAGCGCCCCGGCCTCCAGCGGCACGGTCAGCAGGCGCGGGCCCTGGCCGCCGGGCGGCTTCGACGGGTGCCAGCGTGGCAGCGGTGCGGCCAGTCTGGCGAGGTCGGCGAGCGTCCCGCGGATCGCGGGCGCGTCCCTGGCGGGCGGCTCGGGCGCCGGATGCGGCAGGCGCTCGTCGCCGGTCAGCGCCCTGATGCCGCTGAGCAGGCCCAGGGCGTCCTGGAAGGCGTGGTGCACGCGGTGCACCAGGACGTGCTCGCCCGGCGTGTGGCCGTGCAGCACCAGCAGGTCCCACAGCGGGCGGTGGCGGGGCAGCGGGCGTTCGGCGATGAGGTCGAGGGCCGCCTGGGCGACGTCCTGCCCCGGTCTCAGGCGGTGGTGGGTGACGTGGCGGGCCGGGTCGAAGCCCGGATCGGGCGCCCATGCGGCGTGCCGCCCCGCGCCGGTCAGGCGGTACCGCAGGACGGGCGCCCGTCCTGCGGTGGCGGCGATCTGCTCGTGCAGGTCCGGCGGCGCGGGCGGGCCGCCGGGCAGGTGGGCGGCGACGGCCATGTGCATGCGGGAGTCGGCCGTCGCCGCCCGCGCCAGGCTCAGCACGTAGTGGTCGCCCAAGGTCAGCGGTACAGCGGGAAGAAGGGAGGTCACGGCAGGTCGGATCCTTCGGAGGCGAGTGCCGCTTTCAGGCCGTCGGCGAGGGTGAGGGACGGGATGAAGCCCAGGTCGCGGGCGGCGGCGTCGTAGGTGCAGGTCCAGTCGGAGTGGCGCATTTCGCGTACCTTGTCGCGGTTGAGGGCGGGCACCGTGTGGCGGGTGCGGCCCAGCAGCTCGGCCAGCGTGGCGATGGCGGCCATGACGGGGAGGGGGATCGGCAGGACGGCCGGGGTGCGGCGGCCGAGCGCGGCGGCGATGGCGGCGCAGATGCCGGGCCAGTGGTGGGCGACGCCGTCGCTGAGCGGGTAGACGCCGGCCGATGGGTCGTCGTGGCGTACGGTGGCGCCGCGTTCTGTGGCGGCGAGGAGCGCGGCGCACAGGTCGGCCACGTGGATCATGCTGTAGCGGCCCGCGGCACGGCCCGGCCGAGGCACCAGGCCGAGCCTGACCAGCGGGAGCAGGGCGGGCAGCAGGGCGGGCTCGCCGGGGCCGTGCACGATGCCGGGGCGCAGGACGACCGACGGCACGCGGTGGGCGTGCGCGCGGATCGCGTCCTCGGCGGCGCGCTTGCTCGCACCGTACGCCGACACCGGCCCCCTGCCTCCTGGACCGGCGGCGGCCAGCGACGAGCAGTGCACCAGCCGGGGCGGTACGCGCCGCGCCGCCAGCGCCTCGACGAGCCGGGCGGTGCCGTCGTGGTTGACCGCCCACAGCTCGGCCGCGCTCCTGGCCTTGACGGCGGCGGCCAGATGGACGGCCACGGCGGCGTCGCGTACCGCCTCCTCGACGCCCCGCCCGGTGACCAGGTCGCCTTCCACCACGTGCACGCCCAGCGCGCGCAGCGCGGCGGCCCTCGCGGACGGCCGGGCCAGCGCGGTGACCGCGTGCCCCCGGGCGAGCGCCGCTTTGACCAGGTGACCGCCCACGAAACCGGTAGCGCCGGTGACGAGTACGCGCCTCACAGCTCGCGCCGGTAGATGCGGTACGTCTTCGTGCGCACGCAGCCGTCGGCCGCCAGGTAGCGGTTGACCGCGTCGTTGTCCTCCAGGGTCCAGCTCAGCTCGCAGTCGACGGGCCCGCGGGCGCGGATCGCGTCGTACGCGGCGGCGTACAGGACGGCTTCGACGCCCTGGCCGCGCAGGCGTTCCACGACGCCGAACAGCACCGCGCGGGTGCGGCGGACGTGGCGGGCGGCGCGCGCCAGCCGGAGCAGGCCGATCGGCAGGCCCCACGTGGTGAGCCGGCCGCGGGCGGCGGGCAGGGCCTCGTTGAGGTCGGGCAGCACCAGGGCGACGCCCACCGGCTCGCCGCCGGCCTCGGCGAGCTGGATGAGGCGGGGGTCGATGACGGAGCGCAGGCGCCGCGCGGTGGCGGCGAACTCGGCGTCGGTCATCGGGGTGAAGCCCCAGTTGTGGCGCCAGACGTCGTTGTAGACGTGTTTGACCCGGTCGATGTCGGCGGCGAAGCGGCGGCCGTCGAGGGGGCGTACGGTCAGGCCGTGCCGCCGCCGCGCCCGCTCGGCGACCCGGGCGAGCCGCTCGCCGAGCCGGTGGGGGCCGCGCCGCCACGCCCACAGGTCCTTCGCCTTGCGCAGCCCGCACCCTTCGAGCAGGTCGCGGTAGTAGGGCGGGTTGTACGGCATCATCACGGCCGGCTGCTCGTCGAAGCCGTCGACGAGCAGCCCGCACTCGTCGTTCATGGTGAAGTTGACCGGCCCGGCGAGGCTCGTCAGACCCCGCTCGCGCGCCCACCGGGCGGCGGCGCCGAGCAGCGCGGCGGCGACGGCGGGATCGTCGGCGCAGGCGAACTGCCCGAAGAAGCCGTCGCGGCCGCCGTGGGCGGCGTTGTGCCGCGGGTTGTGCACGGCGGCGACGCGGCCGGCCACCCGCCCGCCGGCGGTGACGGTGAACAGCTCGGCGTCGCCGTAGGCGAAGAACGGGTTGCGGCGCCGGTCGAGCAGCCACCGGCACTCGCCGCGCAGCGGCGGCACGAAGTGCGGGTCGTCGCCGTGCAGCAGGTAGGGCAGCTCCACGAACGCCCGCAGCCCGCGCCGGTCGCGTACCGGCCGGGCGGTCGCGCCGGCCGCGGGAGTATCCGGAATCACACTGCGGGTATGTCGCATGACGGTAAGTTACTCTCTCGTGACGGTCTGCCGCAGGAGCCCCCGGTTCTGGGAAACCTTCTTGGGCAGCGGCGTGCTGCCCGCCGCGCTGCTGACCGGCGACGGCGTGGTCGAGCGCAGGCTGCGCCGTACGGGCGGCATGTTCGGCCTGTGGTTCCCCGGCATCGGCCGGGCGGTGCTGGTGTCGGATCCCGCGCTGGTCAGGGCCGTGATGCGGGCGCCCGCCGGCGTGGTGGCGGCGGGCCCGGCGAACCGGGTGCAGGAGCCGGTCATCGGGCCGAGCGGGCTGGCCAGGCTGGAGGGGGCCGAGCATCGCGAGATCCGTACGCTCATGGCGCCGTCGGTCCGCGACCGGGTGCCCGAGCGGCTGCGCGCGGCCACGGAGCGGCTCGCGCTGCGGGCGGCGGCCCGGTGTCCTGCCGGCGTGCCGTTCCCGCTGCGGCCCCTGCTGCACGGGGCGCTGATGGAGGCGGTCCTGGAGCTCACCATGGGTCTCTCGCCTGAGCGGCAGCGGGCCTGGCGGGTGCCGCTGCGCGAGCTGTTCAGGCGGGCCGACTCCTACGAGATCACCGTCCGCTACGCGCTGCGGCACGCGGGGGCGCTGGACTGGTGGCCGGCGTACCAGCGGGCGAAGGACGCCTGCGACCGGCTGATCCACGGCGAGATCGACCGGCGGCTCGGGGCCGGCGACGAGGGCGACGACCTGCTCGGGGCGCTGCTGCGGGCGCGCGACGACGACGATGCGCCGCTGCCCCGCGCGGTGGTGCGTGACCAGGTGATGAGCATGATCGCGGGGGCGCGTACGACCACGGCCAACGGTCTGGCCTGGGTGTTCGAGCGGGTGGTGCGCCATCCCGAGGTGCTGCGGCGGGTGACCGGCGAGAGCGAGCTGGGCGAGGGCGACGCGTACGCGAGCGCGGTGACGTACGAGGCGCTGCGGGTGCGCCCGCCGGTGGCGTTCTTCGGCCGGGTGGTCAGGCGGCCGTTCGAGCTGGGCGGCAGGCTGCTGCCGCCGGGCACCACGATCATCGTGCACCTGCGGACGCTGCACCACGACCCGGCCCTCTATCCCGACGCGGCCACGTTCCGCCCCGAACGCTGGCTCGACGGCCGGCCGGCGGGTTATGGGTGGATGCCGTTCGGCGGCGGCGCGCACACCTGTCTGGGCGATCGCCTGGCGATGGTGCAGATGCGCACGTTCCTGCAGGTCTTCACCCGCGAGCTGGCGCTGTCACCGGCCTGGCCAGGCGACGAGCCGGTCAGGTGGAAGGCGGTCTCGAACTCGCCCGGCGCGGGCTGCCGGGTGATCGCCCGCCCGCGTTGACCAAGTTTGTACGGGTTTTGCCCAACGCTCTACCCGATGGCGGGCACACCTCCGATCCTGGGACGACGGGAGATCGACGTGTGTGGCATAGCCGGCTGGGTGGACTTCGAGCGTGACCTGCGGCAGGAGCGGCGGACCGCGCAGGAGATGACCGGCACGATGGCCTGCCGGGGGCCCGACGACGAAGGGCTGTGGCTGGCCCCGCACGCCGCCATCGGGCACCGCAGGCTCGCCATCATCGACCTGGCCGGCGGGCGGCAGCCGATGGTGGCCCGGGAAGAGGGCCGGGAGGAGGGCCGGGAGGCGGCGGTCCTGACGTACAGCGGGGAGATCTACAACTTCGAGGAGCTGCGCGCCGAGCTGGAGGGACACGGGCACGCCTTCCGCACCCGCAGCGACACCGAGGTCCTGCTGCGCTCCTACCTGCAGTGGGGCGAGGACCTGGCCGAGCACCTCAACGGCATGTACGCCTTCGCCGTCTGGGACCCGCGCGCCGAACGGCTGCTCATGGTGCGCGACCGCATGGGCATCAAGCCGCTCTACTACTACCCGACCGCGCACGGCGTGCTGTTCGGCTCGGAGCCGAAGGCGATCCTGGCCAACCCGCTGGCCAGGCGCGTGCTGGAGATGGACGGGCTGCGCGAGCTGCTGGCGTTCGTCAAGACGCCTGAGCACGGCATCCTGTCCGGCCTGTACGAGGTGCGCCCCGGCCAGGTCGTCCGGGTCTCCAGGGACGGCATCGTCAAGCGCCGCTACTGGCGGCTCGCTTCCCGCGAGCACCCCGACGACGTGGGCTCGACCGTCAAGACCGTCCGCGAGCTGCTCGACGACATCGTCACCCGGCAGCTCATCAGCGACGTGCCGCTGTGCACGCTGCTGTCGGGCGGCCTCGACTCCAGCATGGTCACCGCGCTGGCCGCCAAGCTGCTGCGCGAGCAGGGTCTCGGCACCGTGCGCTCGTTCTCGGTGGACTTCACCGGCTACAGCGAGAACTTCAAGCCCGACCTCACCCGCTCCACCCCCGACACGCCGTACGTGCACGAGCTGGCCCGCCACGCGGGCGCGGACCACAGCGACATCGTGCTCGACTCGGGCGCGCTGATGGACCCGGCGGTGCGGTGGGCGGTGCTGCGGGCGCGCGACCTGCCGATGGGCGTCGGCGACATGGACACGTCGCTGTACCTGCTGTTCAAGGCCATCAGGGGACACTCGACGGTGGCGCTGTCGGGCGAGTCGGCCGATGAGGTGTTCGGCGGCTACCGGTGGTTCCACGACCCGGAGTCGGTGGCGGCCGAAACGTTCCCGTGGCTGGCCAGCCCGGCCACCGCCGCGCACGCCGGGGCCGAGCGGCTGTTCCACGACGACCTGCTGCGCCTGCTCGACCTGCCCGGCTACCGCGCCGAGCGCTACCGGCAGGCGCTGGAAGAGGTGCCGCGGCTGCCGGGCGAGAGCGGGCACGAGCGGCGCATGCGCGAGATCAGCTACCTGCACCTGACCCGGTTCGTGCAGATCCTGCTCGACAGGAAGGACCGGATGAGCATGGCCGTGGGGCTGGAGGTGCGCGTCCCGTTCTGCGACCACCGCCTGGTCGAGTACGTCTTCAACGCGCCGTGGGCGATCAAGACGTTCGACGGGCGGGAGAAGAGCCTGCTGCGGGCGGCCTCGGCCGACCTGCTGCCGGACAGCATCCTGCAGCGGATCAAGAGCCCCTACCCGGCCACCCAGGATCCCTCGTACGACGAGGCGCTGCGCGAACGGGCCCGCGAGCTGCTGGAGCTCAAAAGCTCGCCCGCAGGGCGGCTGGTCGACTGGGCGAAGGCCCGCGCGACCGTCGACGAACCGGCCTCGCCGGGGAGCAGGGCGGCGCTGGAGCGGTTCGTCCAGCTCCACTACTGGCTGGACCGCTACGGGGTCGACCTGGTCCTCTGAACGAACCGTCGTGAGCCCGCCTCCACGGGCGGGACGCGCCCACCTGTTACCCTCTGGAATGGATTGATGGCATTGCGTCACATCAGGGGGTTCGGGGATGAAGGTCGCGTGCGTCGGTGGTGGTCCCGCCGGTCTCTACTTCGCGCTGCTGCTGAAGCGCACCGACCCGGCGCACGAGGTCACCGTCTACGAGCGCTATCCGGAGGGCTCGACGTACGGGTGGGGCGTGACGTACTGGGACGAGCTGTACGCCAAGCTGCGCGCCATCGACCCGGAGTCCGCGCGGGCGATCCGTGACGGCTCGGTGCGCTGGAAGTCGTGGGTGGCGCGGGTCGGCGAGCATCCGCCCGCCCGCGTCGGCCACTGGGACGGCGGCTTCGGCATCGGCCGCAACCTGCTGCTCGGCATCCTCGCCGACCGGGCCCGCTCGCTCGGCGTGCGGATCGAGTACGGGCGGGAGATCACCGGCGAGGAGGAGCTGTCCGACGCCGACCTGATCGTGGCCTGCGACGGCGTCCACAGCGCGCTGCGCGAGCGGCATTCCGGCCATTTCGGCACCGCCGTCGCGCTCGGCCGCAACGCCTACCTGTGGCTGGGCACGACCAAGGTGTTCGGGCCGTTCACGTTCTCCTTCGCCGAAACCCCGCACGGCTGGATCTGGTGCTACGGCTACGGCTACGACGCCGGCCACAGCACCTGCGTCATCGAGTGCTCGCCCGAGACGTGGGAGGGGCTCGGCCTCGACCGGGCGGCCGACGCCGAGGGCCTGGCGCTGCTGGAGAAGCTGTTCGCCGACATCCTCGACGGCCATCCGCTGATCGGCCGCGACGACGCCGGTGAGCGGGCCCGCTGGCTGAACTTCCGTACGGTGACCAACGAGCGCTGGCACCACGGCAACCTCGTGCTCATGGGCGACGCCGCGCACACCACCCACTACTCCATCGGCGCGGGCACCGCGCTCGCCCTCGGCGACGCCGCCCACCTGGTGCACTCGCTCACCACCGAGAAGGACCTCGCCGCGGCGCTGGCCGGCTACGAGCGGGGCCGGCAGGCGACGATCCGGCGCGCCCAGAAGGCGGCGCGCTACAGCGCCCGCTGGTACGAGAACCTGCCGCGCTACGCGAAGCTGCCCCCCGAGCAGCTGCTCACCCTGCTCGGCCGGCGGCACTCGACCGTGCTCCCGCACGTGCCGCCGGGCCTGTACTACCGCTGCGACCAGGTGCTCGACCGGGCGGCGACGTGGTGGTCGCGGGTCAGGGGCCGGGCCTGAAGCCTCAGCTGCCCGCCGCGCGCCGCTCCAGGAACGTGTAGACGTCGGCCTCGTCCACGCCGGGGAACGACCCGGGCGGCAGCGCGGCCAGCACGTGGCTGTTGGCGCGGGCCGACGGCCAGGCGTAGCCCTCCCAGCGCTCGGCCAGCTCGGCGGGCGGGCGGCGGCAGCAGTCGCCGTTGGGGCAGTTGGAGCGGGTGCGGTTGGTCGTCTCACGCCCGCGGAACCAGCGCGACTCCTTGTACGGCACCCCGAGCGTGATCGCGAAGTCCCGCTCGCGCGACGGATCGACGTGCGCCACGCAGAAGTAGGTGCCGGTGGGCGAGTCGGAGTATTGGTAGTAGACGGAGAACCGGTCGGGCGAGGCGAACACCTGCCGCCCCGACCACTGCAGGCACATCCGCTGCCCCTCGATGGCACCCTGCTCGTCGGCGGGGAAGACGATGCCGTCGTTCTCGTACGCCTTGTAGATGGTGCCGCCCGCGTCGTTGCGCACGAAGTGGCAGACCAGGCCGAGGTGGTGGGTGGCGAGGTTGGTGAAGCGGTGGGCGGCCATCTCGTACGACACGGCGAAGACGTCGCGCAGGTCCTCCACCGACAGCGCCCGGTCGGACTTGGCCTCCTGGAGGTAGAGCGCGGCGGCCTTCTCCGGCACCAGGACGGCGGCGGCGAAGTAGTTGGCCTCGGTGCGCTGGCGCAGGAAGTCGGCGAAGTCGCGCGGCTTGTCGTGGCCGAGCGCGAGGTGGCCGAGCGTCTGGAGCAGGATCGTGCGCGGGGTGTGCATGCCGAGCTGCTCGTGCTTGACGTAGATGCGGCGGTGGCGCAGGTCGGTGATGGAACGCACCGATCGCGGCAGGTCCTGGGCGGTGTGCACGGTGTAGCCGAAGTGCGTGACCACGCTCTGGATCATGCTCTGCGACAGCGCGCCGGTACGGTAGCCGACCGCGTCGAGCGCCTCCGCGGCGGCCTTCTCGATCTCGGGGAAGTAGTTGCCCACCTCGCGCTGGCGGCGGCGCAGCTCGGCGTTGGCGACCCTGGCCTCCTCGGGCGTCGCGGTGCCCCTGGCCTGGCGGGCGCGTAGCTCGCCGTACAGGCCGAGTATGTGTTCGAGCACGTCGTTGGGCACGCGGGCGGAGACCTTGAGCCGGGGCAGGCCGAGGCCGGCGTAGACGGGGTCGCGCTGGGCCTCCTCCAGGGCGATCTCCAGCTGGGCGCGGCGGTTGGGCGGCTGGCGGCGCAGCAGCTCTTCGACGGGCACGCCGAGCGCGGTCGCGAGCGACTTGAGCAGGGAGAGCTTGGGCTCGCGCTTGCCGTTCTCGAGCAGGGAGAGCTGGCTCGGCGCCCGGCCGACGCGCGAGCCGAGGTCGGACAGCGTGAGCCCGCGCTGTTTCCGCAGGTGGCGCAGGCGCTGGCCGAACGCGATCAGATCGAGCTCCTGCGTCAAAGACAGCGGTTCTTCGCTCAGCACGGGCGCCATAGTGGGATCTTAGACAGAATTTCCGGTCATTTTCTAGCCTCAACGCGATGCCGATTCGGGTTCGGGCGCCGCCCCGATGCGCCCGGCGGATTGGTCTAGGCCAAAGGTAAAAGTTGCGAATTCTTCACTGCTGAATACGCGCGAGCAATGCATAAAGACGGAAGAATCGCGATTCTTCTCGGTGGTTTGCCCTATTTGACGGTGCTTGCGAGGGCAGAGACTCGGCGTGAGCCCCAGGGGACGACCGAAGGAGTGAACGGTGAACGATCGCCTCAAGGGAGCTGCTGAGCAGCTGCGGGACGAATGGGAGAACGACCCTCGCTGGGCCGGCATCGAACGCACCTACAGCGCCGATGACGTGATCAGGTTGCGGGGCAGCGTCCAGGAGGAGCACACGCTGGCCCGGCTCGGCGCCGAGCGGCTGTGGAGCCTCCTGCACACCGAGGACTACGTCAACAGCCTCGGCGCGCTGACCGGCAACCAGGCGGTGCAGCAGGTGCGGGCCGGGCTGAAGGCCATCTACCTGTCCGGCTGGCAGGTGGCCGCCGACGCGAACCTGAGCGGGCAGACCTACCCCGACCAGAGCCTGTACCCGGCCGACTCCGTGCCGTCCGTCGTGCGCCGCATCAACAACGCGCTGCTGCGCGCCGACCAGATCACCTGGTCCGAGGGCGTGGACGACGCGCCCCACTGGCTCGCGCCCATCGTGGCCGACGCCGAGGCCGGCTTCGGCGGCGTGCTCAACGCGTTCGAGCTGATGAAGGCGATGATCGCGGCCGGCGCCGCCGGCGTGCACTGGGAGGACCAGCTCGCCTCCGAGAAGAAGTGCGGCCACCTCGGCGGCAAGGTGCTCATCCCGACCGGCCAGCACATCAAGACGCTCAACGCCGCCCGGCTCGCCGCCGACGTGGCGGGCGTGCCCACCCTGGTCATCGCGCGGACCGACGCTCAGGCCGCGACCCTGCTGACCAGCGACGTGGACCCGCGCGACCAGGCGTTCGTCACCGGCGAGCGCACCGCCGAGGGCTTCTACCGGGTCAGGAACGGGCTGGAGGCGTGCGTGGCGCGCGGCCTGGCGTACGCGCCGTACTCCGACCTGCTCTGGATGGAGACCGGCACGCCCGACCTCGACGTGGCCCGCGCCTTCGCCGAGGCGATCAAGGCCGAGTACCCCGACCAGATGCTCGCCTACAACTGCTCGCCGTCGTTCAACTGGAAGGCGCACCTGGACGACTCCACCATCGCCAAGTTCCAGCGCGAACTGGGGCACATGGGGTACAAGTTCCAGTTCATCACGCTGGCCGGGTTCCACGCGCTGAACTACGGCATGTTCGACCTGGCCCAGGGATACGCGACCGACGGCATGAGCGCCTACGTCGAGCTGCAGGAGGCCGAGTTCGCCGCCGAGGCGCGCGGCTACACCGCCACCCGGCACCAGCGCGAGGTCGGCACCGGCTACTTCGACCTGGTCAGCACCGCCGTGGCGCCCGACTCCTCGACGACGGCGCTCAAGGGGTCGACGGAAGAGGAGCAGTTCGCCCGCTGACCCCGCACAGGCTCGCCGGCACACGTCCTAGGGCATGGGACGGTTCCCCGGCGACCGGGCCGCGCCGATGGTGGGGGCCCCACCACCGGCGCGGCCCTCACCTTTTCAGCGTCACGGGGTGGGGGTGCTGGTCGGCGGGGTCTCCGAGGGGGCCGGGGACGGGCTTTCCGGCTCGCCGGGGCCGTCCTGAGGGATGGTGCTGATCGAGGACGACGGAGTGGGGCAGGCGCGGCGAGGGACCGGGCGGCGGCCAGGGCCTGCGCAGGTCTGCGGCTCGTCGGCGCCACCGCCGGGGCCGCCGTCGCCGTCCCGGCCGCCGGGGCCGAAGGTGCGGGTGCGAGGTTGCCTGAACGGGCTGCCGGAGGACGGCGTGAGCGTTCTGACCGGGCCCTTCGTCATCGTCTGCGTGACGATCACCGTGGACGTGCCCGGCGGCGGAGCCGTCGTCGCCGCGCGCACGACCGGCACCCCGCGCCCGGCCGAGGCTGTGGGCCTGATGGCGGAGTGGGCGCTGCCCGAGGTCTGCACCACGGCGGGCAGGTCGCCGGGCGGCAGCGCGCCCCCCTCGGCGCTCCTGCCGTCGCCGCCGGCGGCCGCGATGACGGTGACCGCCGCGATGGAGACGGTCGCCAGCGCGGCGAAGCCCGCGTGGCCGAGGTGCGCGCGCTGCCGGGCCCGCCGGCCGCGCCTGGCCGGCCGGGAACGGTCCACCCCGGCCGTCGGCCCCGCGAGCCCGTCCCCGACGGGGGTCAGGGCCGGCTCGCCCGCGCCTGAGAGCCGAGCCGGCCCACCCCCCTCCAGGAGGGCGGCGGGACCGCTGCCTTCTGAGTGGTCGCCCCCGAGCCGGTGCGGGAGCGGCGTCCAGATCGTGGAGAGCACCTCGGCCACCGCCTGGCGCAGGTCCCAGGGGGCGCCGACGCCGCCGGACGCCAGCAGCGCACGGAGCAGGGCGGCGGAGTCGGGGCGTGCTGCGGGGTCCTTGGCGAGGGCGGCGGCGACGGCCGGGCGCAGCAGGGCGGGGACGCCGTCGAGGCGGGGCGGCTCGAAGAGGATGCGGCGGGTGATCACGTCGTCGTCGCCGGTGCCGAACGGGTGGTGCCCGGTGGCGGCGAACGCCACCACGCAGCCCCACGCGAAGACGTCGGACGCGGGCAGCGCGGCCCCGCCGGTCAGCCGCTCGGGCGCGACCCATCCCGGGCTGCCCATGACCTGCCCGGCCTGGGTGTGCGCGGCGGAGACGGCCACGTCGCGGGCGATGCCGAAGTCGATGACCCGCGGCCCGCCGGGGGACAGCAGCACGTTCGCCGGCTTGAGGTCGCGGTGCACGAGACCGGCCTCGTGCACGGCCACCAGCGCGGCGGCGGCGCCGAGCGCGACGCCGTACGCCAGGTCGGGCGTCAGCGGCCCGCCGGCCAGGACGACCTGGGAGAGCGCGGGGCCGGGAAGGTACTCGGTGACGAGGTAGGGGCGCTCCCCTTCGGCGCCGTCCTCGATGACGGCGGCCGTGCAGAAGGGCAGCAATCTGCGGGAGAAGGCGACTTCCTCTGCGAAGCGGGCCCGTAACGTGGCATCGTTGAGATGCACTGGATGCGGGGTTTTGAGGGCGACAAGGCCACCTTGCGGGTGTTCGGCCAGGTAGACGATCCCCATCCCGCCCGTTCCCAGGCGGCCGAGCAGCAGGTAGCGGCCGATGATGACCGGGTCCCCCACCGTAAGCGGTCGCACGCCGGGAGGCATGCCGCTCGCACCACGCGCCATCCGGGCCGCCTTCCCCTGATCGGTGTCCTGGCACAGCACACTGTGGCGGCATCCGCGAAGGCTTTCCGCATGTCTTACATAAGGGGTATTGGAGGTAAGGCGGTCGTACCCTCTAGGTGAGTAAAAGCAGTGACATAGCGGTCTGAAGTGGCACAGCGCATCCGGGGGTCAGGACGCGATGGCCGCCGCCTCCTCGGCCTCGACCTGGCGGTTCCAGTCGCTCTTGACCGCGCGCCACGCCTCGTCGTCCACGCCGAGCCGCCAGTAGCCGGAGATCGACAGCCGGTCGAGGCCGATCCCCCGCTCCAGCCGCAGGAAGCGGCGCAGCTCCTTGACGAACCCGGCCTCGCCGTGCACGAACGCGTGCACGTCACCACCGGGGAACTCCAGTGCCCGCACGGCCGCGACCAGCGGCTCGCCCACCGGCCGGCCGCCCCGGTAGAGCCAGGTGATGTGGGCGTCGGCGGCGGTCTCCAGCTTCAGCTCGTCCTCGGGGGCGTCCACCTCGACGAACACGTGCGCGGGCGCGCCCTCGGGCAGCGCCTCCAGCGCGGCGGCGATGGCCGGCAGCGCGCTCTCGTCGCCCACCAGGAGGTGCCAGGCGGCGCCGGGGTCGGGCGCGTAGCCGCCGCCGGGACCCAGCATGATCAGCTCGTCGCCGGGCGTGGCCTGCGCGGCCCAGGGACCGGCCAGGCCCTCGTCACCGTGCACGACGAAGTCAAGGGTGAGCTCAAGGGCGTCGGGATCCCACGCGCGCACGGTGTAGGTGCGCAGCCGCGGCCAGTGCTCGCGCGGCATCGTCGCGCGGCAGGTCTTCATGCTGAACGGGCGCGGATAGTCGACGTCCTCGTACGGGAACACGAGCTTGACGTAGTGGTCGGTGCATCCGTCGGTCGAGAAGTGCGCCAGCCCGTCGCCCCCCACGACGACGCGCACCATGTGACGCGAGATGCGCTCGGTCCGCTGCACGATCCCCCGGTGGTGGTCGACCTGCTGTTCCGCCATGAGCTGTCCCCCTGAGCAAGTTAGGTATACCTAACCTTACACTGCTCTCTTTCCTCCGCGTATGCCATTGCCCCCAAATAGGACGGGTAAAAATCAGGCCGCCGCCGTGTCCTCGGTGGCGGAACCCGTCGCAGCCACCTCCTTCAGGAAGCGCGCCATGTGACGGAACGCCTGCCGCGCCTCCGGCAGCACGTCGGCCAGGATCGGGAAGACGTGCGGCATCCTGGGCCATTCCTCGTACCGCACGGGCACACCCGACTCACGCGCCCGCGCGGCCACCCGGCGCGCCTCGTCGCGCAGCACCTCCGTCGACCCCGTCACGATCATCAGCGGCGGCAGCCCCGTGAAGTCCCCGTGCACCGGCGAGACCAGCGGGTCCCACGGGTCGAGCCCCGAGGTCCACCGGCGGGCCAGCCAGCGCACCCGTCCCGCCGGCAGCATCGGGTCCTGCCAGCGGTTCTCCCTGCGCGGAATGTCGGTCAGGTCGGCCCACGGCGACAGGCAGATCGCCGCGGCGGGCGGCGGGCGGTCCGCGTCGCGCAGCGCCAGCAGCGTCGCCAGCGTCAGGTGGCCGCCCGCCGAGTCGCCCGCCAGCACGACGTCCTCGGGCGCGTACCCCTGGCGCAGCACGCAGTCGTAGGCGTCGAGGGCGTCGGCCAGCGAGTCGGCCAGCTTGTGCACCGGCCCCTGGCGGTAGTCGAGCGCGAGCACGGGACGCCTGGCCGCCGCCGACAGCCTCCAGGTGATGGACCGGTGCGTACGCGGCGAGCACGAGAAATAGCCGCCCCCGTGGAAGTAGAGCACCATCTTGCGCTCGTCGAGCCCCTCCCCCGCGCGCACCCACTCGCCCCCGCACGCCGAGAACGCCGCGGGCGCGAGCGCGACGTGCTCGGGGCACGGCACCCGCACGACCCGTCCGAGCTCGCCCAGCCGCGCGGCGCCGGCCAGCGCGAGCGGATGGCGCATGAGCAGGCTGGAGACCGGTTTGACGGTGCCCCACATCAGGCCGGTGAGCGCGCGAGCCTGCCAGCTCAGGGGGTAGTCGGGAACCACGTCCGTATCGATCCGCATTGTGTGACCCTCCAAGGAAGTCCTTCCCTGGAGATCGCGTTCCTACCGGCCAGTAAGTAACTCATCTCTTACCGGCACATTTCGGCCCCGCACCCGAGCACAGAAAACGCGTTGCGCGCCCGCGCCGCCGCAACGGATAATTCCGTGCTTCCCGACCGCAGGCCCGCGTGCGGGTCCGGGCACGGACCGTCACCGTGCCATCACCCCCCGGAGGTGCCCAACCATCCCGCTCTACGCCCGGCTCGTCCGGTACGGCTTCCGCAAGCACGCCACCTACGTCTGGGCCGCACTCGCCGACGCCTTCACCAACAGCGTGTTCGGCGTCATGCGCGCCTACATCCTCATCGCGCTCTGGCAGGCCCGCCCCGGGCTGGGCGGCTACGACGTGACCGACGCCGTCACCTACTGCTTCCTCACCCAGGCGTTCATCGCGCCGATGCAGCTCTTCGGCGGCGGCCTGGCCATCCCCGAGCGCATCCGCAGCGGCGACATCGCGCTCGACCTCGTCCGCCCGGCCTCCCTGCAACTGTGGTCGCTCGCCGAGGACCTCGGCAGGGCCTCCTACCTGTTCCTCGTCCGCGGCATCCCGCCGATGCTGCTCGGCGCGGCCCTGTTCGGCATCAAGGTCCCCACCGACGCCGGACACTGGGCCGTGGTGCTGGCCGGCCTGTCCATCGCCGTCGTGGCCAGCTTCGCCTGGCGCTACCTGCTCGCCCTGTCGGTCTGCTGGCTCCTCGACGACCGCGGCGTGGCCGTGCTGTCGATGGTCCTGATGACCTTCTTCTCCGGGATGATGGTGCCGCTGCACCTCTTCCCCGGCCTGCTCGGCGACATCGCCGCCGCGCTCCCCTGGGCCGCCATGGTGCAGGTGCCCGCCGACCTCTACCTCGGCAAGACCGACCCCGCGCAGGCGCTGGCCTTCCAGGCGTTCTGGGCGGCCGTCCTGCTCGGGCTCGGCGCGCTCGGCACCCGGGCGATCCGCCACAAGGTGGTGATCCAGGGTGGTTAGGACGTACCTGCTGCTCATCTGGACGTGGACCCGCGCCGCCGCGGCCTACCCCGCCTCCTTCGCCATGATGACCCTGCTCGGCTTCGTCACGGCCGCGATCGACGTGGGCGTCATCCTGGTCGTCTTCGCCAACACCACCAGCCTCGCCGGCTTCTCCCGCGACGAGGTGCTGTTCCTGTACGGCGCCGCGAGCCTCTCCTTCACGATCTGCGACACGTTCGTCAGCAACCTCGACCGGGTCAGCCAGCACATCAAGGCGGGCACCCTCGACACGATCCTGATCAGGCCGGTCGGCGCGTGGCTGCAACTGGCCACCGACCGCTTCAACGCCACCAGGATCGGCCGCATCCTGCAGGCCGCGCTGGTGCTCGGCTACGCGATCGCCGCACTCGGCATCGACGTGCGGCGGGCCTGGATGATCCCCGTCATGGTGGTCACCGGCATCGTCATCTTCGCGGCGCTGTGGACGCTGGCCGGCGCCGTGCAGTTCGTGCTGACCGACGCGCCCGAGGTGGTCAACGCCTTCACCTACGGCAGCCAGCAGCTCAACCAGTATCCGCTCAGCATCTACGCCCGCGACCTGGTGGCGGGGGTGACGTACGTGCTGCCGCTGGCGTTCGTCAACTGGCAGCCGGGCCTGTACGTGCTGGGCCGCGCCGACCCCTTCGGCACGCCCGAGTTCATGCGTTTCATCGGGCCGGCCGCCGCGCTGGCCCTCGCCCTGCTGGCCGCGCTGGCCTGGCGGCAGGGCGTCCGCCACTACCGATCCACGGGGAGTTGACGATGATCGAGCTCGATCGGGCCGGGCGCTCGTTCAAGGTGCGCAAGAACGTCGTGCACGCCGTGCGCGACCTGTCGTTCACCGTGTCAGCCGGCGAGTTCGTCGGCTACCTCGGGCCCAACGGCGCGGGCAAGTCCACCACGATCAAGATGCTCTGCGGCATCCTCACCCCCACCTCGGGCACGGTCCGGGTGGCCGGGCTGGAGCCGTCGCGGCGGCGTACGACGCTGGCGCGGCGCATCGGCGTGGTGTTCGGGCAGCGCACGACGCTGTGGTGGGATCTGCCGCTGAAGGACAGCTTCGAGCTGATCCGGCACCTTTACAAAGTAGATCGCACGGCGTTCCGCGCCCGGCTGGCCGAGCTGACCGAGACACTCGACCTGGGCGCGTTCCTGAGCACGCCGGTGCGCCAGCTCAGCCTGGGCCAGCGCATGCGCGGCGACCTCGCGGCGGCGCTGCTGCACGCGCCCGACGTGCTGGTGCTCGACGAGCCGACGATCGGGCTCGACGTGGTCAGCAAGGCCGGCATCCGCGGCTTCCTGCTGCGGCTGAACGCCGAGCGCGGCACGACCGTGCTGCTGACCACGCACGATCTCGGCGACATCGAGCGGTTGTGCCGACGGGTGATGCTCATCGATCACGGGCGGCTGGCCTTCGACGGGACGCTCGACGACCTGATGGCCACCGCGCCCGGCCAGTCGTCACTGGAGGACGTCGTCACCCGCCTCTACACGGGCGCGGGTCAGTAATAGCCGCCCTCGGGGCTGGTCTCGTAGTCGTCGTCCAGATCGTCCTGGCGCCTGGACCATCTGGACGGCATCAGCACGGGGATGAACAGGGCGACGCCGAGCAGCGCGTACACGCCGCTGGTCAGCAGCGTCTTGGCGCCCACTCCTGCTTCGAGCACGATCTGGTTCACCGACTGCCCGGTGGGGATGAGGGAGAGCGCCCTGTTGACGTCGAGCGCGTACACGACCGTCCAGGCCAGCAGCACCATCGAGGGCACGAACGTCGCGAGCGGCGAGATGCGGCCCGCGGTCACGAGACCGACGACCAGCCCCACGGCGGCCATCGAGCTCAAGGCGATCCACATCGTCTTCTCGTCGGCCGTGGTCGCCGCCGCCACGTCGAGAGCGTGCCGCACCGCCCACCCGCCGCCTCCGAGCACGGCCGCCGTCACCACTAAACCGACGAGCAATCCAGCTAAGTGCCGCAACGTTCTCACCTCTATGTCGACGTGGTCGGCACGACCCTAGCGACAAATGCCATTTTCGGCCCAGCCCTTGGGCAGCTTGGAATCGGAGGTCTCAAGAGACCTTGCCCCGTGAGACCATGAGCACACCCATGCGTGCGCAACTCCCGTTGAGGTTCGCGCGGACGGCCGCCTTCGCCGCCGTCTGCGTGGCGCTGGCCGCGTTCGCCCACGTGCTCGGCGGCGGTTCCGCGCCGGCTCCGTGGGCCGCGGCGCTCGGCCTCGCCGGGGTCTCCCTGCTGGGGCTGGCGCTGTGCGGCAGGGAACGCTCGGCGGGCACGATCAACCTCACGCTGGTCGGGGCGCAGATCGGGTTGCACGAGCTGTTCGCCGGCGAGGGCGCCTCCTACGTGTCCGTGCACGGGCACGCGCAGGGCGGGCTCGCCGTCAACGCCGGCATGCTGCTCACGCACCTGACGGCGACCGTCATCACGGGGCTGTGGCTGGCGCGCGGCGAGGCCGCGCTCTGGTCGGTGCTGCACCGGCTCGGCCGCCGGCTCACGCTGCTCGTCCCGCCCGCACCGCCGGTGCGGCCGCGGTGCGCGCCGCCCGTCGTCACCAGGGTCATCCCGCTGCGCCCCGCCTTCCGGCACAGCGTGGCCAGGCGCGGTCCTCCACTTCCCGCCTGACCGTCTGACACCCCTGTTTCATCCCCCCATACAAGTGGAGTTCCCGCATGTCCTTCCTACGCCGTTCCGTCACCGTGCTCGCCGCCGCCACCGCCCTCACCGCCGGCCTGGCCCTGCCCGCGCTCGCCCACGTCACGATCCAGCCGGGCTCGGCCGAGCAGGGCGGCTTCACCAAGGTCGCCTTCCGGGTGCCGAACGAGCGCGACAACGCCTCGACCACCAAGATCGAGGTGTCCTTCCCCACCGACCATCCGCTGGCGTTCGTGTCGGTCAAGCCGGTGCCCGGGTGGGACGTCAAGGTCACCGAGGGCAAGCTGCCCAAGCCGGTCACGACCGAGTACGGCGAGCTGGACGAGGCCGTCACCAAGGTCGTCTGGTCCGGGGGCAAGGTCGAGCCCGGGCAGTTCCAGGAGTTCGAGGTGTCCATGGGCAAGCTGCCCGAGGGCGTCGACTCGCTGATGTTCCCGACGAAGCAGACGTACTCGAACGGTGAGGTCGTCGACTGGTCGGAGGCGCCGAAGGCGGACGGCTCCGAGCCCGAGCACCCGGCGCCGCTGCTCAAGCTGACGCCCGCCGCCGCCGCGAACGGCACGGCCGGCACCACCACCGCCCCCGCCACCGCTCCGGTCGCCGCAACACCGTCGGTGGCGCCGGCGGCCGCGTCCGGGGCGTCGTCCGACGGGACGGCGCGGCTGCTCGGCGGGGCCGGGCTGGTGGTCGGCGCGATCGGCGTCGTGGTCGGCTTCCTCGGCCTGCGGCGCCGTCCGTCCGCCTGATCTCCTGAGCCTGCGGCGCTCCGGGAGGCTCTCCCGGAGCGCCGCGCGCGCTCAGGAGGTGATGTCCTTGCCCGAGAAGCGCGCCCAGGCGATCGACCCGAACAGCAGGATGTACGCCCCGAACGCCAGCAGCCCGTCGCGTAGCACGGCCACGTCGATGGGGCTGCGCAGCACCGCGTCGAAGTCGGTGAACCTGGTCGGCAGCAGGTAGGGCGTGACCGCGTCCAGCTCGGGGATCGCGCGCAGCACCTGGCAGACGATGATGAGCACCATCGTGCCGGCGATGGCGCCGATGGACACCTCGGTGAACACCGACAGCGCCAGCGCGACCGCGGCCAGCGCGGCCATCCCGGCGCCGACGTACCCGACGCAGATGGCGATCCGCAGCAGCCCCTCGGCCATGCTGATGGTGGTCCCCGACAGCAGCGTCACCGGCCCCGCCGGGAACAACAGCAGCCCCGTCACCAGCGCCGACAGCGCCACCACGGCGGTCACGGCGTAGGAGTAGACGGCCGCGTTGAGAAACTTCACCACCAGCAGCCGGGTGCGCCCCGCGGGCGCGGCCAGCAGGTACCGCAGCGTGCCGGCCCCCGCCTCCCCGGCGATCGCATCCCCCGCCACGACGCTCACGGCCACCGGCATCAGCAGCAGCGTCAGGAACGAGAACGACAGGAACGTCAGCATCAGGCTGTTCCCCGCGACATCCTGCACGATGCCGCCCATGCCCTCATCGCCCCCGCCGACGACGCGCAGCGTGACCCCGATGACGACCGGCACGACAGCGAGCACGGCCAGGATCACCAGATTCCGCGGCCGCCTGAACGTCAGCCCCAGCTCAGACCCCAGCAACCGCCAGAACGCCATGGCGCCCCGCCCCACCCCACCAACGACCCTTCCACCTCCGAGCTCGGCCTCCCGGCCCCCGCCACTGACCGTGGTGCCGGTAGGGGCGGCGTTGGACGCGGGAGCCCCAGCCGAGGAAGCCCCGTCGGGCCCGATGATCCCATCCGGCCCGGCAACCCCATCCGGCCCAGAGGTGGTGCGGTCGGCGGTGCGGAGGGTTTCGGTCACCGGGACCAGGCCGGGGGTGCGGCGGGCGCGGCCGCCCAGTGTGGAGGTGCCGGCCGGTCCTCCGTTCTCAGCCGTCGACATCGAAGCCCTCCCCTGTCAGTCCCACGAACACGTCCTCCAGGCTCGGCCGTACGACGGCCAGCCCCCGTACGGCGATGCCGTCCTCGACCAGGGCCGCGTTGACCCGCTCCGGCGCGTGCCCGCCCAGCTCCGCGGTGACCTGCGCGCCCTCGTCCCGCACGTCGGTGAGCCCGAGCCGGTCGAGCAGCCGCGCGGCCCCTGCCGCGTCCGGCGTCTCGATCTGGATGCGGACAGCGAGCCCGGCGCTGAGCGAGGCGATCGTGTCCTGCGCCACGAGCCGCCCGGTACGCATGATCGCCGCATGCGTGCACATCTGCTCGACCTCGGCCAGCAGATGGGAGGAGACGAACACGGTGGTGCCGTCGGCGGCGATCTCCTTGACCAGCGCGCGCACCTCGCGGGTGCCCTGCGGGTCGAGCCCGTTGGTGGGCTCGTCGAGCACGAGCAGCTCGCGCGGCCCGAGCAGGGCGGCGGCGATGGCGAGGCGCTGGCGCATGCCGAGCGAGTAGTTGCGGTAGCGCTTGCCGGCGGCGCCGGACAGCCCGACCCGGTCCAGCGCGTCGGCGACCCGCCGCCGGGCGGTGGCGCGCGGCGCGGTCGGGTCGGCCGCGTCGAAGCGCATGAGGTTGGCGGCCCCCGACAGGTACGGGTAGAAGGCCGGCCCTTCGACCACCGCCCCCACCCTGGGCAGCGCCTGCACGGGCGGCATCCCGAGCACGGTGTGCGCGCCCGAGGTGGGCGCCACGAGGCCGAGCAGCATGCGGATGGTGGTGGTCTTGCCCGAGCCGTTGGGCCCGAGGAAACCGAACACCGAGCCGCGTGGCACGGTCAGGTCGAGGGCGTCCACGGCGACCTGGCCGCCCTTGAAGCGCTTGGTGAGCCCCCGGGTCACGATCGCCGCGTCCGCCCCGGAGGGCGGGGCCGCCCCGGAGGGCGCCCCCGCTTCGTGCATGACCGCGGTCACTTGAGGCCCGCCGCCTTGGTGATCTCCTCCGGGGTGACCGCGCCGACCAGCAGGCGGCCGTCGTCGGTCAGCAGGGCGGTGACGAGCTTCGTCTTGATCAGCTTGCCGGAGCCCCACGTGCCGCTCACCGGGGTGGCGCTCTGCAGCACGCCGTCGATCAGCGCCTGCGGGTCGGCGTCGGAGCCGAACCCGCCAGGACCGTGCTGCTCGCCGGACTCGCTCTCGGGAGCCTTCGCGGCGTCCTTGGCGAAGGTGCCGGCGTCGAACGGCAGCACCGCCACCGTCGCCCAGCCCTCGCCGACGACCTTCGCGTCGCCCGCGACGTGCTCGGCGTGCTCGGCCCGCTGGTCCTTGCCGCTCTCGAAGCCGACCTCCTGCTCCTCGACCTTCGCGCCCGCGGGCGGGGTGAAGGTGAAGTTCTCGGCCGCCGGCGGCGTGAACGTCACCTGCGTGAAGCCCACCTGGTACGCAGGCTCGGCCGAGCCCTTGGCGTAGACCTGCACCTGGAGCGGGACGTACGTCTCGCCGTCGAGGGCGATGCGCACCTCCTGCACCAGCGAGCCCTCCTCCTTGGGCGAGAGCACGAGCTGGTAGACCGGGCGACCGGCCACCTCCGCCGTGTTGATCACCCGGATCGCGGTGTGCTCGCCGGCCGCGTCCAGCAGCCGCTGGGCCAGCTGCTGCGGCGTCAGGTCGGTCTGCTGCGGGACGGGCGTGGCGGGCCGCTCGGGGGCGCCCTCCTTGATCTTCAGCTTGGTGGCGGTGTTGGTGGCGCTGTCCCAGTACCACGCCTGGCCGCCGTTGATGACCAGGTTGGTCTCGTTGAGCTGGGTCGGCATGGCCACGCGCAGCTTGCCCGCGGCGCCGTACCAGACCTTGACCTCGTGCGAGCCCGACAGCAGGCTCAGCGGCGACGAGCCGCCGGCCGCCGGCAGCGCGGGGATGCCGAGCGAGGCCGTCTGCTGCACGGTGCCCGACATGGGTGGGATGCCGCCCTCCTTGTGCGTGGCCGCCACGGCGTCGGCGAGCAGCTGCTCGGCCGAGCGCTCGGGGAGCACGGGTTCGCCGCTCACCGCGGCGATGACGGGGCCGGCGCCGATCGCGGCTCCGATCACGGCGACCGCCGCGACCGGGACCCCCCACCTCACGAACGTACCTCTTCGCATCTCACTCCTTAACGGTATGTCGATGCTCAGAGCCTGCGTCACCGATCCTGTGGTGGACCTGAGACAGTCTGAGACGGCTCTCAGCCTTCTCAGCGTCGTCTCAGCGCAGGAACGGGAGAATCGCCACATGAGAGTACTTGTCGTCGAGGACGAGCGCCGGATGGCCGCCGCGCTCCAGCGCGGGCTGCAGGCCGAGGGGTTCGCCGTCGACCTCGCGCACGACGGCGAGGAGGGGCTGCACGCCGCCAGGCAGGGCGACTACGACGTGGTCGTGCTCGACATCATGCTGCCCAGGCTGTCCGGCTACAACGTGTGCAAGCAGCTGCGCGCGGAGGAGAACTGGGTGCCGATCCTGATGCTCTCGGCCAAGGACGGCGAGTACGACATGGCCGACGGGCTCGACCTGGGGGCCGACGACTACCTGACCAAGCCGTTCTCGTACGTGGTGCTGGTGGCCAGGCTGCGGGCGCTGATGCGGCGCGACGCCGGGCGGCGGCCGTCGGTGCTGCTGGCCGGCGACCTGTCGCTGGACCCGGCCAGGCGCAGGGTGGAGCGGGGCCAGCAGGCGATCGAGCTGACGCCCAGGGAGTTCGCGCTGCTGGAGTACCTGATGCGGCGGCGGGACGAGGTGGTGTCGAAGTCGGAGATCCTGGAACACGTGTGGGACACCTTCGACACCGATCCCAACGTGGTCGAGGTCTACGTCGGCTACCTCCGCCGCAAGATCGACGCCCCGTTCGGCAGGAACGCGCTGCAGACCGTGCGCGGCGCGGGCTACCGGCTGGCGGGCGACGGTGGCTGAGTCGCCGCTGGTCTGGTGGCGGCGGCAGGGGCTGCGTTTCCGGCTCACGGCGGCGGCCGCGGCGGTGCTCGCGCTGGCCCTCGCGCTGTCGGCGTCGGTGCTGCTCAGCGTGCTGGACAGGGCGCTGATCTCCACCGTCGACGACACGACCATGCAGCACGCGCAGGCCGTGCGGGTGGCGGCCGACGCGGGCACGCTGACCAGCCCGATCACCACGCACGACGGCACGATCGTGCAGGTCATCGACGCGCGCGGGCGGATCACGCACGTCACGTACGGCACCGACCGGCTGGTCCCGCTGCTCGACGCGCCCTCCAGGGCCAAGGTGCTGGCGAGCGGGCAGGCGGCGCTGCTGGACGGGCGGCCGTACGCGATGCCCGGGTTCCTGCGGGTCGTCGTGCTCAGCGCGGACGGCGGGCAGACCGTGGTGGCGGCCAGGCCGATCGGCGAGATCCAGACCAGCCTGGCCACGGCCGGGCGCGTGCTGTTCGTCGGCACCCCGGCGCTGATCGTGCTGCTTGCGGTGGCCAGCTGGCTGATGATCGGCCGCACGCTGCGGCCCATCACCGCGCTGCGCCGGGGCGCCGCGGAGATCACGCACACCGCGCGGTCGCGGCGGCTGCCGGTGCCGCAGTCACGTGACGAGGTGCACTCGCTGGCCACCACGCTCAACGACATGCTGGCCCGGCTGGAGGAGGCCGAGCAGCGCCAGCGGGCGCTGGTCTCCGACGCCGCCCACGAGCTGCGCAGCCCGCTGGCCAGCATCCGGCTGCAGCTGGAGGTGGCGCTCGGCCACCCCGACGGCCAGCACTGGCAGGAGACCGCCGAGGGCGTCCTGGAGGACACCCTGCGGCTGTCCCGGCTGGCCGAGGACCTGCTGGCGCTGGCCAGGCTCGACGAGCGCGGCGGCGTGCCGGCCCGGCGCGAGCCGGTGGACCTCGACGAGGTCGTACGCCAGACCGTCGACCGCTATCCCGAGGCCCGGCTGGCCGCCTGCGAGCCGGTCGTGGTGACCGGCGACGCCCTCGACCTGAGCCGGGTGCTGACGAACCTCATGGACAACGCCGTACGCCACACCACCTCCAAGGTCGAGGTGGCGCTGAGCGGCGACGGCGTGCTGACCGTCACCGACGACGGGCCCGGCATCCCCGAGCAGGACCGCGAACGCGTCTTCAACCGGTTCACCCGGCTCGACACAGGGCGCAGCCGCGACGAGGGCGGGGCCGGGCTGGGCCTCGCGATCGTCCGGGAGACCGTGCGGGCGCACGGCGGGACCGTCCGGCTGGAGGACGCGTCACCGGGGCTGCGGGCGGTCGTCTCGCTGCCGCCGGCGCGCTAGTCATACCCGTTGGTGTCCATGAGGGGCCGGGGCCCTTCTCAACGCGGGGCTCCACGTGTTACGCACGGGTCATGCGTGCGGCACGCGACCGGCTCGCCGGGCTCGTCCCGAGCGCCGCCTCCATGGCGGCGCCCGCTTCCTCGCCCGTGCCCGCGCCGCGATGGGAGGGCGTACCTGAGCACAGATCAGGATCCGCGCATGCCGCCGGAGCATGCGCGTATGACGTCCTCGCGGGGATCAGCAGGGGGTTCCGGGAGTTCCGGGATTCATCGGGGGGTGGGGATCGTCCGCTGACGGGGCTTCCGCCGTCGTGGTGCCGTCACCTCAGGGGCGGGCGGCGTCACCGGGATGGCGTGGCTCGTCAGGCGGAAATGGATCGTTCCAGATGCGTGTGTCAGGCGGCGGTTCCTTTCTCCGCGGTCGTCAGGAAGTCCTGCGCGATGAGCGGGAGCCGGCGGCGGGCGTGCACGACGGCGATGACGCGACGCACCGCGGGTTCGAGCGAACGCACCACCAGGCCCGCGCGTGCGGCCTGCTCGGCCATGCCGCGGTACCACAGCAGGGAGGCCTGCCCGGCGCGTACGGCGTTGAGCCAGCCGTTGCGTTCGTCGGTCTCGACCACGACCACCGGGGTGACCGCGTACTTGCCGAACATCGCGTCGAGCTCCCGGCGGCGCAGGCTTCCCCGTGCGGGCAGGGCCAGCCGCATGCCGTGCAGCTTGCCCATGGGCACCGGGTTGGGAAGTTCGAGCCCCGGCGGGGAGATCAGGACGATCTCCTGGCGTTCGAGTGGATGGGTGATGAGATCAGTGGGCACCGGCAGGTCGGTGAGACCCAGGTCGGCGCGCTGATCCCGGATGGCGCTGACGACGCCGTCACGGCCGTCGCAGCGCACGATGTGGACGCGGACGCCCGGATGCTCGGCCGCGTAGGCGGGCAACAACCGCCCTGCGAGGCCGGGCTCGAGGCTGGGGGTGGCGGCGATGCGGAGCTCCGCCTCGGTGACCGTACCCTGGTTGGCCAGGCCCTCGATCTCGTGAACGGCGTCGAGTGCCTCCTGGGCCAGCTTGACCACCCGGCGTCCCTGCGCGGTGACGACCACCCCGCGTCCGGAACGAGCGAAGAGCGTCATGCCGAGCTCCCGCTCGAGATCGCGGATCGCGCGGGACAGCGCAGGCTGCGCGATATAGAGCGATCTGGCCGCATCGGTCATGGTGCGGTGCTCCGCAGTCGCGACCACATAGCGGAGCTGCTGGAGATTCATGCCAAAGAAGCTAGGACACCGCCCGCCGTCGGGACCGGGAGATAGCGGAGATCACCTCGAATGATTTCGGACTGTAACCGAGCGCTGCTACATCCGTGACGGGTGATACGTCAGTATGCTTTTGCCCCAAATTTGGCAAGGGTCCGTCAAGCCGTGCGACAAACCATGGCAATGCAGACATCCAGCTGAACGGGGAGACAGGTTGACAGGGAACGGGCATTATCCACCCCCGCCTCAGGGGCCAGGGCAGCCCCAGAGGCCACCCTCGCGGCCCTGGCCGCCGCCGGGCTACCGGCAGCCGCCACCGCAGGGCAGCCCGTACCCGCAACAGGCACCGCCGCCCCAGCAGTACCATCAGCCGCATCCGCAGCAGCCCCCTGCGCCGCCGCAGGCGCCGCCTCATACGCGGCCCTACACGCAGCCGATGCAGCAGCCGATGCAGCAGCCGCCGTACGGGCACCAACCGTACCGGCAGCAGCCGCCTCCTCCCCCACCGCCGCCGCCGCCCCCGATGCCGCCGCAGCAGTGGCACCGGCCGCCGCCCAAGAAGCAGGGCATGGGCGTGGGGGGCGTGCTGGGCGTGGTGTTCGGGTCGCTGGCGGCGCTGTTCGTGCTGATCGTGGTGGGCGCGGTGCTGCTCGGCGGGAAGTCGGGCACGGAGACGACGAGGCCGGTGGCGATCCCGACGTACGAGCCGTCCGAGGAGCCCTCGGAGGACCCCTCGTACGACCGCTCGGACCCGCCGTCGGAGCGGCCCACCACCAGCAGGGAGCCGACGGAGCGGCCCGACACCACGGTCACGCCCCCCGCCCAGGTGCAGCTCAACACGAGCCTGAAGAACAACACGATGTACAAGGCCGGCATCCTGCCGCGCCTGAACTGCCGCAGCGGGAACGTCAACATCTTCAACCACAGCCAGACCAAGGCGCTGATCCTGAAGACCGGGAAGTGCATGGACAGGGCGTGGGAGTCGATCCTGGAGAAGCAGGGCATCCGGTTCAGTGCGCCGCGCTGGGCCATCGTGGCCGGACGCGGGCGCGGCGCGTGCGGCGACTATCCGCAGCCGGGCAACATCGTGCCGTACTACTGCCCGCGCAACAACACGATCTACGCCTCCACCTCGGCCATGGCCAGGGGGAACGGCAGGTCGATGGGCTACGGCCAGCTCCTGAACTGGCACGGCGCCATCATCAGCATGATGGCCCACGAGTACGGGCACCACGTCCAGAACATCACCGGCCTGATGGACTCCTGGTGGCGCCAGACCCTCGACTCCAGCAGCCAGAACACCAAGCTCGCGCTCAGCCGGCGGCTTGAGCTGCAGGCCACCTGTTTCGGGGCCATGTGGATGCGGTCGGTGGCGGCGTCGTACCCGGTCAGCACGGCCAACCGGAACCGGCTCTACTGGTTCTACGGACAGGTGGGCGACTACCCGGGCCGGCCGCCGGACCATGGCAAACCTGTGAACAACAATCGGTGGTTCCGCCAGGGGTGGGAGAAGAGCAAGGCATACCAGTGCAACACGTGGATGGCGCCCTCCTCGACCGTCTCCTGACAGCCCCCTGACGTTCATCTCAGGTTGAGCACATGTCTCGGTTGTCCAGATATGGGGACTAGAATCCTGGCAATCTTGTGCCCAACGGGGGGCAAACGTCAGTTTTGCCTGGTAGGCGGTCAAAGGAGCCGGGTGTGAGCAATCGCGATGGGGAAGACACCGTGCCAGAAGGCAGGAAACGGCGCCCCCAGCGACGGTCGCGCACGAGCGGCAAGGGGGAGCCGGGGGCGGCGAGCCAGGACAAGCACGTGGCGGGCCCGGCTCCGTCGCGCTCGTCCGGGCCGGGGGCGGCCGGATCCGGGTCGTCCCAGCCCCGGTCGTCGCAGCCCCGGTCGTCGCAGCCCCGGTCGTCGCAGCCCCGCTCGTCCGAGCCTGGTGGTTCCGCCTCCGCCCAGCCGTCCGCCCGTTCGGGCTCCAGGAGCCGCTCGGAAGGCGCCGGGCCCGAAAGCCGCTCGGAGGGTCCTGCCGGAGCCCGGAGCCGCTCGGAGGCTCCCTCCGGCTCCCGGAATCGCTCCTCGGAAGGTGCGGGGCAGGGGTCCAGAGGTCGGTCGGGAAGCCCTTCCGGCGCCCCGTCGGGGACGCGTCCCGGCGCGGGCCGTCCCTCCGGCAAGAAGGGCCGTCCCGGCCGTAAGCCCGGCACCGGGTCCGCCGCGCCGCGCTTCGCCAAGCCGCTGACCCCCGCCTCCTTCCTCGGCTGGACCGCTCTCTCCGCCATCCTGCCCGGCGCCGCTCACCTGCGGGCCGGGCATCGCCGTACCGGGCTGGTGCTGATCAGCGTGTACGCGGTGCTGCTGCTCGCCCTGCTCGCCTACGGGCTGAGCGTGGCCGGCGACCTGTCGAACGTGGCATTCCTGGCCGACGACGGCGCGATGGGCACGGTGATCGTGCTCGCCGCCGTGTTCGCGCTGGCGTGGTTCGCGCTGCTGGTGACCTCGTACATCGCGCTCGGGCCCAGCCGGCTGCCGCAGCAGGGCCAGGTGCTGACCGGCATCGTGGTGGGCGTGTTGTGCGTGGCGGTGATGTCGCCGTTCGCGCTGACCGCCAACTACGTGGTGGCCGCCCGCGACTCCATCGGGGCCATCTTCCCCTCGCACCCGGACGCCGAGGTGCCCGTCGCCGCCAAGGACCCCGAGAACCCGTGGGGCGACAAGGACCGGGTGAACTTCCTGCTGATCGGCGGTGACGCGGCGGGCAACCGTACCGGCGTGCGTACCGACAGCATGAACGTGGCCAGCGTCGACCTGAAGACCGGCGCCACCGTCCTGTTCAGCCTGCCGCGCAACCTCCAGCACGTCCGCTTCCCCGCCAGCTCGCCGCTGCACAAGCAGTTCCCGAACGGCTTCATGGCCGAGCTGCCGAACGGCGGCCTGCTCAACGAGGTCTGGCAGTACGCCAACGACAACCCGCAGCTCATGGGCGGCCGCAACAAGGGCCCCCGCGCCCTGATGGACGCCATCGGCTACACGCTCGGCCTGAAGATCGACTACTACATGCTGATGAACATGTACGGCTTCGCCGACCTCGTGGACGCCATCGGCGGGCTGAAGATCCGGGTCGAGCAGGACGTCAAGTGGGGCGGCCTGTACGGCACCGCCGGCACCATCAAGGCCGGCTACCGGAAGCTGAGCGGCGAGGAGGCCCTCTGGTACGGCCGCTCGCGCGTCGGCAGCGACGACTTCTCCCGGATGGCCCGCCAGCGCTGCGTCATCGGCGCCTTCGCCCAGCAGGCCACCCCGACCGTGATCCTCACCAGGTTCGAGAAGATCGCCAGCGCGGCCAAGCGGCTGGCGCAGACCAACATCCCGCGCCACCTGGTGCAGCCGCTGGTCGAGCTGGGGCTCAAGGTCAAGAACGCCAAGATCACCAGCCTGCAGTTCGTGCCGCCGGAGTTCTACTCGGGACGTCCCGACTGGGCCAAGATCCGCCAGGCCACCAAGAAGGCGATCACCGACTCGATGCGCCCGGCCCGCCGCGCCCAGACCGCGAACGTCTCCGCCTCCCCCAGCGGCACCCGCCCCAGCCCGACGCGTACGCGCGCCATGTCCCCCACCCAGACCCCCACCAAGAACCCCCAGAAGGGCGCCCAGTCCATCAACGACCTCTGCGGCCTCTGATCCACCACCCCGCCCCTGAAACCGATGGGCGGTGGGTCAGGAGCGGTGTTGTGGGCGTCGCAGTGGTAGTCGTCGAGCCGGCTGTGCTCGGGCGACGGTCGCGCAGGAACTCGGCGCGCAGCGGGCCGGCGGTGGCGACGGGGCCGCTGTAGCGGGCGCTCCCGACCCACGCCCACAGCAGCTGCTGCGCGGCGGGGCTGCGGATGAGCGCGGCCTGGCCGGGCGAGGAGGGGGCGTGGAGTTCGGCGCGCCCGGGAGGCGCCGGGTCGGATCCGGGCCGCTGGGCGAGCTCGACGTTGATTCTCGCCGCCCCTCGTGTCGCCATGGTTCACCCTTTTCTCGCGGGTTCACCCGACGTCACCCCCGATCTTTCAACCTCCGTTTCCGAACGGCCGGATTTCCGTTTCCAGATTCACCTTTCCGGCCGGTCACGGCCAGGCTGATACCTCCGCCTCGCCTCGCATGTCACGCCAGAGCAAGCCATTCCTCCGACCACCGGTCAAGGAAAAGCAGAAACGCTGTCCGGCGATTGTCAGGCGGCGACGGAGTTACGGCGCGGCAGCAGGGCGAGAGCGCCGAGGTAGAGCACGGCGGCCACGATGAGCAGGCCCTTGTAGCCGACGACGAGCGCGACGTATTCGAGGCAGCCGCCGACCATGGCGCCCAGCAGGTTCGCGCCGAAGGAGGTGGTGGCGTCGGCGGTGTCGGCGAAGCGCTTGGCGAAGACCACGTTCGCGGCGAAGATCGGCAGGAACGCCACCGTGACGGCGGCCACCGCGCGCAGCGGCACCGGCAGGGCCAGCAGCCATTCGTTGGGCACCAGCCAGGCCAGCAGCAGGCCGGCGAAGAGCACGGCGTACATGACGGGCAGCGGCGGGGTGCGGAAGCGGCGGGTCACCTCGACGGCGGCGAGCACCGCGACGAGCACGCCGGCGAAGACGATCGCGTTGACCACCCACGTGGTGCCGAACAGCAGCGCGAACCCGGTCACGCTCTTGGTCTCCAGCAGCATGAAGCCGACGCCGAGCAGGAACAGGTCGGCGTACGGCCGCATCCGCCGGTACGGCCCCGCCACGGCGCGCACGGCGAGCATGCTGACGATGAGGATCAGGCCGAGCGTGATGACGTAGATCGGCGGGATCGTGGCGTCCTTGAGGTAGAGGAACGGCCGGTCGTCGCCGGCGGGCTCGGGCGTGCCGGGCGCGGCGCCCGGCCACTCGCTCGCGCAGCGCTGGTCGGCGGCGGTCACCCCGGCGGTGATGACGGCCTGCTGCCCGGCGGTGCTGACGACGTCGACGCACGGCCGGTGGCCGAAGGCCCGCTGCATGGTGGCGGCCAGGCGGTCGACGAGCCAGCTCTCGCGGTAGTAGTTGTACATCGAGAACGTGCCGCCCGGCTTGAGGTGGGCGCGGGCGGCCCGCATGGCCTCTTCGGTGAACAGGTAGCTCTCCAGCCGCAGCGAGCTGGCGCCGGAGACGAGGGTGAGCGAGTCGGGCAGCGCGAAGAGGATCAGGTCGTAGCGGTCGCCGCTGCGCTCCAGGAAGGCGCGGCCGTCGGTGACGTGGGTGGTCACGCGCGGGTCGTCGTAGGGGCGGTCGGGGTGGGTGGAGCCGCCCAGCTCGCGCAGCTTGGGGTCGATCTCGACGGCGTCGACGCGGGTGGCGCCTTTGGACAGCGCGATGGCCACGTCGGTGCCGCTGCCCGCGCCGACGATCAGCACGTCCTTCGGCGGCTTGGTGGTGCGCTCGTACGGGAGCCCGTACTGGGCCTCCCACTGCAGGCGGGCGGCGGCGGGCACGGCCTGCTGGTGGGGGATGCCGTTGACGGCGATGTCGGTGACGGGGATGCCGAGCTGCACGAGCTGCTTGGTGGTGACCTTGTAGTAGGGCGACCAGATGGCGCCGGCGGTGAGCGTCTCGGCCAGCAGCAGCCCGACGACGGCCACGGCGGGCACGACGACGAGGCCCGCGTAGAGGGCGGGCGGCTTGGGCACGAGCAGCACGGCGTAGCAGCCGGCCGCGATCAGCCCCCAGAAGACGGGCGGCGCGCTGACGAACGACAGCAGCGTGAACACCGCGATGCCGGTGAGGCTGCCGATGAGGTCGTAGCGGTAGGCCTCGAGGCGGGGCAGCTCGGGGAAGCACCGGCCGACGAGCTCGGCGGGGCCCATGAGGATGACCGCGGCGGCGCAGAAGATGACCGGCAGGATCGCCCAGGCGGGGGGCCCGCTGGTGGACAGGCTCGTCCAGTAGAGGACGCCCTCGGTGTTCCTGTCCACCGTGACGGGGAAGGCCAGCACGACGATGACCAGCAGGGCGAGCACGACGGGCGAGTAGTAGGGCTGCCGTCGTGATCGGCCGACGCGCAGGAAGCCGAGCCCGATGCCGAGGAAAGAGCCCAGCAGCACGAAATTGGTGAAATAGCTCAGATGGACGATGTTGGAGCCGGTCCACCGGATCAGTGCCAGTTCGAGGAAGAGCATGAAGGCGCTGGCGAGGACGAGCCTCGGCCGCACCGCCAGCCAGTGGGCTTTTTCACCATCGTGAACGGGCTTTTGCGCCTGCAGCGTCATAAGCCCTCACCGTAGTGAACGGACTGGGAACACGGAAGCCTGACGCCGCCGGGGCGATGTCTAGGGATATGACCGGTATGCGGTGTTCGCGCAGGTCAAAAGCCGCGGAATGGCTGGAGTGCTTAAGGGGCGGAGCAGGAATGTTACGGCCTTCGTTTCATTTCACCGCTCGCCCTGAGCCCACCTGCCTTGAGCCCGCCTGCCCTGAGCCCGCCCGCCCTGGGACGGCTCACGCCTGCTCGCGGTTGAACACGCGGGTGCCGATCGTGAGGCTGAAGACGGCGAAGGCGACGGTGACCGCCGCGCCGGCCACCACGGTGCCGGTCAGGTAGTGGCCGTGGAACAGGTCGCGCAGCGCCTCCAGGACGTACCTGAACGGGCTGACGTGCGAGAGCGCGTCGAGCCAGCCTGGCGCCATCGACATCGGCAGGAACGAGCCCGACAGCAGCACCAGCGGCACCACCGCCGTCGTCATGACGGGCGGGAACAGGTGCTCGTCGATGGTCAGCGCGATCGCGTACGAGAGCGCGGCGAGGCTCGCGCCCAGCACCACGACCAGCACGAACGAGCCGAGCACGCCGGCGAGCGGCGCCCGCAGGCCGAAGGCGTAGGCCACGGCGAGCAGCAGCACGGTCTGCAGGACCAGCGTCACCACGTTGTTGAGCACCCGCCCGAGCAGCAGCGCCAGCCGGCTGGCCGGCGTGACGCGCAGCCGTTCGAGCACGCCCCCGCGCTTGTCGAAGACGATCCCGAACCCGGCCATGCCCGCGCTCATCAGCCCGAGCTGCACGATCAGCCCGGGGACCAGCGTCTCCCAGGTGCCGATGGTGACGAAGACGGGCCCGAACAGCACGAGGAACAGCAGCGGCTGGATCGCCCCGATGACGATGCCGATCCGCTGTCCCAGCGTCACGCCCAGCCCGTGGCGGAACAGCACCCAGGTGTCGCGCAGCATCATGCCCCCTGCCCGATCGTCGCGTTCTCCTCGCGCAGCGACCTGCCGGTGATGTCGAGGAAGACGTCGTCCAGCGTGCGGCCGCCGGTCTTGAGCTCGGCGGGCGCGCCCTGGGCGACGATGCGGCCCCGGTCGATGATCATGACGCGGTCGCAGAGCGCGTCGGCCTCGTCCAGGTAGTGGGTGGTCAGGAACACGGTCATGCCCTGCCGGTCGCGCAGGGAGCGGATGTGGTCCCAGAGGTTGGCGCGGCTCTGCGGGTCGAGGCCGGTGGTGGGCTCGTCGAGGAAGAGCAGCACGGGGTCGTGCAGCAGGGCGAAGGCGATGTCGAAGCGGCGGCGCTGGCCGCCGGAGAGGGTGGCGGGGGCCCGGTCGGCGAGCCCGGCCAGGTCGAGCCGCTCCAGCACGCCGGGGATGCGGGCGGCGGCGTCGGCGCGGCTGAGGCCGTAGAGCATGCCCTGCAGCTCCAGCTCGCCCCTGACGGGGGTGACGGGCGGCATGCCGCTGCCCTGGGCGGCGTAGCCGATGCGGCGGCGCACCTCGCGCGGCTCGCGTACGAGGTCGTGGCCGGCCACGGTGGCGGTGCCCGCGGTGGGGCGCAGCAGGGTGGTCAGCATGCGCATGGTCGTGGTCTTGCCGGCGCCGTTGGGGCCGAGGAAGCCGACGATCTCGCCAGGCTGCACGGTCATGTCCACGCCGTCGACGGCGTGGACGCCGTTGTCGAAGGTCTTGCTCAGACTTCTGGTTTCGATCACAAAATTTAAGTAACCACAAATTTGGTGTCACTGCAAACTTGGTACGATGGCGGCATGACGGAAGGGCTGCGGGAGCGGAAGAAGCGCGAGACGCGGGAGCGCATCTCCGACGTCGCGACGGGCCTGTTCATGGCCAGGGGGTTCGACAACGTGACGGTGGCCGAGGTGGCGCGGGCCGCCGACGTCTCGGTCAACACGGTCTTCAACTACTTCAGCACGAAGGAGGACCTGTTCGCCGACCGGCAGGACGCGGTGGTGGAGCTGCCGCCGACGGTGCTGCGCGAGCGGCGGCCGGGCGAGAGCGTCGTACGCGCGTTCCTGCGCGACTACCTCGACGCCATCGGCACCCGCCACTGGCGCCACGGACTCAACGAGGGCGCCGACGTCTTCGCCAAGATCGTCGCGGACAGCCCGGCGCTGACGGCGCGCATGCGGCAGGTGCACGTCGAGCGCGAGGAGGCGCTGGCGCGGGCGCTGGCCGACGAGCTCGACGCCGGCGCCGACGACCTCACGCCCCGCCTGGTGGCGGCGCACCTGCTCGGCACCACGCGCATACTCAGCGAGCGCGCGATGGCCATGATGACGGCGGGCGAGGAGTGGGAGCGCATCGCCCCCATGCTGCGCGAGCAGGCCGAGCTCGCCTTCGGCCTGCTGGAGAAGGGGTTGGAGGCCGTCGGCTCAGGGCCGCGGGAATGACGAGAGCCCGGCGCGGCAGGCGATGGCCTGCGCGGCCGGGCTCCGGATGAACGTCAGTAGCTGCTGAAGCTCGCGACGAGCCCGAGGGTGATGGCGAGGCCGAAGAGCACGACGAGGAGGATGAGCCAGATCGAGCCGATGATGCCGCAGATGCGCCCGGCCTGGATCTGGCCGCGGTTCTCATAGACGTAGCCGCTGGAGTCGATCTCCTTGAGCGCCTTGTTGCCCATCACCCACGCGAACGGGCCCAGGACGCCGCACACCACCAGGCTGAGGATGCCCAGCACGAGGATGGTCGTACCGTTGGGGTGGCTCTGCGGCGGCGGGCCGTAATAGCCGGGGCCGTAATCGCTGTAGGACATGCTGGTAATGGTCCCCTCACGTGGACAAGGTCAGGTGGGTTTATACCACAGTCCTCCTCTTGATCATGTTGCGTCATCATGGTGAGGCACATGTCCACCCTTGAGGAGTCTCCCCCGTGCGTGACAGCATTCGCGCCTTCCTCGCGCACCCCTATTTCCAGCGCTTCATCGTCGGCGTCATCCTGATCAACGCCGCCACCCTGGGTCTGGAGACCGTCCCCGCCGTGGTCGAGAGCTACGGAACGCTGCTGACCGTGGTCGACCACGTCGCGCTCTACATCTTCGCCGCCGAGCTGGCCGGCAAGCTCTACGTCGAACGCACCGCCTTCGCGCGCGACCCCTGGAACATCTTCGACACCGTCATCGTCGCCATCGCCTTCGCCAGCACCAACGGCGGCCTGTCGGTGCTGCGCTCACTGCGCATCCTGCGGGTGCTGCGGCTGCTGTCGGTCGTGCCGAGCCTGCGCCGGGTGGTCTCGGCGCTGCTGCGGGCGATGCCGGGCATGAGCTCGATCGTGGTGCTGCTCTCCCTCGTCCTGTACGTGGCCGCCGTGATGGCCACCAAACTCTACGGAGAGACCGCCCCCGACCGCTTCGGCAGCTTGCCGGACTCGCTGTTCACCCTCTACCAGACGATGACGGGCGACGACTGGGGCAACATCGCCCGCGAGGTGATGACCCGCCACCCCACGGCGTGGATCTTCTTCGCCTCGTTCATCCTGGTGTGCACCTTCGTGGTGCTGAACCTGTTCCTCGCCGTCGTGGTGAGCGCCATGGACGAGGAGAACGCCGAGGAGCGGGCGGCGCTGGAGCACGACGCGGCCGCGCACTCCGAGCGCATCCTGGCCGAGCTGACCGCGCTGCGCCAGGAGGTCGCGCAGCTGCGGGCGCTCCAGACGGCGGTGCCGGCGGGCGCCGCGCCACCCAGGCGCGACGGCGGCCAGAACGGCAACGGCAACGGCCACCGCACCAGGAAGGGCCGCCGGTGACGCCGGCGGCCCTCGCGTGGAGCCCGGTCAGCGGGAGTAGAACTCCACCACGAGCTGCTCGTCCACGGGAACCGCGATCTGCTCGCGCTCCGGCCGGTGGGTGAGGGTGAAGCGCAGGTCGGGCAGCTCGACCGACAGGTACGCGGCGGTGCGCTCGTCGGCGTACACGCCTTCGGCGGCGGCCACGAAGGGCTGCATCCTGCGGGAGCGCTCGCGTACCGAGACGACCTGGCCGGGCTTGACCAGGTAGCTGGGGATGTCCACCTTGCGGCCGTCGACCGCGATGTGCCCGTGGGCGATGTACTGGCGGGCCGCGTAGATCGACGGGGCCAGGCCCGCGCGCAGCACGAGCGAGGCGAGGCGGCTCTCCAGCAGCGTCACCAGCTCGGTGCCCGACGCGCCCGGCTTGCGCACGGCGAGGTCCCAGTAGCGGCGGAGCTGGCGCTCCGAGACGTCGTAGTACCAGCGCAGCTTCTGCTTCTCCATCAGCCGCAGCCCGTAGTCGCCGGTGGTGCGGCGGTTGGTCTTGCGGCCGTGCTCGCCCGGCGGGTAGGGGCGCTGCTCGAAGTAGCGGACGGCTTTCCTGGTCAGCGGGACGCCCGCGCGACGCGACAGTCGCACCTTCGGGCCGGTGTAGCGCACGTTCACCTCAATGTGGTTAGGTAGTCCTTACTTAGGTAAGGCTAACCTATAGACGCTGCCGCCCTCAAGGAGACGCCCATGCTCCCGATCCCCGAGCGGGTCCGCACCCTCGCCGCGACCTCGAACGTCGCCAAGCTGTCCGTGGACGGCGCCCCCTCGCCGGCGCGCGGCGGCGTGGACGAGCGCGGGCGTCCGGTGCTGCTGGTGCTGCCCGGCGAGACGCTGCACGGGGTGCGGGAGGACGCCGTCGCCGCGGTGGACCTGACGGCGATGCGGCAGCTCGGCACGGCGACGCATCCGCGCGGCCTGATCGAGGTGCAGGGGTGGGCGGAGCCGGTGCCGCGGGACGAGGCCCGCGCGGCGGCGATCGCCGTCGCGGCGCACTGCCCGGATGAGAACCTGTTCGACGCGCTCGAACGCTTCGGCGCGCCCGACGCGCCCCGGCTGCTGCGCCTCGACGTGGGCCAGGTCGTCTACCTGACCGGGCAGGAGTCGGGGCTGCTCGACGCCGACGACTACCTGGGGGCCGCGCCCGACCCGCTCACCGACGTCGCCGAGCGGGTGCTCGCCCACGTCAACTCCGCGCACCGGGCCCAGCTCGCCGCGGGCGTGTCCGGCCGGCTCGGCGAGCCCGCCGGGGACGTGTGGCTGTGGGAGCTGGACAGCCACGGCGCGACCGTACGGGCGGACGAGTCGCTGATCCGCTTCCCCTGGCCGACGCCCGCGCGCTCCGGGATGTGCCTGGAGACCGCGCTGCGCGGCCTGCTCTGCACCTGCTGACATCAGGACATGCCGGCGAGCAGGTAGCCGAGACCCTCCTCGAACGTCGCGTCCCAGTCGTGCTCCAGGCCGTGCGCGGCCAGGGCGGGATAGTCGCCGGCCCGCTCGCGCAGGTAGCCGCCGGTGTCGGCGTCACTCTGCGCCCAGGTCACCTGCATGATGACCGACCCCATCACGTAGTTGGACAGGCTGTACGCGGCCGTCGTCGGCGCGGCGAACCCGGCCGCGATCAGCGTCTCGTACAGGAACTCCGTGCGCGAGAGCGCGTTCGGCCCGAGCAGCGGGCGGTCGAGCAGCGTGGCCGACCACGGATGCCGCAGCAGCGCCGCCCGCCAGCCGCCCATGAGCGCGCGCACCCGCGCCCGCCAGCCCTCCCCCGCGTCGCCGTCAGGCAGGCCGACCTCGCCGAAGACCGCGTCCATGGCGAGGTCGAGGACGTCGTCCTTGGTCTTGACGTGCCAGTAGAGGGTGGTCGAGCCGGTGCCCAGGCGTTCGGCGAGCCGGCGCATGGTGAGGCGGGCGACGCCCTCCTCGTCCAGCAGGGCGAGCGCCTCCGCCACGATCCTGTCGAGCGTGAGCCGCGGTTTGGGCTCCGTCCTGCGGCGTGACCACACGGTGTCCATCCGGCGATATTACGTTGTACGAGAACCGGATCGTTGGTCTAGTAGAGGAACAACGATCGAGCGGGAGGTCTCGTGGGGCACGTGGACGTGAGCGGGGTGACGTACCTGCTGCCCGATGGGCGGCCGCTGCTGCTGGAGGTGTCGTTCAAGGCCGGGCCGGGCGTCAAGGCGGCGCTGGTGGGGCCGAACGGGGCCGGCAAGAGCACCCTGCTGCGGCTGATCGCCGGCGAGCTGACGCCCGCCGATGGCCGGGTGACGACCGGCGGCGGGGTGGGCGTGATGCGGCAGTTCCTAGGTTCGGGCACGGTACGCGACCTGCTGCTCGGCGTCGCGCCGCAGCGCGTCCGTGCGGCGGTCGCCGCCGTCGAGGAGGCCGAGGCGGCGCTGGCCGCGCACGACGACGAGCCGCACCAGCTCGCCTACGCCCAGGCCGTCGCCGACCACGCCGAGGCGGGCGGCTACGACCTCGAAGTGGTGTGGGACGTGTGCACGACCGAGGCGCTCGGCCTCCCGTACGACGAGGTGAAGGGGCGGAGCCTGGCCACGCTGTCCGGCGGCGAGCAGAAGCGGCTGATGCTGGAGGCACTGCTGCGCGGCCCCGACGAGGTGCTGCTGCTCGACGAGCCGGACAACTTCCTCGACGTGCGGGGCAAGCAGTGGCTCGAACGCGCGATCAGCGCATCGGGCAAGACCGTGCTGCTCGTCTCGCACGACCGGCGGCTGCTGGCCGAGACCGCCGACCGGATCGTCACCGTCGAGGGGCGCACGGTGTGGGTGCACGGCGGCGGGTTCGCCGGCTACGCCGAGGCCCGCGCGCGGCGCAGAGAGCGCCTGGAGGAGCGCCGGCAGCGCTGGGAGGAGGAGCGCGACCGGCTGCGGCGGCTGGTGCACACCCTGCGGCAGCGCTCGGCGCACAACGACGCGCTGGCCGGGGCGTACAAGTCGGCGGTGACCCGGCTTGAGCGCTTCGAACGCGAGGGGCCGCCGCAGCGGGCGCCGAAGGAGCAGAACGTCCGCATGCGGCTGCGCGGCGGGCGCACCGGCAAGCGCGCGGTGGTGTGCGAGGAGCTGGAGCTGACCGGGCTGCTGCGGCCGTTCTCGACGGAGATCCACTACGGCGAGCGGGTCGGTGTGCTCGGGATGAACGGCACCGGCAAGTCCCACTTCCTGCGCCTGCTCGCCGGCGAGCCGATCGCGCACACGGGCGTGGCCCGCCTGGGCGCGCGGGTGCGTCCCGGCGCGTTCGCCCAGACGCATCTGCGGCCCGACCTGCGCGGGCGCCCGGCGGCCGAGGTGGTCATGGCCGCCCGCCCGATGACGAGGAACGAGGCCATGGCCGCCCTCGCCAGGTACGAGCTGGCGCCGGCCGGCGCTCAGCCCTTCGAGACGCTGTCGGGCGGCCAGCAGGCCAGGCTGCAGATCCTGCTGCTGGAGCTGTCGGGCGCGACGCTGCTGCTGCTCGACGAGCCGACCGACAACCTCGACCTGCACAGCGCGGAGGCGTTGCAGCGCGGCCTCGCCGGGTTCGAGGGGACGGTGCTGACCGTCACGCACGACCGCTGGTTCGCCGACGACCTCGACCGGTATCTGATCTTCGGCGCGGACGGCCTCGTACGGGAGAGCGCCGAGCCTCGCTGGGACGTGTGATCAGCCGGCGGTCGCGGTGGCGCGGTCGCGGCGCAGGGAGGTGAGCGTCATGGTCTCGTCCACGGCCTCGGGCGAGAGCACGTGGTCGAGCACCATCACCGCGCACCCGCCGATGCCGGCCCCGGCGCCGAGCCTGCTGGGCTCGATGCGCAGGCGGCGGGTGGCGAGGGCGGTGGAGCGGCGGTAGACGACCTCGCGGATGCTGGACACCAGGGGCCCGAACGCCTCCGCGACGTCGCCGCCGAGCACCACGACCGACGGGTTGAGTATGTTGACCGCGCCCGCCAGGACCTCGCCGATGCGCCGGCCCGCCTCGCGCACGGTGGCCATGGTCTCGGCGTCGCCGGCCCGCACCAGCGCCGTGACGTCGGCGATGGTCGCGACGTCCTTGCCGATGGCGCGCAGGTCGCGCAGCAGGGCGGTGCCGCTGGCGACGGAGTCGACGCAGTCGTGGTTGCCGCAGCGGCACAGCACGCCGCCCCCGTCGATCACCGGGATGTGGCCGATCTCGCCGGCCGCGCCGAGCGCGCCGCGCAGGATGCCGCCGCCGGCGATCACGCCCGCGCCGATCCTGGTGGAGATCTTGACGAACATCAGGTCGTCGAGGTCGGGGTAGACGCCGCGGTGCTCGCCGATGGCCAGCACGTTCACGTCGTTGTCCACGAGCACGGGCACGGGGAAGCGCTCGCGGATGATCGGCGGGATGACCACGCCGGTCCACGAGGCCATGACGCGGGCGCTCTCGGTGCGGCCCTGCGCGAACTCGACGGTGGCGGGCACGCCCATGCCGACGCCGCGGATCATCGAGCGCGGCCGGTCACCGAGCAGGTCGTCCCAGGTGTCCATGAGCAGCGGCAGCACGGTGTCGGGCCCCTGCTCGACGTCCATGGCGAACTCGCGCCCGGCCAGCTCCTCGCCGGCGAGGTCGCAGACGGCGACCCTGGTGCGGCTGGCGCCGAGCGCCGCCACCAGCACGACGCCGCCCGAGGCGTTGAACTCCAGCCGGACCGGCGGGCGCCCGCCGGTGGAGGGGGCGTCGGTGCGCTCGACGACGAGGCCGCGTTCGAGCAGCTCGCCGACGCGCAACTGCACCGCGGGCCGCGACAGGCCGGTCACCCTGCCGAGGTCGGCCCGTGTCACGGCCTCTCCGGTGCGGATGAGGCGGAGCACCTCGCCGCTCGTGGCGAGGGCGGAGGCGGTACGTCGAGGCATCGCCCAAGTGAACCACACAGGGTTCTGTCATGAGAAGTCTCTACTTTTTTATCTCAAATGCCAAAACTCCGCTTGTGTACGACCCAAACTCTCGTTAGTGTCCGTTCTGTCCCTGCTTGGTAGATCGTTCGGAGTCCCTACCGTGTCCCCCTCCGTCCCAGAAGCCCTCGCACCTGCGGAAGTCACCGCCTACACCGCCGATCTCGTCGTGTTCGGCGGCACCGGCGACCTGTCCATGCGCAAACTGATCCCCGCGCTCTACCACAGCGACCGTGACGGCCGCCTGGCCCCGGAGACCCGGATCATCGCCATGTCCAGGGGCGGGCTGACCGACGCCGACTTCCGCGGCAAGGTGGACGCCGAGGTACGCGGCCAGGTGCCCGACGACGACCCCGACGGCTGGCAGCGCTTCCTGGGCCGCCTGCACCACGTCTCGGTGGACGTCGGCGGCCAGAACAGGTCCGGCTGGAGCGCGCTGAGCCGCCTGCTCGCCGGGCACGAGCAGCGCGACCGCGTCTTCTACCTGGCCAGCCCGCCGCGCACGTTCGGCCCCTTCTGCCGCGAGCTGCAGGACGCCGGCCTGGTGACGCCGCGCTCGCGGGTGGTGCTGGAGAAGCCGCTCGGCAACGACCTGGCCAGCGCCCAGCGCATCAACGACGAGGTCGGCGCCATCTTCGAGGAGCACCAGATCTTCCGCATCGACCACTACCTGGGCAAGGAGACGGTGCAGAACCTGCTGGTGCTGCGCTTCGCCAACGCCTTCCTCGAGCCGATCTGGAACTCGCTGTGGATCGACCACGTCCAGATCACCGCCGCCGAGACCGTCGGCACGCCCGGCCGGCGCGGCTACTACGACCACGCGGGCGCGCTGCGCGACATGGTGCAGAACCACCTGCTCCAGCTCCTCACGCTGACCGCGATGGAGCCGCCGGCCCGCAACGACCGCGAGGCCATCCGCGACGAGAAGGTCAAGGTGCTGCAGTCGCTGCGGCCGATCGCGGGCGGCGAAGTGGACCGTTTCACCGTGCGCGGGCAGTACACCGGGGCCGGTGACATGCCGGGCTACCTGGACGAGCCCGCCTCCACGCCGCCGACCGAGGAGTCGCGCAGGGTGGAGACGTTCACCGCGATCAGGGCCGAGATCAAGAACTGGCGCTGGGCCGGAGTGCCGTTCTACCTGCGCACCGGCAAGCGCATGCCGTACCGGCGCTCGGAGATCGTGGTGCAGTTCAAGGACGTGCCGCACTCCATCTTCCCCGGCGGCTCGCCGAACCGGCTGGTGCTGCGGCTGCAGCCCGAAGAGGGCATCGAGCTGCACATCATGGCCAAGGAGCCGGGCGCGGGCGAGGTGACGCTGAAGCCGGTGCCGCTGTCGCTGAGCTTCGGCAAGACGTTCACGGCGCGGGTGCCTGAGGCGTACGAGCGGCTGCTGACCGACGTGCTGGCCGGGAACCCGACGCTGTTCATGCGGCGCGACGAGGTCGAGGCGGCCTGGCGCTGGATCGATCCGATTCTGGAGGCGTGGAAGGCCGACCCCGCGTCGCCCGAGCCCTACCCCGCAGGAACCACCGGCCCCGCCGGAGCCCACGAACTGCTCGGCCGCAGCGGTCGCGCCTGGCACGAGGAGGAACTGTGAACCCCGTCATTCAGGAGATCACCGACCGCATCGCCGCGCGGAGCGCCGCCAGCCGGGCCGCCTACCTGGAGCGGATCCGCCGCGACGGCGAGGCCGCCCGCGCCAAGGGCCCGGCGCGGGCCCACCTCGGCTGCGCGAACCTCGCGCACGGCTTCGCCGGCGCCTCCGCCGAGGACAAGCCGGCCCTGCGCGGCACGGCCAAGCCGGGCGTGGCCATCGTGACCAGCTACAACGACATGCTGTCCGCGCACCAGCCGTACGAGACGTACCCGCCCGAGCTGAAGCGGGCCGTGCGCGAGGCGGGCGGCGTCGCGCAGGTCGCGGGCGGCGTGCCGGCCATGTGCGACGGCATCACGCAGGGCCGCGCGGGCATGGAGCTGTCGCTCTACAGCCGTGACGTGATCGCCATGGCGGCCGCGATCGCGCTGTCGCACGACATGTTCGACGCCACGCTGCTGCTGGGCGTGTGCGACAAGATCGTGCCGGGCCTGTTCATCGGCGCGCTGCACTTCGGGCACCTGCCGGCGATCTTCGTGCCGGCCGGGCCGATGACCTCGGGCCTGCCGAACAAGGTCAAGGCGCGCACCCGGCAGCTGTTCGCCGAGGGCAAGGTCGGCAGGGACGAACTGCTCGACGCCGAGGCGAAGTCGTACCACTCCCCCGGCACCTGCACCTTCTACGGCACCGCCAACTCCAACCAGGCGCTGATGGAGGTCATGGGCCTGCACCTGCCCGGCTCGACGTTCGTCAACCCGCACACCGAGCTGCGGCACGCGCTCACCGAGGCGGCCGGGCGGCGCGCGGTGGAGATCACCGCGCACGGCGCGGCGTACACGCCGATCGGCGAGCTCGTGGACGAGAAGACGATCGTGAACGCCTGCGTGGCGCTGCTGGCCACCGGCGGCTCCACGAACCACACGCTGCACCTGGTGGCCATGGCCGCCGCCGCGGGCATCGTGCTGACCTGGGACGACCTGGCCTGCCTGTCGGAGGTCGTGCCGTCGCTCACCAAGATCTACCCCAACGGCCAGGCGGACGTGAACCACTTCCGCGAGGCCGGCGGCATGCAGGTGCTCATCGGCGACCTGCTGGACGAGGGCCTGCTGCACGGCGACGTGATGACCGTGGCGGGCCCCGGCCTCGACCGCTACCGCGAGGCGCCCGAGCTGGTGGACGGCGAGCTGGTGTGGGCGCCGGTCACCGGCGGCAGCAAGGACCGCGACGTGCTGCGCCCGGTCGCCGACCCGTTCTCCGCCGACGGCGGCATCCACATGCTGGAGGGCAACCTGGGCCGCGCGGTCAGCAAGGTGTCGGCGGTCAAGCCGGAGCACCTGGTGATCGAGGCGCCGGCCAAGGTGTTCGACGACCAGCTCGACCTGCTGAAGGCGTTCGAGGCCGGCGAGCTGGACGGCCAGGACTTCGTGGCGGTCATCCGCTACCAGGGCCCGAGCGCGAACGGCATGCCGGAGCTGCACAAGCTCACCCCGCCGCTGGCGGTGCTGCTCGACAGGGGGCAGCGGGTGGCGATCGTCACCGACGGCCGCATGTCGGGCGCGTCGGGCAAGGTGCCCGCCGCCATCCACCTGTCGCCCGAGGCCGCCGACGGCGGGCCGATCGCGCTGGTCCGCGACGGCGACGTGATCAGGCTGGACTCGGCCCAGGGCACGCTGGAGCTGCTGGTGCCGGCCGAGGAGCTGGCCAGGCGGACGCCCGAGGGCCGGCCGCTGAGCGACGCGCAGTGGGTCGGCACCGGCCGCGAGCTGTTCGCCATCTTCCGCCGCATGGCGGGCCACGCCGAGCAGGGCGCCGGCATCTTCGGCGTCAGCGGCGCCGAGTCGCCCGACCACGGCCCCGGGCTGGGCTTCCCCGCCCAGGCGGGCTCCTCGCACCTGGAGACGGGCGCGCCGGTCGGCGCGCGGCCCGCTGGACTGGCCCGGTGACCGTTCTTCCCGCTGTCCGCCGGTGCGCTCACGGCCCCCTCTGGGGCGCCGTGAGCTCCCGTGGCATCCTTCGGGGGAACGGCTGCGATCTTGACGCCGCCCTGAACGCCGGAGGTATGCGTGAGTGCCTTTGACCTTCCGTGGCTCGTCGCCGACATCGGGGGGACCAACGCCAGGTTCGGCCTGGTCACCTCGCTCGGAGCAGGCCCGTCGCACGTGGCGGTGCTGGCCGGCGCCGACTACCCGACGTTGCCCGACGCCGTGACGGCCTACCTCGCCCAGCACGCGGGCGGGGTGCGGCCCGGCGCGGCGTGCCTGGCGCTGGCGGGGCCGATCGAGGGCGAGCACTACCGGCTCACGAACTCCGCGTGGGCCGGCTCCGTCCGCGATCTCGGCATCCCGTACGTCCGGCTGCTCAACGACTTCGAGGCGCTGGCCGTGTCGCTGCCCCACCTTGAGGGCGGCGACCTGGTCTCGCTGGGCGGCCCGCCGCCGGGCGACGGCGTCAAGGCGGTGCTCGGCCCGGGAACGGGGCTCGGCGTGGGCGCGCTCGCGCCGTCCGAGCACGGCTGGATCCCGCTCCCCGGCGAGGGCGGGCACGTCACGGTGCCGGTCGTGGAGCCGCGCGAGTTCGAGGTCGTCCGCGCGCTGCGCTCGCAGGGGGTGCCGCACGTCGTGGCCGAGCACCTGCTGTCGGGGCCTGGGCTGGTGCGGCTGCACCGGGCGCTGGCCCTGGTGAACGGCGTCACCGCGCCCGGCCTGACCGCCGCCGACATCGTGGCCAGGGTCGACGACTCGCTGTGCGCCGAGACGATCGAGATGTTCTGCGCGCTGCTGGGCGGCTTCGCCGGGAACGTGGCGCTGACGCTCGGCGCCCGGGGAGGGGTCTACCTCGCCGGGGGCGTGCTGCCCCGTATCGTGGAGCGCGTGTGCGGCAGCGCCTTCCGCGCGCGGTTCGAGGCCAACCCCGACATGGCCGCCTACCTGGCCGGCATCGGGACGTCGCTCATCGTGGCCGCCCAGCCGGGCATGACCGGCGCGGCCGCCTGGCTGAGTCAGCGGGCCCGCCGGGAGCTGGTGGGCTGACCACGGCATCGGCACGGCATCGGCACAACATCGGCATGATTCCGGCACATTGACACGGCCCTCTTCGCAGGAGTGCCGATGAGGAGAGAGAAAATCCCATGAGCTTGCTCGATCTCGCCCCCGTGATCCCCGTCGTGGTGATCGACGACGCGGCGACCGCCGTCCCGCTGGCGCGGGCGCTGGTCGCCGGCGGGCTGCCGGTCATCGAGGTGACCCTGCGCACGCCCGCCGCCCGCGAGGCCATCGCGCGCATCGCGGCCGAGGTGCCTGACGCCACGGTGGGCGCGGGGACGGTCAGGACGACCGACGACATCGCGGCGTCGGTGTCAGCCGGCGCGAAGTTCCTCGTCTCGCCCGGCACCACGTTGTCGCTGGTGGAGGCGCTCGACTCGAGCGGGGTGCCATATCTGCCGGGCGCGGCCACCGTCTCCGAGGTGATGGCGCTGGCCGAGCGCGGCATCAAGGAGCTGAAGTTCTTCCCCGCCGAGGCGGCGGGCGGCGTGCCGTACCTCAAGGCGATCGGCGGACCGCTGCCCGACGTGCGGTTCTGCCCGACCGGCGGCATCCGCCTGGCCACCGCTCCCGACTACCTGGCGCTGCCCAACGTGGGCTGCGTCGGCGGCACCTGGCTCACCCCGGCCGACGCGCTCGCGGCCGGCGACTGGGGCCGCGTCGAGAAGCTGGCCGCGGAGGCCGCCGCGCTCCGCTGACCCGGCCTTCCCCGGCCGGGAGATCCGGTGATCCCGCACTGCCGGGATCCCCGGATCCCCGGATCACCGGGATCACCGGGATAATGGCCGGGTGGCTTTGGAGACGGCCGCCCTGAAGGTGGGCACGGCGGTCGGCGAGCGTGCCGTGCGCGCCTGGCTGACCGCCCGATCGACCGGCGAGAGCAGCCGCCTGCCGCTCGTCGAGCTGATGCGTACGCATTTTCCCGACCAGCTCGTCCGCCGCAAGGCGCGGCGGCAGATCGACGACATCGCCGACGCCGTGACCGCACGCGTCACCACGCTGTGCGGTCACGAGTTCCCCGGGCTCGGCGACGACGACCGGCTGGTCGTGCTGGCCGAGGTGACCGACGCGCTGGCGCGGGCCGATCTGTCCGACCGTGCCCTGTTCGCCGCCGACGCCGACCCCGTACGCCTGGCGCGCGAGCTGCGCGGGGCGCTGCCCGCGTCCAAGGACCTGGGTGAGGCGCAGGCACGGCTGTACGAGGTCGTGCTCGACGAGTGCTGCGACTGCCTGGTCAGGGTGGTGCGGCACCTGCCCGAGTTCCAGCCGCGCGCCGCGGCCGAGACGCTGTCCCGGCTGACCGGGCTCGGCGACCAGCTCGCCGCCATGCTGGCCCGGTTACCCGCGCGCACGCTGCTGGCCCCAGAAGGGTCCGACCTCGACGCCGACTTCCGCCGCCGCTACCTCGAACACGTCGCCCGCACACTCGACAACCTGGAGCTGCTGGGCGTACGGGTCGAGCGGTTCCGGCCCCGGATGTCTCTCAGCGTCGCCTACATCAGCCTGTCGGTGACCGCTGCCCGGGCCGCGAGCGGCCTGCACGCCGCCTGGCACGACGTCCCCGACGAGCCCGCCGCCATGCGCGTGGAGAGCGCGCTCGGGCAGGGCCGCCGCATCCTGCTGCGCGGCGAGGCCGGCGGCGGCAAGAGCACGCTGCTGCGCTGGCTCGCGATCACCGCCGCCAGGAGCGGGTTCGGGGGTGAGCTGGCCGGCTGGAACGGCTGCGTGCCGTTCCTGGTGAAGCTGCGCAGCTACGCCGACCGCGAGCTGCCGCGGCCCGAGCAGTTCCTCGACCTGACCGCGGGAGCGCTGGCCGGGCTGATGCCGGCCGGCTGGGCGCACCGGCAGCTCGCCTCCGGTCAGGCGCTGCTGCTCATCGACGGCGTGGACGAGCTGACCGGCGCGCAGCGCAGGGCGATCAAGCCGTGGCTGAGCGGGCTGCTCGCCGAGTTCCCCGCCGTCCGCGTCCTCGTCACCAGCCGCCCGTCGGCCGCTTCGGCGTCGTGGCTGGAGGAGGACGGCTTCGCGCCCGCGTTCCTCGAACGCATGACGCCCGCCGACACGCGGGCGCTGGTCGAGCACTGGCACGAGGCCATCAGGAGCAGCGCCGACCTGCCCTGCCCGCCCGAGCAGCTGCCCGTGGTGCGCGAGCGCCTGCTGTCGCACCTGAAGAACGCGCCGCACCTGCGCGCCCTCGCCGCCACCCCGCTGCTCGCCTCCATGCTCTGCGCGCTCAACCTCGACCGCACCTCCCAGCTGCCGCCCGACCGCATGGGCCTGTACGCGGCGGCGCTGGAGATGCTGCTCGAACGCAGGGACGCCGAGCGGGTCATCCCCAGCTACGGCGAGATCCACCTCAACCGGGCGCAGAAGCTCCAGGTGCTGCAGGAGCTGGCCTGGCAGCTGTCCGTGACGAACCGGGTCGAGCTGCCCAAGCCTGCGGCCCGCGCCTGGGTGGACCGGGTCGTCGCCACGATGCCCCGGGTGCGCGCCGACGGCGGCCAGGTGCTCGACTACCTGCTCGCCCGCAGCGGCGTCCTCCGCGAGCCCGCCGAGGGCCGCATCGACTTCGTGCACAGGACCGTCCAGGAATACCTGACGGCCCGCGCCGCCGCCGAGGTCGGCGACGTCGAGCCCCTCGTCTCGAACGCCCACCGGGATCAGTGGCGCGAAGTGGTGGTCATGGCCGCCGGCCACGCCAACGGCCCGACCCGCGAAGCCCTCCTGGACGGGTTACTGTCCCGCACAGCCAACGAACCCCGCCGCGCCCGCCGCCTCAAGATCCTGGTCTGCGCCTGCCTGGAGACGTTGCCATCGGTCCCTGAACGCCTCCGCGAGGCCGTGGACCAGTGCCTGGACGACCTCATCCCGCCGAGGGACATGGCAGCGGCCGCCACTCTTGCCTTGGCCGGCCAAGTGGTCCTCGACCGCCTCCCGAGAGAGCTGAGCGCCCTCTCCCCCACCGCCGCCAAAGCATGTGCCAGAACCGCCCAGCTGATCAACGGCCCTGCGGCGCTCGATCTCCTGGCGGGGTATGCCCGTGATGACCGGGTGCAGGATGAGCTGGTGCGGAGCTGGCGGTACTTCGAGCCGCACGCCTACGCCCGGCGAGTGCTCTCCGTCATGGCGACTCCGCCGCGGCTCTTCGTGACCACGGCGGGGCAGATGGAGGCCCTCCGCGTGCTGCCTCCGCAGCGGGACATATTGATCATTTCGACGGCGGTGCGGGATCTCAGCCCGCTCCTCGCCCATCGGGAGTCCCTGACCGACCTCAACCTGGCCGGCGCGATCGACGAGGCGGCCGGCTCCGTCGTGCGCCGGCTCAGCGCTCTGAAGGAACTCAGCGTGGACAGTGTTCACTCCGTCGACGTCCTGACGGCCCTGCCTCATCTCTCCCTCGTCGAAGTCGCCGATACATCCCGGATCCCGGACCTCAACGCCCTCGGCGGGGCCACCGAACTGCGGGCCCTGCACCTCAGGAAAGCCACTTCTCTGACCTCATGGGACTCGCTGCCTCCGCTCGATCGGCTGCGCGACCTGTCGCTGACCCGCACGCCGCTGGCGACCTCCGCGCGCGAGATCGTCCGCCGTGCTCCCCGCCTGGAATTCCTCATGGTCGGGGACAACGACCACGTCACCGATCTGGACGCGCTCAGCGAGATCGGCCTCACCTCGCTCGTCCTGTGGCGCATCCCTCTGCTGGAGGACCTCTCGCCGCTCGCAGGCTGCCGGTCGCTGCAAACGCTGCAACTCGTGGACACCGCGGTGCATGACCTCTCACCGCTGGCGCACCTGCCGGAGTTGCGCTTCCTCTATCTGTCCGACTGCCCTCCTGATCTCGACCTCGCTCCCCTCGCCGGCAACGCTCGTCTGACAGTGCATCTCTTCCAGGGTCAGAAGGTGCGGAACGGGCACCTGTTCGGGAGACGGTTGCGTCGGTGATCAGCTCCAGATCGAGACGTGCACGGCGGGGCGGAAGCGGCTTCTGGGGACGCCCTCGTCCGGGGTGCGCATGACGTGCGTGGCCGCTGGTGTCGTCAGGAAGTGGAGGAAGGTGCCGGCGGCGGTCGAGCGGGTTCCCTGGTCGAGGGTGGTGGCGTACCAATAGGTGGCCAGTGGGGTGGCCGGGGTGTCTATGGTGGTCAGCTCGCCCTTGCGTAACGCCGCCGCCACCAGATGAGCGGTCGCGGGGGCGACGCCGGCGCCTTCCGCGGCGGCCTTCCAGGCGGCGGTCTGGTTGGCGAAGACGCGTACCTGGGACTCCTGGACGCGGAGGAGGCGCAGCAGGCGGCTGGTGTCGCTGGCCGGGTCGGCGGCCGAGGGGCCGACCAGCCAGTGGTCGCGGCGGCCGCGCGGCGAGCCGACCACGATGAGGCGGCAGCGCAGCACCGGCCGGCTGGTCAGGCCGTCGCCGGTGACCTGGGCGCCGAGCGCGACGTCGGCGAGCCGGCTGGTGAGCAGCAGCGGGATCTCGGCGGTGTCGGCGACACCGGTGGTGGCGTCCACGGGCTTGCGCTGGGTGAACAGGCAGAGCAGGGGGCCCGCGACGTACTCGGCGAGTCCTGCGTCCATGACCACGTGCAGGTGGGCCGGGCGACCGGGCTGGACGGCGGCGACGGCCTCGGCGCCGAGCGCGACGATCCTGGCGGCGATGCCGAGCAGCCGCCTGCCGCCCTCGGTGAGCTCCATGCGGTCGCCGCTGCGGGTGACGAGGGGGTCGCCGAGGTGCCGGCGCAGCTGGGCGAGCGACTGGGAGACGGCGGGCTCGCTGACGCCCAGGGCGCGGGCGGCGGCTTTGACCGAGCCGAGGCGGGCGACGAAGACGAACGCGCCGAGCTGGCTGAGTGTCACCTCCTCTTCATAGTTCGCACCCCCGCATTAAGGAATCCCTTATTTCGCGATTGATGCGACAAATCGGTAACAGCACTGTGCTCTCATGCAGGTTCCCGCGACGTTCGAATACGAGAGAGCCGACAGTGTCGCGCACGCGCTCGAACTTCTGGCGCGGTACGGCCCCGAGGCCAGGATCGTGGCCGGCGGCCACAGCCTGATCCCCATGATGAAGCTGCGCCTGGCCCAGCCCGAGGCGCTGATCGACATCAACGGCCTGGCCGCTGAGCTGGGGCGGATCGCGGTCGAGGGCGACGAGCTGGCGATCGGGGCGCTGGTGCGGCACACGGAGTTGCTGGAGAGCGGCACCGCCACCGACCTTTTCCCGATATTTCGGGATGCGGAGCGGGTTATTGCCGACCCGATCGTCCGAAATCGGGGGACCGTTGGCGGCTCCCTTTGTCAGGGAGATCCGTCGGAGGATTTGTCGGCGGTGTTCACCGCATTGCGCGCGACGGCCGTCATCCAGGGCCCAGGCGGCACCCGTACGGTGCCGGTCAGGGAATTCCATCGGGGTCCTTACGAGACCGCCGTCGAACCCCACGAACTCCTCCTCCAGCTCCGCGTGCCGATCACGGCGGGCACCGGCAGCGCGTACGAGAAGGTCGAGCGGCGCGTCGGCGACTGGCCGGTGGCGGCGGCGGGCGCGGTGCTCACCGTCGCGGACGGCGTCATCAGGCAGGCCGGGATCGGGCTGACCGCCGTCGGAGCCGACCACTTCTGCGCTCCGGAAGCTGAGGAGTACCTGCTGAGCCGGGCACCCGGCGACGAGGCGTTCGCCGAGGCGGGACGGATCGCCGCCGGGCACTGCGAGCCGCACGCCGACCAGCGCGGGCCCGCCGACTACAAGCGCCATCTGGCCGCCGAGCTGACCAGGCGCGCACTGGGCGCCGCCGCGGGGAGGATCTGACATGCGGATCACGGTCACGGTGAACGGGCAGCCGTACACCAGGGACGTCGAGCCGAGGCTGCTGCTCGTGCACTTCCTGCGCGACGAGCTGGGCCTGACCGGCACCCACTGGGGCTGCGACACCTCCAACTGCGGCGTCTGCACGGTGCAGCTGGACGGCGTGCCGGTCAAGTCGTGCACGGTGCTCGCCGTCATGGCCGACGGCCACGAGGTGACCACCGTCGAGGGCCTGGAGCGGGACGGCGAGCTGGACGTCGTGCAGAAGGGCTTCGTGGAGTGCCACGGCCTGCAGTGCGGGTTCTGCACGCCGGGCATGCTGCTGACCGCCCGCGCGCTGCTCGACCGCGACCCCGACCCCGACGAGGGCCGGATCAGGGAGGCCATCTCGGGCCAGCTGTGCCGGTGCACGGGCTACGAGAACATCGTCCGCTCGATCAGGTGGGCCGCCGAGAGGGAGGCGAGGTCATGAGCTACGGGCGCATGCGCCGCAAGGAGGACGCCAGGTTCATCCGGGGGCGCGGCAACTACACCGACGACGTGCTGCTGCCCGGCATGCTGTACGGCGCGATCCTGCGCAGCCCGCACGCCCACGCGCGCATCGTCTCGGTGGACACGAGCGCGGCCGAGGCGCATCCGAAGGTGAAGGCGGTCATCACCGGCGAGACGCTGGCTGGCCTGAACCTGGCCTGGATGCCGACGTTGTCGCAGGACACGCAGGCCGTGCTCGCCACGGACAAGGTGCGCTTCCAGGGGCAGGAGGTGGCGTTCGTGGTGGCGGAGGACGCGTACTCGGCCCGCGACGCGCTGGAGCTCATCGACGTCGAGTACGAGCCGCTCGACGCGGTCATCAACGCCAGGAAGGCGCTCGACGCGGCCGCCCCGGTGATCAGGGACGATCTGGAGGGCCGTACCGACAACCACATCTTCGACTGGGAGGCGGGGGACCGGGCGCGTACGGAGGAGATCTTCGCCGGCGCGGAGGTCACGGTCGCGCAGGACATGCTCTACCCGCGCGTGCATCCCGCGCCCTTGGAGACGTGCGGTGCGGTGGCGGACTTCGACAAGGTGACGGGCAAGCTGACGGTCTGGTGCCCGACGCAGGCGCCGCACGCGCACCGGACGCTGTACGCCATGGTGGCGGGGCTGCCCGAGCACAAGATCCGGGTGATCTCGCCGGACATCGGCGGCGGCTTCGGCGGCAAGGTCGGCATCTATCCGGGATATGTCTGCGCGATCGTCGGCTCGATCGTCACCGGCCGCCCGGTCAAGTGGATGGAGGACCGCTCGGAGAACCTCATGAGCACCGCCTTCGCCCGCGACTACCACATGCGCGGCGAGATCGCCGCGACCCGCGACGGGCGGATCCAGGCGATCCGCGTCAAGGTGCTCGCCGACCACGGGGCCTTCAACGGCACCGCGCAGCCGACGAAGTTCCCGGCCGGCTTCTTCCACGTCTTCTCCGGCTCGTACGACATCGAGGCCGCCCACTGCGAGGTCACCGGCGTCTACACCAACAAGGCGCCGGGCGGCGTCGCCTACGCCTGCTCCTTCCGCATCACCGAGGCCGTCTACCTGGTCGAGCGCCTGGTGGACGTGCTGGCCGCCGAGCTCGGCCTGGACCCCGCCGAGCTGCGCATGCGCAACCTGCTCAAACCCGAGCAGTTCCCGTACCACTCCCCCACCGGCTGGGAGTACGACTCGGGCGACTACCCGAAGGCGCTGCGCCTGGCCATGGACCTGGCCAGCTACGACAAGCTGCGCGCCGAGCAGGCCGACCGGCGGGCCAGGGGCGAGCTGATGGGCATCGGCATCAGCTTCTTCACCGAGGCGGTCGGCGCGGGCCCGCGCAAGCACATGGACATCCTCGGCCTCGGCATGGCCGACGGCGCCGAGCTGCGCGTGCACCCGACCGGCAAGGCGGTGCTGCGGGTGTCGTGCCAGTCGCAGGGCCAGGGGCACGAGACCACGTTCGCGCAGATCGTCGGGCAGGAGCTGGGCATCCCGGCCGACGACGTGGAGGTGGTGCACGGCGACACCGACCAGACGCCGTTCGGCCTCGGCACGTACGGCTCCCGCTCCACCCCCGTCTCCGGCGCCGCCACCGCGATCGTGGCGCGCAAGGTGCGCGACCGGGCCAAGATCGTCGCGGCGGCCATGCTGGAGGCGTCGCCGGACGACCTGGAGTGGGCCGACGGGAAGTGGTCGGTGGTGGGCGACCCGTCCACCGGCAGGTCGATGGCCGAGATCGCGCTGGCCGCCCACTCGAACCTGGAGCTGCCCGACGGCGTCGAAGGCCACCTGGACGCCGTCACCGTCTACAACCCGCCCAACCTGACCTATCCGTTCGGCGCCTACATCTGCGTCGTGGACGTCGATCCGGGCACCGGGCAGGTGAAGGTGCGCAGGTTCGTGGCCGTGGACGACTGCGGGGTGCGGATCAACCCGATGATCGTCGAGGGGCAGATCCACGGCGGCCTGGCCGACGGGGTCGGCATGGCGCTCATGCAGGTGATGGCGTTCGACGAGGACGGCAACCACCTGGGCGCCTCGTTCATGGACTACCTGCTGCCGACCGCGATGGAGTGCCCGTCGTGGGAGCTGGGCGAGACCGTGACGCCGTCGCCGACGCATCCGATCGGCGCGAAGGGCGTCGGCGAGTCGGCCACGGTGGGCTCGCCCGCCGCCGTGGTCAACGCCGTGGTGGACGCGCTGCGCCCGTACGGGGTGCGGCACGCCGACATGCCGCTGACCCCGGCGAACGTGTGGCGGGTCACCAGGGGCGAGCCGTTCCGCACGGACCTGGCGATCCCGTGAGCGCGTTCCTCGGCATGCCGGCGCCCCCGCCCCGGCCTGGAACCTCGCGGGCGCCGGCGGCCACGGATCTCGACGCGCGGGCGGCCGGGCTGCGGTCGGGGCGGGAGCCGTACGTGCTGGCCACCGTCGTCCGCGCGCAGCGGCCGGCCAGCGCCAAGGCGGGCGACCGCGCGGTGGTGCTGCCCGACGGGACGATCGAGGGGTTCGTGGGCGGGGTGTGCGCGACCGGCACCGTACGCACCCAGAGCCTGCGCCTGCTGAGCGCCGGCGGCACGACCCTGCTGCGCATCTCTCCGGAGCAGGCCGAGCCGCACGAGGAGGAGGGGCTGGTCGCGGTCGGCCAGCCCTGCCTGTCGGGCGGCACGCTGGAGATCTTCCTGGAGGCGGTGCTGCCGCCCGCGCTCGTCCGCGTGCACGGCGACGGCCCCATCGCGCGGGCGCTCGCCGCCGTGGGGACGGCGATGGGCTGCAACGTGGACACCGGCTCCGGGCCGCTCGCCGACGACACCGCGGCGGTGCTGGTCGCCTCGCACGGCGTGGGCGAGGAGCCGGTGCTGCGGGAGGCGCTGCAGCGCGGGGTGCCGTACGTCGGGCTGATCGCCAGCCGCAGGCGCGGCGCGGCGGTGCTGGCCCGGCTGGAGGGAGGTGAGCGCGTGCACGCCCCCGCCGGCCTGGACATCGGCGCGCGGACGCCGGGCGAGGTGGCGGTCTCCGTGTACGCGGAGATCATCGCTCTTCACTGAGCGTGGTATCACCGGGCGGCGGCCGGGTAGGTCAGCGGTTGGAATCAGCAGCCCCGACAACAGCCCGAACCGCAGCCCCCCGGGAAGCCCTTTCTGCTCCTCGGAGAGCGAAAGGGACATCGATGCCGACGGAAACGATCAGTCAAGCGCGCATGGTGCGGCGCGAGCGGCCCGCGTCCCAGCCGGGCAGCCTTGAGCGGGGCATCGACATCCTGCTCGCGCTCAGCGCGGCCACCGGGCCCGTCACGCTGTCGCAGCTGTGCCGCAGCACCGGCCTGCCGAAGTCGACGGCCCACCGCATACTCGGCGTGCTCTGCTCGCGGGAGCTGGCCAGGCGGGTGGGGAGCGCGTACCTGCCGGGTGAGCTGCTGGCGTCGTTGGGCGGGGTGACCAGGCCGCGCATCCCCGGCTCCCGCAGGCGCGTGCTGCCCTACCTGCTCCACCTGTACGAGGCCACCCGGCAGACGGTCAACCTGGCCGTGCCCGCCGGGCTCGAGGTCCGTTACGTCGAACGCGTCTACGGCCACGACCGGGTCCGCTCGCGCTCCGACGGCGACGACCGGGCGCCGCTGCACTGCACGGCGGCGGGCAAGGCGCTGCTGGCCTTCGACGCCAAGCTGCGCCACGACCTGCCGGCGCACGGCCCGTTCGAGCGGCTGACCCGCCGCACGGTCACGAGCCTCGCGGCGCTCGACCGCGAGCTGGCCCAGGTGCGCAGGCAGGGCCTGGCCTGCTCCCAGGAGGAGTACACCGAGGGCGTGGCCTGCGTGGCAGCGCCGGTGTTCGGGCCGGGCGGGCGGGTGTGCATGGCGGTGTCGGTGGCGGCGCCGGCCCAAGTGGTGCCGCTGGGGCCGCTCGGCATCTCCGTACGCGGCGCCGCCCAGGCCATCTCCGCCGCCCTCCTCGGCCGGTGAGCGTTCCGGTCACCGGAACACCGACCGATCTTGCCGCCGGATGTGTTCCATTGGCCGAAACCCCGCATTGCGGCGCCGCTCCGGGGGCGATCACATCGATCCATGACCTACCCACCCGCTCCGCGGCAGGCAGCGCGTGCCTAGGGGGCTGCCCAGGACGAGCGTGCTGGAGAGCCTGCGCCTGACCGCCCTGCTCCTCCCCCCGGGCAGCATCCCGCACGTCACGCACGGCCGCGACCTGCTGCGCTCCCGCCCGCTGCTGGCCGCCCTCGATGCCCGCTACGGCGGCCGTCCCGTCCTCGTCCGCCGGCCGCGCCGCCCCGCGCTGCTGGTGCTGTCCAAGCGCGACGCCGTGCGCGTGCTGGCCGAGGACGACGCCTCCTACGCGCCCGCGCTCGACGAGCGCCCCTTCGGCCTGCCCACCGACGTGCTGCGGCCGCGCTTCATCGAGATCGCCAAGGAGGAGGCCGCGGACCTGGCCAGCGGCGTGGTCGACCACTCCAGGCTCAACGCCTGCTGGCAGCGGGTGGCCAGGCGGTGCGTCTACGGCGACGGCGCCGCCCGCGACGAGGAGCTGACCCGGCTGCTGGAGGGCCTCACGCGGGCCGGGCGGTGGCGGGCGAGCCGCCGGCAGGAGATCCTGTCCGGCCGCTACGACGCCCGCATCATCGACCACCTGCGCAGGGCCGAACCGGGCAGCCTGGCCGGGCTCATCGCCGAGACCCCCGAGCCGGAGGCGCGCGGGCTCATGCAGGCGGCGTACTGGCTCATGGGGTTCGGCTGCGCGGCCGCCGGGCTGACGCAGACGCTGGCGCTGCTCGCCGCGCACCCCGGCCACCGCAAGACCGCCCGCTCCGATCCCGACCACCTGCGCGCCTGCCTGCGCGAGGGCCTGCGCCTGTGGCCGTCCGTGCCCGCGCTCGCGCGCGTCACGACCACCGAGACCTCCTGGTACGGCAGCGCCGTCCCCGCCGGCACCCCCGTCCTCGTGCCGGTCGCCGCCCACCAGCGCAGCCCGCGCCTGCCGTACGCCGACACCTTCGCCCCCGAGATCTGGCTGGACGGCACCGCCGCCACCGAGTGGTGGGCCCGGCCCGGCTGCGACGGCGTGAACCTGACGCTCGCCGTCGGCACCGCGTTCCTCGGCGCCATCCTGCGCACCGCCCGTCCCAAGCCCGTCGGCCGGCTGCTCTCGCCCCACCGGCCGCTGCCGCACGCCATCGATCTCGCCCGGTTGCGGATCTCCATGCGTCCCCTGCGCCGCGACCCCGCCAGAGGCTGACGACGGGATAGCCCGATGCGGCCATGCGCGGACTACTCGCCACCGGGCATCGCCTTCCTCCGTTAGAGTCTGGGGTACAAACGGGATGCCGGGCGCGGGACAGTTCGGGTTGTCACACGAAACGAACCGGCGGGAGGAACGGTTCGGGTTGCGACGGGATGACGACGGCGAGAGGACGGCGACGTTGGGGCGCTCCGCAGGCACTCCTCTTGAGCCGGAAGACCCGCCGGCGATCGGCCCCTATGAGCTGATCAGCCGTCTCGGTTCCGGCGGCATGGGCGTGGTCTATCTCGCCAGGGCCGCCGACGGCTCCAAGGTCGCGGTCAAGGCGATCCGGCGCGACTTCACCGCCGACCCCGTCTACCGCGCGCGCTTCCACGAAGAGGTGTCCAACGCGCGCAAGGTCGCCTCGTTCTGCACCGCCCGGGTGCTCGACCACGGCGAGGACCGCGGGCGGCTCTACCTCGTCACCGAGTACATCGACGGCATCTCGCTCGAAGACCACCTCATCGAGCACGGGGCGCTGTCGCCGTCCGTGCTCCACGCCGCCGCCGTCGGCGTGGCCGCCGCGCTCACCGCCATCCACGCCGCCGGGCTCGTCCACCGCGACCTCAAGCCGGCCAACGTGATGCTGACGCTGGCCGGGCCGCGGGTGATCGACTTCGGGCTGGCCCGCTCCACCCACGTGCACTCCCGCCACACCAACGCCGGCATGGTCATGGGCACGCCCGGCTGGATCGCTCCCGAGCAGGTCTTCGAGGGCCAGACCAGCCCGGCGGGCGACGTGTTCGCGTGGGGGTCGCTCATCGCGTACGCGGGGCTCGGCGGGCATCCGTTCGGCGAGGGCGACGCGTACGTGATGGCGGCCAGGGCCCGGCAGGCGCCACCCGACCTGCGGGGGCTGCCCGCGCCGCTCGACCGGCTGGTCGCCGCGGCCATCCACCCCGACCCCGCGCGGCGGCCCGCCGCCCGGCAGCTGCTGCTGGAGCTCGTGGGGGCGGCCGACGAGCCGGCCGCGCAGCTCGCCGCCACCAGGCACCTCACCAGCGCGTGGAACCCGTCGGAGTTCGGCCCCCTCATGCCGCCCCGGCCCGACCGCGCGGGCCCGGCCCCCCACGGCACTCCCGGCCCTGGGCACGCGCCGCAGGCGGCTCCCGGCTCCTCGCACGCCGGGCCAGGTCCCGCCCACGCACCCCATCCCGGACCGAATGCCGCGCGGGCGCCCCAGCCCGGACCCGGCTCCTCGCACGCGCCGCAGCCCGAGGCGGCGCGGGCGCCGCAGCAGGTCGTGCCGGGAGGCGCCCACGGGGCGCCGCAACCGCCGCCGGCCGAACGCACCGGACCGCGTCCCGGCGTCTCGCAGCAGCCGTCGCCCGCCGAGCGCACGGGGCCCCGGCCTGGGTCCTCACCTCAACCACAGCCGGGGGGTGCGCAACTGCCGCCGCCCGCCGAGCGCACCGGGCCGCTGCCGGGAGGCTCGCCGTTGCCGCCGCCCGCCGAGCGCACCGGGCCCCGCCCTGGGGCGTCACATCAGCCGCCGCCCGCCGAGCGCACCGGACCCCGCCCCGGGGCGTCACATCAGCCGCCACCGGCCGAACGCACCGGACCCCGGCCCGGGGCGTCGCATCAGCCGCCACCGGGGGGTGTGCAGCTGCCGCCGCTGGTCGAGCGGACCGGGCCCATGCCGCGGGTGCCCATGCCGCCTCAGGGCGGGCAGGGGCCGATGCCCCATCAGGCGGGGCCGCACCACTCGACGACCGGCCAGGGCCCGCTCCCCGGCTACCCCGCGCGGCCCAAGCGCGGGGTACTGTCCGGCTGCCTGATGGCGGCCGTGATCGTCATCGTGCTGCTGGTGCTGCTGGTGACAGCGGTGTCGTGGTTCCTCCGCTCGACGGGCGTCGGCGCGGACGGGCCGGTGCAGGACGGCAAGCTGCGGTTCGCGGTGACCAGTACGAAGTGCCCCGAGCCGGGCGGGGCGGCGACCATGCGCACGTGCGAGGTCGGCGTCCAGGTCAGGAACGTCGGCCAGGAGGCCCGCGTCCTCGACCCCGGCCGGCAGAAGCTGATCGACGAGGACGAGGCCCTGCACGACGGCGCCAAGCTGCTCGACGCCGACGGCAAGGAGATCACCCCGGCCCGCATCGAGGCGGGCCGGACGTTCAAGGGCTCGCTGGTGTTCGAGCTGCCGAAGAACCTCGACCCGCTCGGCCTGGAGGTCCACGACTCCGGCCTGAGCAGGGGTGCCCGCCTCAACCTCGACTGAGCACCCCCGCAGCGGCAGGTGCGTCAGAAGCCCTGCTTGGGAGAGGCCACGCCTTCGAGTGGCTCGCCGGCGCCGAAGTGGCGGACGTTGGCGGTGACCCGGCCGGCCAGGCCGCGCCAGTAAGCGGGGCGGGGGTTGGCGCTGTGGGGGGTGATGAGGACGTTCTGCATGGTCCACAGCGGGTGGCCGGCGGGCAGCGGCTCGGGGTCGGTGACGTCGAGGGCGGCGCCGCCGATGACGCCCGCGCGCAGCGCCTCGACCAGATCGCCGGTGACGACGAGGCTGCCTCTGGCGACGTTCACCAGCCAGGCGTCCTTCTCCATGAGCTCGAACTCGCGCGTTCCGAACATGCCCTTGGTCTCGGGGGTGGCGGGCGCGGCGACGACGACGTAGTCGGCGCCGGGCAGCGCCTCGCGGTAGCGGGCGCGCGGCAGGACGGCGTCGGCGCCCGGCACCTCGCCGCGGTCGCTGACCCCCACCACCCGGCAGCCGAACGGCTCGAGCAGCCGGGTCAGCGCCCGCCCGATGCCGCCCGCGCCGACGATGGCGACCGTCGAGCCGGCCAGCATCCGGGAGTCGTTGCGGCCCCAGGTGGTGGCCCTGGCGTGGCGGTGCAGATCGCGGGCGGCGGCCAGCATGAGGGCCAGCGCCTGCTCGGCGACGGCGGGGCCGTAGGAGCCGGTGGCGGCGGTGAAGACGGGGTGCTCCGTGACGACGCCGGCGTCGGCCCACCGCTCGATGCCGGCGTGCGGCAGCTGCACCCAGCGGATGCCTTCGTGCAGCATGCCGCGCAGCTCGGCGGGGTCGTCGCTGCCGAAGTAGACGATCGCCTCGGCCTGCTCAAGAGGCACGACCCGGCCGCCGCCGCGTTCGACGGCGTCGATGAGCGCGGGGACGGGTTCGGGACCGACGTGAACGGCAACGGTCATCGGGGCAGCCTCCGGGAGGTACGCAAGGACACGCAAGGACATTCAAGGTCAGGGCCACGAGCCTATCCGCCCCCGTTCGTCACCTCGCTCCCGCCATCGCATGATTCCCGACTTTTGGGCTTTCGGGCGCATAAGTAGCGTGATCATCTGACTTATCGGACTACGACTCTCAAAAGGGGCGCTTGACCATAAGGCACCCATGAGCAACGCTGAAGCGACAACTGTTGCCGGGGGCATCGCGTGAGGCGTCCATTCATCACCTTCCTGGCCGCCAACGCCTTATCCGTCACCGGCAACATGCTCTCCATCCTCGCCGTCCCCTGGTTCGTGCTGGAGACGACCGGGAGCGCGGTGCTGACGGGGCTGGCCTCGTTCGCGACCACGTTCCCCATCGTGATCTCCGCGGCCTTCGGCGGCACGCTGGTGGACCGGTTCGGCTACCGGCTGACGAGCGTGGTGTCCGACCTGGTCAGCGGGCTGATCGTGCTGGCCGTCCCGGCGTTGTTCCTGACGACAGGGCTCAGCTATCCGCTGCTGCTGCTGATGCTCTTCCTGCGCTGGCTGGTGACCACGCCGGGCGAGACCGCGCGCAAGGCCATGCTGCCCGACCTGTCGCTGGCGGCCGGGGTGCGCATCGAGCGGGCCACGGCGGCGTACGACGGCGTCTACCGGGGCGCGGCCATGGTCGGGGCGCCGCTGGCCGGGGTGCTGATCCTATGGATCGGCCCGCACCTGCTGCTGTTCGTGGACGGCGTGTCGTTCCTGCTGTCGGCGCTGCTCATCGGGGCGGGCGTGCCGCGCGTACGGCGGAACGCCCGCGACTCGACCGGCTACCTCGGCGATCTGCGGGCCGGGCTGAGCTTCCTCCGGCAGGACCGGCTGCAGCTCAGCGCCACCGCCATGGTCGTCGTGGTCAACCTGCTCGACACGGGCGTCACGCAGGTGCTGCTCGCGCTCTACGCGCGCGAGGTGGTGGGCGACCCGCGCGCCTTCGGCCTGCTCACGGGCGTGCTGGGGGCGGGCGCGGTGGCCGGCACCATCGTGTACGGGGCGGCCGGCGAGCGATTACCGATGCGGCTGACGTACGGGCTGTGCTTCCTGCTGGCCGGGGTGCCAAGGGTGCTGGTGCTGGCCCTGGACGCGCCGTTCCCGGTGGCGGTGGCGGTGACGGCGCTGTCGGGGTTCGCCGCCGGCGCGATCAACCCCATCCTGGGCATCCTGCAGTACGACAGGATCCCCGCCCGGCTGCGGGCCAGGGTGATCGGCGCGATGACGGCCGCCGCGTACGCGGGCATGCCGGTCGGCGGCCTGCTGGCGGGCTCGCTGAGCACGCTGACCGGCCTGGACGTGACGCTGCTCATGTTCACCAGCGTCTACGTGCTGATCTCGGCGCCGCCCTTCGTCTTCCGCGCCTGGCGCGAGCTGGACCGCTCACGGTGAGCGGGCGAGCAGCACCGCCTCGGTGATCGGGGACTCGTGGGTGCCCGGCACGGTGCAGGCGTGGGCCCCTGCGACGGCGCCGAGGCGTACGCACTCCTCCAGGGGCCTGCCGCGCAGGGTGCCGTACAGGAAGCCGGAGACGAACGCGTCGCCGGCGCCGTTGGTGTCGGCGATCGGCCCCGGCAGCGGCGCGGCGGGGAAGGCGCGGACGGCGGAGCCGCGCGTCAGCACCAGGCAGCCGAGCGCGCCGCGCGTGCAGACGACGGTGTGGGCCCGCCCGCGCTCGATGATCTCGTGCATGGTGGCGGCCGGGTCGGGCAGCGCGGCTGCGGACAGGAACACGAGGTCGGCCCGGCGGGCGAAGTCGCGGTGGTAGTCGTTGACGCCGTCCCAGTCGTGCAGGTCGGTGGAGACGGGCACGCCGCCGAGCTCGGCGAGGACGTCGCGGCAGGCGTCGATGATCGACACGTGAGCGTGCCTGACCGGCACGCCGGCGTAAAGCTCGCGGGGCAGCCGCTCGCCCGGCGTGGCCCGCGCGTCGTGCAGCGAGGTGCGGCGGCCGTCGGGGTCCACGAGCAGGACGCTGCGCCGGGTGCCCGCCGCGGCGCGGGCGAAGCGGCAGTCGAGGTCGCGCAGCGCGTCGCGGATGAGCGCGCCCTGCGGGTCGTCGCCGATGAGGTCGGCGAAGACGACGCCGAGGCCGAGCGCGTGGCAGCGGAGCGCGACGCCGGCGCCGGTGTTGCCGATGCGGTCGATGACGGGCGGCACATGGTGGGTGTCGCGGTAGGGCAGCGGCAGCTCGGGAACGTAGACGGTGGTGTCGACGCCGGAGCCGCCGAGCACGAGCAGGTCGCTCACCGGTTGACCAGCGGGCCTGATCCGGTGGAGCCGCGCACGACCAGCTCGGGCTGGAAGATCAGCTCGACGTTCTTCGCGGGCGCGCCGTTGACCTCTTCGAGCAGCGTCTGCACGGCGGCCGACGCCATGGCGCCGATGGGCTTGCGTACGGTGGTCAGCGGCGGATCGGTGAACGCGATGAGCGGCGAGTCGTCGAACCCGACCACCGACACCTCCCCCGGGACCGTCAGTCCCTTCTCCCTGCACGCCCTGATCGCGCCGAGCGCCATGAGGTCGCTGGCGCACACGATGCCGGTGCAGCCCCGGCTGAGCAGTTGCGCGGCGGCGGCCTGGCCGCCCTCGACGGAGAACAGCGAGTGGGCGATCAGCTCTTCGACGTCGGCCGAGCCGAGCAGCTGCGCCATGGCCTGCCGGTAGCCCTCGATCTTCCTGATCACGGGGACGAACCTGCGCGGCCCGAGCGCGAGGCCGATGCGCTCGTGGCCGAGGTCGACGAGGTGCTGCACGGCGAGCCTGGCGGCCATGCGGTCGTCGGGGGAGATGAAGGGCGCGTCGATGTGCTCGCTGTAGCCGTCGACCAGCACGATCGGCAGGCCGCGGTCGGTCAGCCGGGTGTAGCGGTCCATGCGGGCGGTGGTGTCGGCGTGCAGCCCTGAGACGAACACGATGCCGCTCACGCCGCGGTCGACGAGCAGCTCGGTGAACTCGTCCTCCGGCGCGCCGCCGGGCAGCTGGGTGCAGAGGACGGGGGTGTAGCCGTGTTGCGTCAGCGCCTTCTCGATGGCCTGGGCGAAGGCGGGGAAGATCGGGTTGTCCAGCTCGGGGGTCACCAGGCCGACCAGCCCGTTGCTGCGCTGCCGCAGGCGGGGCGGGCGTTCGTAGCCCATGAGGTCGAGTGCGGCCATCACCGCCTGCCGGGTGCTCGCCGAGACGCCCGGCTTGCCGTTGAGCACCCTGCTGACGGTGGCCTCGCTCACCCCGGCCTGGGCGGCGATGTCGGCGAGGCGAGCGTGACCGTTCATGGCTGACACTTTACTTTCCACCAGGCCGCGGAATCCCCTGCTCCAGGGACATCCGAGGCGATGAGCAGCGTGCCGTCCACGCCGAAGCCGACGGGCTCGGCGGTGAGGTTGACGGCGCACACGACCGGCCCCCTGGAGAACATCAGCGTGCCCTCGGGAGAGTCGTGCCAGACCAGGTCGCCGCCGAGGTCGCGGCGCAGCCGCAGCGCCGCACGGTACAGCTCCAAGGTCGAGCCGGGCACGCCCTCCTGGGCCTGCACGCTGAGCTCCGCCCAGCCGGCGGGGATGGGCAGCCAGGGGTCGCGCCAGCCGCCGTCGCGCGTCCAGGGCAGCGGGACGCGGCAGCCGTCGCGGCCGCTGTCGGGGTCGCGCAGCCGCTGCGGGTCCTGGCACAGCTCGGGCGGCAGGTCGAGCACCTCGGGCAGGCCCAGCTCCTCGCCGTTGTAGACGTAGGCCGAGCCGGGCAGCGCGAGCGTGAGCAGCGCGGCGGCGCGCGCTCTCGCCAGGCTGCCGTAGCGGGTGACGTGCCGCTTGACGTCGTGGTTCGACAGCACCCAGGTGGTGGGGGCGCCGGCCGTGGCGGACGTCGCGAGCGAGGCGTCGATCACCTCGCGCAGCTCGGCGGCGTCCCAGGGGGCGAACAGGTAGTGGAAGTTGAACGCCTGGTGCAGCTCGTCGGAGCGCACGTAGTTCGCCAGCCGCTCGGGCGTGGGCGCCCACGCCTCCGCCACCCCGATGCGCTCTCCCGGGTACGAGTCGAGCACCCGCCGCCAGGAGCGGTGGATCTCGTGCACCTCGTCGTTGTCGAAGAACGGCACCGGCTCCCTGCCGACCATCGTGGCCTGCTCGCCGCGCCCGATGTCGGGCAGGCCGCGCGGCTTGACCATGCCGTGCGCGACGTCCACCCGGAAGCCGTCCACGCCCAGGTCGAGCCAGAAGCGCAGGATCGACTCGAACTCGCCGCGCACCTCCTGGTCGTCCCAGTTGAGGTCGGGCTGGGAGGGGTCGAACAGGTGGAGGTACCACTGGCCGTCCTCGACCTGCGTCCAGGCGGAACCGCCGAAGATCGACTCCCAGTCGTTGGGCGTGTCGCGGAAGATGTAGCGCTCGCGGCGCTCGCCGCGCAGCGCCTGCTGGAACCAGGGGTGGGCGGCGGAGGTGTGGTTGGGAACGATGTCGACGATGATCCGCAGCCCGTGGCCGTGCGCCTCGTCGATGAGCGCCTTGGCGTCGGCGAGGGTGCCGAACAGCGGGTCGACGTCGCGGTGGTCGGCCACGTCGTAGCCGAAGTCGGCCATCGGCGAGGGGTAGAAGGGCGTCAGCCAGAGGGCGTCGACGCCGAGACCGGCGAGGTACGGCAGGCGATCGCGAACGCCGATCAGGTCGCCCACGCCGTCACCGTTGCCGTCGGCGAAGCTGCGCACGTAGACCTGGTAAATCACGGCATTTCGCCACCAGTCGGTCATCGGTCTCCCCCGCGGTCTCCGGCACGTTCGGACTATGAAATCCCTTTCCGCAAGTTTACGCAACTCCTTCCACGCCTATCAGATCCGGAAATCTGTGCGTTCGGATGCCCAAAACTCCCGTCCGAAACGCCTGCCGAATGAGATTCTTTATGTCAAGGGTGGACATGTAGCGTTAAGGCGCGATGTACTACCTCTTCAATCAGCCCCGTCACAGGTGACACGCGCGCAAGGTGTGGGCCCATGAGCTCGGTCGTTCTCGACAAAGTGTCAAAGGTGTATCCGGGCGACTATCTCGCGGTCGACCGGCTGAGCCTTCAAGCGCAAGACGGTGAGTTCCTCGTGCTGCTCGGCCCATCGGGCTGCGGCAAGTCCACCCTCCTCCGCATGATCGCGGGACTGGAGGACATCACCGAGGGCGACCTGTGGCTGGACGGCGAACTGGCCAACCACCTCGCGCCGCGCGACCGCGACGTGGCGATGGTCTTCCAGAACGGCGCCCTCTACCCCCACAGAACGGTCAGAGGGAACATCGCCTTCCCCTTGGAGATCGCCAAGGCCGACCCCGCGATGGTCCGCGAGCGCGTCACCGAGCTGTCCAAGGCGCTGCACATCGACGAGACGCTCGAACGCCGGCCCGGCACCCTGTCCGGCGGCCAGCGGCAGCGGGTGGCCATGGGGCGGGCCATCGTCCGCCAGCCCAAGCTGTTCCTCATGGACGAGCCGCTGTCGAACCTCGACGCCGGCATGCGCACCGAGCTGCGCATGGAGATCTCGGCGCTGGTCAGATCGCTCGGCGTCACCACCATCTACGTCACCCACGACCAGGTCGAGGCGCTCACCCTGGCCGACCGCATCGCGATCCTGAATCGCGGGGTCCTCCAGGACGTCGGCACCCCGGCCCAGATTTACAACGATCCAGCGACCGCGTTCGTGGCCGCGTTCCTCAACTCCCAGCAGTTGAACCTGTTAGCGGCCGGTGTCAGGACGCCGCAGAACCAGTACGTCATGCTCGACTTCGGGCCGCACCGGCTGACGATGCCGTGGAGCGATCCCAGGGCGTACGCGATCTCGCAGCACACCGGCGGGCAGGTACTCGTCGGGCTGCGGCCGGACGGGCTCGCGCCGGTGCCCGAGTCGTACGAGGGGCCGGCCTTCTACGGGCGGGTGCGGGCGCTGGAGTACCACGGGCACGAGTGGCTGGCGTACCTGGAGTGCGGGATGCCGGCCGTACCGGTGCCTGAGCCGCCCGACCCGCGGCAGCGGCGGCGCTCCGGCGGGGGCGCGAACGGCACGGGCAAGCTGACCGGGCTGGTGCGGCGGCTGTTCTCCCGCGAGGAAGAGGAGTGGCAGGAGCAGGAGCAGGTCGGGCAGCACCCCAACGGCAGCGGCATCCACCGCCGCTCCGACCTGATCGTCCGCCTGGGCAACCGGCCGATCTGGCGCCAGGGGGACGCCGCCAAGGTGGCCGTCGACCTCTCGCGCATCATGATCTTCACCTCGGACGGCGCCCGCATCGACCCACCCCGCCGCTGACCCGCGACGCCCCCGCAGGCGGATACCCCGCCTTTGCCGAGCCCGCGTGCCGACGGCGGGTTCACGGCCACGCGCGTCGGCCGTCGTCATCGGTGTTCTAGGCGAGACTCCAGCGGGAGCCCTCGGGAGTGTCCTCGACGGCGACGCCGCCTTGGACCAGGGCCGCGCGCAGGGCGTCGGCGACGTCGTACCGGCCGCTCTCCCGCAGCGAGGCCCGCAGCTCGAGCAGCGGCTCCACCAGGGCGCTCAGGCCATCCGAGCGCCGGCCGGACGCGGCGGCCAGCTCACCGAGCCGGGCGATCAGCAGCCGCACCAGCTCCCTGGCCTGCTCCACGCCGCCCGAGTCCTCCTCGGTGTCGGCCGCCCACTTGACCATCTCCGCCTCCAGGTCGAGCACCGCCCCGGCGGCCACCACCGGATCGTGCCTGCCCACGGCCGCGTTGAACGCCTCCTCGCACGACCGGATCGACTCCTCCAGCGTCACCTCGGCGGGCACGGCCCGCGGCTCAGGTGCGGCAGGGGCGGGTGCGGCGCCCGCTGTCCTCCCCTCGGCCAGGCGGCGCAGCTCGGCCAGGTCCGTACGGGTGCCGGCCGGCAGCACCGTCACCGACCCGGGCAGCCGCACGGTCAGCCCACCGCGCCCCGCCACCCGCACCTCCTCGCTGTGCAGGTCGATGACCAGCGCGGTGTGCTCGTCGACGCCGAGCACGGCGGTGCCGGGCGGCAGCTCGCGTTCCATGCGGGACAGCCGCCGCTCCCCCAGGTAGCAGAAGCGGGTGTCGTGGGTGCCGCCCTCGGCGTTGTCGAAGTGCGGGATCAGCACCGCCCGCAGCCCCAGCGGCTCCAGCAGGTCGAGCCCCTCGCGCCAGTGCGGCTCCGCGCCCACCTTGTAGATCTCGTAGACCGGCACGGTGGCCAGGCCCGCCGTGCAGGCCGCCGCCGACGCCAGCACGGTCACACCCGAGCGGGCGCGTACGCGGGCCCGCAGATCACCCGCGACACCCGAGCCGGCCCAGCGGTCGAGCGCGTACGTGGGACTGCCGGGCCCCGAGAACACCCAGTCGGCGCCGGTGATCGCCGGCGAGACCTCGACCTCGAGCCCGACACTGCGGGCGAAGTAGCGGCGGGCGCGGGCGGAGATGTCGGCGCAGTTCTCCTGGAAGGCGTAGGGAGTGTCGAGCAGCACGGCCCGCGCCCCCGCGCGCAGCGTCCGCGCCGCGGCGCGGTGGACCTCGACCATGGTCGGGCTCGTCTCGCCCGACCCCATCAACACCAGCAAACCGGGCATGGCTGTCGGCCTCTCTCTCGCACGCCCTCGATCACAACCCGGCCGCCCTGCCGTTTCAAGAGCGAAAAGGGACATGCCCGTGGAACGCACCTGCACATGATTGGCAGTAAGTTGGTGACGGTGACGGCAGGACACGTGGTCTCGGTCGAGACGCTCATGCTACGGGTGGACGCGCGGCGCCGCTGGTCGTACCGGTCGGCCTTGACCAGCCCACGACCCGGCGAGAGCCCCGACGCGGCGGCCCGGCGGCTGGCCGGCGTGGCCGCCGGCGACTCGGTCACCGTCGTCCACTCCACGAGCTGGCGCTACGAGCCCGACGGGAGAGTCGTCCTCACCTACGCGATCTGCCCCGACCCCGAGCCGTGGCTGCCCGCCGTCGAGGTGCCGGTGCTGGAGATCGCCCGCGGCCGGGCTCCCGCGGCGCCGTCACCCGACCGCGTCGCCCTGGCCAACGTGGTCGCCCACGCCGTGCGGCACCTGGCGTTCCTGATGGCCGAGGACCCGGTCGTCGCCCGCGTCCTCGCGCGGCACCCGCGCCTCGCCGCCGCCCTGGAGCCCGCCGCGGCACCGGCGTGAGACCCGCCGGCCGAGGTCCTGCATCGGCTTCTCCACGAACCGGTACGTCAGCGCGCTCGCCCCGATGATCACCGCCAGCGCCACGGCGGTCATCAGCAGCTGGTACGGCAGCGCCGCCTGCCGCAGATCCCCACTGACCTGCACGAAATATTTCAGCAGCGGATGGTGCACCAGGTAGAGCGAGTAACTGATCAGCCCGAACCACACCAGCACCCGCGGCAGCCGCCGCCCCCGCAACGCCATCCCGCCCGCGAACGTGGCCGCCGCCAGCGCGATCGTCGTCAGCCAGACGTCGGCCCGCACCCACCACCAGCCGCTCTCGATGGCCCAGACGGGCGCGATCACCACCAGCGCCGCCGTCACCGCCACCGGCCACAGCGGCCCGGTGCCGCGCTCCCACCGGTAGATCGCCGTCCCCGCGAACATCACCGCCAGCACCGCCGCCCCCAGCCACGGCACCCGGCTGCTCAGCAGCAGGCAGGCCACCGCCATCACGCCCAGCAGGCACGCCGAGACCGTACGCAGGCGGCCCAGCACCACGCCCGTCAGGCCGAGGACGAACACCGCGCACGACATGTACGCCGGCCACCCGCCCCCGAACACCGCCCCCGACGCCACCAGCCCCACCAGCACCGCCGCCACCGCGAACACGATCGCCCACGTCCCGCTGCGCTCATGCCCGCGCGTCAGGAACAGCGCCGTGACCACCAGGTAGAACACCATCTCGTACGACAGGGTCCACATCGTGTCGGCCACCCCGCCGATGCCCACGACGTCGAGCAGCATCGTCGCGTGCGCCGCCACCGCGCTGCCGTCCCGCACCACCGCCTCCCGCACCGGCACCCACCAGGCGAGCGCCAGCACGAGCACGATGATCGCGAGGTAGAGCGGGTAGAGCCGGAAGAACCGGCTGATCCAAAAAGCCCGCACATCACCGTGCCGCTCCAGCGACGCCGGGATGATGTAGCCGCTGACCAGGAAGAACACGAAAATCCCGTACACGCCGAGACTGAACCAGTAGGGCCTCAGACTGGGCACGAACCACGGCAGCATGTGCTCGGCCACCACCGCGAGCGCACCGATCCCCCGCAGAGCGTCGAGCCAGGCGAGCCTGGAGGATGAGGTGAGGGCGGCCGGGGACGCGGGGGATGAAGCGGCTGCGGACACCCGCAACAAACTACCCGTAACGCCCCGGCCGATGCGCCAGGCTCAGCGAAACCACACCCGTGCGACCGGCTGTAAGGGCGGGGTCAGTGGTGGCGGTGGGTGGTGAGGGTGGCGTGGTGGTCGGCGTCGGCGGGGCCGTCGGGGTCGGTGTGGACGGTGGCGGCTCGCAGGCGTGGGAGTTCGTGGATGAGGCGGTGTTCGGCTTCGACCGCGACCCCATGAGCGGTGATGACGGACATGTCGTGGGGGACGAGGATGTCGACCTCGGCGTGCAGGGCGTGGCCGATCCAGCGCAGACGTACGGAGCCCACGCGGCGGACGCCGTTCACCGAGGTGAGGATGCCTTCCGCGGCGTCCACGAGGGCGGGGTCGACGGCGTCCATGAGGCGGTGGTAGATCTCGCGGGCCGCGTCGCGCAGCACGAAGCAGATGGCGACGGTGATCAGCAGGCCCACGACGGGGTCGGCCGGCGGCAGGCCGAGTGCGGCGCCCCCGGCGCCCAGGAGGACGGCCAGGGAGGTGAAGCCGTCGGTCCTGGCGTGCAGGCCGTCGGCGACGAGGGCGGCCGAGCCGATCTCCTTGCCGACTTTGATGCGGTAGCGGGCGACCCACTCGTTCCCCGCGAACCCGATCAGTGCCGCCCCGGCCACCCAGCCGACCGCCCTGATCTCCTGGGGGTCGAGGAGGCGGGTGACGGCCTCGTACCCGGCGAGGGCCGCGGAGACGGCGATGAGCGCGACGATGACGATGCCCGCGAGGTCCTCGGCCCTGCCATAGCCGTAGGTGTAGCGGCGGGTGGCGGCGCGGCGGCCGAGCGAGAACGCGATGGCCAGCGGGACGGCGGTGAGGGCGTCGGCCAGGTTGTGCAGCGTGTCGCCGAGCAGCGCGACCGAGCCGGACGCCGCCACGATGACGGCCTGGACGGCGGCGGTGACCATGAGGACGGCGAACGAGACGGCCAGCACGCGCATGCCCCTGCTGCTGGTCTCCAGGGCGGTGTCGGTCTTGCCGGCGGTGTCGTGGCTGTGCGGGGTGACGGCGTGCGTGATCCGCTTCACCGCACCTCGGATCCCCCGCCACCGGTCCGAACGCCGATGCCCATGCCCGTGCCCGTGCCCGTGGGCGGTGTCCTCGTCGTCGGACATGGCGTTCCTCGCTCCCGCAGTCCCTCCGCGCCCAGGATAAGCAGCGGTCCAGGGAACGGCGGAGTCACCAGCCGACCTTGCCCTTTCCCGAGATGAGCGAGCGCGCGATGACCATGCGCTGCACGTCGTTGGTGCCCTCGCCGATCGCCATGAGCGGCGCGTCGCGGTAGAGCCGCTCGACCACGTACTCCTGCGAGTACCCGTACCCGCCGTGGATGCGCATCGCCTCCAGGGACGCCTTCAGCGCCACCTCGGAGGCGAAGTACTTGGCCATGCCGGCCTCCATGTCCACCCGCCGGCCTCCGTCTGCCTGGGAGGCCGCCCAGTACGTGAGCAGCCGGGCCGCCTGGATCTCGGTCGCCATGTCGGCCAGCTTGAGCTGGATGGCCTGGAAATCGGCGATGGGCTGCCCGAAGGCGGTGCGGTCGCGGGAGTAGGCGAGCGCGGCGTCGTACGCGGCCTGGGCGACCCCGACGGCGCGGGCGGCGATGTTGATGCGGCCCATCTCCAGCCCGCCCAGCACCTGCTGCATGCCGCGCCCCTCGACGCCGCCGAGCAGGCACGAGACCGGCACCCGCACCTCGTCGAGCACGACCTCGCAGGTCTCGGTGCCCTTGTAGCCGAGCTTGGGCAGGTCGCGGCTGACGGAGAAGCCGGGCAGATCGGGGTCGACGAGCAGCACCGACATGCCCTTGTGGGCGGGCTCCTCGATGGAGGTCTTGGCCAGGACGGGCAGCGGGTCGGCGTGGCGGGCGTTGGTGATCCAGGTCTTGGTGCCGGTGACGACGTAGTGGTCGCCGTCGCGGACCGCGCGGGTCTGGATGCCCTGCAGGTCGGTGCCGGCGCCTGGCTCGGTCAGGGCGATGGCGGTGCGCCGCGCGCCGGTGGCGAGGTCGGGCAGGTGGCGGCGTTTCTGCTCGTCGGTGCCGTGGCGGGCGATCATCCAGCAGGCCAGCGAGTGGGAGCCGATCGTGCCGGCGACGCCCATCCAGCCGCGCGCGATCTCCTCGAAGACGAGCGCGAAGGAGACCATGTCGGCGGCGAGGCCCCCGTACTCCTCGGGGACGGACAGCCCGAACAGCCCCATCTGCTTCATCTTGTCGATGATCTCGGCCGGGTAGCGCCCGGAGTGCTCCCATTCGGTGGCGACCGGCACGATCTCCTTGTCCACGAACGCGCGCAGGGTCTCGCGGAACGCCTTCTGCTCGTCGGTCAGCTCGAAGTCCATGTGACTCAACTCCTCAGAGCGGGCCGGTCCTGGCCTGGGGGAAGTAGCCCTTGTCGTGGGGGGCGTCGCGCTTGTAGACCATGACGGTGCGGGTCCAGGACATGATCTCGTCGCCGTCCTGGTTGAGGCCGCGCGTGTACGCGGTGACGATCCCGGCGTACGGCCGCGACTTCGACTCCCGCTTGGCGGTCACCTTCGACTCGGCGTAGAGGGTGTCGCCGACGAAGACGGGGTGGGTGAGCTTGATGTCGGTCCAGCCCAGGTTCATGATCGCGGTCTGGCTGACGTCGATGACGGACAGGCCGAGCACGATGGCCACGGTCAGCCCCGAGTTCACGATGATCTTCCCGGTGGGGGCCTTGGCGGCGAAGTGGGCGTTGAAGTGGTTCTGGTTCGTGTTCATCGTCAGGAGCGTGAACCAGGTGTTGTCGGCCTCGCTGACGGTGCGGCCCATGGGGTGCTGGTAGACGTCCCCGACGGTGAAGTCCTCGTAGTAGCGGCCGATGGCGGGCTCGTGGACGGTCAAGGGCGGCTCCTGTTCACACCGTCGTGACCGCCCACGTTAGTGACCAGATCATTATTCGGTCAACGGTTACGCGCGGGCCGCCAGCTTGGACACCACGTCCACGATGCGGGCGGCGCGCTCCACCTCGGCGCGGTGGAAGTCGGGCCCGTCGGCCCGCGCCACCACCACGTGCAGCCCGGCGGTGACGACGGGCAGCAGCATGAGGCGCAGCTTCTCGGCGTCCCTGGCGACCGCCCTCGGGGGCGGCTCCGGCAGGTCGAACGAGGCGGGCGCGGCGTGCGAGGCGTGCCGGACGACGCCGTCGGCCACCGCCAGCGACCACTCGGCCCCGCACAGGCCCGGCAGCGCGTCCACGAGCGTGGCGAAGCCCCGGGCGGGCTCGCTGGCGACGTGCATGAGCAGGTCGTAGTCGAGGGCGGAGCCGGGCACCTCCTTGGTGGGCCACACCCCTTCGACCCGGACCCCCGGCAGGGCGGAGAGCCGCTCGCGCGCCTCTTCTGTGGTCACCGGCGCGGGCCAGGAGACGGTGAAGTCGTCCACCGCCCGTCCTGCCTCGCGTTCGAGCACGGTGACCTGCAGGATGTCGGCGCCCAAAGCGCCCAGGGCCTTGGCCACCTGGCCGAGTCCGCCGGGCCTGTCGGGCAGTGACACCCTCAGACGCAGCAGCATGTCCGCCCCCTTTCCGCAGAGGCTTTCACAGTGCCGTGGACAAGTTTCGAGCATGTTCCACGGATATGTCGTGCACGCTGCGGTTATATCCAACATTGCAGTTTTAAGTCCGGATTGTCGATAAAGGGACTGTCCGCCCCAGCGCATCCCCGGACAAAGCGCCGCTCGAAACGCTCAGGCGAACACGTCCTGCTGGTAGCGGCCCCGCTCCTCCAGCTCCGCCAGCCACGCGGCCCCGTCCTCACCGGTCCTGTCCCGGTGAATGCCGAGCAGGACCTGGCGGACGGCCGGCGCCATCCGGAGGCCGTCGCCGCAGACGTACACGTGCGCGCCCTGCTCCAGCAGCTCCCACACCTCCTCGGCGTGCGCCGCCACGGCGTCCTGCACGAACCGGTACGGATGCCCCGCCACCGCCGAGTACGCCCGATGCACGCGCACCCCGCCGCCCTGCTCCCAGGCGGCCAGCTCGCCCCCGTAGAGCAGGTCGTGCTCGGGATGCCGGCAACCGGTGAACACCAGGGCAGGCCCGCTCGCCCCGCCCAGCGCCCGCTCCTCCAGGAAGCCGCGCAGCGGCGCGAACCCGGTGCCGGGCCCGACGAGGATCACCGGCGTTGCGGGATCGGCGGGCAGCCGGAACGGCGGCGCGGGCACCCGGACGTACCCGTAGAAGACGTCCCCCTCCTTCAGCCCGGCCAGGTACGCCGAGCACATGCCCTGGTACGTCCCGCTGCCCGACAGGGCGGGACCCTCGACCAGGCCGACGGTGAGCCGGACCAGGCGGGGGTCGGCCAGCGGCGAGGAGGAGACCGAGTAGTAGCGCGGCCTGATGGGCCCGGCCATCTCCAGGAAGACGGGAAGCGGCAGCTCGATGGCGGGGAAGCGTTCGAGCAGCGCGAGCGGCGAGACCCGCTTGGCGAGGATCTCGTCGGCGTAGGAGGCGGTCAGCTCGGCGAGCTGCCGCGTGGTCCACGGGCAGGCGGTGTGCGCGGCGAGCAGCTCCAGGTCCGACCTGGTGGCGACCTCCTGCAGCTCGGCGAACTCGGTGAGCAGCAGCCCGGCGGTGACCGGCGTGCCGACGGGCAGGTGGGTGGCGCTCTCGGCGCGCAGCCTGACGACCTGCTCGCGCGGCACCCGCAGGCAGCGCAGCGCCCACTCCACCAGCTCGGGGTCGTTCTTGGCGAAGACGGCCACGTGGTCGCCCGCCTCGTACGTGACGCCCTCGGGCAGCCTGGCCAGGATCGAGCGCACGCCGGGGCGCGGCGGCTCGGTGGAGAAGTCCCAGAGCCCGGCCGGGTCGCCGGTCAGCTCCTCGGTGGCGACCACGGTGAACGGCGCGGCCCGCTCCGACACCACCGACGGCCGGACCTCGGCCTCGGTGAGCACCTCCATCTCGTAGCGGGGCCCGGCGCCCCCGGCGGCGGCGCTGTACTCCGCGGCCAGCGCCGCCCACAGGCGGGTGGTCCAGGCCGTGACGTCGCCGTCGAAGTCGCCGTCGGTGTCGGCCTCGCCCCGCTCGACGATGGGCACGGCTCCCGCGGCGGTCAGCTTCTCGTACGCGCGCCGCGGGAAGTCCTGGTACGTCGGCCACTGCGTGTTCCCGCAGCCCAGCACGGCCAGCCGCACCCCCGACAGGTCGGGCAGGGCCTCCAGGGCGTCGAAGCGCTGGGCGTTGTCGGGCGCCTTGCCGTTGTAGGAGGAGGCGACCACGATCAGCAGGCCCTCGCTGGGCGGGGTCAGCTCGTCGAGCGTGGTGAGCGTGGTGGCGAAGCCGGCCCGGCCGGCCCGCTCGGCCAGCCGCTCGGCGAGGTCGGCGCTGGTGCCGAGGTTGGAGCCGTAGGCGACGGTGAGCGGCACCCCGGTCACCGTGACGTCCTGCTGCTCGCTCCGCTCGGCGGGCTCGGAGGTCACGGTGGCCCGCTCGTGCGCGCGGCGCTCGCGGACCCGCAGCGTGAAGCCGTCGGGCTTGAGGGTGAGCGTCTGCTTGATCCGCATCCGGTACGCGGCAGGATCGGACAGCGCAAAGCGGCGCAGGATCATGGCGAGGGCGAGCCTGGCCTCGGTGAGCGCGAACTGGCGGCCGATGCAGGCCCGCTCGCCGTTGCCGAACGGCTTGTACGCGGCGGGGTGGTGGTGCTTCCTGTTCTCGGGCAGCCAGCGGTCGATGTCGAACTCGTCGGGCCGCTCCCACGCCTTGGGGCTGCGGTGCAGCAGCGGCAGCAGCACGCCGACACCCTGGTCCGCGGGAATCGGGTAGCCGCCGATCCTGGTGTCGCGGACGGCGCTGACGTTGAAGAGCGGAATGGGCGACCAGATCCGCAGCGTCTCGTCCAGGACGCGCGGGATGACGTCCAGCTTCATGATCGTCTCGTATGCGGGCGGCTCGTCGCCGGGCAGCAGCCGGTCCACCTCGTCGTACGCGCGGGCCAGGGTGTGCGGCTCGCGCAGCAGGTTGTACAGGGCGAAGGAGAGCAGCCCGCTGGTGGTCTCGTGGCCGGCGATGAGGAAGGTGAGCACCTGGTCGCGGATGTTCTCATCCGGCAGCCGGGCGCCGGTGCGCGGGTCGGCGGCCTCCATCATGAGCCCCAGCAGGTCTTTCGCCTCCCTGGAGCCCTCGGCCCTGCGCCGCTTGATCACGTCGTCCACCAGCGACTGCATGGTGGCGATGTCGCGCCGGTAGGAGCGCTCGTCCGCCTTCCTGAGCCTGGTCACGACGGGCAGCCGCTGGTTGCGCAGCATGGCATGGGTCAGCGCGCCGCCCATGGCCGTCAGGAAGGGGTGCAGCTCGGGCGAGTCGAAGGAGCGGAAGCGGTAGCCGAAGCCGGTGAGCGAGATCGTGTCGAGGGTGAGCCTGGTCATGTCGTCGGAGACGGGCAGGTCCTGGCCCTGGCGGGCGGCCCACGAGCCGACGAGCTGCTCGGCGATCTCCAGCATCTGCGGGTAGTACGCCTTCATCGAGCGCTGGCTGAAGGCGGGCATCAGGATGCGGTGGGCGTGCCCCCACACGGGCTCGCCGGCGTCGGCGGTGAACAGCCCGTCGCCGGCGAAGTCGCGCACGATCGTCAGCGGCGGCTTGATGCGCTTGACGAAGCGGCTCTCGTCGCACACCTCGCTGACCAGGTCGGGGTCGTGGACGAGGACGACCCGGCGGCCGGCGATCTCGAACTGGACGATGCCCTCGTCGTACTCGGCGGCCACCTTCATGAAGTGCTCGACCGGGGCGTGCGAGGGGATCTGCAGCGTGTTGCCGACGAACGGCAGGCCCTTCGGGGCCGGAATCCGCGCCATGGGGTGCTCCCTTCATAGCCATACACCGTATGGCTGACGCTACCATACGGTGTATGGCTGCGAGCGCGCGCAGGGGCACACCCCTGACCATCGAAGAGATCAGCGCCACGGCACTGCGCATGGTGGACGAGGGCGGCGTGGAAGGGCTGTCCATGCGCAAGCTGGCGGCCGAGCTGCGGGTCAACCCGATGTCGCTCTACCACCACGTGGAGAGCAAGGAGGCGCTGATCAGGCTGCTCTGCGACACCGCCGACGCGCGCATGGATCTGCCCGCCGACGACGGCTCACCCTGGCAGGACCAGCTCAGGCAGCTCGCCGTGGCCTACTACCGGCGGGTGCGCGCCCATCCTGCCATGTTCACCTACCTGCACCACCATCCGGAGCTCGTCGCCGACCGCAAGCTCGCGCTCTGGCAGGCGCTCTACCGCATCCTGCGCCTGGCCGGCGTGCCGGAGCCGGAGCTGCGGCGGACCAGCGACGTGCTGAACGCGTTCGTCTCCGGTTTCGTCATCGCCGAGGCGCAGGGGCTCCTCCCCGACGATCCGGAGGAGGCCGAGCGCGGCTTCGACACCGCGATCCGGGTGATCATCCACGGGCTGGCCGGATTTTCCTGGTAGGGGTTGCGTTGGATTTTCCAACTCACTTATGGTGGGTTGGAAAATCCAACCTACGAGGAAGGGGCCGCGATGCGTGACGCCGTCATCGTGCGGGCCGTACGCACCCCCGTCCTCACCGGCGTAACCCGGGCACCGAGCCACTCACCCTGGAGCGAACCTCATGAAGATCACCGACAGCGTCGCCCTCGTCACCGGCGCCAACCGCGGCCTGGGCGCCACGTTCGCCCGCGCCCTGCTGGAGCGCGGCGCGCGCAAGGTGTACGCCGCCGCCAGGAACCCCGCCTCGATCACCGACCCGGACCTGACGCCCATCGCGCTCGACGTGACCGACCAGGCCGCCGTGGCCGCCGCCGCCGAGCTCTGCGGCGACGTGAGCCTGCTCGTCAACAACGCGGGCGTCTCCTACAGCCACGACCCGGGCCCGGCGGCGGCCAGGGCCGAGATGGAGGTCAACTACTTCGGCACGCTGGCCATGAGCGGCGCCTTCGCGCCCGTGCTGGCCCGCAACGGCGGCGGCGCGCTGGTCAACGTCCTGTCGGTGCTGTCGTACCTCACGTTCCCGCGCGTCACCACGTACGCGGCGTCGAAGGCGGCGGCCTGGTCGCTGACCAACGCGCTGCGGCTGGAGCTGCTGGAGCAGGGCACGCAGGTCGTGGGCGTGCACGCCGGTTACATCGACACCGACATGGCCGCGAACATCACCGGCCCCAAGATCGCCCCCGAGGACGTGGTCGCGGCCACACTCGACGGGCTGGAGTCGGGGGCGTACGAGGTGCTGGCCGACGACGTCAGCAGGCAGGCCAGGTCGGGGCTGTCCGGCGGCCTGGAGCTGCTCTATCCGGCGCTGGCCGGCAAGTAGGTCACCCGGCTGCGGCCCAGACCGCCTCGAACGCCTCCGGGGTTATCTCGGTCAGCTCCCAGATCTCCAGCGGCTGGTCGGAGAGGAAGCCCTGGCCGTCCTGGAGGTGACGCCACCAGTAGCGGCGGGCGGCACGGCCCGCACCGTCGGCACCGTCGGCGCCCACCTCGACCTGGCGGACCGCCCAGTGCTCGCCGTCGCCCTCGACGCTCTCGAACAGCCAGGCCCGCCCGTCCTCGTCCCCCAGGTGCCAGTAGTGCCTGGGGGCCTCGGACTCGGCGAGCCTCTTCACCAGCTCGCGGCGCGCTTCGAGGTGGGCGGAGTCGATGCTCACGGCGTCAGTGCTGGTAGGCGCCAGCGGTGGGCGCGGACGTCAGGACCTTGCCCGCGGCGTCCTTGAAGATCGCCTTGCCGCCGTACCACTGGGAGCTCAGCCGCACCCCGCGCCCGACAGCCGGAGAGCCGGGACGCAGCCGCAGGTCGGTGCGGGAGACGAACTTCGGGTCGGCCATGACCGTCTTCGGCCCCGGCTTGAAGCGGGCCCTGCGCCCCTTGTAGACGCCGCCCGCCTCGTCGGCGCCCTTGCCGTCCTCGAAGCCGGCGTCGCCGCCGACGTGGACGGCGTTGTTGCGCAGCTTGAGTATCGACGGCGAGCACCCGTCGTGGCAGGACCAGCCGACGGTGTTCCTGGCCGGCAGGTAGACGGAGTTGTGCACCGCGATCGTGCCCTTGACCGGGCCGACGATGTGGCGCGGGCCGCGGGTGATGAGGAACGAGCCGCGGCTGCGCTTGGAGGTGACGACGTTGAAGGCGAACACGTTGCCGGTCGCGGTCGTGCCCTTCTTCGCGCCGAGCTCGGTGAAGGTGTCGTTGTCGCGGGCGACGTTGTGGGTGACGCGGTTGCGGTCGCCGCCGAAGATCTCGACCGCGGCGCCGTCGGTGCCGTAGTCGCTGCTCTTGGCGTAGCTTCCGGTGATGGTGTTGCCGGTGACGAGGTTGTCGTCGCCGTTGAGCAGCACGCCGAAGGCGCCGGAGTCGTTGTCGCCGCCCGAGTCGTTGACGCTCATCCGGTTGTTGTCGCTCAGCACGCTGTCGCGGATGGTGTTGTGCGAGCCGGACGGCGTGACCAGCACGCCGGCGATGTTGCGGTCGGCCTGCACGTCCGACAGCTCGATGCGGCGGCCGGCGAGCTGGAAGCCGGCCCAGCGGCAGCCGGAGGCGCGCAGCCCGCTGATGCGCCAGTGGTCGCCCTTGACGATCACGCAGTCGTCGTCGGTGCCGCTGATCTTCGCGAGCGGGCCCTTGCCGTAGGCGCGGACCACGATGGGCCGGGCGGCGGTGCCGTCGGCCTCGAGGGTGAGCGGGCCGGTGAAGCCGCTGCCGCGCTTGACGGCGACCGTGTCGCCCGGCTTGAGCTCGGCGGCGCCGACCTTCTCCAGCGACTTCCACGCGGTGCGCTCGCTGGTGCCGTCGGCCGCGTCGTCGCCCGCCTTGGAGTCGACGTAGTAGGTGGTGCCCGCCCGCGCTCCGCTCTCCGCGCTCCGGGTCTCCGCCGCCGCGGCGGCCGGTACGGCGGGCAGGAGCGAAGCCATGACGGCTACGGACAGCAACCTCATACGGGGCACACCACTAACGAGCTGGGAGGTACGGAAAATCAGCAGAGGCCACCGTAGCGTGATCAGCCGCTGGTTCGCCATACGCTCAGCGAAGGTCCGTCACCCGGCATCACGTCGCCGTCGGGCGCGTGGTAGAGGCCGGTGAGGTGCTCGCCGAGCGTGAGCGGCTCGCCCGGCGCCCGCCGTACGCACACCACGATCGACTCCCCGTACGTCTCCCGCGCGAACACCAGGCAGTCGGCGTCGGCGTGCAGCCAGCGCAGGCCGCCGTGCCGCAGGGCGGGCTCGGCCCTGCGCAGCCCGAACAGCTCGCGGTAGGCGGCCAGCGTCGCCTGGTCCCGGTCGCCGGGGCGGTTCCACGGCATGGGGGTGCGGGAGTGCTCGCCGTTGACGCCGGTCAGGCCGAACTCGCTGCCCGCGAAGATCATCGGCGTGCCCGGCAGCGTGGCCTGCAGGCCGGCGGCCAGCAGGTGGCGCTCGCGCGAGCCGGTGACCGTGCGCACGCGGGGCGAGTCGTGGGAGTCGAGCAGCTGCCAGGAGTGCACATACGAGCGCCACGACATGTGCGCGGCGAACGACCGGAACGTGGCCAGCGTGGCCTGGCCGTCGCGCTCGGGGATGCCGCCCGGCACGCCGAGGAAGTGCTCGAGATCCGTCTCGGGGCCGCGCAGCCAGGCCCAGACCGGGCGGGTGAAGCCGCCGTAGTTCATGGTGCCGTGCCAGCCGTCGCGGTCGAGGTCGGGCGAGGCGTCGTGGTTGTGCTCGGCGATGAGCGCGGCGCCGGGGCCGAGCTCGGCCCGCAGCAGGGCGGCGACCTCGTGCAGGTGGTCGTCGGCCGCGCGGCGCCCGGTCATGTTGGCGACGTCGACCCGCCAGCCGTCGAGCGGGCCGAGCCACCGCTTCAGCACCGCCGTCATCCGTTCCCGTACCAGCTCGCTGCCCCAGTTGAGCTTGGGCAGCGTCTTGACGCCCCACCAGGACTCGTAGTCGCCGGTGGCGGGGTCGAAGTAGAACATCTCGCGCTCTGGGGCGCGCACGTCGGAGACGGCCGTGGTGAACCACTCGTGGGCGTCGCCGCAGTGGTTGGTGGTGATGTCGCCGACGAGCCGCATGCCGCGCGCGTGCAGCGCGCCCGACAGGCGGTGCAGCGCGGCGTCGCCGCCGAGCAGCGGGTCCACGTGCTCGAAGGTCGAGGCGTCGTAGCGGTGGTTGGAGCGGGCGGGGAAGAACGGCGTGAGGTAGACGGTGTCGGCGCCGAGTCCGCTGATGTGGTCGAGGCGCCGGGTGACGCCGTCGAGGTCGCCGCCGTAGAACTGGGTGGAGGTGCCGGGGCCGCTGGGGATGACCGGGTCGCGGTCCCAGTCGCGGGGCAGCGCCCATCCGGGCGGCTCCGCCCTGGCGCCGGAGCGGTCGAAGCGGTCGGGGAAGATCTGGTAGACGATCGCGCCGGCCAGCCACGACGGCGGCGGCTCATGGCAGACGAGCCGGAAGTCGCCCGCGTCGGTGAGGTCGTGCGCGGCGAGCCCGGCCGCCGTCAGCCACTTCTGGCCGGTACGGGTGTGCAGCAGGAAGCGGTACGGGGTGACCGGGTTGACCGCGGTGATCTCGGCCCGCCACCACACGTCGGTGCGGCCGTAGCCGCCCGCGCCCCGGCGCGCCGGGTCCACGCGGGCCTCGGCGTAGCGGGGCTCGCCGTCGTGCACGGCGCGGACGTGCACGCCGGCGACCCCGGCGGCCAGCGGCGCGCGCAGCCAGAGCGTGACCCGCGCGCCGGGCTCGGGTCGCTGGTCGGAGACGTAGAGGGCGGACCCGTCGTGGTGAGGCTCCCCGAGGTGACGCACTGTGCTCATCTATCCCTTGACGGCGCCGGCGGTCAGGCCGGAGACGATGTACTTCTGCAACCACAGGAACACGCCGACCGTGGGCACGGCGGTGATCAGCGTGGCCGCGGCGAACATGCCGAAGTTCGTGTTCCGGTGATCCCCCGCGATCATGCCGTACATGCCGACCGCGAGCGTCTTGCTCTCCGGATCGCGCAGGAACACGCTCGCCATCAGGAACTCGCTCATCGTGCCGATGAACGCCAGCAGCGCGGTGACCGCGAGGATCGGCGTGACCAGCGGCATGATGATGCGCCAGAAGATCTGGGCGTGGGTGGCGCCGTCCATGGTGGCGGCCTCGTCCAGCTCCTTGGGGACGGTGTCGAGGAAGCCCTTTATCAGCCAGGTGTTCACGCCGAGCGCGCCGCCGAGGTAGAGCAGCAGCAGGCCCCAGACGGTGTCGAAGCCGAGGGCCGGGTACAGCTCGGTCACCCTGGTGAAGATCATGAAGATCGTCACGATGGCCAGGAACTGCGGGAACATCTGGATGAGCAGCAGCGCCAGCAGCCCGGTCCTGCGGCCGGCGAAGCGCATGCGGCTGAAGGCGTACGCGGCCATCATCGACAGCACCAGGCTGGCGAACGACGAGGCGAGCGCGATGAACACCGAGTTGAAGAACCAGCGCTTGAAGGGATAGGCGTCGGAGGTCAGCAGGTCGCCGAAGTTGTCCAGGCTTGCCCCGGTGGGGAGCAGCTCGGCCGAGGCCAGCGTGCCCAGCGGGTTGATCGCGGCCGAGACCACGAACAGGATCGGGAACACCGCGAACGCGCACACGGCCAGCACGAAGACGTGCCGCAGGGCGAGCTTCACGCGTAGACCTCCTCCTGCTTGCGGGTACGCCGGAAGGCCACGGCCGAGATGACGGCCACGATGGCGAAGATGAACACCGAGATCGCCGCGGCGAAGCCGAACTGCGCGCCGCTCGGCCCGAACGCCAGCCTGAAGGTGTAGGTGATGAGCAGGTCGGTGCCGCCGACCTGCGGGTTCTCCGCGGGGAACGGCCCGCCGTCGGTGGTCAGGGCGATGACGTTGAAGTTGTTGAAGTTGAAGGCGAACGACGAGATCAGCAGCGGCGTGAGCGCGACGAGCAGCAGCGGCAGCGTGACCCGGCGGAACGCCTTCCACGGGGTCGCGCCGTCGATGGCGGCGGCCTCGGTCAGCTCGCGCGGGATGGCCTGCAGCGCGCCGGTGGTGACGAGGAACATGTACGGGAAGCCGAGCCACAGGTTGACCAGCACGACGCCGAGCCGGGCGGTCCCCGTCTGGCCCAGCCAGTCGATCTCGGCCCCGAGCAGCTGGTTGATCAGGCCGAAGTCGCGGTTGAACATGTCGCGCCAGACCATGAGCATCGCGAAGGCGGGCATCGCGTACGGCAGGATCAGCACGATCCGGTAGATCTTGGTGCCGCGCATGCGCGGGTGGTGCAGGGCCAGGGCGACCGACATGCCGAGCGCGAACGTGCCGAGCACCGAGGCGAGGGCGAAGACGAGGTTCCAGCCCAGCACTCCGGCGAAATAGCCGGAGATGGTGGGGTTGGTGAGCACCCGCAGGAAGTTGTCCAGGCCGACGTTGACCTGCCAGCCCTGGGCCAGGTGCTCGCCCTCGGCGTTGACGAAGTAGCCCTGCGACTCGTCGGCCGTCCAGGGGCCGCCCTCGCCGCGTACGCAGTCGCAGGCGGCGTCGTACACCAGGGCGGCCTTGCCCTCGACGGCGCGGCTGAGCCCGTTCGCCTTGATGAGGCCGTCGCCGGTGGGCACGGCCAGCGCCGTGATCTCGGGCCCGCGCGCGGCGGCCTCGGGCGCCTTGAGCACGGTGAGCCCTGGCGCGGCGAGCACCTTGCCGGTCACGCCGAGCCGGGCGCCGGCCAGCGGTTCCACGCCGGCCTGCGTGCCGAGCGAGACCTGCTTGGTGTCCGGGTCCACGAGCAGGAACACCAGCTCCTCGCCGCGCAGGGCGACGGTGAGCATGTACTCCGGCGAGCCGGGCGCCTGGCGGACCGAGCCGGTCTGGATGGCCTCGATGGCGGCGCCCTTGTCGCCGCGGTGCCCGTCACCGAAGTTCGTGAACGCCGTGGTCACCGTGTAGAGCACGGGGAACACCTGGAAGGCGAGGAGGAAGACGGTGCCGGGGATGAGGTACTTGGCCGGGATGAAGCGCCGGGTCAGATAGAGGTAGGCGATGACCGCGGTGGCGGCGCCGAGCAGCGTCAGTGACACCCACGACCTGGCGGCCACCAGCGGCGGCACGGCGTAGAGCAGGATCGCGCCGGCCACGGCCAGCACCGCGATCCTGCTCACCACGAACGCCGTGCTCCGCTCCCCGCGCGGCCGTGCCGCCGCGCGCGCGTGCGAAGGCATGAGCGGTCAGTTCTTGAGCGCGCCGTCGATGGCCTTCTGCGCCGACGCGGCGGCCTTGGCCGCGTCGCCGCCTTTGACGACGGCCGTCTCGGCGATGCCGAACGGCTCCCAGATGGCGGCCATCGCGGGGATGGCGGGCATCGGCAGGCCGTCCTTGCCGGCCTCCATGAACTTGGCGGCGTCGGGGTCGCTCGCCTGGACCTCCTCCAGGGCGGCGGTCAGCGCCGGGGGCCTGGGGTCGGCCTCGTACAGCGCCTTGGCGACGTCCTTGCTGGTCACGTAGTTGGCGACGAACTCCTGCGCCAGCGCCTTGCTCTTGCCCTTCGACGCGACGAAGAAGCTCTGCACGCCCACGAACGGGGTGGCGGGCCGGCCGCCCTCGAACGGCGGGACGGCGCTGATGTCGTACGTGACGCCGCCCTTCTTGATCTCGCTGATGGCCCACGGGCCGGAGACGAGGAAGGCGCACTCGCCGGAGGCGAAGGTGGGGATGTAGTTCTCGTTGGTCAGGGACGTGCGCAGCGCGCCCTCGCCCTTCTCACCGAGGTCCTTCAGCTTGCCGAACGCCTTGACCGAACCCTCCGAGCCGAGCAGCACCTGCTTGGGGTCGGGGTCGCCGGAGGCGGTCGTGCCGAACAGCGCGCCGCCGCCCGAGGCGAAGATCGGGTAGACGTGGAAGGCGTCGCCCTTCTGGCCGACCGGCAGGCAGAGCACCTCCTTGACCTTGCCGTCCTTCTTGAGCGCCTTGCCCTTGGCGATCATGTCCTCGATCGTCGCGGGGGCGTCGGGGGCGAGGTCGGTGTTGCGGATCAGGGCGATGTTCTCCACCGCGTACGGGGCTCCGTAGATCTGCCCGTCGAAGGTGACCGCCTGGATCGCCTTCGGGGAGAAGGCGGCCTTCTGCTCCTCGGTGAGCGTGACCGGGTCGATGGCGCCGTTCTGCACCAGGTTGCCGATCCAGTCGTGCGCGCCGATCATGATGTCCGGGCCGCTGCCCTGCTGCGAGGCGGTCAGGAAGGTCGTCTGGTTGTCCTTGCTGATCTCCTTGACCTCGACGGTCACGCCGTTCTCGGCGCCGAACTGCTCGGCGAACGGCTTGAGCGGCTCGACCCTGCTGGGGTCGGCCCAGATCACGAGCGTGCCGCCCGCACCCGCGGGGGCCGAGGAAGGCGCGGACGACGGCGCCGCCGTACCGTCGGCGGGGGTCTGCGGCGACGATCCGCCGCACGCGGTCGCCGCGAACGCGAGAGTCGCGAGAGCTGCCACACCCAGAGCCCGGATTCGCATGGGGGGACCTCCTGAGGTCACGGAGGAACGGCGATGCGTCGTCGCACCGCCGCCGAGATTGGCTCGACTTTTCCGGGACGTTAGCCGCTCTTTGCAAAAAGTGGAAGATCTTGCGCAAGAGCGTTACCTGATCAACACCCACGCCATCGGTCCTGACCTGCTCGACACCCGGCCACAACGCTGCAGGATGGATCTGCAACTTTCCGCAACTTGCACTTGACCTCATCCGACGAATCGGACATCCTTCACCAGAACCACACCGATATCCGGATCATCCGGGAAGGACGCACATGCTCGGCAACGACGACTGGTGGCGGGACGCCGTCGTGTACCAGGTCTACCCCCGAAGCTTCGCCGATGCCAACGGTGACGGCGTCGGGGACCTCGCGGGCGTCCGCGAGCGCCTCGACTACCTGGCGGAGCTGGGCGTGGACGCCATCTGGCTGAGCCCGTTCTACACCTCCCCGATGGCCGACGGCGGCTACGACGTCGCCGACTACCGCGACGTGGACCCGATGTTCGGCACGCTCGCCGACTTCGACGCGCTGACGGCCGACGCGCACGCCAAGGGCATCAGGGTCATCGTGGACCTGGTCCCCAACCACTCCTCCGACCAGCACCCCTGGTTCAAGGCCGGGCTGCGCGACCGCTACATCTTCCGCGACGCGCCCAACGACTGGGAGTCGATTTTCGGCGGGCCCGCATGGACGCAGGTCGAGGACGGCTCGTGGTACCTCCACCTGTTCGCGCCTGAGCAGCCCGACCTCAACTGGGAGAACCCCGAGGTACGCGCCGAGTTCCGCGACATCCTGCGCTTCTGGCTCGACCGGGGCGTGGACGGCTTCCGCATCGACGTGGCGCACGGCATGATCAAGGCCGCCGGCCTGCCCGACGTGGGCAAGAAGGACGGCCCGCAGGCCGAGATGCTGGGCGATGAGCAGGTGCCGTACTTCGACCAGGACGGCGTGCACGACATCTACCGCGAGTGGCGGCCGATCCTCGACTCCTACCCCGGCGGGCGCATGGCGGTGGCCGAGGCGTGGGTGTCCTCCCCCGAGCGGCTGGCCCGTTACGTCGGGCCCGACGAGCTGCACCAGGCGTTCAACTTCGAGTTCATGATGGCCGACTTCCACGCCAAGTCGTTCCGTTCCGTCATCGAGAAGTCGCTCGCCGAGGCCGAGCTGGTCGGCGCGCCCACCACGTGGGTGCTGTCCAACCACGACAAGCCGCGCCACGTCACCCGGCACGGCTCGCCGGCCCGCGCCCGCGCGGCCACCCTGCTCATGCTGGCGCTGCCCGGCTCCGCCTACCTCTACAACGGCGAGGAGCTGGGCCTGCCCGAGGTGCTCGACCTGCCTGACGAGCTGCGCCAGGACCCGGCGTTCCTGCGGCGCGGCGAGAGCCGCGACGGCTGCCGGGTGCCGCTGCCGTGGACGTCGTCGGAGGGGCTCGGGTGGCGCGATCCTTGGCTGCCGATCCCGGCCGAGTGGGCGGCGCTGTCGGTCGAGGCGCAGCACGACGACCCCGCCTCGACGCTCAACCTCTACCGCGCCGCGCTGCGGCTGCGCAGGCGGCACCCGGCGCTCGGCGGCGGCACGCTGACCTGGCTCGACTCGCCCGAGGACGTGCTGGTCATCGAGCGCGAGCCCGGCCTGGTCGTGGTGCTCAACACCGGCGACGAGCCGGTACGCCCCGGCATCGCGGGCGAGGTGCTGCTGTCCAGCGGTCCCCTGGCGGACGACGGCGCCGTCCCGCCGGACACCACGGTGTGGCTGCAGCGCTGAGACTTGCCTAAACTTTTCCCTTACCCGGTATATAAGCGACAAAACACTGCAATTACGCTCGGTAGCCTCGGGGGATGGCACCCTGGTGGGCCAGGTCCCTGCGCGGACGCGTCACTCTCATCGCGACGGCCGTAGCCGCCCTCGTGCTGATCCCTGTGGCCGTCGCGGGGATCATGGTCGCGAGGACCCTCGCGAGCGCGAGCGTCTTCAACGACACGAGGAACACCGCCGAACGCATCGCCTCCGAGATGCGCGGCGGTGTTCTCCCGCTGGGCGCCGCCATCCCGGTGCCCGACCCGTCCGTCGACCTGATCCAGGTGGTCAGCGCCGACGGGCGGCTGCTGGGGGCCAGCGACGGGGCCAGGGCGCTGCCGCTGCTCGACGACGTCAGGCCCACCGGCGCCGGCCAGGTCATCAACACCACGACCTGCCTGCCCACCGAATGCGTCCACGTGTCGGCGGTGCGGGTGTCGATGTTCCCCGACTCCCCCATCGTCTATGCCGGACGCAGCTCGCCCGACGTGCTGCAGACCCACACGCTGGAGATCGTCGTGTTCATCGAGGTCGCCATGCTCATCGCCCTGGCGGGCTGGTCCACGTGGCTGGTCACCGGGCGGGCGCTGCGGCCCGTCGGCACCATGCGCGCCGAGCTGGACGCCGTGCACGCCGGCGACCTGAGCCGCCGCGTCACCCAGCCGCCGGGCGACGACGAGGTGGCCCTGCTCGCCCGCTCCGTCAACGGCACTCTGGCCCGGCTGGAACGCTCGGCCGAGCAGCAGCGCCAGTTCGCCTCCGACGCCTCCCACGAGCTGCGCACCCCGATCGCCGGGCTGCGCGCCCAGCTGGAGAGCGCCCAGCTCTATCCGGACGACACCGACATGGAGGCGCTGGTCGAGAGCGCGCTGCGCGACACCGACCGGCTGGAGACCATCATCACCGACCTGCTGCTGCTGGCCAGGATCGGCTCCCGGGTGGACATCGTCAAGGAACGCCTCGACCTGGCCTGCCTGGTGCGGCAGGAGCTGGCCACCCGCAACGACAAGATCCCCGTGCAGGTGGACCTGGCGGAGGGCACGTACGTGGAGGGCGTGCGGACGCAGCTCGCCAGGGCGCTGACCAACCTGCTGGACAACGCCCAGCGCTACGCCGAGCAGACCGTCCTGGTCACCGTGCACGCGGAGCCGGACAGGACGGCCAACGGCTCCGACCACCCCGCCCTGGTGGTGCTGAGCGTGGAGAACGACGGCATCGAGATCCCCCTGCACGACCGCGAGCGCATCTTCGAGCGCTTCACCCGCCTCGACACCGCCCGCAGCCGCGACACGGGCGGCCCCGGGCTGGGGCTGGCCATCGCGCGCGACGTGGCCCTGGCGCACGGCGGCACGATCTGCGTCGAGGACCGCCCGGGCGGCGCCCGCTTCGTGCTGCGCCTGCCGTCGGCATGACCGGGCCGGCAGGCGGGGACGTCACACCGGCGTCTCCCCTCCGCATGACCGAGGCGGGGACGTCACGCCGGCGCCTCCCGGCCGCGCGGGCGGGAGGCGCTGATGGCGGGTCGTCAGGCGGTCGAGAGTTCCTTGGCGGGCTCGTGGCCATCCGAGCCGCCCTCGGAACCGCCCTCAGAGCCGCCCTCGGAACCGCCGTCGTCCAGGAGCGTGTTCTCGTCGAACGGTGCCTGCCCGGCCAGCACCTGTCCCGCGCGTTCCCTGTCGAACTCGCCGGTCCACGTGCCGACGAGCACGGCGGCCACGGCGTTGCCGGCGAAGTTCGTCAGCGCCCTGGCCTCCGACATGAACCGGTCGATGCCGACGATGAGGCCGACGCCGTCCACCAGCTCGGGCCGGTGCGCCTGCAGGCCGCCGGCCAGCGTGGCGAGGCCCGCGCCGGTGACGCCCGCCGCGCCCTTGGACGCGATCATCATGAACAGCAGCAGCGTGACCTGCTCGCCGAACCCGAGCGGCGACCCGGTGGCCGTGGCGATGAACAGGGTGGCCATGGTGAGGTAGATCGCCGTGCCGTCGAGGTTGAAGGAGTAGCCGGTCGGCACGGTGATGCCGGCCACGGTCTTGCTGACCCCGAGGTGCTCCATCTTGGCGATGAGCCGGGGCAGCGCCGTCTCCGACGACGAGGTGGACAGGATCAGCAGGAACTCCCTGCCGAGGTAACGCAGCAGCGACCACAGGTTGATCCTGGCGACCAGCCACAGGATCGAGCCGAGCACGACGCCGACGAACAGCGCGCAGGTCACGTAGAAGGCGATCATGATGATGGCCAGGCTCTTCAGCGCCTCGAGGCCGGTGTCGCCGACGACGGCCGCGATCGCGCCGAACGCGCCCACCGGCGCCGCCCACATGATCATGGCGAGGATGCGGAAGACCAGCCGCTGGAAGTGCTCGATGCCGCGCAGGATCGGCTCGCCCTTGCGGCCCATGGCCTGCAGCGCGAACCCGGCGAGCAGCGCCACCAGCAGCGCCTGGAGCACCGAGCCCTCGGTGAGCGCCGACACCAGCGTCTTGGGGATGATGCCGAGCAGGAAGTCCACCATGCTCGCGTCGGCGCCCTTGGCCGCCTCCGCCTCGGCCCGCTCCCTGGCCGCGTCGGTGAGCTGCAGGCCGGAGCCGGGGTCGATGACGTTGCCGACGGCCAGGCCGATGATCAGCGCGACCGTGGACATGGCGATGAAGTAGCCGAGCGCGAGCCCGCCGACCTTGCCGACCTGGGCGGCCTGGCGTACCGAGCCGATGCCCAGCACGATCGTGCAGAAGATGACGGGCCCGATCACCATCTGGATGAGCGAGACGAACCCCGTGCCGATGGGTTTCAGCTGGACGGCGAGGTCGGGCCAGATGAAGCCGACGAGGATCCCGAGCAGGACCGCCACGATGACGGCCAGGTAGAGGTAACGGGTGCGATCGCGCATAGGGGGGTTCTCCGGCGGTTTTGGAACGAGCTTCTGTCCGTGCGACTATGCGCTGCACACGTGATGCAGGTCACCATTGCGTAAGTTTCGTTCACGAGGAGGGTGGGACATGCGGCGCTGGAGCCTGGCCGGGCAGATGCTGGTGCTGCAGCTGCTCGTGGTGACCGTCACGGCGGCGGGCGGCGCGACGCTCGCCCTCGTGCAGGCCCACCGGCTGCTCACCGATGAGGCGGGCAGCACGGCGAAGGCGGTCGCGGTGAGCGTGGCGGCCTCCCCCGACGTGCTGGCCGCGCTCGACGAGCGCGACCCGACGAAGCGGCTGCAGCCGTACGCCGAGCGCGTCCGCGCGGCGACGGGGGTCGACTTCATCACGATCATGCGCCCTGACGGCACCCGCCACACCCATCCCAACCCGGCGGAGATCGGCGGGCGCTTCCTCGGCCACATCGAGCCCGCGCTGCGCGGAGAGACGTTCACCGAGACCTACACCGGCACGCTGGGCCCCTCGAAGCGGGCGGTGACGCCGGTGATGGCCGGCGGCCGGGTGCGGGCCCTGGTCAGCGCCGGCATCACCATCGACCGCATCGACGCCAGGCTGCGCGACCAGCTCGCCTGGGGCGGCCTCATCGTGGCGCTCGCGCTCGGGCTGGGCGCGGCGGGCACGTGGCTGGTGACCGCGCGGCTGCGCCGCCAGACGCACGGGCTCGGCCCGGTCGAGCTGGGCCGCATCCACGAGCACCACGACGCCGTGCTGCACGCGGTCAGGGAGGGCCTGCTGCTGGTCGGCAGGGACGGCACGCTGACGCTGTGCAACGACGCGGCCAGGCAGCTGCTCGGCCTGCCCGCCGACGCCGAGGGGCGGCACGTCGCCGAGCTGGGCCTGGCGGAGCTGCTGACGGACGACGAAGAGCGCGTGCACCTGGCCGGTGACCGGGTGCTCGCCGTCAACAGCGCGGCCAGCAGGCTCGGCACGGTCGTCACCGTACGCGACCACACCGAGCTGCAGGCGCTGACCGGCCAGCTCGACGCCGAGCGCGGCTTCGCTGACTCGCTGCGCTCGGCCGCGCACGAGGCGGCCAACCGGCTGCACACCGTGATCACGCTGGTGGAGCTGGGCCGCACCGAGCAGGCGGTGGCCCTGGGCACGGCCGAGCTGCGGGCCGCGCAGGAGCTGACCGACCGGGTGGTGGGCGCGGTGCGCGAGCCCGTGCTGGCGGCGCTGCTGCTGGGCAAGAGCGCGGAGGCGGCCGAGCGCGGCGCCGAGCTGGTGATCAGCGCGGACAGCGAGCTGGACGACCTGGGCCTCGACCCGCGCGACCTGGTCACGATCGTCGGCAACCTCATCGACAACGCCGTGGACGCGGCGAGCCGGGTGGAGGTGCATCTCAGCGGCGACGAGCGGGGCGTGCTCATCAGGGTGGCCGACGACGGTCCAGGGCTGACCGGCCCGGCCGCGTTCGAGAAGGGGTGGACCACCAAGGGCGACGGCCACGGGCTCGGCCTGGCGCTGGTGGGCCAGGCGGTGCGCCGCCTCGGCGGCACGATCGACGTGGCCGGCTCGGTCTTCACCGTACGGCTGCCGGCGCCGAGGCGGGAGCCGGTGCCGTGACGACGCCGGAATCCGGGCTCATCTCGGTGCTGGTGGTCGAGGACGAGGAGATCACCGCCGAGGCCAACCGCATCTACGTCGAGCGGGTGCCCGGCTTCGAGGTGGCCGGGGTGGTCAGGTCGGGCGGCGAGGCGCTGCGTTTCCTGCGCCGCAGGCCGGTCGATCTGATCCTGCTCGACCTCTACCTGCCCGACATGCACGGCCTCGAGGTGTGCCGGGCGGTGCGGGCGGGCGGCCTGCTGTGCGACGTCATCGCGGTGACGTCCGCGCGCGACCTCACCATGGTCCGCTCGGCGGTGTCGCTCGGCATCGTGCAGTATCTGCTCAAGCCGTTCACGTTCGCCGCGCTCGCGGAGAGGCTGACCCGCTACGCCCGCTTCAAGGAGGAGGCCGGGCTGGCGGTCGGGCAGGGCGACGTGGACCGGGTGCTGGGCACGCTGCGCGGCTCGTCGGCCGAGCTGCCCAAGGGCATGGCGCAGGACACCCTCGACGCGGTCGTCACGCAGCTGCGCGCCCAGGCGGGCGGGGTGGGCGCGCAGGCCGTGGCGGACGCGATCGGGGTGTCCAGGGTGACCGCGCGGCGCTACCTCGAATACCTGGTGGAGCTGGGCGTGGTGGCCCGCGTCCCGCAGTACGGCGGGGTGGGCAGGCCAGAGTTGCTCTACCGGATCCCCACGCAGAGTTCAGGACGGTGACGCCGCCCGTTCAATCCGGCCTTCTAGCTTCTGGGTGCAATCCGATGCACTGAGGAGTCACCTTGCGAGTCCTGGCCGTAGTTCCCGCCCGCGGAGGTTCGGCGGGCGTACCCCTGAAGAACCTCGCCCTGGTCGGGGGCGTTCCGCTGGTCACCAGGGCGGTGCGGGCCTGCCTGCGCGCCGAGTCGATCGACCAGGTGGTGGTGAGCACCGACCACGAGGTGATCGCCGAGACCGCCCGCCAGGCGGGGGCGGTCGTGGTTGAGCGGCCCGCAGAGCTGAGCGGCGCCACCGCCTCCAGCGAGTCGGCGGTGCTGCACGCGCTCGACGCGCTCGGCGCCGAGCCCGAGGTGGTGGTGCTCGTGCAGTGCACGAGCGCGTTCATCGACCCCGCCGACCTGTCGGCGGCGGTGCGCAGGGTGCTGGACGGCGAGGCCGACGCGGTCGTGTCCGGGCTGCCCACGCACGAGTTCCTGTGGACGGCCGCGGGCGCCGGCGTCAACCACGACCCGGCCGTACGGCCGCGCCGGCAGGACCGCGAGCCACAGTTCCGCGAGAACGGCGCCTTCTACGTCATGCGCACCGCCGGCCTGCGCGAGCACGGCCACCGCTTCTTCGGCACCGTCGCCGTGCAGCCGGTGCCGGCCCGGCACGCCATCGAGATCGACGACCCCGAGGACCTGGAGCTGGTACGCGCGCTCGCGCCGTTCATCGACCAGCCCGAGCCGATCGACGTGGACTGCGTCATCACCGACTTCGACGGCGTGCACACCGACGACCGCGCCTACGTCGACTCCGACGGCCGCGAGATGGTGCTGGTCAGCCGCTCCGACGGGATGGGCGTCTCGCTGCTGAAGCGGTCGGGGGTCAAGGTGCTGGTCATGTCCACCGAACAGAACCCGGTGGTGGCCGCCCGCGCCCGCAAGCTGGGCGTGCCGGTGCTGCAGGGGCTGGCCGACAAGCGTACGGTGCTGCGCGACTGGCTGAGCATCGAGGGCCTCGACCCGGCGCGGGTGGCGTACGTCGGCAACGACGTCAACGACCTCGGCCCGATGGCGGAGGTCGGCTGGCCGATCGCCACGCCCGACGCGCACCCGAGGGTGCGTGCCGCCGCCCGCGTCGTGCTGACGAGGCCCGGCGGGTCGGGCGCGGTGCGCGAGCTGTGCGACAGGGTGGTGGCCGCCCGGCCGGAGCCGCCCGCCGCCGAGGCGCGCGTCAGGCCGCACTTCGGGCCCGTCGCGATCGGGGACGTGCTGGTCGGCGACGGCGAGCCGGTGTACGTGATCGGCGAGATCGGCATCAACCACAACGGCGACCTCGACCTGGCCAGGCGGCTCATCGACGTGGCCGCCGACGCGGGGTGCCAGGCGGTCAAGTTCCAGAAGCGCACCCCGGCGATCTGCGTGCCCGAGGAGCAGAAGGGGCAGATCCGGCAGACGCCGTGGGGCGAGATGACGTACCTGGAGTACAAGGAGCGCACCGAGTTCGGGCGCGACGAGTACGCGCAGATCGCCAAATACTGCGACGAGCGGGGGCTGCACTGGTTCGCCTCGCCGTGGGACGTGCCCTCGGTGGAGTTCCTCGAGGAGATGGACGTCCCGGTGCACAAGGTGGCCTCGGCGAGCGTGGCCGACCACCAGCTGCTGCGGGCACTCGCGGCCACCGGCAAGCCGGTCATCCTGTCGACCGGCATGTCCACGCTGGCGGAGATCGACGCGGCCGTGGAGATCCTCGGCACCGAGAAGCTGATCATGATGCACGCGACGTCCACGTACCCGCTGCCGCCCGAGGAGGCGAACCTGCGCACGATCACCACGCTCAAGGAGCGGTACGGCGTGCCGGTCGGCTACTCGGGGCACGAGCGCGGCCTGCAGATCTCGCTGGCGGCGGTCACGCTGGGCGCGGTCTGCGTGGAGCGGCACATCACGCTCGACCGGACGATGTGGGGCTCCGACCACGCCGCCTCGCTGGAGCCGGCCGGGCTGGAGCACCTGGTCCGCGACATCCGCATCATCGAGCAGGCCATGGGCGACGGCGTCAAGCGCGTCTTCCCCGGCGAGGAGGCCCCCAAGTCCCGCCTGCGCCGCGTAACCGTCTGACCCGGCGCCGAGACGGGCGCCGTCCGAGACGGATGCCGTCCGAGACGGGCGCCGTCCGAGCCCCGAACAGACGGCCACCCCCTCCCACCCCCCAGCAGGAGACCAGCCGCTTTGATCACCCTTTCGGTCGTCGTGCCGGTGCGGGACGGTGAGCGCTTCATCGCCGACGCGCTCACCTCCCTGTGCCGCAACGCCGCACCCGGCTTCGAGTTCATCGTCGTGGACGACGGCTCCGTGGACGCCACGGCGGACATCGTCGCCGGCTTCGCCGACGACCTGCCGGGCCTGACCGTGCTGCGCAACCCGGAGCCGCTGGGCCTCGCGGACGCGCGCAACGCGGGCCTGGCGGCGGCGACCGGCCGGTACGTCACGTTCATGGACGGCGACGACTGGCTGGCCCCGGGCCATCTGGCCCGGCTCGTCGCCGCGATCGACGGGCTCGGCTGCGACTTCGTCCGCACCGACCACGTGCAGGCGGAGGGCCGCAAGCGGGTCGTGCACCGCGCCCCGCTGGCGCGGCGGGGCGCGGTGCTCGACCCCCGCGAGGCGATCCTGCCCGCGGGGGTGCGCACGATGGTCGACTATCCGTACGCCTGGGCGGGCGTCTACCGGCGCTCGCTGGGCGACCTGCTGCACTTCCCCGGCTCGCTGCACACCGCGGAGGACCGGCCCTGGATCTGGCGGCTGCACCGCGAGGCCGCCTCGTTCGCGGTGGTGCCGCTGGCCGGCCTGTTCTACCGGCGCCTGGTGCCCGGCTCGCTCACTCAGGTGGGCGACGAGCGCCAGCTGCATTTCTTCGACGCCTTCGAGCTGGTGCTGAAGGACCTGGAGCCGGAGTTCCTGCCCAAGGCGGTGCGCAACTTCTGCGCGCTGCTGGCCCACCACCTGAACATCGGCGACCGGTTCACGCCCGAGCTGCGCGCCCGCTTCGAGGAGCGCGGCAGGGACATGCTGCGCACACTGCCGCAGGAGCAGGTGTCCGAGGCGCTGGCGGGCATGCCGGCCGAGCGCGAGGCCGCCCTGCGGGCCCTGCTGCCCGATCTGGCGCCCGGGACGCGTTTCCGGGTCCGCCGCGACCACGAGGAGCTGTGACGTGCGGGTCTTCTACGCCTCGACGCTGTTCGGCGCCATGTCGCTGTCGGCGGCCATCGACGACGGCCGCTTCGGTGACGGCCGCAGGCTGCTGATCGTCTCCACGAACGCGGCCGTGCCCGAGGTGGCGACGCCGCTGGACGAGACGCCCGGCTTCGCCGCCTTGCGCTCCCGCTTCGACGAGGTGCGCTCCTGGAACGAGCTGATCGCGCCGCTGCACCCGTCGGACTGGCGGGCCCGCGTCATCGAGGTGCCGATGCTGGAGCGCCTCATCCGCGCCCGCTGGGGCCTGGACGGCGTGACGGAGCTGGTGCTGGAGTCGATCGCGGTGCCGCCCGCGCGGACGATCGCCGGGCTGGTGCGCGACTGCCCGATCACCGTCTACTCCGACGGGCTGATGAGCTACGGCCCCACCCGCGACCCGCTGCCCGCCGAGATCTTCCGCCGCGTCACCCGGCTGCTCCACCTCGACCTGGTGCCGGGCCTGACGCCGCTGCTGCTGAGCGAGTACGGCGTCGCGCCCGAGACCCTGCCCGCCGAACGTTTCCTCGCGGTCGTGGACGAGGTCGCCGCAGCCACCCCGGCCCCGCCTGCCGGCCGGGCGGTCGTCCTCGGCCAGTACCTGTCGGCCCTGGAGATCGTCACGCCCGAGGAGGAGGCCGCGCTGCACGAGACGATGCTGAAGGCGCTGGCCGCCCGCGGCCACACCTCCGTCCTCTTCAAGCCGCACCCGGCCGCCGGGCGCCGGCACGCTCAGCTGCTGCGGGCCGCCGCGGGACCGGCGGGCGTGCGGCTGGAGGTGGCCGGGGAGAGCGTGCCGGCCGAGGCGTGCTTCGCGGCGCTGCGGCCCGAGCTGGTCGTGGGCTGCTTCTCCACGGCCCTGGTGACCGCGTGGCGCTATTACGGGCTGCCGGTGGCCTCGTACGGCACGGAGCTGGTCCTGGAGCGGCTGACCCCGTACGAGAACAGCAACCGCGTGCCCGCCACCATCGTGGACGCGCTGCTGCCGCGCCTGTCGGCGGACGGCGGCGTCGAGCAGCCGCCGGAGACGGACCTGCCGGCGCTGGTGCGTGCGGTGGGCTACTGCATGCAGGCCGACGCCTACCCCGGGCTGCGTCCGGAGGGCGTCGCGTTCGACCCGCGCTACTTCAAGCGCCGCCGCCTGGAGGCCCTCGGCCTGGCCGAACCGCCGCCCGCGGCGGCCCGGCCCGGCACGCTCACCCGCATCCGCAGGAAGATCAGGTCAGCGCTCTGAGGTAGCGGCGCACGCGGCGCTTGGCGCGGTATCCCACCCGCAGCATCTTGGGCGGCACCTCCACGCGGAGCCTCGCCCGGCGCCGCGCCGCCGCGTGCTCGGGCCCGTCGAGCAGCGACCGCGCGGGCGTGCCAGGCCCCGCCTCCACGAGAGCGGCCAGCCGCCCGGCCCAGTCGTCGCGCTCGGCGGGGTGGAAGTAGTTGGCCGCGCACCACGCGGGCGAGGCCGTACGGAAGCCGCCTTCGGCCAGCTCGTCCAGCGTGCCCAGCAGGTCGCTGCCTTCGAACACCAGGTTGATCATCTCGGCGCTCACCCCGAAGTCCCGCAGCACCAGCGACGGCACCCCCATCGCGATGGCCTCAAGCGCGGCCGTCGAGCTGACCGTGACGAACCCGGCCGCCCGCTCCAGCTGCTCCCGCATCGACCCGGCCACGAACGTCAGCCGCCCAGGCTCCCCCATCTCGCGCCAGAGCCGCTGGTACGGCAGCCGCTCGTTGTGCGTCTGCCGCTCGCCGTCGAGGGCGCGCAGCTTGACCACGACCTCCAGATCAGGCCGGTCGGCCGCGAGCGCGGCCAGCGACAGCAGGATCTGCTCGCGCTGCCGCCGCTCGCGCGGCACCTTGGCCTGGGTGGCGAACACCACCCGGTCGCCGCCGCCGGCGCCCCGCTGGGGCCGCAGGAACGGCAGCCTGGCCAGGCCCACCGCGCCACCGCCGCCGAGCCGGCCGGCGATCGCGGTGAACTCGGCCACCTCGCGCTCGCTGTGCACCACGAACAGGTCGCAGCCGCTGCGGAACGTCCACGCCTTCTCCGTGGCGGGCACGGAGATGCCGGGCAGCCCGGAGACGAAGACGGGCCGGGGCCGCAGGCCGTCGAGCACCTCGGCGACCAGCACGTCCACCACCGGGCCCGTACAGGCCACCAGGATCGCGTCGGGCCTGGTGCGCTCGGCCAGCCGCCGCAGCGACCGCGCCGACAGCACCGGTGGCACGGCCCGCTCCCCCACGGCGGCGGCGATCTGCTCGGGCGAGGGCGCGATCGGCGTGCGCACCACGACCAGGTCGGTCACGCACCCCGAAGGCAGGTCGCCGAGCAGGCAGGCCGCCCATTTCAGATACGAGTCGGAGTCGGCGACGGCCAGCACTCTCACCCGGGAACTCCTGTCAAATGCGAGCGCAGGGCGGGCGCCGCCCTGCTGGTCCACCAGTCATCGGGTACGTCCACGGGCTCGACGGCGACGCCGCGCGAGCCGAGCAGCACGCGCAGCGACGTGATCGCGGTCGAGGGCAGGCTGAGCACGCGCTGGCCCGCGTCGAGGCCGCGCAGCGTCAGCTCGGCCGGCACGCCGCCGTCGTGGACGGTGATGCCGGGACGCTCCCGGATCAGCGCGACGTCCACGGGGTCCTCGCGGCGGTGCGGGTAGTAGGCGAGCGGCTCGCGCGCGGCCAGGTCGGTCAGCCAGCGCAGGTAGTGGTCGCGGCGCACGAGGCCGTTGCGGACGAGCGAGGTGCCGAGCACGACCGTACGCTCGGCGGGGCCTTCGGAGCTGGGCGGCTGCGCGCGCAGCCAGGCGAAGTCGTGGCGGACGAGATGCACGCCGGCTTCCCGTACGGCTTCGGCAAGCCGGTCGTCCACGGGCAGGGCGGTGAAGACCGACACCTCGCTCAGGCGCAGCCGCAGCGCGGCGGCCAGGCCCAGGGCGGCACGCAGCCGTCCCCCTTCGGCGCGGGCCCGCAGCAGCGGCCGGTACGGCCCGGCTGCCAGCAGTTCGAGCAGCCGCAGCGTGGCCAGCCCGTCGTCCACCACGACGACGCGTCCCGGCCTGGACAGCAGCCAGCGCAGCTGCACCCGTCCCGAGAAGGCGTCACCCACCGCCAGCGCGCGGCGCGGCATGCGCTCGCGCGGCTCGGCCAGCTCCAGCCCGCCGGGCAGCGCCATCGAGCGCAGCTCGCGCCGGGTGGCCTTGAGCGGGCGCAGGCCGGCGCGCGGCACGACGGCCGTGGCCGGGCCGAGGAGCCCGGCGTGGTGTGCCTCGACGGCGCACAGCATCTGGAGCGGTGACTCCACCCAGGCCGACGCCTGTTCGACCACTCCTGCCCTCCCGGGTGATGGGCCGTTCACGACCGCTTCAAGCTAGCCCGCCCGGCTTAAGCCGCCAGGAACGCGGCGTGAACAATGGAGGGTATGAACTCGCTCATGCTCAACACGGACGGCGTGCAGATCCCGCAGCTCGGTTATGGCGTCTGGCAGGTCCCTGCCGAGGAGGCCGAGCAGGCGGTCACGACCGCGTTCAAGGCCGGCTACCGGCACATCGACACGGCCGCCGCCTACGGCAACGAGGAGGGCGTGGGCCGCGCGGTGCGCAACAGCGGGCTGCCCAGGGAGAAGGTGTTCGTCACGACCAAGCTGGCCAACGGCGAGCACGCCCGCGCCGAGGCCGCCTTCGATGAGTCGCTGGCCCGGCTCGGCCTCGACTACGTCGATCTCTATCTCATCCACTGGCCGATGCCGGGGCAGGACAAGTACGTGCAGGCGTGGAAGGCCATGGAGAAGATCTACCGGGACGGCAGGGCCAAGGCCATCGGCGTCTCCAACTTCACCGTCCAGACGCTCACCAGGCTCATGGACGAGGCCGACCTCGTCCCCGCCATCAACCAGATCGAGCTCCACCCCTATTTCCAGCAGCGGCAGATGCGCGAGTTCCACGAGGCCAACGGCATCCTCACCGAGGCGTGGAGCCCGCTGGGGCAGGGCAGGGGGCTGCTCGACGACCCGGCGCTGCGGGTGCTGGCCGACAAGCACTGCAAGACGCCGGCGCAGATCGTGCTGCGCTGGCACCTGCAGCTCGGGAACGTGGTGATCCCGAAGTCGGTGACGCCGGCGCGGATCGCCGAGAACATCGACGTCTTCGACTTCATCCTCGACGCCGAGGACCTCGCGGCCATCGGGGCGCTCAGCCGGGGGCAGCGGCTCGGGCCCGACCCCGACTCGTTCGAGTGACGGATGTGACAAAACGACATTCCTGATATTTCCGGCACCACCGACATAAGCCCATATTTGCCTTCCGTATACGATCGCCGGCGTGCGAGATTTCACTTGGGGAATAGCCGCCACCGGCGGCATCGCCCGTACCGTGGGTGCGGCGATCGTGGCGGAGCCGGGCATGCGGGTGGCCGCCGTAGGAAGCAGGAACCCGGCCAGGGCGCAGGCCCTGGCGTCGGCTTTGGGCGCCGAGTCGGCGTACGGGTCCTACGAGGAGCTGTGCGCCGACCCGGCGGTGGACGCGATCTACGTGGCCACCCCGCACGCCCAGCACCTTCAGGTCGCCGAGGCCGCCATCGCGGCGGGCAAGGCGGTGCTGTGCGAGAAGCCGCTGGCCGCGACCGTGGACGACGCCGAGAAGATGGTGCGGCTGGCCCGCGAGGCCGGGGTCTTCCTGATGGAGGCCATGTGGATGCGGTTCAACCCGCTCATCAGGCGCATCAAGGAGGATCCCCGCTTCGGGGAGATCCGGTCGGTGCAGGCGAGCTTCGGCTTCGCCCATCCGTACGACCCGGCGCACCGCCTGTGGGCGCCAGAGCTGGGCGGCGGGGCGCTGCTGGACCTCGGGATCTACCCGTTCGGGCTGGCCCAGCTCATCCTGGGCATGCCCACCGACCTGCACATCACCGGCTCCCTGGCCCCGAACGGCGTTGACGCGGAGGCGGCCGGCGTCTTGCGTTACCCCGGCGGGCGGCACGCTCTCGTGGCCACCTCATTGCTCGGGAATTACCCGAACGGGGCCAGTGTTGTAGGTACTCAGATGCGGGCGGACATCCAGGCGCCGTTCTGGGCACCGCAGCGGATCGTCCTCTCCGGGCCGGCGATGGAGCCGGAAGAGCACGTGCTCGACCCGGCCGACAACGGTTACGCCGGAGAGCTCCGCGAAGTCCGCGCCGCCACGGCCGAAGGCAGGACCGAATCCTCGATCATGCCGCTTGACGAATCCCTTGCCATGATGGGGCTTCTGGCCAAGGCGCGCAGTCAGCTCGGCTGACTTTACTTTTATGGATTTGTAATCCTCTTGCCTCATGTATTACCTTATGGGGCATCTTGAGGCATACGTCCGGTTTGTCCGGCTATGTCAGACCATCGCACGACACATCACAGGATCGTCCTGTGACCGCTGAATCCGCCACGTGCGGAACCGGGGACCCATGTCCTTTGGGGTGAATCGGCACTTCGGTGCCGTAGGGCAGCTTCCACGCCCGAACCCGTCAGCTAACCCGGTAAGCGGCATGGAAGCAAGGAGTAACCCCCTCGATGGCCAAGCATCGTCTTACCGCTGTCTCGAAGAGCACCATCGCCCGCGCCGTCCTCGGCGCCGGCGTCCTGGCCTCGGCCTTCGGCGTCCCCGCCGCGGCCCACGCCGACACCTCCACCGCCGTCGCCGCGGCCACCGCCGCGAAGCACCCGGCCACCGCGCTCGCCGCCCACAAGGCGAGCGAGCGTGACGAAACCAAGATCACCGCCACCGCCGACCAGGTCCTGGCCGTCGCCAGAGCGCAGGTGGGCGTCTCCGAGAACGCCAGCGGCGGCGGGACCAAGTTCCAGCAGTGGTACGCCAACTCCCAGCGTGCCGCCGAGACCGTCGCCCGTGACGGCGGCAGCCGCGCTGCTTACCTGAACGCCGCCTGGTGCTCGATGTTCGTCTCCTGGGTCGGTGAGCACACCGGCGCCCGCCCGCAGGTCGGCTGGGACGCCTGGACCGTCGCCCACGCCAAGTGGTTCGCCGCCAACAAGCGCTTCGGCCACGAGGCCAAGCCGGGTGCCGTGGTGTTCTTCTCCTGGAAGGGCGGCAAGTCCCTGAGCGACATCCAGCATGTGGGCTTCGTCGTCAAGGACAACCACGACGGCACCATCTCCACCATCGAGGGCAACACCGGCAACGGCAAGGTCGAAGAGCGGGTCCGGCCGAAGTCGCAGGTCGTCGGCTACGGCTACCCCGAGTACGCCGGCTGACCCTCCCCCGTCGCGTCTCTCTTCGTGACAGCGGAACGCGCGCCCCTTCCCGGGGGCGCGCGTTCGTCATGTCAGGAGGTCGGCGTACGGCCCCGGTGTCTCGCTGAGCTGGTCGTGGCTGCCGCACTGCACGATCCGGCCTCGGTCGAGCACGACGATCAGATCCGCCATCCGCACTGTGGGGAAGCGGTGGGTGATCAGCAACGTGACGGCTCCCGGATGGCTCTTGGCCGCCTCGGCGTAGCGGGCGAAGACCGCGCTCTCGGCCGGTGCGTCCAGCGCGGCGGTCGGCTCGTCCAGCACCAGCAGCAACGGCTCCGTCCGCATCGACCCGCGGGCCAGGGCCAGCCGCTGCCACTGCCCGCCGGAGAGCCGTACGCCGTGCTCGAACGTCTCCCCCAGCTCTGTCTCCAGCCCCTGAGGCAGCCCGGCGACCACCTGGCCTGCGTCGGCTCGTTCCAGCGCCCCCGCCACGGCCGCGGGGTCGTGCAGCTTCGGCAGATCCCCCACGCCGACCGTCTCGCCGGCCGCCAGCTCGAAGCGAGCGTGATCCTGGAAGACCGCGCCGACCCTGGCCTGCCACGCGTCCTGCGCGAGGTCGCCGAGCGGACGGCCGTCCACCAGGATCGTGCCGCGCGACGGCCGATGCAGCCCGCACAGCAGCTTCACCAGCGTCGTCTTGCCCGACCCGTGCGTGCCGACGAGCGCGACCGTGGCCCCCGCGGGCAGGTGCAGGTCGAGGTCGTGGAGCACCTCGCGGGACGTCCCCGGGTAGGTGAAGGAGAGCCCGGCCAGCGTGATGCCGCTGCGCAGCACCGGCGGCGGCGCTGCGGCGCCTCGATCCTGATGACGGGCGGCCGCGTAGGCGCGGAGCCAGGCGAGGCGGGTGGCGGCGTGCCGGCCCGCGGCGGCGGAGCCGAGGTGGAAGGCGAGGCGGGCGGCCTGGGTGACGAACTGCACGCCGACCGTGGCCACCAGCACCACGTCACCCGCCGTCGCCTGACCCCGGCCGGCCAGCCAGGCGGCGTGGGCGAGCGCGGCGACGTATCCCGCGAGGAACGTGGCCGAGCCTGCGAACGTCAGCAGGCCCGCCCGCAGCCGCGCCCGCCCGAGCGCGGCCGACACCGCGTCCCAGTGCCGTCCCGCCATCGCGTCCAGGACGTCTCCCGCGCCGCCGAGCCGCAGGTCCTTGGCGTCCCCTGCGGACGTGGCCGTCTCCGACAGGCTCAGCTCCAGGCGGGCGGTCTCGGCGGTGCGGGTCGTGGCGGCGTCGATGCGGGCGGCGGCGCGGCCGCGCAGCAGGAGTGAGGGCAGCACGGTGGCGCCCAGCAGGAGCGGGAGCAGCGGATGCACGGCGGCGAGCAGCGCCACACCGAGCCCGATCTGCAGGACCTGCTCGGCCACCAGCGCCAGCGCCCACACCGCGAAGTACAGCTCCCTGCTCTCCTCGCGGAGCGTGCGCAGCCTGTCCAGGTACGCGGGCCGCTCCAGATGCTCGATCGTGGGCAGGCTCGCCGTGAGCCCGAGGATCTCCTCCTGCACGGCCAGCCCCATCCGCTCGGCCAGCTCCTGCATCAGCGCCAGCTCGGCCCGCCCCAGCGCCACCCCTGCCGCCAGCGCCGCCCCCGCCGCCACGGCCTGGACGGCGGCCGGCCCGAGAAGGCCCCGCGTGGCGGCGTCGGTCAGTTCCCGCAGGAACACCCCGACCAGGCCGTGGCTGACGGCGCCCGCGAGCAGGAACCCGGCCAGCATGACCACCGCGCGCCGATCGATCCGCCACGCCACCCGCACCAACGCCCCCAACGCGGCTGCGGTCACGAGGCGCCTCCGGTGGTGAGGGTGGACTGGAGGGTGTACCAGCGGGCGTACCGGCCGCCCAGGGCCATCAGCTGGTCGTGGTCGCCCTCCTCCGCGATGACGCCTCCGTCCAGGACCACGATGCGGTCGGCGCGGCGGACGGTGGCGAAGCGGTGGGAGACGAGCACCAGCGTGCGGCCCCTGGTGTGGTCGAGGAGCCGGTCGAAGACGTCGCGTTCGGCGCGGGCGTCGAGGTGGGCGGTGGGCTCGTCCACGATGAGGACGCGGCGTCCCGAGCGCAGGGCGTACACGGCTCGGGCGAGCGCCACCTTCTGCCACTGGCCGCCGGACAGGTCGCGGCCGCCGGTGAAGGCGCGCGACAGGGGTGTGTCGAGGCCGGCGGGGAGCGCGGCCACGAGGTCCAGCGCGTCCACCGCCTCCAGGGCGGCGAGCACGTCGGCATCGGTGCCGTCGCGGGCGGCGTCGCCGAGGCGGACGTTGTCGCGCAGCGGCAGCGGGTAACGCGCGAAGTCCTGGAAGACGACGGCGGCGGGGCCGGTGGTGACGGTGCCGGAGGACGGGGTGTAGAGGCCGGTGAGGAGCTTGACCAGGGTGGTCTTGCCGGCGCCGTTGAGCCCGACGATCGCCAGCCGCTCCCCCGGGCGGACGTGCAGGGTCAGGTTCCGCAGGAGCGGGCTCGGGCGGTCGGGGTAGGCGAAGGTGACGCCGTCCAGCGCGAGCGCCTTGTCCCCGCCCTCGGCCGGGTCGTCGCTGGACGACGGTGCGAGGAGGCGGAGGGTGGCCTGGAAGGGCGTGGTGCCGTGGCTGATCGCGAACATCTGGTGGCTGCCCGCCCCGTACGCGAAGACCAGCAGCGCCGCCAGCACGCACTGCGCCGGCGCTCCCGCCTCGAGCCGCCCTGCGGCGGTGTGCCAGGCGAGGACGGCGAACGTGCCGGAGGCCGACAGCAGTTGCAGGCCCAGCACCGACGCGTAGCCGCGGACGACGGCCCGCCGCACCCGAGCCTGCGGTGCGAGGTAGGCGCGCATGGCGGCCGAGTAGCGTCCGGTGAAGAACGCCTGCAGCCCGAACACGCGCACCTCCTTGGCCGCGCCGAGCCCGCCCGCGACGTCGGCCAGGTAGTCGGCGCGGCGCCGCAGGAGCGCCTGCGCGGGGCCGCCCGTCAGGGACTCCACTCCCCCGGGCCCGACGAGCATGGCCGCGATGCGCCGGTTCTGGGCGAGGGCGAGCGCGAGGACGGCGGCGGCCGGCCAGCCGATGTGCACGGCCAGGACGGCGGCCCCGAGCAGGGCCGAGACGAGCCGGCCCGCCTCGCCGGCCACGGCCACCGCCGCCGTGCCGGGGGTGGCGCCCCGGTGGCCGTGCAGGGCGAGCCGCAGGTCGCCCTGCACGTGGGCGGTCTCGAGCCGGGCGAGTGGCATGGCCGCGGCGGCGGCGCGTACCCGGTGACGCAGCACGCCGTCGATGCGCCGCGCTACGGCGGCGCCTGCGGGCTCCAGCAGCGACGTGCAGAGCTCCTGGGCGAGCAGCATCAGCAGCAGGGTGACGAGCGGGCCTGCGCCGCCGTGGGTGACCAGCCGGTCGAGCGGGAACGTGCCGGCCGGCCCGAGGACGGCCGCGCCCGTGGCGGCCGGCGCGTACGCCCCGAGGCGCCGCGACCCGGCCAGGCGCAGCAGCCCGGTTAATCCAATGTAATCACATCGGTTTGCCACACCCGGGACGGTAACCCGGTTCCGGCCAGCCGGTCAATTGCGGAAATTTGTAAGGCGCCTTACCATTTGGCGATGATCCACGGTGAGCGGCCGTCGTACGACGAGCTGGTGTCGATGCTGGGAGTGCCCTTCGCGGTCGAGGACGCCCGCGCCCGCTGGGGCAAGCTCGTGGAGGAGGCCAAGGACGGCAGGACCATCATGATCACCCGCGAGCGCTGGGAGTGGGCGGCCCTCGTGCCGCTCTCCAGGGTGGGCGGAGTGCTCACCGGCCTGCCGCTCGTGGGGCTGTCGACCGCGCGGTCCAAGCTGGGCGACCTCGTACGCCAGGTCGCCGACCCGTACGGCGAGCCGGTGCTGCTCGGCCGGCACCGCAAGCCGGTCGCCGGCCTGGTCGGCGCGCACGTCCTGCTCGGCAAGGACGCCCAGCAGGACCGCTCGGCCACCGCCGACGCCCTGCTGGTCGGCGGCCACACGATCACGCTGGCCCACAACCCGGCCGAGGGCCTCGTCCTGGCCGTCGCCCGTGACCGGGAAGGCAAAGAGGTCTCGGCCGGCGCCGGCCGCAATGCCCGAGAAGCCCTCCACGCCCTCACCACCCCACCGCCCTGGCCACAGACCTGACGTCTGGCGCCGCGAAGAAAAGTCGCGGGGCGTGTCGATCCGGGACGCAGCCGTTCGACGCCTTGCCGAGAACGCTTGCCGAGAACGTTCGAAAGAGACCCGAGGAGAACCGATGAAGTTCATGATCGTAGGTAAGGCGAGCGCCGAGACCGAGGCGGGGGCGGTGCCCAGCCAGGAACTCGTGGACGCCATGCACGCCTACAACGAATCGCTGGCCAAGGCGGGCGTGCTGCTGGCGGCCGAGGGCCTCTATCCCAGCTCGCACGGCGCCCAGATCTCCTACAGCGACGGCAAGGCGACCGTCATCGACGGGCCGTTCACCGAGGCCAAGGAGCTGATCGCGGGCTTTTGGCTGATCCAGGTCAAGTCGCGTGAGGAGGCCGTCGAGTGGGCGCTGCGCGTCCCGGTGCCGCCGGGGAACGACGGGGTCGGCCTGGAGGTGTGGCAGGTCTTCGACGGCTCCGACACGCCGGAGGGGACGATGTCGCCGGAGCAGCACGCATACGACCAGGCCCTGCGCGAGCGCCTGCTGGGAGACGAGCCGCGCCCCTGATCTCGGTTGCGAGGCCGTGGGGCCGACTGGTCTCATGGGCCGGTGGCAGGTTCTGACGTCCAGCGGACGATCGAGGCGGTCTGGCGGATCGAGGCGGCGCGGCTCATCGCCGGGCTCGCCGGGCTCGTCCGTGACGTCGGGCTGGCCGAGGAGCTGGCCCAGGACGCCCTGGTGGCGGCGCTGGAGCAGTGGCCGGAGTCGGGGGTGCCGCGAAACCCGGGCGCGTGGCTGATGACGGTGTCCAAGCGCCGCGCCATCGACCTCATCCGCAGGAACGAACGCCTCCAGCGCAACCTCGCCGAGCTGGGCCGTCGCATCGACCTCGCCGAGGAGGCGCCGGAGCCGGACGAGATCGAGGACGACCTGCTGCGGCTGGTGTTCACGGCCTGCCATCCGGTGCTGTCGACGGAGGCGCGGGTGGCACTGACGCTGCGCGTGCTCGGCGGCCTGACCACCGATGAGATCGCGCGGGCGTTCCTGGTGCCGGAGCCGACGGCGGCGCAGCGCATCGTCCGCGCCAAGCGCACGCTCGCCGAGAAGAAGATCCCGTTCGAGGTGCCGCAGGGGGCGGAGCTGGCGGCGCGGCTGGCGTCCGTGCTGGAGGTCGTCTACCTCATCTTCAACGAGGGTTACTCGGCGACGGCGGGCGACGACTTGATGCGGCCCGCCCTGTGCGACGACGCGCTCCGCCTCGGCCGTGTCCTCGCCGGGCTCATGCCCAAGGAGGCCGAGGTGCACGGGCTGGTGGCGCTGGTGGAGATCCAGGCGTCCCGGTCGGCGGCCAGGGTGGGGCCGTCCGGCGAGCCGATCCTGCTGCTGGAGCAGGACCGCGGCCGCTGGGACCGCCTGCTCATCCGCCGCGGATTGGCCGCCCTGGAACGCGCCGAGGCCCTGTCCGGCTCGCCGGGGTCGTACACGCTGCAGGCCGCCATCGCCGCCTGTCACGCTCGTGCGCTCGCACCCGAGGAGACCGACTGGGCGCGGATCGCGAGCCTGTACGAGGAGCTGGCCAAGCTGTCCCGCTCCCCCGTCGTCGAGCTGAACAGGGCGGTGGCGCTGTCGATGGCGTACGGCCCCGCGGCCGGGCTCGCGCTGCTCGATCAGATCGCCGGCCAGCCCGCGCTCAAGGGTTATCACCTGCTGCCGAGCGTGCGCGGCGACCTGCTGGCCAAGCTGGGCCGCAAAGACGAGGCCCGTGCCGAGTTCGTCCGCGCCGCCGCCATGACCCGCAACGCCCGCGAACGCGCCCTCCTGGAGGAACGCGCCGCCGCCTGCGCGCCCGCCGAGTGATCGGCCGCTCAGCCGGCGGATCCCCGCTTTCCTGATCCTGCGCTGTGCCGCCCCATGATGGCACCCGCAGGCTCAGGCCCGTTCAGGTGGGGAGACATGCCCCGAAGCGACACGAAAGATGCCTCTTGTGATGGGAGCGCTCCCAATCAGCTCTTTGAGAAGTATAGACCCGAACATCCGGTTTTTGAGTGTTAAACCGCCCCATTGGTAACGGTTGCGTTTCGCGGGATTGACGGGCGAACCGGGTAAGTGCACCCTTTGTGGGAGCGCTCCCAAAGATTCCACCGCGGCAGAGCGCGTGTCGCGGTGCCCTCCCAACATTCACCCCCAGAAGGGCTCCACCATGATGATCAGGAAGCGTCGCGGCACCCTCGCCGCGGCCTCGGCCCTGGCCGCGGCGGCGCTCGCCGTCGCGTCGTGCGGCTCCGGTGGCACCGCGGAGCAGAGCGGCGCCCCGGCCTCCTCCGCCGCGGCGGGGCCGATCACCATCCGCGTGCAGACGTTCGGCGGCGGCACCAACTTCGGCTACAAGAACGCCGTCGACAAGTGGAACGCCGAGCACAAGGACATCCAGATCCAGCACGAGAACCTGACCGACCAGTTCGAGCAGCAGTACTGGCCGCAGATGATCCAGTGGCTGCAGGCCGGCAGCGGCGCGGGTGACGTCGTCGGCATCGACGAGGGCGGCATGGGTCTGGCCAAGGCGCGCACCGAGTGGTGGGCGGACCTGAAGGAGCACGGCCTCGAGTCGCGCAAGGCCGACTTCCCCGCCTGGAAGTGGGAGAACGGCGTCGCCGCCGACGGCAAGCTGTTCGCCCTGGGCACCGACATCGGCGGCATGAGCCTGTGCTACCGCAAGGACCTGTTCGAGAAGGCCGGCCTGCCGACCGACCGCGAGGAGGTCGCGGCGCTGTGGCCGACCTGGGACGAGTTCCTGAAGGCCGGCGAGAAGTTCCAGTCGAAGGTCAAGGACACCAAGTGGGCCGACGGCACGAACACGCTGTACCAGGTGGTGCTGTACCAGGAGGCGGCCAAGAACGGCAACGTCTCCTACTTCGACAAGGACAACAACCTGATCGTCGACAAGAACCCGGCGGTCAAGACGGCCTTCGACTTCGTCCAGAAGCTGAGCCAGCAGGGCCTTACCGCCAAGCTGCGCAACTTCACCGACGAGTGGGCGACGGGCACCCAGAAGGGCGCGTTCGCCACGCTCGGCTGCCCGTCCTGGATGCTCGGCGCGATCAGCGGCAACGCCGGTGACGAGGGCAAGGGCAAGTGGGACGTCGCGGCGGTGCCCGGCGGCGGCGGCAACTGGGGCGGCTCCTGGCTGGCCGTGCCGAAGCAGTCGAAGCACCCGAAGGAGGCGGCGATGGTCGCCGACTACCTGACGCAGGCGACGACGCAGGCGAGCATCTTCACCGACTTCGGCAACATGCCGAGCAACACGAAAGCGCAGCAGGACCCGGCGGTGCAGGGCGCGAAGAACGAGTACTTCAACGACGCGCCCGTCGGTGAGATCTTCGCCAAGTCCGCCGCCAGCCTCCAGCCGGTCTTCCTCGGCGTGAAGCACGCGCAGGTCAAGAGCGCGATCGAGTCGGTCGTGCAGGGCATGGACGACGGCTCGGTGCCGTACGACAAGGCCTGGCAGCAGCTGGTCGACGACGCGGTGAAGGCCGCGGGCTGATCTCCCGCCCGGCCCGCCTCGCGGAGGGCCGGGCTTGTTGCCGCCGAAAGGTCTGTCATGAGCCTCGACACCCTTCCGCGGGCGGCGCGGAGCAACCACCGCGCCCGCCCGCCCGGCCGCCGCTGGCGTTCCCGCCTGGACGTCAAGGCGATGCCGTACTTCCTGGTGTCCCCGTACTTCCTGCTGTTCGCCGCCTTCGGGCTCTTCCCGCTGGCGTTCACGCTCTACTACTCGCTGTACGACTACGACCTGACCGGCACCGTCGAGTGGGCTGGTCTGGGCAACTACACCGCGCTGCTGGGCGACGACGACTTCTGGCGGGCCACGGTCAACACCCTGGCCATGTTCATCATCGCCACCGTCCCCCAGATGCTGCTGGCGCTGTTCCTGGCCAACGCGCTGAACAAGCGCATGCGCTTCCGGCTGGCGCTGCGCATGAGCGTGCTGCTGCCGCTGGTCACCTCGGTGGTCGCGGTGGCGGTGGTGTTCACTCAGCTGTTCGCCCGCGACTGGGGCCTGGTGAACTGGCTGCTCGGCATGGTCGGGGTGGACAACACGAACTGGCGGGCCGAGCGCGTGCCGTCGTGGATCGCGATCGCGACCATGGTCGACTGGCGCTGGACCGGCTACAACGCGATCATCTTCCTGGCCGGCATGCAGACGATCCCGCGTGACCTGTACGAGGCCGCCTCGATCGACGGGGCCTCGCAGCGCCGGCAGTTCTGGCAGATCACGCTGCCGATGCTGCGCCCCACGATGATCTTCGTGGTGCTGAACTCCACGATCGGCGGCCTGACGCTGTTCTCCGAGCCGATGACGTTCTACAACGGCAACCCCGACGGCGGCTCGCAGGGCCAGTTCCAGACGGTGGCCATGTTCGTCTACAAGGAGGCGTTCCGTGAGTTCGACTACGGCTACGCCTCGGCCGCGGCCTGGCTGCTGTTCCTGCTGATCCTCATCGGAGCGGCGATCAACTTCGCGTTCGTGCGCAGGATCGGGGGCACGAAATGACCATCTGGAAACCGACCGTCCTGACGCGGGTGCTGCTCGGGCTGGCCATCTTCCTGTCGGCGTTCCCGCTGTACTGGATGCTGGTCATCGCCTCGCGCACGAACTCCGACGCGGTCTCGTCGCCGCCGAAGTTCCTGCCGGGCGGCAACCTGGGGCAGAACATCATCGCGGTGCTCCAGCACCCCGAGGCGAAGTTCGTGGTCGGCCTGACGAACTCGTTCATCGTGGCGAGCGTCGTGACGATCTCGGTGATCCTCATCTCGACGCTGGCCGGCTTCGCGTTCGCCAACCTGAACTTCCGTGGCCGTAACGCGCTGCTGCTGCTGGTGCTGCTGACGATGGCGGTGCCGCTGCAGCAGATGGGCGTGGTGCCGCTCTACCGGCTCATGGTGAGCCTGGAGTGGACGGGCACCCTCAAGGCGGTCATCCTGCCGTACCTGCTCAACGGGTTCGGCGTCTTCCTGATGACGCAGTACACGCGGCAGTCGGTGCCGATGGAGCTGGTCGAGGCCGCCCGGGTGGACGGCGCCGCCACGCTGCGCATCTGGTGGAACGTCGTGCTGCCCGCCGTGCGGCCCGGCATGGCCGTGCTCGGCATCAACACGTTCATGCTCATGTGGAACGACTACATGTGGCCACTGATCGTGCTCAACCAGGACAACCCGACCGTGCAGATCGCGATCAACGGGCTCAACGCGAGGTACTCCACGGAGTACTCGTTGATCTTCGCGGGCACCGCGTTGTCCATCATTCCGCTCATCGCAGTATTCATCGCATTCGGCCGCCAGATCGTCGGCGGCCTCATGGAAGGTGCGGTCAAAGCGTGACGACACAAGAGGAACAGACGCGTTCCGGGCTGCGCTTCCCTGCGGGCTTCGCGTGGGGGGCCGCGACCTCGGCGTACCAGATCGAAGGGGCCGTCGCGGAGGACGGGCGCGGCACGTCCATCTGGGACACCTTCACCAAGACGCCGGGAAAGGTGCTGAACGGGCACCACGCGGACGTGGCCATCGACCACTACCACCGCTACCGGGAAGACGTCGCCATCATGGCGGAGCTGGGCCTGTCGGCCTACCGGTTCTCGGTCTCCTGGCCCCGGATCCAGCCGGACGGCTCCGGCCGGATCAACCAGAAGGGTCTCGACTTCTACCGGCGGCTCTGCGACGAACTGCGCGAGCACGCCATCGACCCGTGGCTGACCCTCTACCACTGGGACCTGCCCCAGGCGCTGGAGGACGAGGGCGGCTGGCCCAACCGCGACACCGCCTACCGCTTCGCCGAGTACGCCGCCGCGGTCCACGACGCGCTGAAGGACTACGTCCACACGTGGAGCACGGTCAACGAGCCATGGTGCGCCGCGTTCCTCGGCTACGCCTCGGGGGAGCACGCCCCCGGCCGTCGTGAGCCGGAGAACGCGATCAGGGGCGCGCACCACCTCAACCTGGCCCACGGTCTGTCCGTGCAGGCGATGAACGCCCGCCGGGTCGGCGGCTGCGTCAACCTGTACGCGGTCACGCCGGAGACCGACAGCGAGCGCGACCTGGACGCGGCCCGCCGCATCGACGGCCTGCAGAACCGCTTCTTCCTGGACGCCATGCTGCTCGGCCGCTACCCGGAGGACGTGCTGGCGGACCTGCCGGTCGAGCCCGACTTCATCCAGCCGGGCGACATGAAGACCATCAACGCGCCGCTCGACGTGCTGCTGGTCAACTACTACAGCCGCTTCACCGTCTCGGGCGCGCCCGGCGGCAAGCAGTCGGCCGCCGCGGCCCCCACGGACTCGGGGTCTCCGTGGGTCGGCAGCGAGCACGTCTCGTTCGTCAACGGCGGCCGCCCGGTGACGGCGATGGGCTGGGAGATCGACGAGGGCGGCCTGGTGGAGATCCTCACCAGGGTGGCGCGGGACTACCCGCCGATCCCGATGGTGGTCTCCGAGAACGGCGCGGCCTTCGACGACGTGCTGGACGACGGCCGCATCCACGACGGCGAGCGGCAGGCGTACGTGGAGGCGCACCTCGGCGCCTGCAAGGAGGCCATCGACGCGGGCGTGCCCCTGGAGGGCTATTTCGCCTGGTCGCTGATGGACAACTTCGAGTGGGCCTGGGGTTACGGCAAGCGATTCGGCCTTGTGCGGGTGGACTTCGAGACCCAGGAGCGCGTTCTGAAGGACAGCGCGCTCTGGTACTCGGAGATCATCCGGCAGAATAGGCGCCATGAACCGACCGACTCTTGAGGCAGTCGCTGCTCGGGCCGGGGTGGGCCGGGGCACGGTGTCGAGAGTCATCAACGGCTCGCCCAACGTCAGCGCGAAGGCCCGCGAGGCCGTCGAGCTGGCGATCCGCGAGCTGGGCTACGTGCCCAACCGTGCGGCGCGCGCCTTGGTGACGCGCCGCACGGACACGGTGGCGCTGGTGGTGTCCGAGTCCCAGTTCCGGGTCTTCGACGAGCCGTACTTCGCGGGCACGATCCGCGGCATCGGCTCGGCGCTGGCCGAGACCGGGTTGCAGCTCATCCTCGCGATGGCGCGCACCCCGGAGGAGCACGCGCGGCTCGAGCACTACCTGACGGGTCAGCACGTCGACGGCGTGCTGCTGCTGTCCCTGCACGGGGCCGACCCGCTGCCGGGCAGGCTGGAGGCGATGGGGGTGCCGACCGTGCTGGGCGGCCGCCCCGTCGGCCTCGACCCTTACAGCTATGTGGACATGGACAACAGGGCAGGGGCCCGGCAGGCGGTCAAACACCTGCTGGGCCTCGGCCGCACCGCGATCGCCACGATCGCCGGCTCCCAGGACATGGGCGTGGGCGTCGACCGGCTCTCGGGCTACCGAGACGCGCTGCTGCCCTCGGGTCTTCCCGAGCTCGTGGCCTACGGTGACTTCTCCGAGCACAGCGGCGCCGCGGCGATGACCGAGCTGCTGCGCGCCCACCCCGAGCTCGACGCGGTGTTCGCCGCCTCCGACCCGATGGCGCTCGGCGCGATGCGCGTGCTGAAGGCCGAGGGCCGCTCGATCCCCGACGACGTCGCGGTGATCGGGTTCGACGACTCCAAGGCCGCGCTGCACGCCGACCCGCCGCTGACGACCGTGCACCAGCCGACCGAGGCGATGGGGCGGCAGATGGCCCAGCTCCTGGTGGCCCGCATCAACGGCGAGGAGCTGCGCCAGCCCGTGGTGATCCTGGACACCCACCTCGTACGCCGGGAGTCCGCATGAGCAGCAGGATGCGAGGACCATGGACAGCAGGACCAAGCGGCGTTTAGCGGCGGCCGAGCTCGACGCCCTGGCCCGCCGCGCGGTGGGCGTGGGCGTCGAGTCCGCCACCGAGCTGACCGACGGCTACGCCAACGCCGTGTGGCGGCTGCGGCTGGCCGACGGCCGCGACGCGGTGCTCAAGCTGAGCCCGCCGCCCGACCTCGACCAGCTCAGCTACGAGCGCAACCTGCTGCGCATGGAGGCCGCCGCGATCGGCCTGGCGGCGCAGGCGGGCGTGCCGGTGGCGGCGCTGCTGCGCGCCGGGTTCGACGACCCGGTGCTGGGCGGCGACTACCTGCTGCTGGCCGCGCTCGACGGCGTGTCGTGGAACGACGTCAAGCCGGACGGCGAGGCCGGGCTGCGCAGGGAGCTGGGCCGCCACCTGGCCAGGTTCAACACGGTGACCGGCGAGGTGTTCGGCTATCCGCACGCGGGCATCACCGGCCCCACGTGGCGCTCGGCGTTCCTCGCGATGGTGGCGGCGCTGCTGGGCGACACCGAGCGTTACCCGACGCCGCTGCCGCTGCCCGCCGCGGAGATCATGGCGATCGCCGAGGCCGCGGCGCCGGTGCTGGACGAGGTGACGACGCCGCGGCTGGTGCACTTCGACGTGTGGGCGGGCAACGTCTTCCTCGACGTGAGCGGGCCGCCCCGCATCCAGGCGATCATCGACCACGAGCGGGCCTTCTGGGGCGACCCGCTGGCCGAGTTCGTCACGCCGACGATCTTCGGTGAGCTGGCCGACGACGACCCGCTGCTGGCCGGCTACCGCGAGGTGACGCCGCTGGAGCTCACCCCGGCCGCCCGCACCAGGCTCGACCTCTACCGCGCCTACCTCTACCTGATCCTGCTCATCGAGAACGGACCCCGGCAGTACCCGCCGGACGAGTACGCCAGGATCCGCGCCGGCGCGACCGCGTCACTGACGGACGTGCTGGACCGCCTCGTACGCGCGGCCGCTCGGCCCGTCGAGTAGGTCGCCGCAGCTGCTGCCGCCCTTGACCGTGTTCGGCACGCCGAGGTCGGCCGGCGTGCCGCCGGAGCAGGCGAGCGCCCCCTTGACCGTGCTGCCCGACAGGACGGCGGCGCCGCCCTTGAGCCCGGTGAGCAGCGCCGCGCCGCGCAGGTCGGCGCCGACGACGGCCAGGTTCGCCGCGCCGTGCACCGCGAGCGCGCCGCTGACCCGGGTGCCGAGCAGGTGCACCTCGGCGGGCCGGTCGGCGCTGACCGCGCCGGTGATCCGGCCGCCCGACGCCACCAGCGACGCGCCCTTCCCGACCGTGACCGTGCCGGTGACCTCGGCGCCGTCGAGGCAGGTGACGCCGCCGGTGACGGTGAGCGGGCCCCGGTGCGCGCCCTTGATCGTGCGGGTGCAGGCGGGCGGCGGCGCGATCGTGGTGACGGTGAAGCTCTTCGGCCTGCCGTAGTTGCCGGCCGCGTCCATCGAGCGGTACTCGATCGTGTGCCGGCCGCGCGGCAGCTTGCCGTAGACCAGCGAGTCGATCTCCGTGCCCTCCTCGGAGAACGTCCACGGCAGCTCCGACGACGTGGGCCAGCCGAAATAGGTGAACCAGCCGTCGCCGTCCACCCGCGACTCCGAGACCACGTAGCCGTCGTGGTCGTCGTCGCCGGTCAGCCGCATCGTGAACGGGCCGTTGTAGACGTAGGTGTCGCCCGACCTGGCCAGCGGCTCCGACAGCTCGTACGCCGTGCGCGGCGCGGTGGCGTCCACCGTCCACGTGAGCGTCTCGCCCGCGAGGGTCGCGGTCAGCGTGTGCGTGCCCTCGGGCAGGTCCAGCTCGCCCAGATCCAGGTCGGTGCCCTGGTGGCTCCTGCCGTTCAGCGTCCAGGTGACCTCGGGGGCGGTCACCGCCGGGTGGGTGGTCTCCACGTACACGACGTCGTCGCGGCCCACCGGCCGGTCGGTCGGCGTGGCGGAGACGAACGCGGGCTCGACGCCGTCCGGCGGGGTGGTGAGCGCGGTGTCCACCGTCCAGGTGCGGGTGGCGCTGATGGCCGCCTTGATCTCCGGGTCCCTGACGAAGTCCGTCGGGTCGGCGACCGTCGCGGTGACCGTGTGCCTGCCGGGCGACAGGTCAAGCGTGCGCAGGTCGAGCGCGTCGCGGTCGCCCGCGACCTGCTCGCCGTCCACCGTCCAGGTGGTGACCAGGGAGTGGCCGACCGGCCGCATCGGCTCCACCCACAGCACCCGGTCCGCGCCGACCGGCGCGCCGGTCGGCGTCGCGTCCTGCACGACCGCGGTCTTCGCGGTGATGCGCTGCACCATGACCTCGCGGCCGACCTGGTCGTAGGCGTAGCCGAGGGTCTTCATCATGGAGTGGGCGCTCGGGCGCCACACGCCCGTCGTGGCGTACAGGCCGCCCTCGTAGCGGCCGATCGTGCCGCCCGACTCGCTCTCCTCGCCCAGCCAGCGCCACCACTTCCTGCGCTGGTCGCGCATCTGCTGCTCGGTCAGCAGCGTGTGGTGCGCGGACGACGGCTCCGGCCCGGTGTAGGCGCCGCCGGGGACGCCGCGCTGGTAATAGTCGTACTCGTCCTGCAGGCCGCCCAGCGAGTGGCCCAGCTCGTGCGGGCTGATCAGGGCCGACATGCTGTTGCTGCCCGACGCGGTGGCGTACGAGCCGCCGGCGCCGCCGTACGTGCCGCTGTTGGCCAGCGCGAGGATCTGCCGGTTGCCCGAGGTCGTGCCGGTGACCAGGTCGGCGTAGCGGGTGGCGGCGGAGTTGTCCATGGTGATGAGGCGCTGCACGCTGGCGGGGTTGCAGCGGCCCCAGAAGCCCATGCTGAGCGGGGTGGCCCTGCGCGGCGCGTCCAGGCCGGGGTCGCAGCTGATGCCGGACTCGCCGGAGACGATGTCGATCCGGTAGACGTTGATGTAGTTCCGGTACGACTTGAACGGCTCGATGGACCACATCACGTTGAGGTGCCGGTCCACGTCCGCCCTGAACTCGTCCTGCTCTGCCTCGGTGTAACCGTCGCCCATGACGATCAGGTTGAACCGCTTGGCCGGTGCTCCGGTGACCTGCACGGGCACGACGGTGGCCGAGCCGGGCTCGGCGGCGTTCGCGGGCGCCGCCGGAGCGGATAACACGGTGGATGACACAGTGGCGGCCAGTGTCAGGGCCGCGAAGATACGCATGATCGCACTATCGGGTGACAGGCCCCGATAGTCCATCCCGATTCGATCACGCCTCGGCCGCACGAGGCACGGGCAGGGCCGGGGAGGGGTCACGCCTTGGGGAGGTCGGCGAGCATGACGGGGTCGGTGGTGGGCTGCCGGGAGCCCTCGGCCGGCTCTACGGTGAGCGCCACGCGGTCGTCGCGGCGCAGCGGGGTCAGCACCACCGGGGCGCTCGCCCCGCCGGGACCCGGCTCGAGCAGGCCGGCCGGGCGCGGGCCCTCCGGGCCCATCAGCCACAGCGCGTACGCCTTCGCCCGCGGCAGCTCGGCCAGGCCCGACGAGGTGAACAGCATCCGCCCCCGCTCGCGCGAGACGACGACCGTGCCGGTGCCGCCGGTGCTGACCGGCCGCCGCACGGTCTCGGCGTCGGGCGCGGCCAGCACAACGGCCAGCTCGCCGTTCCTGGCGGTGAGGTCGGCGAGGTCGCGGCGGGCGTCGAAGGCGAGCACGCCGAGCGCCACGGCCGCCGCCGCCGACACGGCGACCGACACCCCGGCCACCACCTCCACGCGCCGCCGCCTTCGCCGCAACGGCACCACCCGCCCGCCATCGCCGTCCCCGGGCGGCACAGGCGGCACGGGCAGTCGATGCGCCACCGTGGGCGCGTCGTCGGGGATCCCCGGGGGGCGGGTTCGGTGGGCGGCGGTGAGAAGGCGGTGGCGGAGGCGGGCGGGCGGGGGTTCGGCGACCGTCTCCGCCAGGCGGGCCGCGGTCTCGCGCAGCCGGCGGACCTCGGCCGCGCAGCCGTCGCACACGTGCAGGTGCTCCTCGAACAGCACCCACTCGGCGTACGGCAGCGCGTGCACGGCGTAGGCGCCCGAGAGGGTGTGGAGCTCGTCGTTCATCGTCCACTCCCAGGTCGTGAGAGGCGGCTCACCCCTGTACTTCGGCGCGCCCGGCACGCCGGATGGCCCCCGCCCTTGTGCATTTCGGCGAAGGTGCGACAATCTCATTGGAGGATGAATTATGGGATGTGTGATCGCGGGGGGCGGCCCCGCCGGTGCGATGCTCGCCCTCCTTCTGGCGCGATCCGGCGCCGAGGTGACGCTGCTCGAGAAACACGGCGACTTCCTGCGGGACTTCAGGGGCGACACGATCCACCCCTCGACCATGCAGGTGCTCGACGAGCTGGGCCTGGCCGAGGAGCTGCTGAAGCTGCCGCACCGCAAGGCGTACAGCCTGACCGTCGTGTCCGACGCCGGCGACATCCGCCTGGCGAACGTGCGGAACCTGCGGACGAGGTACAACTACATCACGTTCGTGCCGCAGTGGGACTTCCTCACGCTCATCACGCGCGCGGCGGCCCGCTATCCGAACTTCCGGCTGCTGATGAACGCCGAGGCGGTGGACCTGATCCGCGAGGGCGGCGCGGTCCGCGGGGTGCGCTACCGCGACCCGTCGGGCGAGCACGAGATCAGGGCCGATCTCACGGTCGCCGCCGACGGCCGCACCTCGGCGCTGCGCGCGAAGGCAGACCTGACGCCGCAGGACCTCGGCGCGCCCATGGACGTGCTGTGGTTCCGGCTGCCGCGCGACCCGGGCGACCGCGAGGATCCGTTCCTGCGAGTCTCGCGCGGCCGCCTGATGGTCGCCATCAACCGGGGCGACTACTGGCAGCTCGCGTACGTGATACTCAAGGGCGGCCACGAGCGGCTGACGCACGAGGGCATCGACGCGCTGCGCCGGCCGATCACCGAGCTGCTGCCCTGGCTGGCGGGCCGGGCGGAGCAGATCGAGAGCTACGACGACGTCAGCGTGCTGACCGTCCGCCTCGACCGGCTGCGCCGCTGGCACCGGCCCGGGCTGCTGTGCATCGGCGACGCCGCGCACGCCATGTCACCGGTGTTCGGCGTCGGCATCAACATGGCCGTCCAGGACGCCGTCGCGACCGCCAACCTGCTGGCCGGCCCGCTCAGGCACGGCGGGCCGATCCCGGAGCGGGCGCTGCACCTGGTGCAGCGGCGGCGCATGCCGCCCACCCGGATCACCCAGGCGCTGCAGCGGGTGATCCAGAACCGCTTCATCAGCCCCACGCTCAGCGGCGACGCCGACCCGACACGGCGGCTGCCGCGCGACCTGACGGCGATTCCGGTGCTCAACGCGCTGGTGGCCCGGGTGATCGGCCTCGGCGTACGGCCCGAGCATCTCATGGCAAAGCAAGTTTGACTTCCTCTGGGTTCGCACCCGTATAACCGCATTCTCACAACGTGGACAAGGGGGTCGGTGGTGCCGAGCCAGTGGAATACCCTCGTATCTCGTGAGCAGCAATCTAGTGGATCTCGATTCCTGGCGAGCCCTCCCCGCGGCGCAGCAGCCTGACTGGCCAGACCGCGGCGAGCTCGACAAGGTTGTCGCCGAACTCGGCGGCCTGCCCCCGTTGGTCTTCGCCGGCGAGTGCGACCAGCTCAAGGAGCAGCTGGCGGCCGTCGCCCGTGGTGAGGCGTTCGTCCTGCAAGGCGGCGACTGCGCCGAGACGTTCGCCGGCGCGACCGCCGACAACGTGCGTCAGAAGCTGAAGACGTTGCTGCAGATGGCGATCGTGCTGACCTATGCCGGCCGGGTGCCGGTGGTGAAGATCGGCCGGGTCGCGGGGCAGTTCGCCAAGCCGCGGTCCAAGCCCACCGAGGTCCGCAACGGCGTGGAGCTGCCGGCCTACCGGGGCGACATGGTCAACGGCTTCGACTTCACGCCCGAGGCCCGCATGCCCGACCCGTGGCGGCTGCTCAAGGCCTACCACTCCTCCGCCGTGACGCTCAACCTCGCCCGCGCCTTCACCAAGGGCGGCTACGCCGACCTGCGCCAGGTGCACGCCTGGAACCAGGACTTCGTGGCCGAGTCGCCGGCCGGGCGCCGCTACGAGCAGCTCGCCCGCGAGATCGACCAGGCGCTGGCCTTCATGCGGGCCTGCCGGGCCGAGCCCGAGGAGTTCCACACCGTCGAGTTCTACTCCTCGCACGAGGCGCTGATCCTCGACTACGACCGTGCGCTCACCCGCATCGACTCGCGTACGGGGCTGCCGTACGACGTGTCGGCCCACATGGTCTGGATCGGCGAGCGCACCCGCCAGCTCGACGGCGCCCATGTCGACTTCTTCTCCAAGATCCGCAACCCGATCGGCGTGAAGCTCGGGCCCACCACCACGCCCGACGAGGCGCTCGCGCTGGTCGACAAGCTCAACCCGGCCAACGAGGCGGGGCGGCTGACGTTCATCACCCGGATGGGCGCCTCCAAGATCCGCGAGCACCTGCCCGCGCTGGTCAAGGAGGTCACCGCGTCCGGTGCGCGGGTGGCGTGGATCTGCGACCCGATGCACGGCAACACCTTCGAGGCGCCGAGCGGTCACAAGACGCGGCGCGTCGACGACGTGCTCGACGAGGTGGCCGGCTTCTTCGAGGTGCACCGCTCGCTCGGCACCCACCCGGGCGGCATCCACATCGAGTTCACCGGCGACGACGTGACCGAGTGCGTGGGCGGCGGCCACGAGATCAACGAGGCCGACCTCGCCACCCGCTACGAGACGGCCTGCGACCCGCGCCTCAACCGCGGCCAGTCCCTCGACCTCGCCTTCCGCGTCGCCGAGCTCTACCGCGGCTGACCGCCCGGCCGATGGCCCCGGCCGATGGCAGCGGCCGATGGCAGCGGCCGTCCGTCCACGGACGGTCGTCCGCGGCCGACCGTTCCCGACGCGCCGCCCGGCCCCCGAGGCCCGGGCGGCGTGACGCGCCTGCCCCCCTTTCCACCCCGCGGCGGGGGGGGGGGGGGGGGGGGCGCGCCCCCCCCCCGGGGGGGGGGGCTGTGTTATTGTGGGGGGTGGGGGGGGGGCCGGGAGTAGTTGTGTTACTGGGTTGTTTTTG
>NZ_JBFAQB010000021.1:39229-172890 GCF_040676995.1 Nonomuraea sp. NPDC049419 | reverse complement strand
ATCCGCTGCCTGAAGCGCTACGTCGCTCGAGAACTCCACCGAATCATCACATCAAACGATCAAGAACATGCCGCTTGACATCCATAGGAGCATCCCGCCGTCCGCTCCGGCCGGGGCGCGCCCCGGCCGGAGCAGGGTGGGTAAAAGTGAATCATGAGCGATTCCACGTGGACGATCGACGATCACCTGGCCGGCAAGCCCGACGAGTTCGTGGCCTTATATCACCGCTTCATCGACCTCGCGCGGGGCTTCGGGCCCTTCACCTACGCCGTCTCCAAGAGCATGATCACCCTCAAGGGCGCCCGCCGCGGCTTCGCCGGTGCCCGTCCCGACGCCCGGGGGCTGCGTGGCTACATGGACCTGCAGCGCGTCGTCGAGGACCCGCGTTTCACCAGCGTGTCGCCGTACACCAAACGCCTGTTCGTCCACGCCTTCCGCATCACCGGGCCCGAGCAGCTGGACGATGAGTTCGCCGGGTGGCTGCGGGAGGCGTACGACGTGGGGCAGGGGCGCCACCTGCTCACGTGAGGCAAGTCACCTGCGGCAAGGGAAGCGTTCCCGCCCTCATCTGAGTTGCGGTTTGCAACTCAGCTCGTGGACGGAGAACACCATGACATCAAGGGATCGGTCGCGCTCGTGACGGGCGGCAACCGCGGGATCGGCCGCGCCTTCGCCCGCGCGCTCCTGGAGCACGGCGCGGCGAAGGTGTACGCCGGCGTCCGCGACCCGGCCGGTGTGCGGGACAGCGACGTCGTCCCCCTGCGCCTTGACGTCACCGACGAGGAGAGCATCAGGGCGGCCGCCGCCGCGGCGGGCGACGTCACGATCCTCATCAGCAACGCGGGAGTCGGCGACTCGGGCACCCGGCTGCTGGAGGGCACGCTGGTCGTCGGGGTGCACGCGGGCTTCGTGGAGACGGAGATGGCCGCCTGGGTCGACGCCCCGAAGATCCCCCCCGAGAGCGTGGCGGAGCAGACCATGGACGCCCTGCTCGCCGGCCGCGCCGAGGTGCTGGCCGACGAGCGCAGCAGGAACGCTAAGGCCGCCCTGTCCCAGCCGGTCGGCGCCTGACCGGTTTCGCCGGCCGGCCCTACGGCTCGTCCCTGTCGTTCAGCCACCCGGACGGCGACGGCGGGGTGCTGCAGGAGGTCACCCGGCGTCCCGGCCGGGCGCGCCGAACCAGCGCGCGAGGCAGTCGTCCAGGTCCCGCTGGTCGTCGCCGATCCAGGCGACGTGGCCGTCCGGGCGGAGCAGGACTCCCGGGGCGTCCAGCGCCGCCCCGGGATCCGTGAGCTGATCGACCCGATCCGACCAGGGGCCGGTGGTGAGGCGTTCTGTACGGTCGAGCAGCAGGCCGCGGCCCTGATGCAGCAGGGGGTAGAGGCGGCCCCGCTTCAGCTCCAGGTCGGGCAGGCGGCGGCCGAGCAGGTCGGGGCCGGGGCCGAAGTCGTAGCGGACGGCGAGGCCGGTGATCTTCTCGATGAGGTGACGGTTGACCTCGTCGAAGGCCACCAGCTCGGCGAGCAGCCGCCGCACCGCGCGCGGGCCCGGCTCTGGGGAGGCCAGCTCCGCCTGGGCGCGGGTGTTGTCCAGCACGTCGGCGGCCACCGGGTGGCGTTCGGCGTGGTAGGTGTCGAGGAGCGTGTCCGGCGCCCAGCCGCGGATCTGCGCCGCGAGCTTCCAGCCGAGGTTGACCGCGTCCTGGACGCCCAGGTTGAGTCCCTGCCCGCCGAACGGCGGATGGATGTGCGCCGCGTCCCCGGCCAGCAGGACCCGCCCCACCCGGTAGCGGTCGGCGAGGCGGGTGGCGTCGCCGAAGCGGGACAACCAGCGCGGCGCGTGCACACCGAAGTCGGTGCCCGCGACGGCGCGCAGCCGCCGCCGGAAGTCGTCGAGCGTGGGCGGTTCCGTACGGTCACTGACGTCCGCCGCAGGGACGACGACGCTGTACGTCGCGCCCTCGCCGAAGGGCCTGATCCAGAAGGGCCGGTGGGACCCGGCGACCGCGGCGACCGTGGCGGCGATCTCCTCCTGCGGCACGCCGGCCTCCATCTCGCCCATGAGCGTGTCGTTGCGCGAGGGCTCGCCGGGGAAGGCGACGCCGAGCCGCTTGCGTACGGTGCTGCGCGCCCCGTCACAGCCGACGAGGTAGCGCGAGCGCACCCGCTCGCCGCCGGACAACTCGACGCTCACGCCGTCGTCGTCCTGCTCGAATCCGGTCACCGCGTGACCGTGCCTGACGTGGGCGCCCAGTGCGACGGCGTGCTCCTCCAGCAGGCGGTTGATGACCGGTTGCGGGATGCCGAGCAGGTAGGCGTACGGGGAGTCGAGGCCCTCGGGCGGGGGCGCGGGGATGGCGGCGAAGAAGCCGGCCGCCGGGCGGCGCCGGCCGTGCGGGAGCAGCCGGTCGAGCAGGCCCCGCATGGCCATCAGCTCCAGGCTGCGGATGTGCAGGCCGACGACGCGGACCATCGACCCGGGCTCGGTGTCCTGCTCCAGGACGAGGACCCGTACGTCGTGCAGCCGCAGCTCGGCGGCCAGCATCGCGCCGGTGGGCCCGCAGCCGGCGATGACGACGTCGTAGGGGGAAGTGTGCATGTGTGGTGCCTTTCGGGAGTGCCTTTGGCGGCGCTCCCGGCGGCACCTACGTCGGCCGCCTGACCGTGGCGGGAGGGCGGAGCGCCCACGTCGCTGCAGCGTGCATGGGTCTCACCTCCTCCGGCCGGGTCACGGTCACCGGCACGCTACAAGCCAGGCCGCCGGCCCGTCCAACGGTTTTCACGGCAGCGGCCAGGTGCGCAGCGCGGCGTCGGCCATCGCCTGCAGCTCGTCGCGGCCGACGCCGCTCGCGGCCTGCACGGCGATGCCGAAGGCCAGGGTCGTGACATAGCGGGCGAGCACCGTGACATCGGTCTCCGGTGGCAGGTCGCCCTCCTCGACGGCGCGCTGGAACCGGTCGCGCACGCGGCAGCAGCCGTCCTCGCGCCAGGCGACCAGCAGCTCGCGCACCTCGCGCCCCGAGTCGCTCGCCGCCAGGGCGCCCTGGACGCCGAGGCAGCCCGGCGGGCCGGCGGAGCGGGTGGTGGTGCGGACGGTGCCGGCCAGGATCGAGGTGGCGACGCCGAGCGCGGTCGGCTCCTCCAGCGCGCGGGTCAGGTAGCCGCCGGGGCCCTCGGTGTAGCGCTCCAGCGCCTTGCGGAACAGCTCCTCCTTGTTGCCGAAGGCGGCGTACATGCTGGTGGTGGAGATGCCCATCGCCTCCGTCAGCCTGCTGAGGCTGGCTCCCTCGTAGCCGTGCTCCCAGAACACGAGCATGGCTCGCTCGAGTGCTTCGTCGGCGTCGAACGCGCGCGGCCGGCCGATGGGTCCGCTCTGCCTGGTCTCCACGCGACCAGTCTACTCCCTTTTGTATCGATCACTTCAGAAGTGCTACCGTTCGAGTTCCGTATCGATCGATGCGGAAATTTGAGGAGGTCATGGACATGAGACTGCTTGAAGGCAAGACCGCGCTCGTCACCGGCGGCAGCACCGGCATCGGACGGGCCACCGCCATCCGGATGGCGGCCGAGGGCGCCCACGTGTTCGTCACCGGCCGGCGCAAGGCCGAGCTTGACGCCGCCGTCGCCGAGATCGGCGACGCCACCGGAGTGGCCGGCGACATCGCGAACCCGGCCGACCTTGACCGGCTCTACGAGGCGGTCCGCGCGCGGGGACGCGGGCTGGACGTGCTGTTCGCCAACGCGTCGGTGGCCGAGTTCGTCACGCTTGAGCAGACCACGGAGGAGCATTTCGACCACATCTTCGGCATCAACGTCCGGGGCATGCTGTTCACCGTGCGCAAGGCGCTGCCCGTGCTCAACGACGGCGCCTCGGTGATCCTGAACGGCTCGACGAACGCGGACTCGGGCGCGGCGGCGTTCGGCGCGTACGCGGCCAGCAAGGCCGCCACCCGCTCCTTCGCCCGCACCTGGGCCAACGAGCTGAAGGAGCGCGGCATCCGGGTCAACACCGTCACGCCGGGCCCGACCCTCACGCCGGGCCTGTCGGGGCTGACCGACGACCCGGAGGCGTTCGAGCGGAACATGGCGGCGCAGGTGCCGCTCGGCCGGCTCGGCAGCCCGGACGAGGTCGCCGCCGCCGTGCTCTTCCTGGCCAGCGGGCAGAGCAGCTTCGTCACCGGTTCCAACCTGTACGTCGACGGCGGCCTCAACCAGATCTGAGCTTGACCTTGACGCGGCGTCGACGTCTTAACTAGGGGGCATGCGGATCGGAGAGCTGGCCGCGCTGCTCGGGGTGTCCACCCGGACCGTGCGCCATTACCACCACCAGAACGTCCTGCCGGAGCCGCCGCGCCTGGCCAACGGCTACCGCGAGTACGGCATGCGCGACGCCATCGCCCTGGCCCGCGTACGCCGGCTGGTGGGGCTCGGGCTCACCCTCGACGAGATCCGCGACGTCATGGCCGGGGAGCGCTCCAGGGAGCTGCCCGAGATCCTCGCCGAGATCGACGCCGACCTGGCCGCGCAGGAACGCGACATCCGCCTGCGGCGGGCCAGGCTGGCGGAGGTGCTGCGCCGCGCCGAGGACGGCACGCTCGGCCCGGACGACACCGCGTCCCCCGACCTGGTGTCGTTCCTCAAGGTCATCGACGTGCCGGCCTCGGCGTCGGCGGCCTGGGACCGCGACCTGCTGGTGCTGGTCGACAGCGCCTCCAAGACGCCGGACGGGCGGGCGTTCACCGTGCTCGACGCGCTGGCCGCCGACCCCGAGCTGACGGCGCAGGGCCACGACTTCTACCGCAGGCTGGACGAGCTGGCCGGCGCGGAGCCCGACGATCCTCGGGTGGGGCCGATGGCCGAGGAGCTGGCCGCGTTCAGCCTGGACCATGTGCTGGCCGGCCAGACGCAGGACGGCTGGCGCGCCGACGCGGTGGAGCCGTTCCTGGACGGCCTGGCCCCGGCCCAGGCGGAGGTGGTCCGCCGTGCCATCCGCCTCATCGGCGACCGCCTGCCCCGCTGAAGGCGCTCCGGTACGCCGACGGCGACGTGCGCATGATGGCGGCGAAGTGGTGGCGGTAGGTGACGGCCGTGTCGAAGCCCACCGCCCTGGCGACCCTCTCGATCGGCGTGGCCGTCGTCTCCAGGAGGGCGAGGCTCGCCTGGACGCGCTGCTGGATCAGCCACCGGATCGGGGTGGTGCCGGTGGCGCGGGCGAAGTGCCGCAAGTAGGTGCGGGCGGACATGTGGGCCTGCCCGGCCAGCCGCTCGACGGTGATCGCCTCGCCGAGGTGCGCCAGGGCCCACGCGATGCTGCGGGCGATGCGGTCGTCGGCCGGGTCGGCGGGCAGCGGGGCCTCGATGAACTGCGCCTGCCCTCCGTCGCGGTGCGGCTGGATCACCAGCCGCCTGGCGACCGCGTTGGCGATCGCGGGGCCGTAGTCGCCGCGCACGACGTGCAGGCACAGGTCGAGCCCGGCGGCGCTGCCGGCGCTGGTGAGCAGCGGCCCGTCGTCGGTGTAGAGGACGTCGGGGTCGAGGTCCACCGCAGGGTGGCGCTGCCGGAAGCGGTCGGCGTAGCGCCAATGAGTGGTGGCGCGGCGGCCGTCCAGCAGGCCCGCGCCGGCCAGCGCGAACGCTCCCGAGCAGATCGACATGATCCGCGCGCCCCGGTGGCGGGCCCGGCGCAGCGCGGCGACCAGCTCAGGTGAGGGGTCGGCGGTGACGTCGGGCACGCCCGGCACGATGACGGTCTCTGCGGCGGCGAAGGCGTCGAGGCCGTGGGGCGTGTGCAGGCTGGCCCCGCCGACGACGCGTACGGGGCCGGGCGTCTCTGCGCAGACGGTCAGGTCGTACCACGGGACGTCGAACTCCGGCCTGGGCAGGCCGAACACCTCGGTGACGATGCCCAGCTCGAAGACCGACATCCCGTCGTAGGCGAGCACCGAGACGGTCGGCGCGGGTCGCGGCATGGCGGAATGTTAGCGGGCATCGTCACTGACGCCACTGGCCGGGTGGACAGGCTTGGGCCGAGGATTTCCGCATGTCCTTCGTACTCTCCTCATCGCCCGCGCCCGCCGAGTGGGCCGCCGCCCACTTCGCCGCGAAGCTGTCCTTCGAGACCGACGTCAGCGACGTCCACCAGGACCTGGAGGCGGGCGTGCCCGGCCTCGTGGTGGTGGACACCCGCGGCGCCGACGCCTGGGAGCAGGGCCACGTGCCTGGCGCGATCCACCTGCCGACCCGGCAGATCGCGGCCAGGGCCGCACGCGAGATCCCCGCCGGAGCCGTCGTCGTCACCTACTGCTGGGGCCCTGGCTGCAACGGCTCCACCAGGGCGGCGCTGGAGTTCGCCAGGCTCGGCTACCCGGTCAAGGAAATGATCGGCGGCTATGAGTATTGGGTGCGCGAGGGCCTTCCTGTCCGCACCCGCGCCGGGGACAGGCGACGTCAGGGGGATGAGCTGACCGTGACGTGCGACTGCTGAGGGTCATGCCGTGTGCGCCCGCAGCCCGGTCAGGTCGGGGGCCACGTCCGGCCGGAGCACGAGGTTCCCGTCGTAGTCGCCGCCGTTCCGCGTCCGGTACGGGATCGGCTCGGTCTCCGGGATGGCGAGCAGGCGTCCGGTCAGCTCCTTGGCCGCCGTCCTGCCCTCGCCGGGCGTGAACCGGTCGGCGCCGAAGATCAGCACCGGGGGCAGCACCTGCGCGCCCGCGTAGAACAGGGTGCCGTGCTGCAGGGGGAACAGCAGCTCGTCCACGGCGCCGTGGATGCCCCGCGCGCCGTAGAACCAGCCGGGACCGCCCATGGTCACCACCGCCATCGCGCGCTTGCCCGCGAGGAAACCGTCGCCGTAGCCCATCCACTCGCCGTCCGGGCCGCGCAGCCCGTACGCGTAGCCCTGGTGCCAGACCCGGTCGAACCAGCCCTTGAGGATGGCGGGCATCCCGAACCACCACATCGGGAACTGGACCACGAGGGTGTCGGCCCGGTCGATCTTCTCCTGCTCGGCACGGATGTCGGGGCTCAGGCCGCCGCTCTCGTACGCCTGCTTCGCGGCGGCGGCGACCTGGAACCGATCGGCCGGGTCGTGGGCGTAGCCGGCGGGGTCGACGACGGGGTTCCACCCCATCGCGTACAGGTCGGACACCTCGACGCGGTGGCCTTCCGCGCGGAGCGCGCGCTGCCCCTCCGCGGCGAGGTGGCCGTTGAGCGAGCGCGGTTCGGGGTGGGCGAGGATCCAGAGGACGTTCATGGCGTCCATGCTGGTCGTGCGGCGCCCGCCCGCACGACTGGCCTGATGGACAACATGTGCGAAGATCGGGCCATGTCCGTTTTCTCCGGTGACGGGCGGCACCGGGTGGCCGTGCTGGCCCGTGACCGGGCGCTCTCCTTCGAGCTCGGCATCGTGCACCGGCTCTTCGGCCAGGCGCGCTCGGCCGAAGGCGCCGCGCTGTACGAGGTCGTGACCTGCGCGGCCGAGCCCGGCGAGCTGCGTACCGACGGAGACTTCACCCTCACCGTCGCGCACGGCCTCGAAGCGCTGGCCGAGGCCGGCACCGTCGTCGTGCCGGCCTCCCTGAACGACTTCGAGCAGGACGACTTCGAGCGCCCGGACGAGCCGCTCGCCCCCGCGATCGTCGCCGCGCTGGCGCGGATCCGGCCCGGCACCCGCGTCGCCGCCATCTGCACGGGTGCGTTCGTGCTCGCTGCGGCCGGCCTGCTGGCCGGGCGGCGGGCGACCACGCACTGGCGCTCGTCCGCCCGGTTTCGCGAGCGCTTCCCCGACGTCGTCGTCGACCCGGACGTGCTCTACACCGACGACGGCGGTGTCCTCACCTCGGCGGGCGGGGCGTCGGGCGTCGACCTGTGCCTGCACATCATCCGCACCGACCATGGCGCGGCCGTCGCCAACGACGTGGCGCGCGGCTCCGTCGTCCCGCCGCACCGCGAGGGCGGGCAGGCGCAGTACGTGCGGCGGCCGATGCCGGACCCGAAGATCTCCTCGACCGGCAGGGCGCGCCGCTGGGCGCTGACCAACCTGCACCGGCCCATCACGCTGCGCGAGCTGGCCGCCCAGGAGGCGACGAGCACGCGCACCTTCACCCGGCGCTTCCGCGACGAGATCGGCACCTCGCCGGGCCGGTGGCTCACCCGGCAGCGCGTCGAGCGGGCCTGCTCGCTGCTGGAACGCACCGACCTGCCCGTCGACGAGATCGCCGTCGCCGCGGGCTTCGGCACCGCCGGCTCACTGCGCCTGCACATGAAGGCCGAGCTGGGCGTCTCCCCCACCGCCTACCGCGCCACGTTCCGCGGCCCCTGACCGGTGGCCACGGCGAGCCCGCCAGCGCGGGCCCGGGGTTACTCGCCGACCCGTTCGAGCCAGGACCCGCCCCTGCGGGCTCGCGTGCGGAGGGCGCTCTGGTCCCTAGCCGCTGAGGCCGTTCAGGCGGGTGAGGTCGTCGGCGCTGAGGCGCAGGGCGCCGGCCGCCACGTTCTCGGCCAGGTGGTCGAGGTCGCCGGTGCCGGGGATGGCGAGGACGTGCGGGCCCTGGGCGAGCGTCCAGGCCAGGCGGACCTGGGCGGGTGACGCGCCGTGGGCGCGGGCGACCTCCTTCACGACCTCCTCCACGGCCTCGTGCTCGCCCGTCCCCGTCCCCGACTCGCGGCCGGCGCCGGCGATGGCGAAGAACGGCACGTACGCGATGCCCTGCTCGCCGCAGCCGCGCAGCAGCTCGCGTTCCTGGGCGGGGGCGCCGACGCCGAAGGCGTTCTGCACGCACACCACCGGCGCGATCGCCTGCGCCTCGGCGAGCTGCTCCGCCGTGACGTTGGAGACGCCCAGGTGCCGGATGAGCCCGGCCTCGCGCAGCCCGGCCAGCGCGCCGAAGTGCTCGGCGATCGAGCCGTCCCGCCCGCTCGGAGGTACGCGCAGGTTCACCACGTCGAGCCGGTCGCGGCCGAGCGCCCGCAGGTTGTCCTCCACCTGGCCGCGCAGCTGCTCGGGCGTGGCCCACCACCACTCGCCGTCCGGGTGGCGGGCCGGCCAGACCTTGGTGGTGATGACGAGATCGTCCGGGTACGGGGCCAAGGCTTCCCTGATCAGGTCGTTGGCCGCCAGGTCGCCGGTGAAGTAGAAGGCCGCGGTGTCGATGTGGTTCACGCCGAGCTCGACGGCCCGCCGCAGCACCGCGATCGCCCGGTCACGCCCGCGCTGGTCGGACCCGAAGGCGACCCGTCCGGCCAGGCGCATCGCGCCGAAACCGATCCTGTTCACGGTCAGGTCGCCGAGCCGCCACGTTGCACTCATCTCAATCTCCATCAGAGAGGGTTCGCCCGGTTCCGGGCACAAAAAAGCCTCCTCGCGGCGGACGAGGAGGCTCACAGGTGCTTGATCAGCATACCAGTCCCCCAGGGGCCGGTGGCGCGCCTCCGGGGTTCCATGCCACACTCACTGTTATAGAACTCTTAGAGGAGTTCTATAACGAAAGGAGTTCGGCATGGACGACGTGCTGCCTTGGAGAGACCCGGCCCCGCCCGACATGACGATGAACGAGCCCCAGGAACGGGGCAGGTTCGGCGCGTACGGCGGCAGGTACGCCCCGGAGTCCCTGGTGGAGGCCTGCCGCGAGGTGGACGAGGCGTTCCGCGCCGCCTGGGCCGACCCCGGCTTCCGCACCGCCCTGGCCACACTGCTGGCCGTGCACGCAGGCCGCCCCACCCCGCTCACCCCCGCCGCCCGCCTGTCGGACGAGCTGGGCGTACGGCTCTACCTCAAACGAGAGGACCTCACCCACACCGGCTCCCACAAGATCAACAACGTGCTCGGCCAGGCGCTGCTGGCCACCCGCATGGGCAAGACCAGGCTGATCGCCGAAACCGGCGCGGGCCAGCACGGCGTGGCCGCCGCCACCGCCGCCGCGCTGCTCGGGCTGCGCGCGACGGTGTTCATGGGCGCCCGTGACATCGAACGCCAGGAGCTGAACGTCTTCCGCATGCGCGTCCTCGGCGCCGAGGTGGTGCCGGTGACCACGGGCAGCCGTACGCTCAAGGACGCCACCAGCGAGGCCATGCGCCACTGGGTCGGCACGACAGGCGACTCCCACTACTGCATCGGCTCGGTCGTCGGCCCCGACCCGTACCCGTATCTGGTCAGGGAGCTGCAGCGGGTCATCGGCGACGAGGCGCGCGCCCAGTGCGCCGCCGCGCTGCCCACCGGCGTCCCCGAGCACGTGGTGGCCTGCGTCGGCGGCGGCTCCAACGCGGCCGGCACGTTCGCCGGGTTCGCCGACACCTCGGCCCGGCTGGTCGGCGTCGAGGCCGAGGGCGGCGCGGGAGCCGCGCGCGGCCGGCTCGGCGTGCTGCACGGCGCCCGCTCGCTGTTCCTCCAGGACGGCGACGGGCAGATCACCGAGGCGCACTCCATCGCCGCCGGGCTCGACTACCCCGGCGTCGGCCCCGAGCACGCCCACCTGCGCGACCTGGGCAGGGCCCGCTACGTCACGGTGACCGACGAGGAGGCGGTCGCTGCCGCCGTACGGCTGGCGCGCACCGAGGGCATCCTGCCCGCGCTCGAATCGGCGCACGCCCTCGCCTGGATCATCCGCGCGGCCGCCGGCGGCGACCTGCCGGCCGGATCGACGGTGCTGATGACGCTGTCCGGGCGCGGCGACAAGGACATGGCGACGTTGAAGGAGCTGCTGTGAACGACTCCGTCCTGCTCGCGGGAGCGGTCGAACGCCACCTGCGGGCCGCCCGTGACGCCGGCCGCGGCCTGCTCATGCCGTACGTCACCGCCGGCATCACACCTGACTGGACCGGCTACCTGCACGCCTTCGCCGAAGCAGGGGCGGACGCGATCGAGGTCGGCCTGCCCTTCTCCGACCCCACGCTGGACGGCCCCACTATCCAGCAGGCGAGCCAGGCCGCCCTGGCCAGAGGCGCGAACACCCGCGACATCCTCGCCGCGATGCCCGACGTGGGCGTGCCCCTGGTCGTCAGCACCTACTACAACCTGGTGCTGAACGCCGGCCCCGAGCCGTTCTGCGCCGCGCTGCGCCAGGCGGGTGTCACCGGCCTGATCGTGCCCGACCTGCCGGTGCACGAGGCGGACGAGCTGACCGACGTTGCCAGGGCGACCGGCATCGAGCCCGCCCTGCTCGCCTCGCCCACCACGCCCGAGCCGAGGCTGGCGCAGATCGGCGCCCGCAGTCGCGGCTTCGTCTACGCCGTGTCGGTCATGGGCACCACCGGCGAGCGGGCCGCGCTCGCCGACTCGGCGGAGCGGCTCGCCGCGCGGCTCAGGCGGGTCACCGACCTGCCGGTCTTGCTAGGATTCGGCATCTCCACCCCGGACCAGGCCCGCGAGGCCCGCCGGCACGCCGACGGCGTGGTGGTCGGCGCGGCCGTCATGCGGCGGGTGCTCGACGGTGCGGGGCCGGATGACCTGCGGGCCTTCGTCACGAGCCTGCGGGAGGCCCTCGACCAGGAGTGATGCACCACGATGACCGCCGAAGCCGGGCACGAGGCGAGATACCGCGCCATCGCCGCCGACCTCGCCGCGAAGATCCGGTCCGGCCACTACGCCCCTGGCGAGGCGCTGCCGCCGCAGCGCGAGCTGAGCGCCTCCTACGGGGTCACCCTGATGACGTTGCGCCAGGCGTTGCGGCAGCTCAGCGACGAGCGGCTGATCGTGCAGCGGCCTGGCAAGGGCACGTTCGTCGCGCCGCCGCATCTGGCGTACCAGCTCGACTCGCTCCGCAGCCTGGCCGACGACCTGCGCAAGCAGGGCCACGACGTACGCACCGTCGTCGTGGGCCGGGCGGTGCGCCGCGCTCCCGCCAGGATCGCCGCCGAGCTGCGGCTGCCGCCCGGCGAGAGCGCGCTGCGGCTCGAGCGGGTCCGCGAGTTCGCCGGCCGCCCGGCCGTCCACCAGGTCTCCTGGGTTCGCCGGCCGATGGCCGACCACGTCCGCGACCGCGACTTCACCGAGGTCTCCCTCTACACCGCGCTCGCCGACGCGGGCGTGGCGGTCGCCCGCGCATCGGAGGTGGTGCGGCCCGGCCTGCTCGACGCCGCGGCCGCCCGCCACCTGCTGGAGCCGGAGGGCAGCCCGGTGCTGGTCAGCACCCGCGTCACCGCGACGCTCGACGCCACGCCGGTGGTGTCCGACCACGCCACGATCCTGGGCAGCATGATGGAGATCCGCACCGAACGCGCCGCCACCGGTCTGTCCCTCACGTGGGGCGCCACCACCTGACCTTCGCTCCTGCGTCGGCTTGCCGGGTTGCCAGAATATGCAGACCGGTCTACTTTTTCGGCGTGGGACGTAAAGGCGCGCAGACGCGCGGGCGGTTGCTCGACACCACCCAGCAGCTGATCGAAGCAGGCGGCTACTTCGGCGCCGGGCTCAACCAGGTGATCGCGGCCAGCGGGATGCCCCGGGGCTCGCTCTACTTCCACTTTCCCGGTGGCAAGGACGAGCTGGTCGCCGAGGCGCTGCGGCGGGCCGGGCGGGAGATCGCCGCCGCCGTCGACGGGCTCGCCGCCACGGCGCCCGACACGACGGCCCTGCTCACCGGCATGATCACGCTGCTCGGTGACCGGCTGGAGGTGTCCGGGTGGCGTAAGGGCTGCCCGGTCGCCACCGTCGCGCTGGAGCTGGCGGCCACTCATGACGTGCTCCAGCAGGTGTGCGCCGAGGTCTACGCCTCCTGGGAGCGCATCCTGGCCGACCGGCTCGCCGCCGACGGCCACCCCGACGCCGACGACACCGCCACGACCGTGCTCGCCCTGATCGAGGGCGCGCTGCTGCTGGCCAGAGCCCGCCGCGACCGCCGCCCCCTCGACGCCGCAGCCCGCCGCGCCACCCTCCTGCTCACCACCCCCTGAGGAGAACCCCCGTGCCCTCCGACTCCCCCGGCTCGCTCGGCCAACCTGGTCCGTCCGGCCCCTTCGCCCAGCCCGGCTCTTTCGGGTCCTTTGACCTGCCCAGCACTGCCAGCCCCCTTGATCCGTCCGGCGGCTCGCCGGACTCGATCGTCTTTGGTGCGGGCGGCTTCATCGGCCGATCCGTGGTCGCTGAGCTGCTGCGCTGCGGCCGGCGGGTCGCCGCCACTGTGCGCGGCGATGCCGACCGGCTCACCTCCTGGCTGGCCAGTCAGGACGTGCCGCTGGGCGGGCTGAGCGTCGTCCGCGCCGACATCACCCGTACCGGCCTCGGCCTGCCGCCCACCGGCCTGGACGGCGTGCGCGACGTCTACAACTGCGCGGCCCGCTTCGCGTTCGGGCTGAGCGTCGCCGAGGCTCGGGCGGCGAACGTGACCGGCGCGCTCAACGTCCTCGACTGGGCCGCCGAACTGCCGGGGCTGCGGCGCGTCGTGCACGTCAGCGGGTACCGCGTCAGCGCGGACGGCCCTGCGGACGGCCCTGCGGACGACACTGCGGACGGCACAGCGGCCGACTACCGGCGGCTGGGGGCGTACGAGGCGTCGAAGAAGGAGGGGGACGCGGCGGTGCGGGCCCGCGCCCGCGAGCGCGGCATCCCGCTCACCATCGCCAACCCCTCCACCGCCATCGGGCCCGGCCAGTACGTCGGGCTGGCGTCGCTGGTGTCGGACCTGTGGCACGGCCGCCTGCCCGCCCTGCCCGGCGGACGCGAGGTGTTCGTGCCGGTCGTGGACGTCGGCTACCTCGCGGCGTTCATGACCCGGCTGCCCGAGCACGAGGAGACGGCCGGCCGGGCGTACTGGATCCTCGACGACCGCACCCCCGTCCTGCCGGACCTCATCGCGCTGCTGGCCCGCCACATGGGCGTGCGAGCGCCCCGGCGCTCGATCCCGGTCGGCCTGCTGCGCCGCCTCCCCCGGGCGCTGACCGGCGTGGACCCCGAGACGCTGTCGTTCCTGTCGGCCGACCGCTACGACACCGCGCCCGCGCGGGCCTTCGCCGAAAAGGCCGGCCTCAGCCAGCCACCCACCGAGACCGTGCTCACGACCTGGGCCGACGCCCTGGTGGCGGCCCGCTTCGGCACCGCCTCCACGCCCACCGGCCGCTGCGGGTACCAGGACGTGGCCGGCGTGCGCACCTGGCTGAGCGGCGACCGGGAGCAGCCCGGCCACGTCCTGCTCCACGGCCTGCCCTTGGACGCCGACTCCTGGACGCCGACCGTCGACCGGCTCCACGCCTCCACCCTGACCGCCGACCTGCCAGGCCACGGCAGATCAGGGCCGGCCGGAACGGGGACGCTGGACGGGTGGGTGGCCGGATTGCTCGAGCCGGTGACGACGCGGCCGGTGCTGACGGCGCACTCGTTCGCGGGTGGCCCCGCGCTGCGCTACGCCGCCGCCCACCCCGGCGCGATCTCCCGCCTGGTGCTGGTGGCTCCCGCGTTCCTCCAGAACCCCGCCCCCCGGCTGCTGCGGACGTGGGCGGCGGTGCCGCTGCTGCGCCGTCTGCCGCCCGCCCGCCTGGCCGAAACGCTGGACGTCCCGGTGGGCCGCACGGCCGACCTGGCACGTCCCGGCCGCGCCCGCGCCCTCGTCGCCGCCCTGCGTGGCGCCCACGGCCGTCGCGACGAGCTCCGCCGGCTCCTGGAACGCATCGACGTGCCCGTGGAGATCGTGGTCGGCTCGGCCGACCCGCTGACCGTCGCGGTGGACGTCCCCGTGACCACGATCGACGGCGCCGGCCACTTCCCGCAGCTCACCCACCCCGCGGCGCTCGCCACCCACCTCGAAGCCAAGGTGGGCTGCCGGAGCGCCGGCTGATCGACCTGGGAGTGCGGCCGGTCGTCATGCGGTGGCCTGGCAGGTGGTGCCCGGGGGCGGGAGCCTCAAGCTGGTGAAGTAGCGGTTGACGTGAGCGGTGACGCAGCCGCCCTTGCCGTAGACGTAGAGCGCGTGGCCATGTCCGTCGTAGCGGACGCTTGAGGAGCCCGGCACGTGGCGGATGACGCCGGCGACCTCGTCGTGGTCGGTCCAGCTGCCGACTCCGAGGAAGGGCACCAGACCGCTGGTGGGCAGCGGCGCCGGCGGGTTGGTGACGGGAGCGGGCCAGCCGGCGCAGCCCAGCGGCCACCACGCCCGCTGCCCCGCGAAGTTCGGCGACAGCTCCTGCGCCCTGCGCAGTGCGCTGCGGTAGGCCGCGTAGCTCTCGTATGCCCGGCCGTCGAGGCAGTGGGTCATGTTCTGCCCGGCGAGTGAGGGGACCTTGGGGCTGCCGGTGGCGCGACGGACGTACTCGGCGAATCCGGAGGCGTCGCCCTCGGCGGCCTTCTTGATCGCCCCGGCCAGCTCGACCCAGCGCGGCACGTCCGGTTCCGGGCCGGGCGAGGTGAAGCTGGGGGCGGCGGCCACCTTCAGGTCGAACCCGGTGTAGGCGGCCCTGGTCGGGTCGTTGCGCACCGGTACGGGTGAGCGGTCGGCGGCGACCACCAGCCGGCGCCACACCTCACCGGCGTCCTGCCCGTGCAGGGCGCAGGCCGTGGCCGAACGGCACCAGGCGGCGAACCGCTCCAGTGCCTTCTCCGCCCTCAGATACATGGAGGGTTCCCTGGCCACCGTCTCCTCGACATGGCCGGCGGTGCCGTCCATGACCATGGCGCGGATGCGGGAGGGGAACAGGCGGGCGTAGGCCAGCGCGGGATGTCCGCCGTAGGAGGTGGCGAGGAAGCTCAGCCGCTGCTCGCCCATCGCGGTGCGCACGGCCTCGATGTCGCGGGCGACCGAAGCCGAGTCCATGTGGTCGAAGAAGTCCGGGTCTGCCGACCGGCACCGCTGCGCGTGTTCGCGGTTGGTCCGGGCGAGTGCGGCGTACTCGGCACGGGTGTCCGGCAGGGTGATGTAAGGGCCGGTGGCCAGGCACTCGTACGGCAGCACGCCGCCGGGCTCGACGGTGTTGCGCGGGTCGAAGCTGACCACGTCGAAGCGGTCACGCAGCTTGGCGAACCTCGCGTGGAACTGCTCCAGCTCATCGATGCCCGACACACCGGGACCGCCGGGGATGGCGAACACCGTGCCGATCCGGCGTGCCGCACCGGAGGCGGGAAGCATCGCGATGGGCACGGTGATCTTCCGTGCCGCGGGCTCCGTCCAGATGAGGGGCACCTGGAGGGAGGCACACCGCATGTCCTTTGGGGCGTCCTTGTCGGTACACGGTCCCCAAGCCAGCGAGGACGGGCCGGAGCCGGCCGAGTCCGCGGTGGCGGGCACCGCCACCAGCGCGGCCAGGAGCGTGGCGGCCGCTCCAACGGCCGCCACCTTGAGGCGTCCCTCAAGCGCGGTCACCGTCGCGCCCGCCGTCAGCGCCGCGGCGACGTAGACGACGAGCAGCGCGGCCGCCGCCCCAGAAGGGAGCAGGCCGCCGCCCACTCCGGCGATCTGCGAAGGCAGATTCTCCATCATGTACGAGCCCACCTGCGAACGCAGCGGCGACGGCAGCGCCTGGGCGACGATCGGGATCACCAGGAAGAACATGACGAGCGCGACCAGGCTGCCGGGGGTCGACCGGATCGCCGCCCCCACCCCGAGCCCGATCAGCGCCGCGGCCGTCATGGACAGCCCGGCGACGATCACCGTGGCGAGCACGCCCGGCTCCGAAAGCGGGGTGCCGAGGGTGCCCCCGTCAAGCAGTATCTGACCGGCGCGGTCACCGAGGACGGCCTGGGCGGCCAGATGCATCGCGAACGCCAGCACCTGGCCGGCGACCAGGGTGACCGCGGCCAGCCCGGGGATCTTCGCGAACAGGAACACCTGCCGCCGCGGCACCGCCGCCAGGCTCGTACGGATCATCCCTGTGGCGTGCTCGGAGGTGATCGAGAGCGCGCCCAGGGTGCCCAGCACGAAGTAGGCGACCGGCAGCCCGGTGCCCAGCCCGGCGCCGTTGCTGGTGAAGCGCATCCGCTCCTCGAACGTCTGGCGGTCGAACCCCCGGCCCACCAGGTACGCCACCCCAGCGCAGACCAGCACGGCGAGGACCGAGACGGCCAGCAGGTAGACATTGGAGCGGAGCGAGCGAAGCTTGTACCACTCCGAGGCGATCACGTCCCTCATCGGGGCACCCCCGAGACGGTGGCGGGGCGGGCGCCGTACTGGACGCTGTCCTCGGTCAGCTCCATGAACGCCTCCTCCAGCGAGGCGCTGCGCGGCGTCAGCTCCCGCAGCGCGATGCCCGCCCGCAGGGCCAGCTCGCCGATCTCGGCCGCGTCCATGCCTTGCACCGTCAGGTCGCCCGGCGCCAGGGCGTCTGCGGTCACGCTCGCGCTGTGCGCGCGCAGGGTCTGCGCCAGCCGATCCGGATGCGCCGTGCGGACCAGGACATCGCGCTGGAACCGTGCGGCGAGTGCGTCCGTCGTCGTGTCGGCGATCAGCCGGCCGCGCCCGATGACGACGACGTGGTCGGCGGTGAGGGCCAGCTCGTTCATCAGATGACTGGACAGCAGGACGGTACGACCGTCGGCCGCGAGCGAGCGCAGCAGGTCGCGGATCCAGCGGATGCCCTCCGGGTCCAGGCCGTTGAGTGGCTCGTCGAACATGAGCACCGCCGGGTCGCCGAGCAGCGCCGCCGCGATGCCGAGGCGCTGCTTCATGCCCAAGGAGAACCTGCCGATCCGCAGGTTCGCCACGTCGGTCAAGCCGACCTGGTCGAGCACGGCGGCCACCCGCTGCACGCCGATACCGTTGCTGCGTGCCAGGCAGCTGAGATGGTCGCGGGCCGTACGCCCGCCGTGCACCGCCCCGGCCTCCAGCAGCGCCCCCAACGTGCGCATGGGACGGCGCAGCGACGCGTACGGGCGACCGTCCACCAGCGCCTCACCCGCGGTGGGGAGTTCCAGCCCGAGTACGACTCGCATGGTCGTGGACTTGCCTGCTCCGTTCGGCCCCAGGAAACCGGTCACCAGGCCCGGCTTGACCGTGAAGGTCAGGTCGTCCACGGCGAGCGTGCGGCCGTATCGCACGCTCAGCCCTCGCACTTCGATCACGTCTCATCCTTGTCCGCCAGATCAGGCCGATCAGCTCGATCCGATCGGCCGGATCAGCCTCGCGGCCCCGGGCTCCGGCCTCCATAGGTGTCGGCCCACCGGCCAGGGTGGGAAACAGCCACCTCAAGGGGTAGGGCCGGCCCCACCGTGTTCTCCTCGCCGGCACGGCAGACTGCACTTGTGATGGGGATACGACCCGCGTCCGGCGGGCCGGCGCGACAGGCCGTCAATGTTGTGGCGGGGTACGCGCGGAACGGGGTGAGCAGCCTGGCGGCGCTGGCGCTGAACGCGGTCACCGGCCTTGCGGCGCTGGCGGTGCTCGCTCTGGTGGTGGTGAGCGCCGCCCTCGTGCCGGTGGCCGGTCTCGGGCGGGCGCCGCTCGGCCTCGGGCTTGTTCTCGTCCATCATCTGGCCGCCCACCAGCGCCGCTGGGCGGGCCGAGTACTCGACAGGGACGGCGCCGCAGGAGGTCACCGGCGTGAAATGGGCCGGCCATGGCGGGCCACTGCCGTGCCGGAGGCGCGCCGGCGCGGCACGCGGCGTGAACTGGGCTGGCTGGCCGTGCACGCCGTCACGGGTCCCGCTCCGGTGGCGGCGGTGTGGGCGATGCTGGCCGCCCTGGACTACGTCTGGTTCCGGCTGCAGCCGACGCAGACGGGCACGCTGAACACGTTCGCGCTCAGCTTGTCCATCGTGGCCATCGCGGCGGTCGCCCTCATGGCCATCTTCCAGCTCCGCATCGGGCAGGCGCGACTGGCGCGACGGCTGCTGAGTGGTGGCACCGCGACGGACGCGCGGATCCGAGCGCTGACCGCGTCGCGAGCCGCGGTGGTCGACGCGCGCGCCGCCGAGCTGCGGCGCATCGAACGCGACCTGCACGACGGCGCCCAGGCCAAGCTGATCGCCATCTCCATGCACCTGGGGCTGGCCCGCGGCTCCCGTGATCCGGGCGAGATGGCCCGCATGATCGACGAGGCGCGAGAGGTCGCCGGCCAGGCGCTGACGGACCTGCGTGACCTGGTGCGTGGCATCCATCCCCCGGTGCTGTCCGACCGAGGTCTGGCCGGCGCCATCGAGGCGTCCGCGCTGCTGTGCCCGATACCGGTCGAGGTCGATATCGATCTGCCCGGCCGCCCGCAACCGCCCGTGGAGTCCGCTGTCTACTTCGCCGTCGCCGAGGCGCTGGTCAACGTGGCTAAGCACAGCGGCGCCTCACGCGCATGGGTGCGGCTGCGGCACACCACCGGCGTGCTTCGCATGACCGTGGGCGACAACGGGTGCGGCATGGCGCGTTGTGACGGTGGCACCGGACTGCGTGGCATCGAGGACCGCCTGTCCGCCTTCGACGGCTCGCTCACAGTGAGCAGCCCTCAAGGCGGCCCTACCATACTGACCATGGAGGTCCCGTGCGCGTTGTCATAGCCGAAGACCTGACGCTCCTGAGGGACGGGCTGGTCCGCCTGCTGTCGGCGAACGGCTTCACCGTCGTGGAGGCCGTGGACAACGGTCCCATGCTGCTGGAGGCCCTGGTCCGGCACCGCCCGGACGTGTCCGTGATCGACGTGCGGCTACCGCCCGGCTTCACCGACGAGGGGCTGCGCGCGGCGCTGGAGGCGCGCAGCCAGGTTCCGGGGCTGCCAGTGCTGATCCTCTCGCAGTACGTGGAGCAGCTCTACGCCAGGGAGCTGTTGTGCGACCGCTCCGGCGGGGTGGGCTACCTGCTGAAGGACCGGGTGGGCGACGTCGACAGATTCGTCGACGCGGTACGCCAGGTCGCCGGGGGCGGCACCGCGATGGACCCGGAGGTGGTCTCCCAGCTGCTGACCCGCCGCAGCCGCGACGAGCCGCTCGCCACACTGACCCTCCGGGAGCGTGAGGTGCTCGCGCTCATGGCGGAGGGCATGTCCAACCTGGCCATCGCCGCCCGCTTCCAGGTCACCGACAAGGCGATCGGCAAGCACACCAACAACATCTTCGCCAAACTCGGTCTTCCTCCGTCCGACGATCACAACCGGCGCGTCATGGCGGTTCTGGCCTACCTGCAAGCCACACCCGCCACGACCACCGGCTTGACGCGCTCCCCGGCCAAGGCCGGGGATTCAGCCCGTGCCGCGTCGTACGGCGTCCGACGCCTTCCACAGTGACCTGCTGGCCGGGGCTGCGGGACGACAGCGGTCGCCCGGCCGAGGCCGTATCGGCGGGCGGGTGGTGATCGCGTTCCCGAGGGGAGCAAGCCTCGGACGCGCCGCCGGCATCAGGACGGCTCTTCCCCGCCGGGCGATGAACGCGGCACGGCGACCTCCAGGAAGCGGGCCACCAGCGGGTTGTCGTCGCCGCGACGCCAGGCCACCGCGACGGTGGTGCGTGCGTCGTCCGGTGCGATGCGGCGGTACGCGACACCGTCGAGCCGTATCCGGCGGATGCTCGCCGGAGCGAGCGAGACCCCCAGCCCCGCCTCGACGAGCGCGCAGACCGTCTGCCACTCGATGGCCTCCTGGCCGAGACGGGGTTCGAAGCCCGCATCGCGGCACAACGACAGGATCCGGTCGTGGAAGCGTGGCCCGGCGGCGCGGGGCAGCAGGACGAAGGGTTCGTCGGCGAGTGCGTCGAGGGGAAGGACGCGCCGGGCCGCGAGAGGATGGGCGGCGGGCAGGACCGCGACGAACTCCTCGGTCAGGATCGTCTCGGCCGCGAGGCGGGGCTCGTCCGGCGGCTCGCGCAGGAGCCCGACGTCGATCACCCGCTCGCGCAGCGCGGTCACCTGTGGCGCCGAGGTCATCTCCCGAATCTCCATCTCCACCTGCGGAAACCGGTCGCGGTACGCCCGCAGCAGGCCCGGCAGGACGGTCAGCGCGAGCGAGGCGGCGAAGCCGACCCTGATGAGACCGGCCTCCCCGCTGCCGATGCGCCGGGCCGCGTCCAGGCCCGTGGTGATCTCGCCGAGCGCGCGCCGGGCGGCGGGCAGGAGCTGACGCCCGGCGGCGGTGAGGGCGACCGTGCCGGGCCCCCTGGTGAACAGCCGGTGCCCGACCTTCGCCTCCAGGCGGCGGATCTGCTGGCTGAGCGGCGGTTGCGCGATGCCCAGCCGGTCGGCGGTGCGCCCGAAGTGGAGCTCTTCCGCGAGCACCGCGAAGGCGTGAAGCTGCTGCAGGCTGAGCTCGGGACGGTCCATACCTCTAGGGATATCAGAGGCAACTCAACGACGTATTAGACATATCGCCGCTGCTTGTTTACCTTTTCGCCTCATGACGGAACGACGCGTGATCCTCAGCGGGTCCACCTTCGAAGAGCAGATCGGTTACGCGCGGGCGGTGATCGACGGCGACCGGGTGCACGTCTCCGGGACGACCGGGTTCGACTACGCGACCATGACGATCTCCGACGACGTGGTCGAGCAGGCCGAGCAGTGCCTGCGCAACGTGGAGTGGGCGCTGGCCGAGGCGGGCTGCTCGTTCGCCGACGTCGTCAGGGTCCGCTACCTGCTGCCCGATCGCGCGGACTTCGAGCCGTGCTGGCCGGTGCTGCGCCGCCGCTTCGGCGACGTACGGCCGGCCGCGACGATGATGGTGTGCGGACTGTCCGATCCCCGCATGAAGATCGAGATCGAGGTGGACGCACGACGGCCCGGCTGATGATGCCCTCGGCGTGCTGTTGCCGGCCGCGACGGCCCTGACGATTCTGCTCGGCAGCGCCGCGAAGCTGGTGACGCGCCGCCGCGAGGTCGCCGCCACCCTGGGATCGCAGCTGATCCTGGGTGGCGGCGTCGCGAGCGCGTTTCTGCTGGTCACCAGATGACGGGCAGCTCGTGCATGCCGTAGACCGCGGCCTCCTCCTTGAACGACAGCTTCTCGGCCGGGACGGCCAGCCGCAGCGTCGGCACCCGGCGGAACAGCGTGCTGAAGAAGATCTCCAGCTCCACCCGCGCCAGGTTCTGGCCCAGGCACTGGTGGGCGCCGTAGCCGAAGGCGAGGTGGTTGCGGGCGCCGCGCTCGATGTCGAACCGCTCGGGGTCCTCGAACACCTCGGGGTCGCGGTTGCCGGCGTTGGCCAGCATGAGCACGCCCGATCCTGCCGGGATCACGGTGCCGCTCAGCTCGACGTCCTCCAGCGTGACCCGCGCCATCGCGAACTCGGCGATCGTGAAGTAGCGCAGCAGCTCCTCGACGGCGTGCTCGGCCTTCTCGGGGTGCTCGCGCAACGCGTCCGCCGCCTCGGGATGCTCTTCGAGCAGCAGGTACGTGCCCAGCGAGATCATGTTCGCGGTCGTCTCGTGACCGCCGATGAGCAGCAGGAACGCCAGGCTGATGAGCGCCTGGTGGTCCACCGTGCCGGTCTCGCGCTGCTTGACGATCTGGCGGCCGAGCAGGTCGTCGGTGGGCTGCTGCTCCTTGGCGGTGATCAGCTTGTCGAGGTAGACAGCCAGCTCCAGCACGGCGTGCTGGCGTTCCTGCTCGCTGGCGCGCCGGTTGAGCAGCTGCGCGGAGTTGGTCTGGAAGAAGTCGTGATCGTCGTAAGGCACCCCGAGCAGCTCACAGATCACCAGCGACGGCACCGGCAGCGCGACGGCGTGCACGAGATCGGCCGGGCGCGGACCCGCCAGCATGGCGTCCAGGTGCTCGTCCACGATCTGCTGGATGCGCGGCCGCATGGCGGCGATGCGCCGCAGCGTGAACTCGCCGACCACGGCCCGCCGGACGGGCCCGTGCTCGGGCGGGTCCATCTCCAGCATCATCTTCGGCAGCGGCGAGGACGCGGGCTGCTCGCTGCCGTCGTTGACCAGGCGCGGCGCGGCGGGATGGCGGCGGTTCGCGCTGAAGCGCGGGTCGCTCAGAACCGTCCTGATGTCCTCGTAGCGGGTGGCCACCCAGGCGTCGCGGCCCGTGGGCAGCTTGACCTTGGCGACGGGCCGCTCGCGCAACAGCCGCACGTGCTGCTCGGGCGGGGCGAACGGGCACCCACGCGCGGTCTGCAGCGTCTCAGCGGACTCAGCGGAGTCAATGGTCAAGGCTCTCCCCCTTCATCACGGCCCATCGATGTGACGGAAGCGGCGCTCACGGCCTGGGCAGCAGCGCGTCCACGGCCTCGCGCAGCGGCCCGGCCAGGTCCTCGTCCGAGGCCGTGGCCAGGGGCCGCAACCCGGTGGAGGCGCGCAGCGTGGCCACCCCGACCGACAGGGCCAGCACCAGCTGGGCGCGCAGCATCAGCCGCTCACCCTCCGGCGCGTCGGGCCGCCATCCTGCCGCGGCGGCCAGGTCCTCGCTGGTGGACCTGAGCAGCCCGACGCGCATCCGCTCGGTGCGCTCGTCACCGGACGTGCGCAGCAGGAGCAGCAGCACGTCGGTCAGCCGCCCCTCGCCGGTCGCCGTGATGACGTGCCTGATGGCGTCGGGGATGGGGGCGTGGTCGGCGATGCGGCGCAGCTCCTCGGACGCGGCCTCCAGGCACGCCTCGAACAACCCTTCCTTCGTCTGGAAGTAGCGGTTGACGAGGGCGACGTTGACACCGACGTCGTCGGTGATGTCGCGGACGGTCGTCGCGGCGTAGCCGTCGTGCGCGAAGCGTTTGAGCGCCGCGTCGAGCAGCCGCTGCCGGGTCCTGGCCGCATCGCGGCGCCGGACGACCTCGGTGCCGCCTCCGGTCATCGATGTCCCTTTCCGTTTACTCCGGCAGGATAGCGGTGACCGGCCACGGATGTAAATCGCTGTTGACTTATCGGTACGCGTAGTCGGGGCCCAGGACGTTCAGCAGCGCCAGGGCCTCGGCGTCGGCCGATCCCGGAGGCGCGCTGTAGAGGATGAGGTGCTGGTCGCAGTCGGTGAGCGCGAGCGAGTCGCAGTCCACGGTGACGGAATCGACGACCGGGTGGTGGAAGGTCTTGGAGAGCGTGGGCGCGGGCTGCACGTCGTGCCGCTCCCAGAGGCGGGCGAACTCGGGGCTGCCGGTACGCAGCTCCTCGATCAGCTCGGCGACCTCGGGATCGGACGGGTAGCGAGCCTGGGTGCGGCGCAGCTCCATGACGACGTGCCGGCGGAAGACGCCGGCATCGGAGATCCCGTACGGCCGGGGACCCTCCAGCGTCCAGGGCAGGAAGGCCCGGCGCGCGACGTTGCGATCCTTCGGGGCGAGCTTGCCGAAGTCCTCCATGAGCGCGGTGGCCAGGTGGTTCCATGCGAGCACCTCGAACGCGGCAGAGGTGACGAAGGCGGCCGTCTGCGGCAGCCGCTCCAGCAGCGCGAGGATGCTCGGGCGCACGTCGCGCGGGTGTAGCCCGGTACGGCTCTCCGCGGTGCCCGCCAGCACGTGGAGGTGGCGGGACTCGGCGTCGGTGAGCCGCAGCGCGGCGGCGATCCCGGCCAGGACCTCCCCCGACGGGCGCGGCGCCCGGCCCTGCTCCAGCCGGACGTAGTACTCGGTGGAGATGTGCGCGAGCACCGCCACCTCCTCACGGCGCAGGCCGGGTGTCCGGCGGCGCGGCCCCGAGGGCAGGCCGACGTCCTCCGGGCGGAGCCGCTCCCGCCTGCTGCGAAGAAAGGCCCCAAGTTCCTGTTTGTCCATATCTCCAGTGTGCCCGTCACGTGGCCGCGTAGCCTGGTACCGGTTGTGCCTGCATCCGCTCCGCCCACCCGGCTGACACTGGTCGGCATGACCAACACCACTGTTTCCGCCCCTGTCGGCCTGCTCACCGGCAAGGTCACGCTCATCACCGGCGCCAGCCGCGGCATCGGCGAGGCCGCGGCCCGGCTCTTCGCCCGCGAGGGCGCCGCCGTCGTGCTCGCCGCCCGCAGCACCGGCGTACTGGACACGATCGTGGCCGAGATCCGCGAGGACGGCGGCGTCGCCGACGCCGTGGCCGTGGACCTGGCCGACCGTGCGAGCATCCGTGCGGCCGTCGAGCGGGTCGAGGAGCTGCACGGGCGGCTGGACGGCGCGTTCAACAACGGCGCGGCGATCCAGCAGCCTGGGCCGCTCGACACCACCAGCGACGAGGACATCGACCGGCAGTTCGCGGTGAACTTCCGCGGGCACTGGACGGCCATGACCGCCGAGGCCGCGCTGATGCGGCGCGGCGGTGGCGGCGCCATCGTCAACACCTCCAGCATCGGCAGCCGCCGCGCCAACCCCGCGCTGCCGGCGTACGGGGCGATGAAGCGGGCGCTCAACAGCATCACCGAGACCGCCGCGGTGAGCTGGGCGTCCGACGGCATCCGGGTGAACGGCATCACCCCCGGCGCCACCGTCACCGAGATGATGGACGCATGGGAGGCCATGACGCCCGGCGTCCAGAAGCACGCGACCGCCATGACCCCGCTCGGCCGGATGGCCGAGCCCCGTGAGGTCGCCGAGGTGGCGGCGTGGCTGCTCAGCGACCGCGCCTCGATGGTGACCGGCGCGATCGTCCCGGTGGACGGCGGCGCCGGCGCCTGACCCGCGCGGGCTTCCGGCCCGCACGCGGCCCGACGCGGCTCGTGCGCGGGTCAGGGCAGCTCGACGCGAGGGTCAGGGCAGCTCGATCCGGCTTGCACGCACGGTGAGAGCAGCCTGATCCCGGCCGGCTCGGGCGGTCAGAGAAGGCGTCGCTGGACGATGTCGGCGATGACCGTGCTGACCATGGCCTCCACGGCCTGCTCCTCGGGCGGCCCGGCCGCGCGGTCGGCGAACAGCAGGTGACCGGCCCCGATCAGGGTCAGCGCGTGCGTCGCCGCGTCGGTGTCGGCGGCGACCCGGCCCAGCTCGCACTCGCGGGCGAGGTAGGACCGCAGCATGGCGGCCCCCTCGGCCAGCAGCGGGACCCCGGACGGGGTGGACCGGCGCAGGCGGGCGCGCAACTCGTCGCGGAAGATGATCAAGCCGGCGATCGACACGGTGACCGGGTCGAACAGCTCGATCAGCGCGGCGGTGAGGTTGCCCGCGACCGTGCCGGTGCCCGCGGCGGCGACGAGCGCGGCGGCCTGGGCGTCGAGGCGGGCGATGCGGTCGCGTACCAGCTCGACGACGAACGCGTCGAAGTCCGCGAAGTGGCGGTGCAGCACCCCCTTGGCGACCCCCGCTTCGGCGGTGACCGCCCGGCTGGTCAGACCCTCGGGCCCGGCCCGCAGCAGCACCCGCTCGGCCGCCCCGAACAGCTGCGCGCGGACATCGCGGATGGCAATGCCGGTCGGCATCGTCCGTCTCCCTCTCGATGTGCGGTGAGACCGGCAGGTCTCACAGGTCGGCCACGAAGTCCAGCGCGATCGCCCAGGCGCGCTCGGTCGCCTCGGCGTCGTAGTCGGGCAGGTCGGGGTCGGTGAACAGGTGGCCGGCGCCCGCGTAGCGGAACACCTCGACGTCGGCCCGCGCCCTGCGCATCTGGATGTACCAGGCGTTGAGCCAGTCGGCGGGCTCGCTGGTGTCGGGGTCGGCGACGTGGAGCTGCACCGGCAGGTCGTCGGCCGCGACGCCGTCGGCCATGTCGGAGGTGCCGTGCATGAGCAGCAGGCCGCGCGAGCGCTCGTCGCCCAGGGCGAGGTTCTGTGCCAGCGCGGCGCCCAGCGAGAAGCCGGCGTAGACCAGGCCGTGCTCCGACAGCGGGGCCGCTGCGGCCACGGCCCGCTTGAGCAGCTCGTCGCGGCCGATCTCCTCCTTGATCGCGATGCCCTCCTCGGGGGTGCCGACCACCCGGCCGTCGTAGAGATCGGGCACGTGCACCTCGTGTCCGGCCGTCCGCAACCTGTCGGCGGCCTGGTGGACGGCGGGCCGCAGGCCGTACATCGAGTGCAAGAGGAGAATCCGTGCCATGCGCGCAGCTTAGCCGCCCCGGCGGGCGGCTCACGCGGGCGCGGGGGCGGCGGCGCGTAGCCACTGCTCCACTGCCGCGCTCATCCGCGCGCCCGCCTCCAGCGCCGCCGCCTTGCCCGCCACCGGGTTGGTGCCGGCCGCCTGACCGAGGATCACCCCCAGCACCAGGCGGCCTTCGACGCGGGAGGCCCACATCAGGTTGCCGCCCGCCGCCGTCCCGGAGCCGGTCTTGACGCCGATGACGCCGTGCGCGCCCAGCAGCGTGTTCGTGCTGGGCAGCCGCCTTGAGTCGCCCGGCACGGCGGTGTCCGCCTGCGCCACCACCGCGCGGAAGACCGGGTCGCGCATGGCCGCCTTGGCCAGCTTGAGCTGGTCGGATGCGGTGCTGACCGTGCTGTCCTCGATGCCGCTGGCCCCCGTGTACGTGGTGGCGGCCATGCCGAGGCGGCGCGCGGCGGCGTTCATGCGGACGGCGAAGCGCTCCTCCGAGCCGGCGTCCCACCGGGCCAGCAGCCGGGCCGCGTTGTTGCCGGACGGCACCAGCATCAGCTCGAGCAGCCGCCGCAGCCGGATCCGTCGCCCCTCGACCAGCGGCACGGTGGACTCCTGCGGCAGGAAGGACTCCTCGGCCGCCGTCCGGTCCACGGTGATCAACGGGCCCTGGCCGGACGGCTTGAGCGGGTGGCGGCGCAGCAGCACGTACGCGGTCATCACCTTCGTCACGCTCGCGATGGGCACCGGCTCGGCGCCCCCGCTCGAACCCAGGCTGCCCACGCCCACCACCTCCACCGTGGCCTGCCCCTCGTCCGGCCACGGCAGAGGCACGTTCGTCCCGGAGGCGATCCCGCACCCGGACAGCACGCACACCAGCACAAGCATTACGAATCTCCGCATGCCGGCCAGCGTGCGGCACCGATGTCTCCAGGCGGCGATGAGCGCGTCTCCGCCGGGCGGCGACCATGCGTCAGGTGTGTAGCAACGACCTCAGCCCGGACGGCGGAGGGTGCGGCGCACGGCCAGCCCGCCGAGTGCCGCCGAGGCCAGCGTCAGGATCGCCGCCTCCGTCCACTGGAAGCGCCAGAACCGGGACGGCGGGTGGTAGTACACGGCGTAGCGGTAGCCCTTGCCGAACAGGCACGCCTGCCATGCCTCGGCGTTCCTGCTGCTCTGCCCCGCGTCCACGCGGCGCGGGCAGCCGGTGTTCGAAGGGTCGTCCACCTCTTTCCCCGACGGCGCGACCCAGGTGGAGCGCACCAGCCGGGCGTCCTGGTCGGGCAGCACCACCGTGCCGGTCAGCGCGGCGCGGGCCGGCTCGGCGTAGTGGTCGCTGAGCTGGAACAGCGTGAACATGGTCACCACCACACCGGCCACGACCAGCGCCATCGCGGGCAGCGTCCGCCGGAAGATGGTGCCGGCGAGCGTGCCGAGCGCGTACGCGTACAGCCACCACGCCGCCGGCACCACGCCGACCATGTTGAACACGCCGATGTTGCCGAACGCGGAGTCGATCCCCGTCCTGAACACCGGCCGCCACAGGCTCACCATGAGCGAGAGCAGCAGCCCGCCCGCCACGACCGCCCCGCCCAGCACCGACAGCTTGATCGCCAGCCACCGCCCCACGGACACGGACTGGGTCCAGGCCAGGCGGTGGGTGCCGCGCTCGTACTCGCGGCCGAGCAGCGGCGCGCCCCAGAACGCGCCGATCAGCGCAGGAGCGACCAGGGGCATCCAGCCGAACACCGAGTACACCGCGTCGTAGCGCTGTCCGAGCGCCACGGCCAGGTCGCCGCAGGCCACGGCGGGTCCCGGGCAGCCGGGCGGTGCGTGCTCGGCGACGTACCGGCTGGCCTCCAGCCCCGAGCCGAGCAGCAGCACGCCGAGCACTCCCAGGAAGCCCGCCGTCACGAGGATCTGCGCCCGGTGCTGGCGCCACGTCACCCAGATCACGCGCGCACCCCCGCGAGCCCCGGCAGCGCCGCGGACTCAGGGCTGCGCAGGTAGCCCATGACCAGCTCGCCCAGCCCTGGACGGCGCGCCTGCCAGCGCGGGTCGGGCGGGAGCGCGCCCCTGACCAGCAGGCTGACCTGCCTGCCGGTACGGCTCGCGGTCACCACGTGGGTGCCCGCCGTGGACGCCTCCTCCGGACCGGTGAGCACGACATGCCCGTCGAGCAGGTCCTCGATGTCGCCGCTGACCTGCAGCCTGCCGCCGTTGAGCACGATCAGCCAGTCGCACGTCTCCTCCAGGTCGGAGACGACGTGGGAGGACAGCAGCACGGTCAGCTCGCGCCCGGCCACCTCCGCCATGATCGACCGCATCACGTCGTGGCGGGCCAGGGGGTCGAGGTTGGCCAGCGGCTCGTCCAGCACGAGCAGGTCGGGCCGGCTCGCCAGCGCCAGGGTGACCGCCACCTGCGCCTGCTGGCCTCCCGACAGGCGGCCGGCCTTGTGATCAAGCGGGATGCCCAGCGCGGCGAGCCGGTCGGCCGCGGCGGTGTCGTCCCAGTGCCGGTTCATGCGGCGGCCGAAGGTGAGCATCTCGGCGACGGTGAAGCCGTCATACAGCGGCTTGTCCTGGGCCACGAACGCCACCTCGCCGGCCACCCGCACGCCGCCCGTCGCGGGCCGCAGCAGGCCGACGGCCGCGTGCATGAGCGTCGTCTTGCCGGCGCCGTTGGGGCCGACGAGCGCCGCCACGCGGCCTGCGGGCAGCGACAGCGAGCAGTCGCGCAGCGCCCACGTACGGCGGTGGCGGACGCCCAGCCCGGTCGCCTCCAGCGCGGAGTTCATGCCGCGCCCTCCTTCGCGACGTCGGCCACGACCACGGTGAACAGCGCTCGCAGGTCCTCCTCGTCGAGCCCCGCCGCGCGGGCGTCGCGCACCCACGACTCCAGGGACCGCCGCAGCCGCGTGTGGTCGGCGAGCGTCGCGCCCGCGATGCCCTGCCGGACGAACGTCCCCATCCCGGGCCGCCCCTCGACCAGCCCTTCGCGCTCCAGCTCCCGGTACGCCTTGAGCACGGTGTTGGGGTTGATGGCCAGGCGCTCGACCACCTCGCGGGCGGTCGGCAACTGGTCGCCGGGTCGCAGCGTGCCGAGCCGGAGGGCCTGTTTCACCTGGTGCACGAGCTGCAGGTAGGTCGAGACCCCCGAGCCGCGATCCAGGTTGAACTCGATCAAACCAGAATCACCCTTTCACTAATTAAGTAGTGAAAGGGTGATGGAGGAGATCGCTGGTTGTCAACTCGTCCGGGTCAGGAGGCGGAGGCGTCGAGGTCGATGCCGGCGACCGTCAGCACGCCGTCGATGTCCATGAGCGTGCTCGCCAGGTCGCTGATCGACCCCGCGCCCTGCACCACGAGCCAGATCGACACGCCGCCCTGCTCGCGGCGCTCGCGGTCGACGGTCAGCTCCGCGATCACGAACCCCTTGTCCGTGCACGCCGACAGCACCCGCCGCAGCGCGCCCCGCCCGTCCAGGTACGTCAGGCGCAGCGGGGTCTGCGCGTACTTCGAGCGCGGCAGCAGGCCGGTCAGCGGCGTGAACGCGAACACCACCAGGAAGTGCCCCACCGTCACGGCGATCGCGAGCACCCACAGCCCGGCCCCCGCCGCCATGCCGACCGCGCACGTCAGCCACACCACCGCGGCGGTCGTCAGGCCGCGCACCGCGTCGCGGCGCACGAAGATCAGGCCGCCGCCGATGAAGCCGATGCCCGACACGATCTGCGCGGCCACCCGGGACGGGTCGAGGGCGACGTTGTCGCCGAGCACGTCCGCGAAGCCGTACTTGGAGACCAGCATGATGAGCGCGGAGGCGAAGCCGACCAGCGTGTGCGTCCGCAGCCCCGCGCTCTTCTGCCGGATCTCACGCTCCAGCCCGATCGCGGCGGACAGCAGTAACGCCAGCCCCAGATCCCCGAGCTGTCCCCATCCCTGACCGTCGAACACCCCAGCCGTCAACGCAACCTGCATTCCGCTGACCCTCCCCGCTCTTTCCCGTCCGCACACCTGCGGCGAGCTGGGCTCTCACGGTCGGCTCACGCGTCCTGGCGGACCCTGGCGGCACGTTTCCAGGCAGTTCACCAGGAGGGGAAGCAGCATGCGGTACTCGTGCAAACTCGCCGCCGCGCTCGCTCTGACCGCGGCCGTGGCCGTGCCGGCCGCACCGGCGGCCACGGCGACGTCGTCGTGCCGGGTGGAGTTCTACGACCTCGACGCGATCGAGGTGGCCGAGTCGGACGGGAAGGACGAGATCCGGGTGCGGCTGCTTCCGTACCTGTATCCCGCGGGCTGGGTGAACATGCGCGCCGGCGACGACGCGGACCCCGCCGACTTCAACATCCCGGACATCACGATCAGCGGCAACACCATCAAGTCCTACAGCCTGCGCGAGGTCACCCCGCCGCTGGTCGGGGCCGGTGTCGAGCTGGGCGAGGTCGAGGTCTACGGCGGGACGTGCCAGACGCTCGACCCCGGCGAGGTCTACACCTACACGAAGAACATCGTCGGCACGTACGAGGAGTCGTTCTGGTACGTGATGAAGGTCCGCATGACCGGTCAGTGACAGGCTCAGCCGGCGACCCAGTCCATGTGGTCGACCCAGTGCTCGAACAGCGCCCGGTCGCCCTGCACGTCGAGCGCGGGCGCCGCGTCGAGGGCGCGGCGCCTGGTGATCACGAGGAGGAGGTCGGTGGCCGGGCCGCTGACCGTGACGTCGGCCTCGCCACCGCCCTGCTCCAGGACCACGCCGTCCTGCTCGCGGCGGGCCAGCCAGTCGCCGGGCGCGTCGGTGGCGCGGAAGCGCAGGGTCTGGCCGTCTCCGCGCATCGCCTCGGCGAAGCGCGGCACGTTGTCCCAGTAGCCGCGCGAGGTCATCGTGGCCAGCCAGTCGGCCAGGGCCGCGACGGCGAGGTCGGGCGCCAGCTCGTAGGGCAGGCCGAGCGCCGCCGCCGCGTCGGCGCGGTGGACGCAGACCTCGCCGAACACCCGGCGCGCCCAGAACGGCACGCCCGCCGCGGCGCCCGACGGATCCCACACCGGCGTGTCGTCGGAGACCGAGGAGTATGCCTGCCGCACCTCGGCCGCGCAGCCGGTCAGCCATGCGCGCCACTCGGCCGGATCCGTCGGGCCGGGAACGGCGCCGGCGAACGCCGGGGTCGGGTCGATCAGCCGGTCACCGACCAGCATGGTCACCATCCGCTGCACCCCGCCGACGTGGTCGACGAGGTCGGCCAGCGTCCACTCGGGGCAGGTCGGCACGGGGATCGCGGCGTCCTTGCCGTCGACCCAGTCGGCCAGCGTGTCCGTCTGCTCGACGGCGGCCCTCACGTATGCGGATGTGTCCATGGCCACTACTCCAGGTGCTCGGCGTTGTCGATCAGACCGTACCGGCCTGGTCCGACATTTCGCCGGGAGATCGTCGAGTGGTGAGGAACGCGCGCACCGCCGGGTCGGTGGTGAGCTCGACGGCCTTGGCGTACGCAGCCGCCGCGTCCTCGTGCCGCCCGAGCCTGGCCAGCAGGTCGCCCCGTACGGCGTGATACGGCTGGAATCGCTCCCGCTCCGGCGGGAGGGCTTCGAGCAGGTCCAGCGCGTGCTGCGGAGAGTCCGTCCGTCCTGCGACGGCCGCGTGCGCGACCCGGCCGCCCAGGCTGGGCGCGACGGACACCAGCGCCGTGTAGAGGGTGCGCAGCGCGGGCCAGTCCGTCGCGCCGGTCCTGGCGCGGTCGCAGTGGACGGCCTGGATCGCCGCCTCCAGCTGGAACCGGCCGGGCGCCTGGCCAGGACGTCCGGCCCTGGCCAGGTAGTGCTCGCCCTCCGCGATCAGGCCCTTGTCCCAGCCTGACGGGTCCTGCTCCTCCAGCGGCAGGTACGGCCCGCCGGGCCGCGCCGCCCGTGCCGCGTCCAGGGTGAGCAGCGCGGCCAGGCCCCACGCCTCCGGCTGGGTTTCGAGCAGGCGGGCCACCGTGACCGCGAGGTAGCGTGCCTCGCCGGCCAGGGACCCGGCGTCGCCCCGGTCCGGCCAGGCCAGGGCGTAGCACCCGTACACCGCCTCCAGCACCGGCGCCAGCCGCTCGTTCGTCGACTCGCGGCCGGGGACGGCGAACGGGATGCGGGCGTCGCGGATCCGCCGCTTGGCGCGTACCAGGCGCTGCGACATCGCGCCCGCGGGCACCGCGAACGCCCGCGCGATGTCGGCGGAGTCGAACCCGAGCACGGTCTGCAGCATCAGCGGGGTACGGACGTTCGCGGCGATCGCCGGATGCGCGCAGACGAACAGCAGGGCCAGCCGCCGGTCGGGGATGGCGTCCTCGTCCAGCCCGTCCAGGGGCGCACTCCCCCGGTCGGCGGCGTCTTCCAGCGGGGCCGACCGGCGGTGCGCGGCGGACTTCCAGAAGTCCCGCTGCCGGTTGCGCGCCACCGTGAGCAGCCAGCCCTCCGGATTGGCCGGCACGCCGTCGCGCGGCCACGTGACCAGCGCCTGCTCGAACGCCTGCGCCAGCGTGTCCTCGGCGAGTTGCAGGTCCCCGGTGGAGGCGGCCAGCAACGCGACCAGCCGCCCGAACGACTCCCGCGCCGCCCGCTCCGCGACCCTCGCCGCGTCGCCGGGTGGGCGGGAGGTCACGAGGGGACCCAGGCGCCGTTCTCGATGTGCACCGCGCCGGGACGGATCTCGACCGTGCCCCAGGCGGCCGGTGGGGCCTGGCGGGCCCAGGTCAGGGCGGTGTCGAGGTCGGGGACGTCGATGACGACCACGCCGCCGAGCTGCTCCTTGGTGTCGGCGTACGGGCCGTCCTGGATGCGGGGCTCGCCGCCGGTCGCGGTGAGCGTGGTCGTGACCGAGGACGGCTGCAGGATCTGGCCGCTGACCAGGATCCCGGCCTGCTCCAGCGTGGCGGCATAGGCCGCCATCGCCCGCTGCCCCTCGGCGAGTGCCTCGGCCCCGAGGGTCTCCTCGCTCTCCTCGCTGTAGTGGAACATCAGCATGTACCGCATGATGGGATCCTTTCTCATCTCATGGAATGACGCGCGATGACGACGCCGGTCGTGGACTGTCCCGGGCCCTGCATCACCCCGTCCAGGGTGACGGTCTCGAAGACGCTGACAATGCCCAATGCGTCGCTCCTTGCCATCGAAAAGCGGTCTGGCATGGAGATGACGAGGACGGAGGTCTCAGACCGACACCCGGGACTCAGGAATCGTGGCGTACAGCAGATCCCGCAGGCCGGGCAGCGATTCGCGGTCGCCGCGCCAGACCAGCCGCAGCCCCAGGTCGGGCACGGCGACGTCCAGCCGCACGAGCGTGCCGGCCTTCAGCGCGGCGGACACGGCGAACTCAGGAAGCAGCGCGATGCCGAGCCCCTGTTCGGCCCAGGCCCGCATCACCTGCACCCCACCCGCCTGCACGCGTTCCATCGCGGGCCCGAAGGCCCGGTCGGCGGCCAGGTGGAAGGAGCAGGTGGGCACGTTGACCAGCAGCCGTTCACCCGACAGCTCGCTCAGGGCAGGCGTGGGACGCCCGTGCAGCCGATGACCGGGCGCCGCGACGAGCACGAGAGGCACGGTGTCGATGTCGAGGAAGCTCAGCGGCGGCGCGGTGAAGCCGAGGTCGCCGAGGGTGTCGCCGGTGTCGAGGAGCAGCGCCGCCTCCAGCCGTCCCGCGGTGACGTCGGCGAGCAGGTCGTCCCGCCGCATGCTGGGCAGGACGTCCACGCGCAGGCCGGGGCGGCGCTCGGTGAGCGTGGCGAGGACGCGCGGCGCGTGGGTGGCGGCGATGGTCTCCAGCGCGCCCAGCCGCAGCCGCTCCGCCTCGCCGCGGACCTCGCGCCGCGCCTGTTCGGCCTGGTCGAGGAGGCGGCGTGACCAGGTGAGCAGGCGTTCGCCCTGCGGGGTGAGATGCATGCCCTTGGTCGTGCGCGCGAACAGGTCCACGCCGAGCGACCGCTCCAGGGCGCGGATCTGCGCCGAGACGCTGGAGGGCGCCAGGTCGAGGGCGACGGCGGCGTCGGTGACCGTACGGTGGCGGACCACGGCTTCGAAGATCCTCAACTGGCGCAGCTCCATGTGGTGACGCAACCAGGAGGCGCGTTCGGACATTCCGAACGCGGCGTGCGGATCCGCCGGTGGAGCGGCCGGTACGGGCGGTCCGAAGGTGTGGCGCATGACTTTCGCGCGAACCACGCCCGCGACGCGCCGGACGGCGGCGCTGGTGGGCATCTCTTTCGGATATTTCATGGTGTTGCTGGACATGACAGTCCTGTCGGTGGCCGAGCCGGACCTGGCGGCCTCGCTGCGCACCTCCATGGCCGGGCTGCAGTGGGCGACCACGGGATACACGGTGGTGTTCGGCGCGCTGCTGCTGTCGGCGGGTGCGGTCGCCGACCGGTACGGCGCGCACCGGGTCTTCCGCGCCGGGGTGCTGACGTTCGGGCTCGGCTCGCTGCTGTCGGCCCTGGCTCCGACGCTGGCGGTGCTGGTCGGGCTGCGGGTGGTGCTCGGCGCGGCCGGGGCGGCCTGCGTACCGGCGTCGATGGCGATGATCGCGCGCCTCTACCCGGAGCCGGTGGCGCGCGGACGGGCGGTCGCGACCTGGGCGGCGATCAGCGGGGCGGCGGTGGCGGCGGGCCCGCTGATCGGCGGAGTCCTGGTCGACTGGGCAGGCTGGCGGGCGATCTTCCTGGTCAACGTGCCGATCGCGGTGCTGGTGCTCGTGCTGACGCTCGGGCGGGCGGCCGGCACCCCGCGCGGTGACCGCAGGATCGACTGGCGGGCGCAGGCGGCGGCCTGCGCGGTGCTGGCCCTGCTGACCGACGCGCTGGTCGCGGCGGGTGCGCGGGCCTGGCTGCACGCGGCCGGGTCGGGCATCGCCACGGTGCTGGCCGCCGGGGTGTTCGTGGTGCTGGAACGGCGCAGCGACACTCCCGTACTGAACCCGGCGCTGCTGCGCAGCCGTGGCGTCCTGGCCGCGCTGGCGGCGGGCGCGGCGGTGAACTTCGCGCTCAACGGCAGCCTGTTCGTGCTGCCGCTGCTGTTCCAGCAGGACCGCAGGCTGGGTGCCGCCGCCACGGGGCTGGCCTTCCTGCCGCTCACCCTGCCGTTCGTGCTCAACCCGCCGCTCGTCGGGCGGCTGGCCGCCCGGGTCGGCCCGCGCCCGCCGATCCTGCTCGGGCTGACGCTGCTGGCGGCAGGCGGCGTCGTGCTCGGGGCGGCGATCCAGGCCGGAGCCGGGTACCTCTGGCTGGCGATGGGGCTGCTGGGCTGCGGTCTCGGCGTGTCGTTCGTGCTGCCGGCGCTGGTCTCGGCGGTCATCGGCGCCGCGCCCGCGCAGTCGGCAGGTGCGGCGGGAGGGCTGCTCAACGCCGTACGGCAGGCCGGGGCCACGCTCGGCGTTGCCGTCATGGGCGGCGTGGCGGGGCCGGGGGCAGCGATGGTGGTCGCGGCGGTGGTGTGCGCGGCGGCGGGGATCTGGTTCGCCGCCACCCCACAGCGATAATCGACACATTGGCGAGAAAAATCGACATAGTGTAGATTTTGTGCTGTGGGGAGCCGGCCGGGCTCCTCCCGGAGCCCTTGGAGGGGGACATGCAGCAACAGAAGTGGCTCATCACCGGCGTCAGCTCGGGCCTCGGCCGGGCCATCGCCCAGGCAGCGCTGGCCGCCGGGCACATCGTCACCGGGACCGTCCGCTCCGAGGCGGACCTGCGGGCGTTCGAGGAGCTGGAGCCGGGCCGCGCGCACGGCCGCATCCTCGACGTGACCGACGACGAGGCGGTCACCCGGGTGTTCGCCGACGTCGAGCAGCACGTCGGCCCGCTCGACGTCGTCATCGCCAACGCCGGTTACGGCCTCGAGGGCACGTTCGAGGAGACCCCGCTGGCGGAGGTGCGGCGGCAGTTCGAGGTCAACGTCTTCGGGGCGGTGGCCACGCTGCGAGCGGCGCTCCCCTACATGCGGCAGCGCCGCCGCGGCCACCTGATGGCCGTCACCTCCATGGCCGGGATGATGACCGTGCCCGGCATGTCCGCCTACTGCGGCAGCAAGTGGGCCATGGAGGGCATCCTCGCGTCGCTGGGCCAGGAGGTCGAGCAGTTCGGCATCCACGTGACGGCGATCGAGCCGGGCTCGTTCCGTACGGACTGGGCGGGACGGTCCATGACGCGCGCCGAGCACTTCATCGAGGACTACGACGAGCTGTTCATGCCCATCCGCCAGAGGCGGCTCAAGGCGAGCGGCAACCAGCTGGGCGATCCGGCCAAGGCCGGGGAGGCCGTGGTGCACATCGCGTCGATCGAGGAGCCGCCGGCCCACCTGGTGCTGGGCTCCGACGCGCTGCGCCTGATCGCCGCCCAGCGCGCCGCCGTCGAGGAGGACATCCGCGCATGGGAGGCGCTCTCCCGTACGACGGACTTCCCCGAGGGCGCGCAGCTCTGATGCCCGGCACCCAGCCCGCGCGGCGCCGGCGCGCCACGGAGCGCAAGGGGGATCTGCGGGAGCGGGCGATCCTCGACACCTGCGAGTCGCTGCTGGCCGAGAAGGGCTACGAGGCGATGACGGTCGGCGACATCGCCCAGGGCGCCGGCATCACCCGCGGCGCGCTCTACTTCTACTTCGGCTCGAAGCAGGAGGTGGTCACGGCGCTCGTGGCGCAAACCGTCGAGCACCTGTGGGAGCGCTCGCGGGCCACGGCCGAGAGCGACGAACCGCGCCAGGCCATCGCGGCGGCCATGCGGCGCACGATCGAGCTGTGGAACGAGCACGGCCTGGTCATGCGCACCGCGATCGACCTGTCGCTGACCGTGCCGGAGATCGGGCAGCTGTGGAGCCACACGGCCGACCTGTTCACCGGAGCCATCGCCGCCGTGCTGCAGCGGGCGGGCGTGCCGGCCGGCGGCGCGCCCGACCAGGCGCCGGCGATGGCCCGCGCGCTGTGCTGGATGATCGAGCGGAGCTTCTACCACGCCTCGCAGGAGTCCCCAGGGAGCCTGGAGCTGGCGTCGGCGGCGTGCGAGCACATCTGGCTGACGTGCGCCGGGCTGACCGGGCAGGGGTGAAACGGTCAGTATTGGAGAAGCCCTCGTCGGGGGCGCGCACCTAACCTGAGTCGCATGCACGGCCGCCGCACCCAGAGCGCGGTGGAAACCGACATACTGCTCATACTGCCCGACCAGCGGCAGCGCCCATAAGACAGATGGAGACTCCGACAGCATGGCCACGAGCACGGACACCCAGTCGCCCGCGCCCCACGCCGCCGACACCCACGACCTCATCCGCGTGCACGGCGCCCGCGTCAACAACCTCAAGGACGTCAGCGTCGAGATCCCGAAGCGCCGGCTGACGGTGTTCACGGGGGTGTCGGGGTCGGGCAAGAGCTCGCTGGTCTTCGGCACGATCGCCGCCGAGTCGCAGCGGATGATCAACGAGACGTACAGCACGTTCGTCCAGGGCTTCATGCCGACGCTGGCGCGGCCCGAGGTGGACGTGCTCGACGGGCTCACCACCGCGATCATCGTCGACCAGCAGCGCATGGGCGCCGACCCGCGCTCCACGGTCGGCACCGCCACCGACGCCAACGCGATGCTGCGCATCCTGTTCAGCCGGTTGGGACAGCCGCACATCGGCTCGCCCAACGCGTTCTCCTTCAACGTGCCCACCGTGCGGGCCAGCGGCGCGATCACGGTCGAGCGCGGCGAGAAGAAGAAGCCGGTCAAGGCGACCTACACCCGCACCGGCGGCATGTGCCCGCGCTGCGAGGGCCGCGGCACGGTCAACGACCTCGACCTCACCCAGCTCTACGACGACTCCAAATCGATCTCCGAGGGCGCCATCACCGTGCCCGGCTACAAGGTCGACAGCTTCTGGACCGTCCGCGTCTTCATGGCCTCCGGCCTCGTCGACCCCGACAAGCCGATCCGCGACTTCACCAAGAAGGAGCTCAATGACTTCCTGTACGGGGAGCCGATGAAGGTCAAGGTCGACGGCGTCAACCTCACGTACGAGGGGCTGATCCCGAAGATCCGCAAGTCGTTCCTGTCGAAGGACCCCGAGGCGATGCAGCCGCACATCAGGGCGTTCGTGGAGCGGGCGGTCACGTTCACCGCCTGCCCCGAGTGCGACGGCACCCGCCTCAGCGAACTCGCCCGCTCCTCGCGCATCCGCGGCGTCAACATCGCCGACGCCTGCTCGATGCAGATCAGCGACCTGGCCGAATGGGTACGCGGCCTCGACGAGCCGTCCGTGGCCCCGCTGCTCGGCAAGCTGGCGCACACGCTCGACTCGTTCGTCCAGATCGGGCTCGGCTACCTGTCGCTCGACCGGCCGGCGGGCACCCTGTCGGGCGGCGAGGCGCAGCGCGTCAAGATGATCCGCCACCTCGGCTCCTCGCTCACCGACGTCACCTACGTCTTCGACGAGCCCACCGCGGGCCTGCACCCGCACGACATCCAGCGCATGAACGACCTGCTGCTGCGGCTGCGCGACAAGGGCAACACGGTGCTGGTCGTCGAGCACAAGCCGGAGACGATCGCGATCGCCGACCACGTGGTGGACCTCGGGCCCGGCGCCGGTTCGGCGGGCGGCGAGATCTGCTACGAGGGCACCCTCGAGGGGCTGCGGGCGGCCGGCACCATCACCGGGCGCCACCTCGACGACCGCGCCACGCTGAAGGACACCGTGCGCGAGCCGACCGGCGTCCTGGAGATCCGCGGTGCCACCACCAACAACCTGCGGAACGTGGACGTCGACGTCCCGCTCGGCGTGCTGACCGTCGTCACCGGCGTGGCCGGGTCCGGCAAGAGCTCGCTCATCCACGGCTCGATCCCGCCCCGCGCCGGCGTGGTGTCGATCGACCAGAGCCCCATCCGCGGCTCCCGGCGCAGCAACCCGGCCACCTACACCGGCCTGCTCGACCCGATCCGCAAGGCGTTCGCCAAGGCCAACGGCGTCAAGCCGGCGCTGTTCAGCGCAAACTCCGAGGGCGCCTGCCCCGACTGCAACGGCGCCGGCGTCGTCGAGACCGAGCTGGGCTTCATGGCCAGCGTCACCACCGTCTGCGAGGAGTGCGAGGGCAAGCGGTTCCATCCGTCGGTGCTGGAGCACACGCTCGGCGGGCGCGACATCAGCGAGGTGCTGGCCATGCCGGTGGCCGAGGCCGTCGAGTTCTTCGGCGCGGGCGAGGCCCGTACGCCGGCCGCGCACGCCATCCTCACCCGGCTCGCCGACGTCGGGCTGGGCTACCTGACGCTGGGCCAGCCGCTCACCACGCTGTCCGGCGGCGAGCGGCAGCGGCTCAAGCTGGCCACCCACATGGCCGAGCAGGGTGGCGTGTACGTCCTGGACGAGCCGACCTCCGGCCTGCACCTGGCCGACGTCCAGCAGCTGCTCGGCCTGCTCGACCGGCTCGTGGACAGCGGCAAGTCGGTCATCGTCATCGAGCACCACCAGGCGGTCATGGCGCACGCCGACTGGATCATCGACCTGGGCCCCGGCGCCGGTCACGACGGTGGCCGGGTGGTGTTCGAGGGCACGCCGGCCGAGCTGGTCAAGGCCCGCTCGACGCTGACGGGCGAGCACCTGGCCGCGTACGTCGGGGCGTGATCGGCTCCGGCCTCCTCAGCCTGGGCAGCACCGGGACGGCCGCCAGGAGCAGCCCGGTCAGCACGGCCACGCCGAGGAACGCGCGCTGCACGCCGGCGGCGTCGGCGAGCAGGCCGAAGTACGCCGGGCCTGCCAGGAAGCCCAGGTAGGCGACCGTCGAGATGGCCGAGGTGGCCCGGCCCCTGAACGCGTCGGGGACGGGCCGCAGCCCGTACGACAGGAGGGTGGGAAAGAGCGTCGCGGTGCCCAGCGCCGCGGCGACGACGCCCGCCAGGGTGAGCGGCAGTGAGGGGGCGAACGCCGTCAGCCCGCCGCCGGCCGTCGCGATCAGGCTCGCGGTGATCAGCGTGGCGATCGGGCGGCGCAGCATGACGGGGCCGCCCGCCAGCCTGGCCAGCGCGGCCGTCGTGGCGAACGCGGCAGGGGCGACGGCGGCCAGCGCGGGCGAGGCCGCGAACGCGTCGGTCAGCAGCACCGCGGCCCAGGTCTGGAACGCGTTCTCCGCCGCGAACGCCAACGCCCCCACACCCCCGACCACCAGCAACATCCCCCGCCCCGGCAACCGCCCGCCGCCCTCTCGGCCCACCGCCGCGCCGTCGGCCTGCTCCTCCGGGTGACCCGCCGCTCCCGGGGCACGGTCGGCCTGCTCGTCCCGATGGCCCGCCGCCTCCTGCGCGGCTGCGGCCTGGTCGCCGTCGGGCGCGGCGCCGTCCCGTACCGTGATCGACCGGGTGGCGGCGGCCACGACCGTGCCGAGCGCGACCACGACGACGGCGGCGGCGGTGAAGGCGGCGAGCAGGCTGCCGGTCGCGGCGGCCAGCGCGCCCGCCACCAGGCTGCTCGCCGCGACGGTGGCGGAGAACGCGGCGTGCGAGCGGGCCACGACAGGGCGGCCGGTCCGCTTCTCCGCGGTGGCGGCGAGCGCGTTGATGGCCACGTCCGTAGCCCCTGAGGCGGCCCCCACGGCGAGGATGCCCGCGCACAACCCGGCATAGCCGGACGAGACCGCGCACAGCACCACGCCCGCGATGCCCAGAAGCGCGAGCAGCATCCCGGCCACCCGCAGCCCGACCGCGTCCACGAGCCGCCCGGTCAGCAGCATGGCGGGCAGCGCCCCCGCCCCCACCAGCAGCAGCGCGACGCCGAACCGCGCGTCACCCACCCCGGCATGGGCACGCAGCAGGGGCAGGCAGGCACCCCACACCCCCCAGAACACCCCGAAACCCGCGAACCCCAGAAATGGCGCGGCACGACCCGACAAGCTGGCTTCCCTCATATATGTAACGCTACACAACTAGGATGGCGGCGTGTCCACCAACCGCAGACGCGTGACGCTGAAGGACGTGGCGGCCCGCGCTGGCGTCTCGCTGATGACCGCCTCCTACACCTTCACCCGCCCCGCCCGCGTCGCCGACGCCACCCGCGAACGCGTCCACCGCGCGGCCGGCGAGCTGGGCTACCACCCCGACGCCGTGGGCCGCGCGCTGAAGTCCGGCCGCACCAGGCAGCTCGGCGTCGTCTTCAGCGAGCACCTGGTCTACGCCTTCGACGACCCGCAGGCGGCCCGGTTCCTCGCGGGCGTGGCCGAGGTGTGTGTCGAGGAGGGGCAGGGGCTGACGTTCATCCCGACGCGGGGCGACGCCGACGACGCCGACCGGGTGCTGTCGGCCGCCGTGGACGCGTTCGTGCTGTGGACCACCACCGAGGACGATCCGGTGCTCGCGGCCGTCGCGGGCGATCCGCGTCCCGCCGTCGTCCAGGGCGGTCCCGGGCGCGACGGGATCGCCTGCGTCACCCAGGACGACCGCGCCGCCGCCCGCGCCATCGCCGCCCGCGCGCTGCGCGAGGGCCGTACGCCCGCCGTCATCTCGTTCCCGCTCGACCGCGCCCGCGCGGCCATGACGACCACGGGCGCCGGCCTGCCGCCGCACGTCCCGTTCCCCGTCACCGACGCCCGCCTGCGCGGCTACCGCGACGCCGTCGAGGAGGCCGGTCTGAGCTGGGACGGCACGCCGGTCGTGGTCGTCGCCCGCAACACCCGCGCTGACGGCGCCGCCGCCGCCCGAGCCCTCGCCTCCCGTCTGCCCGCGGACGCCCTCGTCATCGCCATGAGCGACGAGCTCGCGATCGGCGCCCGCCAGGCACTCGAACACTCCCACCCCGGCGCCGCCTACCTCGGCTGGGACGCCTCACCGGCCGCTCGGCAGCTCGGCATCACCTCCGTCACCAACCCGCTGCGCGACCAGGGACGCCGCTGCGCGCAGCTAGCCCTCGACCCACGTGACGCCGGTGAGCGGGAGATCCCGTGGAGCATCACCGGGTAAGCCGGTTGTCCGGCCTCGTGACCAGCCGCTACGGTGTGGGCGCGTGGATGCCTTCGAACGTTCCTGGGCGGCGTTGCGCGCCGCGGTCGCCGACCTGCCCGACGACGCCTTCGCCGAGCCGTCGGGCTGCGCCGGGTGGCTCGTGCGCGACCTGGTCTGCCACCTGGTCATCGACGCCCAGGACGTCCTGATCACCCTCGTCACCCCGACCGACGAGCCGCCGACCCGCGACGCGATCACCTACTGGGAGGTCACCGGCACTCCCCCGACCGGCGACGACCCGCTCGACGCGCTCACGGTCCGGCTGGCCGCCGCCTACGAGGACCCGTACCTGCTGAAGTTCCACCTCGACGACGTCGGCTCCGCCGCGGGCCGGGCCGCCGCGCTGGCCGACCCCGCGATGCGGGTCGGCACGCGGGACGAGGTGCTCACGGCGGGCGACTACCTCACGGCGTACGTGCTCGAATGGACCCTGCACCACCTCGACCTGATCGCCCACCTGCCCGGCGTGCCCGGCCCGCCCGCCGAGGGGCTGGCCCGGTCGCGGGAGATGCTGGAGAGGATCGCCGGGGCCGCGTTCCCCGCGTCGTTCTCCGACGAGGCCGCGCTGCTCGTCGGCACCGGCCGCCGCGCCCCGACCCCAGCGGAGCGGGACGAACTGGGCGACCTGGCCGGCCAGCTGCCGTTCGTCGTGGGCTGACTCCGCTGTTCTGGCAGCATGTCCAGCCCTACGGCTGAACGTCGCCAAGCGGCCGGCGTCGAGCGTTATAGGGGCGATCTGCCCACAGCACGTGGAATCCAGGAAACGACCCCAGCGGTCTGATCACGGCGGGAGGTCACGCCAGCGTTCGGCCGACGTCAGAGCGTCCAGGCTGATCCGCTTCAGGAACGCACCGCCTCTGGTCAGTCGGCGTCCCACGGGCGTGTCGAGCCCGAGCGTCTGCCCTGCCTCCTTCGTGATCTCCGCCGCTGCGAGCGTCTGCCGGGCGCTGATCACGGTCGAGTGGTACCAGGCGTCGTCGTCGACCACGTAGACGTCGCGGCGCCGCTGGGGATCACGTTCGCGCCGGATCAGCCCCTGCTGGGCCAGGTAGCCCACTGCCATGGAGATCGAGGCGGGACTGACGTTCAGTCCGCGCGACAGCTCGGCCGCGGTGAGCCTGCCGTCCTCGCTCAGCCACAGGCCGATGAGCACGCGCGCCACCATTTTCGGCAGGCCCATCCCGACCGCCAGCTCGACGGCTCCCTCTTCCACCTCCACGGCCGTGCGGTCCTGAGGTCCGGGGGAACGCGCCGGGATGCGGCGCCGTGCCCGCCGCGCCGCCGCCTGGTGCGCCGCCTCGGGGCGGTAGTCGCTGGGGCCGCCGTTGCGGCCGACCTCGCGGCTGATCGTGGACGTCGGCCGGTCCAGCCGCCTGGCGATCTCGGCGTAGGAGCGGCCTTCGGCGAGGCCGGCCGCGATGCGCTGGCGGTCCTGCCGGGTCAACCTTCCTTCTGGCATGGCGCCAGTATTGCTTTCGGCATCACACAATGCAACGCATCATTGCATTCAGCCTCAGCGCCAACGCATCAATTTATCGGCTCTGACCTGCGCAGAAGTGCATCACGCGATTGACGATATTTTTGAAAGCAACGTAGCTTTCCATCATGTCGAACGCGAACTATCGCGTGGAGCCGGTCACTTCGTCCGTGGGCCGCGCACCCGCCTTCCCCTTAGATCCCGCGCCTTCGCTCACCGCCCTACGCGTGGAGCAACCGATCGCCCGCCTGGCCGTGCCCGAGGGCGCCCCCGGCGTTTGGATGATCACCGGATACGACCTGGTCCGCCAGGTCCTCGCCGACCCGCGCTTCAGCTCCCGCTCCGAAACCCACTTCGCCGAGCTGGGCACGTACCCGCGGGAACTCGCGCTCGCCATGCGGGCGCTGCTCCACCGCTTCCTACGCTGCGGCTCGCCGCACCGGCCGAAGAGCTGTCGTTCCGCACCGACCCTTCGCAGGTGTACGGCATGCACAGCCTGCTCGTCACCTGGGATCGGGGGTGAACGCGATGCGTCCCTTCGTCTCGGTGGCGGGGCTGCGCAAGTCCTACGGCGCCCACCGCGTCCTGGACGGCATCGACCTGTCCATCCCGCAGGGCACCGTCTTCTCGCTGCTCGGCCCCAACGGCGCGGGCAAGACCACCACGGTGCAGATCTTCGGCACCGGCGTCGACGCGCTGCGCGAACTCCTGGAACGGCTCGACGCACAGGCCATCGACGTCGCTGAACTGTCGGTGCACAAGCCCGACCTGGACGACGTCTTCCTCGCCCTGACCGAGGAGTCCTCCCGATGAGGGCGATCACCGACTCCGCGACCATGCTGCGGCGCCAGATCAGGCACATGTGGCGTTACCCCACACTGATCCTCACCTACGCGGGTGTCCCGGTGGTGCTCCTGCTGCTGTTCGTCTACGTCCTCGGCGGCATCATGGGCGCCGGGATCGGCGGCGACCGCGCCGCCTACGCCGCTTACCTCACCCCCGGCATCATGATCATGACGATCGCGAGCGCCGCGCAGGCGCGCTGGGCATGGTCACCAGGAACGTGGCCACGGCCGGCAACCTGCCGATGCCACTGATGCTGCTGCCGTTCCTGGGCAGCGGCGTGGTCCCGCCGGAGTCGATGCCGGGCCCGCTGCGCTGGTTCGCCGAACACCAGCCGTTCACACCGGTCATCGAAACCCTGCGCGCGCTGCTGGCCGGGCAGCCCGCGGGAGCCGGCTTCGCGGCGGCGGCACTCTGGAGCGCGGCCATCGCGCTGGGCGGATACCTGTGGGCACGCAAGCTCTACAACCGATGAGGACAGACGTGTTCAAACGCAGTGTTCCAGCACTTGGCCTGCTGGTTCTCGCGCCGCTGGTCGGCGAGTACCTGCTCGGCAACATCGCCATCAACGCCCTACCGGCACTCATCGGGCTGATTCCGCTCTACGGCGGTGGCGCGCTGCTGATCCGCGAGGTGACCCGCCGGTGGGGGCTGGGGTGGCCGGGGATCATCCTGCTCGGCCTCGCCTATGCCGTGATCGAGGAGGGCCTGCTCACCCGGTCGCTGTTCGATCCCGACTATGCCGGGCTGCGGTTGCTCGACTACGGGTTCATTCCGGCACTGGGCATTGGCGCTTACTGGACCGTGTTCGTGCTGGCCATCCATGGGGTGTGGAGCATCGCGGTGCCGATCTCGATCGTAGAGGCGGGCTCACGCCGACCGGACACCCCCTGGCTCGGCAAGGCCGGCCTCACCGTGTCAGCCCTCCTGTTCCTACTGGGCGGCGCGGTGCCCATCGCCCTGGCCAGTCCGGCTGCCATCCACCCGTTGTCGGCCGCTCAGATCACCTGGACGCTGATCACGGCCGCCGCCCTGATCATCGCCGCGTTCCTGTCGGCCCGATTCCGCCGCTCCCTCCGTTCAGCCACGCCGGCCAGCCCGTGGACCGTCTTCGCGATCACCATCGTGGCCGGGCTGGCGTTCTGGCTCCCCAGTTTGCTCGCCCTGGTGGGGATCAAGCTGGAGTCCGTCGTGCCCGCGTGGATCACGGTCTGCTTCTACCTCGTGCTCTACACCACGATGACGCTGCTCATCCTGCGCTGGTCCCGACGCATGGGCTGGGGCCCCTGGCACCGGTTCGCCCTGAGCGCCGCCGGCCTGGTCACCTACGCCTGGCACGGCTTCCCTCAGCCGCCGAGTTTCCCCGCACCCACGCATGTGGATCTCATGGGCAACGCGGTCTTCGCGCTGGCCGCGCTCGGGCTGCTCGCCTTTGTGGTGGTACGGCTCCGCCAACTTGATCTTTAGCCTTGGCGCTTGCGAGATCGCTACGGATTTTCAGGAACAAGCTCGGCTTGGCCTTGCCGTCGTAGGAGGTTCGGTCGCAACCGGCCTCTGTGAAGGCGTCGCGCTCACTGTCGGGGTGCTGGTCGCGGGTGGACACCTTCGTACAAGATCAAGTGAGGCTGTCGCCCGAGAAGCCCGCTCGCTCGGAGCTCATGACACACTTCTCACCGGCCTCCCATCATGCGGCTCTCCCAGGCCCAGGCCGCGATCTCGACCCGGTTACGGACGCCGAGCTTGGCCTGGACGCCCGCCACATGCCCTTTGACCGTGCTCACCGCGATGAACAGATCGTCGGCGATCTCCTGGTTGCTGCACCCTCTGGCGACCGCCCGGACGATCTCCGTCTCCCGCGCGGTCAGGGGCTGCGCGGGCGCGCGGGCCGCGATCCCGGCTCCGCGGTCGGCGAGCCGGCGCAGCAACCGCAGCGTGATCGACGGCGAGATGAGCGCGTCGCCCGCGTGGGCGGCCCTCACGGCCTCGACCAGCAGCGCGGGGCCCGCGTCCTTCAGCACGAACCCGGCCGCGCCGCAGTGCAGCGCGCCGTGGACGTATTCGTCCAGGTCGAACGTGGTGACCATGACCACCCGGGTCGGGGCGGCGGCCAGCGCGCGGGCCACCTCGATCCCGTCGAGGCGGGGCATCTGGACGTCCACCAGGCACACGTCAGGATGTGTCCGGCGGGCCTGCTCGATCGCCTCGTCGCCGTCGCCCGCCTCGGCGACCACGACGATGTCGGGCTGATCCTCCAGAATGATGCGCAGACTGGCCCTGATCATCGCCTGGTCGTCGGCCAGCAGCACCCGGATGGACGGCGTCATCGGCGTTCCCCGGCGGGGATGGTGGCGCGCACGACCCAGCCCCCACCGGGGCCGGGGCCGGCGGTCAGAGTTCCGCCCAAGGCGTCGAGGCGTTCGCGCATGCCGATGATGCCGTAGCCGGCGCGGCGGGTGCGGGCGGTCGCGTGCGGGGCGTCGTCCTCGACCACGACCGTGACGGCCTGCTCGTCCTGGGTGATGCCGACGGTGACCACGCGGGCGTGCCCGGCGTGCTTGGCGACGTTGGTCAGCGACTCCCGGACGACGCGGTACACGGTGCTGCGCACCTCGGCCGGCCAGCCGTCGGGCTCGGCGGCCAGCCGCAGCCGCGCCGATCGGCCGTGGCCGTCGAAGCGGTCGACCAGCTCGGCGAGCTCCTGATGGCCCGTCACGCCGGGGGCGCTCTCGCGCATCAGGCCGACCACGCGGCGGGTCGCGGCCAGCGCCTCGTGGCCCGCGGCCTCGATGCCGGCGAGCGAGGCGGCCGTCCTGTCCGGGTGCCTGGCGGTGACGAGCTGGGCGGCCTGCGCTTGGAGCACGATGCTGGTGACGTGGTGGGCCACGACGTCGTGCAGTTCCCTGGCCAGCTCGCGGCGCTCGGCACGGCGTACGCGCTCGGTGGCGGCGCGGCGGCGGGCGGCCAGCCCTCGGGGGACGAGCCCGCCTCCCAGGGCGGCGAGCCAGATCAGGCCGCCCTGCACCGGCACGGGCGAGCCGGAGCCGGTCAGCAGGCCGCCCGTCATGACGGCCGCCCCTGCGGCGGCCACGGCGCAGGCCTGGACGGCGGGCAGTCTCCTGACCGCGGAGCCGATGAGCACCGCCAGGCCGAGCGCGGTGGCGGGGCCCGGCTCCGCCGGCAGGTGGAGGAGGTGAGCGGGCAGGACGGCGAGCCCGGCCACGGTCAGGCCGGCCACGGCCGTCCACAACCGGGCAGCGCGGCGTGCCACGGCGAGCACCGCCACCACCGCGCCGACGCAGGCGCCGGGCACCCAATAGCCGTCACCCCAGCTGGCGGCGAGGCGGGCGGCCTGGTAGGCGATGGCCAGCGCGAGCACGACGCCGAGTCCGATCTCGGCCGCCACCTCGAGCCGAACAGGAGCACGCACGGCGTTAACGCTAGGGCACGGGTCCCATGGGTTTGTACCGGCCGAAAGTACTGTTTCGTTCCCACTGCCGGCGGCCCGCTGGTGGGCGGGCCGCGCCGTCCTCCTCGTCCGACGCTCCAGGGCCAAGGGAGTGATCGGGCCGCCGGTCCCGCTCAGCGACTCACCGGGGTCTCCTCATACACGCGCGACAGCTTCTCCGGATTGCGTACCGCGTACACGCCTCTGATCAGGCCGCCCTCGACCCGCACCGTGATGACGGCGTCGATCCCGCCGTCGAGGCGGAGCACCAGGGCCGGATGGCCGTTGACGTGGGCCGGCTGCAGCGCGCCGGCGCCGAACCTGGACATCGCGGCGGCCAGCGGGGCGATCCGCTCGGCCCCCACGAGCGGCTCCAGCAGCGCCTCCACGACTCCGCCGCCGTCGCTGAGGAAGACGGCGTCGGGCGCGAGGACGGCGAGCAGCCCTTGCAGGTCGCCGGTCTCCGCCGCCCGCCGGAAGGCGTCGAGCGCGTCACGGATCTCGGCCTGCGAGACGCCCGCGCGCGGCCGGCGTGCGGCGACGTGCGAGCGGGCCCGGTGGGCGATCTGGCGGACCGCGGCCTGGCTCTTGTCCACGGCCTCGGCTATCTCGTCGTAGCCGAGGGCGAACACCTCGCGCAGCACGAACACCGCCCGCTCGGCCGGCGTGAGCGTCTCCAGCACCAGCAGCATGGCCATGGAGACGCTCTCGGCCAGCTCGACGTCCTCGGCCACGTCGGGCGTGGTCAGCAGCGGCTCGGGCAGCCACGGCCCGACGTACGACTCCTTGCGGCGGCCGAGCGTGCGCAGCCGCATCAGCGCCTGCCGCGTCACCATCCTGATCAGGTACGCGCGCCGATCCCGCACCGTGTCGAGATCGACGCCCACCCACTTGAGCCAGGTCTCCTGCAGCACGTCCTCGGCGTCGGCGGCCGAGCCGAGCAGCTCGTACGCCACGGTGAACAGCAGGTTCCTGTGGGCCACGAAGTCCTCGGTGGCCGGGTCCATCCGGCCGGGGCGCTCGTTCACGGCCGGACGTTGTGGTTGCGGGAGAACAGGTTGCGGGGGTCGTGCCGGCGCTTGACCGCCGCTAGCCGCCGGAGGGTCCGCGGCGGGTAGACCGCGGCCACGTCGTCCGGTGTGGCGGAGGTGAGGAAGTTGGCGTACGCCCCGCTGACGTGGGGCGCGAGCCTGGCCCAGATCGCCTGCAGGGGCGGGCGGGCGGCCTCGACGATCGGCTCCGGCCCGGCCGCGGTGGTCACGAACATCAGCTCCGCCTGGCGGTGAGCGTAGGCGGTGGCGTCGTCCGGGACCCGGGCGACCGCGCCTCCGACGCCGCGGACGGAGATGAACGGTGACCCCTGCGCCGCCCCGATCTCCGCCAGCAGCTCCAGGACCCGGCGCACCGACCCCGCCTCGACGAACGCGCTGCGGGTCAGCAGCCGGATGCCGGGCGGCGCGGCCTGGCCCTCCTCCAGGATGTCCGCGTACGGCAGGAGCGCGACGTCGTCGCTCAGCACCGTGCCCAGAGCGCGGATCGGGTCGATGGCCTTCGCGGCCGCCTCCGGGTCGTCGCCGTCGAAGGCGACCTGGATCTTCACCGGCGCTTCGTGGCCGCCCTCGAAAGGGTTGGCGAAGCTCGCGATGGAAGTCAGCTCGTCCGGGGCCGTCCGCAGGTAGGCCGCCCAGCCCTGGAGGACTTCTGCGAGTTCCGCGGCAGGGAAGGTGATCGCGCCGAAGAAGACGTCGGTCGTCGGGTGCGCCGCCAGCTCGAAGGCGGTCACCACGCCGAGGTTTCCGCCGCCTCCGCGCAGCGCCCAGAACAGCTCGGGGTTCTCCTCCGCGCCGGCGCGCAGCACCGCACCGGAGGCGGTGACGACCTCGGCGGCGACCAGGCTGTCCAGGGTCAGGCCGTGCTTCCTGACCTTCCAGCCGATGCCGCCGCTCAACGTCAGGCCGCCGACGCCCACGCTCCTGGTGTCTCCCGAGGAGATCGCCAGGCCCAGCGGAGCCAGGGCGTCCACCACCTGGCCCCAGGTGGCGCCGCCGCCCACGCGGACGATGTGACGTTCCTCGTCGATGACCTCGACGCCGGCGAGCCTGGCGAGATCGAGGACGACGCCGCCGTCGTTGGTGCCGAAACCGGCGAAGGCGTGACCGCCGCCGCGTACCGACAGCACCAGACCCGCGTCGGCGGCGAACCGGACAGCGGCCTGCACGTCTGCCACGCTCGCCGGCCGCAGGACGTAGGCCGGGCTGCCGGGGACCAGCATCGTGCGAGCGGCCTCCTCGTAGCCGGCCGTGCCAGGCTCGAAGACGTCGCCGCCGAAAGTGGTGGCCAAGAGGGCGTTCATGGTGCTCCTTCCACACGCCGGGATTGTTCCCGGTCGAGCAGAAGATGCCGGTGGCCCGCTCGTTGTGACATCGCGGCGACGTGACCTATGCCACGCCGCACAGCCACTCCAGGCCGGCTTCGGCGTGGGTGACGACGGTGAAGTGGCTGTCGCCCGGGAGCAGCCGCAGGTCGGCGGCCGGGCAGTGCTCGGCCAGCCAGGCACCGTGGGTGGCGGGGATGATGCGGTCGGCGGTGCCGTGCAGGAGCAGGACGGGGGCGCCGATGGCGCCGGGGTCGCAGCCCCAGGCGTGGGTGTAGGAGACGTCGTCGTCGATCTGGCCGTACGAGCCGGCGTCGAGAGCGGGCTCGGCGACCTTGCCCAGCCACCCCCATGGCCCCTCGAACACCGCCAGGTCGGCGGGGGTGAACTCGCAGTCGTAGGCGAAATTCGCGTCGTGCAGCGCCGCCCGCACCTGCCGGCCCGCCGCCGCCGTGCCCAGCGCGGCCACGCCGGACGGGACCATCCCGGCGAACCAGTCCAGACCGTCGGCGCCGTACGGGGCGATGCCGGCCAGGCTCAGCACCGCCCGGACGCGCTCACCCAGCACCGCGGCGCACCCCAGCGCGTAGGTGCCGCCGCCCGAGTAGCCCGCGACGGCGAACCTGCCGATGCCGAGCGCGTCCGCGACCGCCGCCGCGTCACCGGCGACGGACGCGACCGTCCGCCCCGGCGCCACGTCGGAGCCCCCGTAGCCAGGCCGGTCGAACGCCACCCAGCGCACCCCCAGCCCGTCGGCCGCTGCGAAGAGCGGCTCGGGAGGCGCGCCGAGGTTCGGCGTGCCGTGGTGCCACATGACCGGCAGCCGCTCGCCGTCGCCTGGAGCGGTGTCGTAGACGTGCAGCGTGCGGCCCCCATCCACGGGGACGTCCAGCTCGATCATCATGTCCTCGACGCTACCGCTCCTTCGGGGGATGGAAGCCGCCGATCTCCTGCTCCAGGAGCTCGGCCAGCCGGAGCGGGGTGCGGTCCTCGAACATCGGGCCGATGAGCTGCACGCCCACCGGCAGCCCTTCGGGGGATCCGCCCGCCGGGACGGCGGTGGCGGGCAGGCCGGGCATGGTGGCCAGACCGGCCCAGACGAGCTGGTCGAAGTACGGGTACTCGGTGCCGTCGATGTCGATGCGCCGCCGCATCGGATCGGGGCTGTGGTCGTGCGGGAACGCCGGCGTCGGCGTGACCGGGCACACCACGGCGTCGAACTCGGCGAACAACGCCCGCCAGCCGTGCCGGTGGGCCTCGCGGCGGCTGTTCACCTTCAGCCAGTCGCGGTGGCTGAGCGTCAGGGCGCGCAGCCGTACGGACTCGAGGCTCTGGTCGTCCGGGCGCTGCTCGTGCGCTTCCATGGGGAAACGCGCGACCGAACCGGAGATCAGCAGTTGCATGTAGAGCCTCGCGGCCTCCGCCAGGTCCGGCAGCAGCGGGCTGTGCCATTCGACGCGGGCGCCCGCGTCGGTGAGCGCGGCGGCCACCCGGTGCACGCCCGCCCGCACGGCCGAGCCGGTCGGGAGCAGCGGATGTTCGTCGAGGACCAGGACCCGGAAGTCAGCGAGCCGGTCGTGGCGGGCGGGCGGCAGCTTGAGCTCGTACGCCAGGCCGTACGTCAGCGGGTCGGGGCCCGCCATGACGTCGAGCAGGAGCGCGAGGTCGCGGGCGGTACGCGCCATCGGACCGACGACCGCCAGGTCGAGCTCCGCCGGCAGCTCCTTCGGCAGGGCCATGCCGCGGGTCGCCGCCAGCCCGAGCGTCGGCTTGTGCGCGTAGACGCCGCAGAAGTGGGCGGGCGTACGCAGCGAACCGGCCAGGTCGGAGCCGATCGACAGCGCCCCGAACCCGCACGCCAGCGCCGCCGCCGACCCGCCGGACGACCCGCCTGGCGTGCGGTCGCGGTCCCAGGGGTTGGTGGTGGTGCCGTAGAGGTCGTTGAAGGTCTGGATGTCCTGCAGGCCCAGCGGCACGTTGGTCTTGCCGAGCACCACCGCGCCCGCCGCCTTGAGCCGCCGCACCTGGACCGCGTCCTCGGCCGGCATGAAGGCGCGGTGCTGCGGCATGCCCCAGGTCGTGGGCATCCCTTCGACGTCGTACGACTCCTTGACCGTCACCGGGACGCCCAGCAGCGGCCGCTCCACACCGCGGGCGCGCGCCCGGTCGGCGTCTCGCGCGGCTGCTCTCGCCCGGTCGAAGTCGGGTACGCAGATCGCGTTGGTCACCTCGTCGTCCCGCTCGATCCGGGCGATCGCGTCGTCCGTCAGCTCTGCTGAGCTCACTTCCCCGGCCCGCAACGCGACCGCCAGTTCTTCGGCCGACTGGTATTTCGTATCCATGGCGGAGGACTCTATTGGCTTGCCATGCATGCTGATCCCGGCACGTGTCGTCGGCATTTTCCGGAAAAGCGGAAATGGCCGCCTGGCAGCTTGGCCGGAATTGGCTTCATCCCAGGTCAGAGGGGCTTCGCGTGGGTCTTCGGCTCTGGCGAGGGCATGAAACTCCGCTACATGCAACGAGAGAGACCTCTCAATTCTCGTCAGAACGGACTGCCCATCACGTCACTGGCCACAATTCGCGGCATTTGTCCAGTCGACAGAGGAAGCGTTTCTTGCTTATGGGCTCGGCCACGGGAGCAGGGCCAGCTCGACGACCCGGCGAAGTTCGTCGCGAGGGGCGCCGCCGGCGGCCTGGACGGCATGGCCTGATCGAGCGCTTTCACGGGACGCAGAAAGGCCGTCCTGGACGAGGTGGTGGCGAGCATCGGCACCGCATCGGTCCCCCTGAGACCGGCCGTGTCATGGTGCCCGCCCGGGGAGGTGGTGACTGCGTCTCCGGAGCCCGCTGGTCATCGGTGGTTGTCCGGGACGGTGACGAGGCCGGCTTCGTAGGCGGCGATGACCAGGTGGGCGCGGTCGCGGGCGTGCAGTTTGGACAGCAGGCGGCCGACGTGGGTCTTGACCGTGCCGACGGTGAGGTGCAGGTGCTCGGCTATCTCGGTGTTGGACAGGCCGCTGCCTATCAGGGTGAGCACCTCGCGTTCGCGCTGGGTGGTGTTGCCCAGGTCGCGCACCGCCGGGGTGGAGCGGGAGCCGCGCAAGAAGTCGGCGATGAGGCGTCGGGTCACCGACGGTGCGAGCAGGGCCTCGCCGGCGGCGACGACTTTGATGGCGGCCAGGAGCTCCTCCGCTGTGGCGTTCTTGACGAGGAAGCCGCTCGCTCCCGCGCGGAGCGCGCCGTACACGTATTCGTCCAGGTCGAAGGTGGTGAGGATGAGGACGCGGACGCCGGCGCCGTCGGGGTGGGCGCAGATGCGGCTGGTCGCTTCGATGCCGTCCATGTCGGGCATGCGGATGTCCATGAGGACGACGTCGGGGCGCAGCCGACGGGCCAGGCGCACGGCCTCGGCACCGGTGCCCGCCTCGCCCACGGTGGCCAGCCCCGGAGTGGTGTCGATGAGGACCTTGAGGCTGTCACGCACCAGCACCTGGTCCTCGGCGAGCAGGACCCGGATGGTCGGTGACGACTCGTGCGGAGCGGCGTCGCCGGTCATGCCGCTGCTGGAGGTGTTGTTGCCGGTCATGTCGCATTGCTGTTCTCGTCGTACGGGAGGCGGGCTGCCACGCGGAAGCCTCCTTCGGGCCTGGGACCCGCGCTGAAGGTGCCTCCGTACAGTTTGACCCGTTCGCGCATGCCGATCAGGCCGTGCCCGCCGTGGCCGGTGCGGGGTGGGCGGCCGAGGCGCGGGCCGTCGTCGAGGACCTCGATCGTGGTTTCGCGGGGGTTGATGTGCACGGTTACCGAACAGTGGGTGGGTGCGGCGTGGGTGATGACGTTGGTCAGGGCTTGCTGGACGATGCGGTAGATCGACATCGCCACCGCGGGCGGGAGTGCGGCTTCTTCGTGGACGGTGAGCTCCACCCCCACCCCGGCGGAGCGGGCGTGGTCGGCGAGCCCAGGTAGGTCTGCCACGCCGGGGACGGGCAGGTGGGTCTCCTCCTGGGTCAGCCGGGCGTCGCCGTCGGAGCGGAGGAGGCCGAGCACCCGGTGGATCTCGGTCAGCGTGCTCCTGCTCGTCTGCTCGATGATGGCCAGCGCGGCGCGGGCCTCTTGCGGGCGGGCGTCGGCGACATGGTTGGCCACGGTGGCCTTGACGGCGATCAGGCTCATGCTGTGGCCGATGACGTCGTGCAGCTCTCGGGCGATGCGGCGGCGCTCGTCGGCCACGACCGCTTCGGAGAGGTGACGGACGAGGCGGGCGGTCGTCTCCCGTTTCCAGCGGACGGCCGCTCCGACGGCCCCCGCGGTGATCAGGAGCACCGAGATCGCCCCGATTTCGATCGGCCACGCGGCTGGCAGCTCGCTCGGCCCTGCCGCGGGCTCGAGACCCGGGAACACCTGCTCGTAGAAGATCAGCACCGCTGTGACCGCGCCGGCCACGCATGCCGCCAGGCTTGCCGCCGACCAGGCCAGCGGGGTGGCGGAGGCCACGAGGTAGAGGACGAGCGCGGTCGGCACGTACGTCACCCAGATCGCGCCCGCCGCCACGGCACCGGTCACGGTCGCCAGCACGCCCGTGACGGCCGCGAAGGCGAGCACGGCACGAGATCTGCGCCGCCGTACGGCGATCGGCAGGGCAAGGACCGCCCCGATCAGCCACGCCGCCCACGTCGGCCAGCACGACGACGGCCCCGGAGGATCGGCGACGGCGTATCTGATGATCAGCGCCACGACGATCGCCGTCACCACGTCGGTGACGATCCACCCATCGAGCCGCTGCCCGCCCCACTTCATGCCCGGACCGTACCGCCCCCGCACCCGGCCCGGCATCTGACCACGGTCGGACTTTCCGCATCCAACCGTGGTCCGACCACCGGTCCCCGTGTGCGGTGCGACATCTCAGTCCGTAGGGGGGTCGGCTGACCACGACGGGGCGTTCCACGTCTGACCGGAGTCGTAGCGCCGGCTCTTGAACGGCGGAAAGATGCGACCTGGGGCAGACGCGCGCACCTCGCCCGGCTCGCGACGATGCTGCTGGACCCGGCGGATCGTGCCGGGAGGCAGCGACAGGACGGGCGGGAACCGAATGATGTCCGAAATCCAACGGCGTGTGGCGCGATGGCGGCAGAGCGATGGGGAACGGCGTGCGGCCAATGCCGCGGCCAACCTGGGAAGGCAGCATCCGTTCCCTGGGCGGTGGGTCAGTGCGGTGTCGCTGATCGGCGGGCCTCTACTGATCATGGCGGGGACGCTGCTGCGTTCGCCGTTTCACTTCTTCGTCCCGCAGCAGCTCATCGCCTACAGTCGGCATCCCGCGCTCATCACCGCCGCCTACACCTGCTTCGCGGCCGGGTTCATCATGCTGTGGCCGGGGGTCGTGACGCTGGCGCAGCGGATCGCCGCCACCAGTCCGCTGTGGGGGATGTGGGGCGGATGTCTGGTGCTCGTGGGTCTGTTCACCAGGGTCTTCCAGTTCGGGACCGATCACCTGGCCTTTCATCTCACCGACAGTCTCGGTCTGCGGACGATGCTCGACGGTGTCGACGCCTACTACACGGCTTGGGGCGAGACGCGGTGGCATCCGTTCAGGGCCATCTCGGGGCCGGCGTTCTTCGGGTGGGTCGTGCTGGCCGTCGGCGCCTACCGGTCCGGTGCCCTGGGGCTGGGGCGGTCGGTGGCGCTCGGTCTGATGGCGATGCTCGCGCTCGGGCCGCTCAAAGGCACCCAGATCCCGCAATCCTTCCTCGCCGTCGGCGGTCTCTGCGTCGCCCTCATCCCCCTGGGGTTCTCGTTGCTGCGGGCCGGGCCGCCGCCGACCAGGCGTGCTCTGATCTGGATCGGAGTTCTCGCTGTCGTGTACGTCCTCATGACGGCCTACGGGCCGAAGGGGTGATGGCCGGCGAACAGGTCCGGGCGCTGGAGGGGGATGCCGTGACCGCAGTCCGGTACGGTGATCAGCCGGCTGCCGGGAGCGGCGTCGTGGATGGCACGGGCGGAGGCGTGCATCAACCCGCGCTCGCGCTCCCCCACCATCACCAGAGCCGGATTCTTGAACTCGGACCATCCGGCGGGAAGGGTGAAGCGGATGTTCTCGCCGACGCTCGCGAGCAGGGTCGCCCGGCTCGTACGCGCACTGTCACGGACGTAGTCGGCCAGCAGCTCGTCCGGGATGAACAGCTGCTTGGCCTGGAGCTTCGCGAACCACTCCTGCCTGGCGAGCGGCGCGGTGGCGGCGAGGAGCCCCAGCGTCGCCCCGGGGAACCGCAGCGGCTTCGCCTGCGCGCTCACCACGACGGCACTGGTGACGAGGTCGGGACGGCTGGCGGCGAGCATGATCGTGAGCTGCGCGCCCAGGGAGAAGCCGGCGACCGTGGCGCCGTGCGGAGCGCGTTCCTCCAGGACTTTCATCAGGGCCTGAGCGGTGGACTCGTGTGACCGGTACGGCTCCGCCGCGCTGTTCCCATGGCCGGGAAGGTCGGGGACGATGACGCGGGCCCTCGCGCCGAGCCGCTCCACCACGGGCCGCCACATCCATCCCGCGACCCCGCCGCCGTGCAGTAGCAGAATGGGCGGTGCTTGCGTGTTTCCGACCTCATCGACGTACATGTCCACATCCTTCCACCTGACGACGAACCCGTACTGTGGAGCAATGACTCACGCCCTGGCCCCGTTCGTGGTGGCGTTGAGCCCGTACGAGCTGGGCCCGAGCGCGCACCGCGGGCTTCCCTCGTCCACGATCACCGTCACCATCCCGGAGTCGGACGCGGTCGAGATCGCCTGGCTCGAGCGGGCGGAACCGGCGCAGCGGTTCAGCGCCGCCGTCGCCGGGCTGCACCTGGACGCCGCCGAGCTGCGGCAGCAGGGCGGTAGGCGTGGCGTCTGGCTGACGCTCAGCCCGCTGGGAGCAGGGGCGCTGCTGGGCGTACCGGCGTCGGACCTGAGCGGGCAGATCGCCGATCTCGCGGACGTGTCCCCGGCGATGGCGCACCTGCCCGAGCAACTGGCCGCCTGCCGGTCGTGGCCGCAACGCCGCACCCTGGTCGAGAACGCGCTGCTCACCGGCTGGGCCCGGCACCAAAGACACGCCGGCGGACGGGATGCACGGGCCGCGCTGAAGGCGCTGTCCAGCACCACGAGGGTGGAAGAGGCAGCCGGGCTCCTGGGATGCTCCCGCCGGCACCTGAGCAGTACGGTCCGCGCCGCGCTGGGCGTGACGCCGAAGGAGTACCAGCGGCTCCTGCGCTTCGAGAACGCACGCGGCGCGCTCGCAACGGCCGCCCGCACTGAAACGATCAGCCTGGCGACCATCGCCGCGCAGTCAGGCTTCGCCGACCAGGCACACTTCACCCGGGAGTGGCGCGCCATGGCCGGAAGCACACCGACGGAGTGGCTGCGCACCGAAGGCTTGGCCGCCTGACGATCCACCGGCCCTACCAGGTCCGGGGAAGGCGGCTTTGCCGGGGGGCGTTCCCCAATGTTCAAGACCCCGGACCGGACCGCCAGGACGATGGGCGCATGAAGCTCTCTCCACGTCTCATCGTTCCCGACCCCGTCCGTGCCTCCGCCTTCTACCAGGCGGCCCTGGGTGCGGAGCAGGTGTTCACCGCTCCCCCGGCCGACGACGGCCGGCCGAGCATGATCGAGCATCGCGTGGAAGGGGGATCGTTTCGGGTGTCGCCGGCCGTTCAGGCGTGGGGGTGGCGATCGCCCGGAGACCTCGGCGGCTCGCCGGTTCTCATCGAGGTCGAGATCGAGGACGCGGACGCCGTGGGCGAGCGGATGATCGCCCACGGCGCCGAGGTGGTCGTTCCGATCGAGAATCGCCCCTACGGGAAACGGTCAGGCCGGATCCGGGACCCGTTCGGCCACCTGTGGATCATCACCGGTCACCTACGCTGAGCCGGCTGTGGCGGTGGCCAGGGCGGCGCACACCTCGGTCGCCATCACGGCGCTGAGCTGTGCCGACAGGGAGACCTTGGGCCCGGGGGGCCGGTTCCAGTCCTGGGCGGCCAGCAGCAGCCCGTCGCGGACGCACGAGCCCCACAACCGCTCGGTGCTGTCCAGCAGGAAGTCGCGCACGTCGGGTACGTCGTGCACCGAGACCAGCAGGTGGGCGTACCGGTAATAGATGCCCTTGAACAGGCCCTCGTCTCCGCCGTCACCCTCGTCAGCGAAGACGCCGTCGGAGGCCAGCTCGGTGATCGCGGTCCTGGCCGTGCGGGCGGCGCGGGCGAGGTGGTCGTTCTTGTCGAGGGCGTGGGCGAGCTCGACGCACGCGCCGACGTACAGACCCTGGTTGTACGTGAAGCGCCAGTCCACGTCGATGGCGTGGTCCTCCTGCCGGTTGACGCCGTCCTCGACGAACCCGTCGGGCCGCACCAGCGCGCCCTCCAGCCAGTCCATGGCCCTGACCGCCCACTCGAGGTAGCGGGCCTCGCCGGTGGCGCGGTGCAGCCGGGCCGACAGGATGACGAAGGGCGCGTTGGCCGGGGTGTTCTTGTAGTACGGCTGCTGGACCCGCCAGGCGATGCCGCCGCCCTCGTGGTCGTTCCAGCCGTGGTCCAGCACGTGCTGCCAGATCACGACGGCGTCCCCGCGCAGGTCGGCGGAGCCGGTGGCCTCGGCGAGGCGGAGGGTGGCGAGCGCGAGCCAGAGCATGTCGTCGAAGTAGTCGTTGAACAGCGCGCCGCCGTTGCGGCGGCGGATGCCGGCCAGGAGGGCGGCGGCCTGGTCGAGCCTGGCGGGGTCGGAGCTGCGCCGGTGGGCGTCGATCCGCACGTCCATGGCGTGCGCGAGCCACCAGTAGTTGAAGACGTCGTCGTTGCCCGGCTCCAGCGGGTGCCAGTTGTGGAAGAGCTGGTCGCCGGGGGCGGCGAAGTAGTGATCGAGGCTGCGCTGAGCCAGCTCGGCGCGGTCGTTCCAGAGGGCAGGGGGCGTCAAAGGTCCTCCGTGGGTCAGCTGGGCTCGACGATCGAGAAGGGGACGATGGAGCGCGGCGGCACCGGTTCGCCGCGCATCTGGGCGAGCAGCAGGTCCACCGCCTGCCGGCCCATCTCCCGCTGGTCCTGGCGTACGTGCATGAATTCCGGCCCGGCGATCGGGTCGAGCGGCGAGTCGAAGCAGGCGATCAGGGGGCGCGGCGAGGCCCCGGCGATGGCCCGGCTCATGACGCGGGCCAGGTTGTACTCGCACACGACGAACGCGGTCACCTCGGGTTCGCCGGCCTGGAAGGCGCGGATGCGTTCGACGTCGGCGAGCACGTTGTCCTGGGTGAACGCGCCGGGCAGCGTGCTGGACAGGCCGGTCAGCTGGCGCGCGTCGCCGAGGGACAGGCCGCGCCCGGCGAAGGCGGCGCGGAAGCCCTCCAGACGTTCCTCGATGCTGGAGGTGTTCTCCGGCGGCGGCGAGACGAACGCGACCTGCCGGTGCCCCTGGTCGAGCACGCGCTCGGTCAGGGCCCGTGCGGCGGCCACGTTGTCGGTGTGCACGGCGCACACCTGGATGCCGGCGAGATAGCGGTCGACGAGGACGAGCGGGTAGCCGTCGAGGATGGTACGCAGCAGCCCGGCGTTGTAGTACTCCCCGTGCACGGGAAAGACGATCAGCCCCTCGGCGAGCCCGGCGTCGACCATCGACTCGATGGCCTTCTCCTCCTCTTCCTGGCTGCCGCGGGTGCGCTTGATGACCAGCGTGATGCCGCGCTCGGCGCAGCGCTCCTCCACCGCGCAGAGCAGCTCGAGCCCGTACGCCTCGGACGCGTCGGGATAGATCATGGCGATCGTCCCCGGCACCCGCTCGCCTTCCTGGACCGCCGCGCCGGCCGGGGAGAGCGCCAGGGCGTCGAGGTCGGGCGGCTCCTGGGCCACGAACGAGCCCTTGCCGCGGATCCGGTGCACGACGCCGGCCTGGCGCAGCACCTCCAGCGCCTTCTTCGAGGTGATCCGGCTGACCTCGAACCGCTCGGCCAGCTCCATCTCCGAGGGGACGCGGTCGCCGGGAGCCAGGGCTCCGCGCCGGAGCTCGTCCAGGAGGTAATCGATGATCCGCTCGTACAGGAGCGGGCCTCTCGCAGCCACTCTTCCCCTTCACCACTTGGTATGTCACCGTATCTAGGTATATATCATCTCATAGATTTATACATCAAACATATTGACTTATGACAACTTGATTCCTACGTTTCCCTCAGATGACATCTCACGCACCTCACGAAGGGAAACGCGTGAACGCCGTCCCCACTGTGCTGCTCGACGTCGCCGACCAGGTACGCACGCTGCTGGCGCCCCGGTTCCCCGATGCCGCCGCCATGTTCCGGCAGTGCTTCCTCAACACGCTGGAGACCACGGTCAAACGGCTCCCTGACGGGACCACGTTCGTGCTGACCGGCGACATCCCGGCCATGTGGCTGCGCGACTCCGCCGCCCAGATCGAGCCGTACGTCCGGCACGCCGCGGCAGACGACGACCTGCGGGCGATGGTCCGCGGGGTGATCCGCAGGCACGCCCGCTACGTCGCGCTCGACCCGTACGCCAACGCCTTCAACGAGACCCCCGACGGCCAGGGCCACCAGGACGACCACACCGAGCTGACCCCCTGGGTCTGGGAACGCAAGTGGGAGCTCGACTCCCTGTGCCACCCGCTCAGGCTGCTGCACCTCTACTGGACGGCCACCGGCGACGCCGAGGTCTTCGACGAGGACGTGCACCGCATGCTCGCCGTCGCGGTCGCGACCATGCGCGCCGAGCAGCACCCGGACCGCTCCCCCTACAGCTTCGAACGCCCGCACCCCGAGCAGCCCACGGACACGCTCGTCAACGAAGGCCGCGGCCCCGCGTGCGGCCACACGGGCATGGTCCGCTCGGCGTTCCGGCCCAGCGACGACGCCTGCACCTACGGTTTCCTCGTCCCGGCCAACATGTTCGCGGTCGTCGTGCTCGGCCACGTCGCGGCCTTCGCCCGCGACTTCTACGCCGACCAGGCCCTCGCCGACGCCGCCGCCGCGCTGCGCGCCCAGATCGAGGACGGCATCCGCCGGCACGCGATCGTCGACCATCCGCGCCACGGCCCGATCTACGCGTACGAGACCGACGGCCTCGGCAACCACCTGCTGATGGACGACGCGAACATCCCGAGCCTGCTGTCCATCCCCTACCTGGGCTACCGCCCGGCCACGGACCCGACGTACCGCAACACCAGAGCCTTCGTGCTCAGCGCGGGCAACCCGTACTACAGCGAGGGCCGGCACGCGCGCGGCGTCGGCAGCCCGCACACCAAACCCGGCCAGGTCTGGCCGATGTCGCTGGCCATGCAGGGCCTGACCAGCACCGACGCGGACGAGCAGGCGGAGCTGCTGACCATGCTCGCCGCGACCACGGCCGGCACCGGCTACATCCACGAGAGCTTCGACCCCGACGACCCCGGCGTGTTCACCCGCCCCTGGTTCGGCTGGGCCAACAGCCTGTACGCGCAGTTCGCCATGGAGGTGGCGGCGCCATGACCCAGACGCTCGCCGGCCCGCCCGCGGTCGGCGGCCGGGCCTCCCCCGGCCACGCCAAGCCCAGGCGCTCGCTGCTGTCGCGGCACCAGGCGCGGGCCGGGATCCTGTTCGCGACGCCGCCGATGGTGCTGTTCGTCATCTTCACCGTGCTGCCCGTGGTCGGCGCGCTCGGCCTGAGCTTCACCAGCTACGACGTGTTCACGCCGCCGTCGTGGGCCGGCCTGGAGAACTACGCCAGGCTGATGGAGGACACCACCTTCTTCGCCACGCTCAAGAACATCCTGTTCTACTGCGTGATGTTCGTGCCGCTGATGATCGCCGCCTCGCTGCTGCTCGCAGTGGCGCTCAACAGCAGACTGCCGGCGATGGGCGTCTTCCGCACCATCTACTACATCCCCGTCGTGACCTCGCCGGTGGCCGCCGCGACCGTGTGGACGTGGATGCTCAACAGCCACTACGGCCCGATCAACGAGATCCTCGGCCTCCTCGGCATCCAGGGCCCGGCGTGGGTGGGCGACAGCAGCACGGCCATGGTCTCGATCGTGCTGGTCACGCTCTGGCAGGGCATCGGCTCCAACATGCTGATCTACCTCGCCGGGCTGCAGAACATCCCGGCCCCCCTGTACGAGGCCGCCGCGCTCGACGGCGCCGGCCGCTGGGCGGCGTTCGCCCACGTCACCTGGCCGCAGCTGCGGCTGACCACGCTGTTCGTCACGACGCTGTCGCTGATCGGCGCCTTCCAGCTGTTCGACCAGGCGTACGTGATGACCAAGGGCGGCCCCGGCAACTCGACGCTCACGCCCGTCTACCAGATCTACGAGACCGCCTTCAACCGGCTGCAGATGGGCTACGCCTCGGCGCAGGCGTTCACGCTGTTCCTCATCATCGTGGCGGTCACCGTGATCAACATGCGGATCAACCGGAGTGACGAGACATGACCATGGCCAGGCGGATCAGGATCGCCCTGTTCTACGGGGTGCTCACCGTCGTCGGGGCGTTCATGCTGCTGCCGTTCCTGTGGTCGCTGAGCACGTCGCTCAAGCCGGATGACGAGATCATCGCCCTGCCGATCAAGTGGCTGCCCAGCTCGATCACCTTCGAGCACTACTGGACGGCGTTCACCGCGGTGCCGTTCGCCCGGCACTTCGCCAACTCGATGCTGCTGGCCGTGGCGGGGGTGGTCACCAACCTGCTGCTCGGGGCGATGGCCGGGTACGCCTTCGCGCGGCTGCCGTTCCGTGGCAGCAAGGTGCTCTTCCGGCTGCTGCTGGGGTCGATGATGGTGCCGGCCGTGGTGACGCTGGTGCCGTCGTTCGTCATCGTCCGCAGCATGCCGCTCGCGGGCGGCAACGACATCGCCGGGCAGGGCGGCATCGGGCTGCTCAACACGTACTGGGCGGTGATCCTGCCGGGCGCGGTCGGCGCGTTCGCGGTGTTCATGATGCGGCAGTTCTTCCTGTCCCTGCCCAAGGACCTCGGCGAGGCGGCCCGCGTGGACGGCTGCCCCGAGTTCCGCATCTTCTGGAAGATCTACCTCCCGCTGTGCCGGCCCGCGCTGGCCACGCTCGCGGTGTTCACGTTCGTCGCGGGCTGGAACGGCTTCCTCTGGCCGCTGATCGTGCTCAACGACCCCGACATGAACACCATCCAGATGAGCCTGGCCGCCTTCTCCTTCAACCGGCAGACCGACTACGGGCCGCTCATGGCCGGATCCATCGTCGCGATGGCGCCCACGCTCCTGCTGTTCGCCTTCGCGCAGCGCTACCTCACCCGGGGTCTGGCCTTCACCGGCTCCGGCCTGCAATGACATGACTCTCACGAAAGGAATGAGCCGCCGATGCACGCGACCCTGACCAGGCGGCTGGCGGCCGCCGCCCTCGCCGTCGCGACGGTGATCACCACCGGCTGCGCCTCCTCCGGCACCACCTCCTCCTCAGCGGACGGGGTCGTCAAGCTGAAGTTCTGGGGCGACTGGTCGGGGGAAGGCGAGCAGCAGTTCAGGACGATGACCGCGGCCTTCAACAAGACCCACCCCAAGATCCAGGTCGAGTACGTCGTCCAGGAGGACATCCTCACCAAGTTCCTCACCGCCTCCACCTCGGGCCAGGCCCCCGACGTGATGTTCTGGGACCGCTGGCGCACCGCGAGCTACGCCCCCAAGAACGTGCTGCTCCCGCTCGACGACCTGCTCAAGAAGGACGGCATCCCCAAGGAGCGCTTCTACGGCGAGGCCGTGCGCGAGCTCACACACGACGGCAAGCTGTACGGCCTGCCGCTCACGGTCGACGCCCGCGCGCTGTTCTACAACAAGGCCCATCTCAAGGAGGCCGGCATCGAGCCGCCGCGCACCTGGGACGAGCTGGAGAAAGCCGCGGTCAAGCTGACCAGGCGCGAGGACGGCAAGCTCGTACGGGCTGGGCTGTCCATGGACGACACCGGCCTGTTCAGCATGTACCTGCGCCAGGCCGGCGGCCGGATGGTCACCGACGACTGCTCCAGCACCGCCTTCAACGGCCCCCAGGGCCTGCGGACGCTCGACCTGTGGAGCCGGATGATCAAGGCGGGCGTCTACCAGAGCGGCTTCGAGAAGGGGCTCGGCGAGGGCACCGACGCCTTCGCCACCGGCAAGGTCTCCATGATCCTCACCGGGCCGTGGAACATCACCACGTACAAGAAGTACGGCAAGGACCTCGACTTCGGCATCGTGCCGCCGCCGAGCGGCCCGCAGGGCGGCCAGGCCAGCCTCATGGGCGGCTTCGGCCTGGTGATCCCGCGCGCCGGCAAGCAGCAGGACGCGGCCTGGGAGTTCGTCAAGTGGTGGACGGCCGAGAAGGACAACGCCATGTTGTGGGCGAAGACCAGCCTGAACATCCCCGGCAACGTCGAGGCCGCGCAGGATCCGTTCTTCTCCGGCGACCCGTTCTGGAAGCCCATCATCGACACGCTGCAGTACGCCAAGATCCGTCCCGCCTGCGCCGGCTACCCGCCGATGGAGGAGGAGGCGGTCATCCCGAACCTCCAGCTCTTCATGGAGGGCAAGGTCAGCGCACAACAGGCCCTCGCCCAGGCACAGCAGCAGGGCGACCGGGTCCTGAAGGACAACAACCTCAACTAAGGAAGCGCCGGTGAGATCACGCCTCGCGGCTGCCTGTGTCCTGTTGTCGGCAGCTCTCGTCCAGCCCGTCCTGCCTGCTCAAGCCGCCGTCCGGCACGTCCCCGCGGACGCCGACGCCGCCATGCGGGCCTTCGTCGCGACCTTCTGGGACCCGGCGAAGAAATACTTCTACACCAACAGCGACCGCCGCATCCACGAGCACGCGCACGGGCCGGAGAACGGTCTCTACACCGACTTCTGGTGGGAGGCGCAGCTGTGGGAGCTGGTGATGGACGCCTACGAGCGCACCCGCAGCGCCGAGTACCGCCGCATGATCGACGACGTCTACGCCGGGTTCGTCGCCGCCTATCCGGAGTGGGAGAACGACTTCAACGACGATCTCGGCTGGTGGGCGCTGGCCGGCGCGCGGGCGTACGAGATCACCCGCGACGCCAGGTACCTGAACAGGTCCCGGGAGCTGTTCGACCGCATCTGGGCCTTTCACGACTCGACGTACGGCGGCGGCATCTGGTGGCGCAGGAGCGTGCGCGACCAGAAGAACGTCGCCACCAACGCCCCCGCCGCGCTCACCGCCACCAAGCTCTACGCCGCCACCGGCGAGGCGAGCTACCTGGAGCGGGCGCGCGGCCTGTTCGCCTGGATCAAGGCCAACCTCCAGGAGAACGGCCACGTGTACGACCACCTGGAGGGCTCCGGCACCCTCGTCAAATGGGACTTCAGCTACAACTTCGGCACCTACATCAGCGCCGCCGCCGCGCTGCACAAGGCGACCGGCGCCGCGTCCTACCTGGCCGACGCCCGCGCGGCGGCCGACTGGGTCACCACTTACCTCACCAACGGCGGCACGGTGATGCAGGAGGGCGTCAACGACGGCGGCGGGTTCAAGGCGCGGCTGATCCGCGGGCTCAACACGCTGGTCAAGGAGCACGGCCAGCGCCGGTATCTGCCGTTCCTGCAGCGCAACGCCACCCAGGCGTGGCAGCACCGCCGCAGGCCGGACAACCTGGTGGGGCCTGACTGGTCGGCGCCGGCGCCGAGCACGTACCTGCAGAGCCTGACCGCGGCCGCCGCCGTCAGCACGCTGCAGATCGTCCAGCCGGACGGCAACGCCGGGCTCCAGCCGGAGAACGGCGTCTACGAGGCCGAGAACGCGGTGCCGGTCGGCATCGGCGGCGAGAGCAGCCAGCCCGGCCACAGCGGCCGCGGCTACCTGGCCGGCTGGAACAGCTCAGGACAGACGCTCACCTTCCACGTGAACGTCGCCTCCGCCGGAGCGCACAAGCTGACCTTCCGGTACGCCGCGGGTGCGGGAGACGCCACCCGCCGCGTCCTCGTGAACGGCGCTCAGGTCGCCGCCGGCCAGCCGTTCCCCTCCACCGGCGGCTGGGGCACGTGGAGCACGGCCGTGCTGGACGGCGTCACCCTCGCCCGGGGCTACAACATGATCCGGCTCGAGATGGGCTCGAACTTCCTCAACCTCGACCGGCTCGACCTCTCCGGGCCGGTCTCGTGCGCTTCGCAGGGGTGCTGACCTGCGGCTTGGCGGACATACTCTGCGCATACCGGCGATCTTTAGCCTTTCAGGCGTTGTTCCGCGCAGCGGAGCACCGCACTTTCTCATCGACTGGCAAAGGATCACTCATGCCCAAGTTCTCCGCCCCGAAGACGCTCGTCACGGTCATCGGGGTCGCCGCCGCCCTCAGCGTCATGGCGCCCGCGACGGCCGCCTCGGCCGCCTCGGCCGGGTGCCGCATCGCGTCGGGCAAGATCAGCACCAAGGACGGCAACGTCAGCTACCGGCTCGAGCTCTGCACCAACGGCTTCGGCAAGGCGAGCGGCACCGTGCGGGACACCAAGAGCGACACCTGGACGGCCGTGGTCGAGGTCTCCTTCAAGAAGAAGAACGGCGACGAGATCGACGGCGGCTACAAGGAGGCCGGGCGGAAGAAGGGCACGAAGGACTTCAGCTTCTCCACCAGCCGCACCAACCTCGACCGCATCACCATCAGGGCCAAGCGCTGCCTGCCGGGCACGATCGTCTGCAACAACACCAAGACCTTCACGCTCTACCCCTGACCTGAGCCCCCGGTCCCGTGGCTGCGGACGGGGCCGGGCCGCACGCTCTGACGTCGCCGGTCACGTGCCGGGACGCACCAGGCCGCTCTCGTAGGCGAGGATGACGAGCTGGACCCGGTCGCGGACGTTCAGCTTGGCGATGGCCCTGGTGATGTGGGTCTTGGCGGTGAGCGGGCTGATGACGAGGCGTTCGGCGATCTCGCCGTTGGACAGGCCGAGCGCCACGAGCCTGACCGCCTCCAGCTCCCGCGAGGTCAGAGCGGCCAGCCGCCGGTCCGCGCCGGGCGCCGCGACCTGCCGGTGGGCGAACTGCTCGATGACGCGCCGCGTCACCCCCGGCGACAGCAGGGCGTCTCCCCCGGCGACGGCGGCCACCGCGCGGCGCAGGTCGGCGGGCTCGACCTCTTTGGTGAGGAAGCCGCTGGCCCCGGCACGCAGGGCGGCGAAGACGTGCTCGTCGGTGTCGAATGTGGTGAGGATGATGACCCGGCAGCCCGACGTGGCCGGGTCGGTGACGATGCGGCGGGTGGCCGTGATGCCGTCGGTGCCCGGCATGCGGATGTCCATGAGGATCACGTCGGGGCGGGTGCGCGCGGCCAGGCGTACGGTCTCCTCGCCGTCCTGGGCCTCGCCGACGACCGTGATGTCCCGCGAACGGGCCAGCAGGCTGCGGAAACCGGCCCGTACGAGGGCCTGGTCGTCGGCGAGCAGCACCGTGATCGTCATGCCGTCGAGCCTGCCACAGGAAGCTCCGCCCGTACGGCGAAGCCGCCCCCGGGGACGGGCCCGGCGGTGAGCGCGCCCCCGAGTGCGCTCACCCGCTCACGCATGCCGGCCAGGCCGTGGCCTTCGGCGATCTCGGCGCCGTCGGGGACGCCGCGGCCGTCGTCGACGACCTCGACGGTGATCGCGTGCGGCCGGTAGCCGATCGTCACCGTGGCCGAGCCCGCTCCCGCGTGCTTGAGGGTGTTGGCGAGTGACTCCTGCACGATGCGGTGCACGGCGATGGCGGTCACGGCGGGGACGTCCGTACGGTCACCGTTCTCGTCGAGACGCACGTCGAGCCCGCCCGCGCGGGCGTCGGCGATGAGCAGGTCCAGGGAGGCCAGGTCCGCCTGGGGCGCGGTCACCTCCGGGCCGTCGCGCAGGACCGTGATGAGGGAGCGCAGGTCGGCCATCGCCCGGTTCCTGACGTCCTTGGCCACGCGCAGCGCGGCGGCGGCCTCCTCCGGGTCCTCCTCCAGGACGTCGGCGGCGACGTTGAGCTGCACGCCGACGACGGCCAGCGTGTGCGCGATGACGTCGTGGACCTCGTGCGAGACGCGCAGCCGTTCCTCGGCGGCGTGCGCGCGGCGGTCGGTCTCGCGCAGCCGCTCGCGCCAGCGCAGCGCGGCGGCGTAGGTGAGGCCCGCGGCGATGAGCAGCGCCAGCAGCACTCCTTCGCCCACGACGTGGATGACGTAACGGGTCAGGTTCCGGTCGATGATGAAGCGCGCGTCGAACGCCGAGTACGCCAGCTGGGCCACGCCGACGGCGGCCACCCAGCGGACGCGGGGTGTGGTGGCGGCGGTGAAGTACGCGACCGCGGCCGGCCAGATCCACCCGGCGGGCGGCCAGTGCCCGGTGAGGTGATAGGCGAAGACGCCGGCGACCGACAGCAGCAGCACGGTCATCGGCCATCGGCGCCTGACCAGGAGGAGCCCTCCGAGGAACAGGCCGAGCGGGATCGTGCCGTCCCAGGGGTTGCGGACCCCGGTGGCCAGGGCCACGGTGACGAAGAAGACCAGGGTGAGGACGGCGAGCGTGGTGTCGGTGATGCCGGCGAGGTGCCGGAGGGGCGCGGGTTCGCGGCGCGGGGGCGGCTCGGCCATGTGGGGGCTCATTCTCGAAGGTGACGGGTGAGCCGACCGGCGCCGGCCGGCTCCGGACGTGTCTACCAGTCCCGGCTCAGACGTGGGTGACGAGCAGGGTCACGCCCGCCTCGCCGCCGCAGTCGACGAACACGGGCCCGACCCCGTTGCCGATCTTGGAGTCGAGCTTCGCCTTGGCCACGAACCCCTTCGGGTCGTCCTTGACGATGCGGATGTTCCGCAGCACCGGGTTCTTCCTGTCGAGCCCGGCGAGCACGCCCTTGAGCCCCTTGCCGCCGCCGCAGTGACCGGTGATCGTCACCTCCTGGCCGCGCTCGGTGGTGGGGTTGGGGCTGACCTGGACCACGGCCCGCGCGCCCTTCGGCGGTTTCGGCGCGGCGGTCACGCCCGCTTGGGCGCCGGCCGGTGCGCCGGCCGCCAGGAGACCCGCCGTCAGGCTCAGCCCGGCGATGGCGGTGGTCATTTTCCTGTTCATGCTGATTCCTTCGGGTTCTCGGCCGATCAACTCGACGAGCAACGCTAGGCCGGGCGGCGGTGGGAGCGCGTCGTCCGTTGATCGTCACTTGGCCGTGCTCCGTTCGCCGTACGTGCTACTCCGATCGGAGTAGTTCGCGACGGCGGAGGCGGACACGAGCGTCGCGCCGGCGAGGCCGCCCCAGAGCGCGGCCGGGCCGTGGGCGGCGAGCGCGGTGATGACCGCCGGGGAGACGGCGAGGCCGAAGCCCGTGGAGAGCTGGAAGCGGGCGAGGGCGCGTCCCATGACCTGCGCGGGGGCGGTCGCGGCGACGAGCGCGGTGGCGCTGCCGGCGTACAGGATCTCGCCGATCGTGCAGACCACGGACACGAGGACGACGGCCGGCGCGCCCCAGCCGGATCCCAGCGAGGTCGCCGCGAGAAAGCCCAGGTAGGACGCGGCGAGCACCACCCCGGACAGCGCCAGCACGGTACGCCGGGAGAAGCGCGACATCAGGACGGTGACCGGCACCTGCAACGTGATCACCAGCACGGTGTTGGCCACGTAGATGACGGCCGGCCACACCGGAGAGGCGTGCAACCGGGTGACGAGGACCAGAGGGAGCGCGATCTCGGGGACGTTGAGGCAGAAGGCGTAGATCACGTTGGCGGCCAGCAGCGCGACCATCCGGGGTGCCGGCTCGTCGTTCCCGTCCGCGGCTTCGGCGGGCTCGGCGCGTACGTGCACCGACCACGCCAGCGCCGCCGCGGCGAGGTACGCGAGCCCCGTGACCACCGCCAGCACCTGCAACGCGGCGACGCCGCCCGCCAGGAACGCGGTCGCGACGAGCGCGCCGGCGCCCAGACCGGCGTTGCGCAGGGAGCGGCCCGCCGCGAGGGCGGCATCGCGGACCCGGCCGTGCGCGACCGTCGTGATGAGGGCCGCGTGGGCGGCCGGCCACGCCTGGTTGCCGATGCCGAGGAACAACGCCGCCGCCCCGAACAGCCAGGCGTTCCCCGCAGGCGTGGCCGTCAGCAGCGCCACGCCCAGCACCCGTACCAGCATCGACGCCGCCACGACCGTGCTGCGCGCGCCCCGGTCCAGCCACCGGCCGGCCCCGGGCATGCACACCAGGCCCATGACGATGCCGGCCGTCATGGCGGCGCCCGTCGCCGCCGCCGACAGCTGCAGCACCAGCACCCCGTACAGCAGCAGGAAGGGCCGCAGCAGGCCGGTGCCGAGCGCGTCCACGGCCAGGGCGACGGCGTAGCGCGGGCCTCCCGAGGCGCGGATGAGGTCGCGCGGCTTGATCGTGGTGGTGGACATGGCGTCAACCGTGCGTCCCGCTGCGGGGCCGGCCCGCGACGATTGACGGAAATCGTCAACCGGTGCGGGCCCGCACGGGGCGACCGGCGATGATGGGGGGATGACGGTGCGGATCGACATCAGCGGCCTGCCGGCGGAGCGGCTGCGGTTCGCGGCCTCCCCGCTGGCCGAGCTGACCGCGATGCTGCACGTGCTCGCCGAGCCCGGCCACCACCCGCGGCTCGCCGGCTGGGCCGCGGACGTCTGGGCCGGACTGCGGCCCGAGCTGGCCGAGCGGCTGCGGGAGGCGGAGTTCCTGTGGCGGTCCTCGCGTGCCGACTTCCTCGTCCCCGCCCGGCCGCGGCCGACGCTCGCCGAGGAGCTCGACGACGTGGACCTGATCGACGATGAGACGTACGTGACCGCCGCGCTCGTCACCACGTGCGGCAGCAACCGGGTGCACTTCGGCGCGCCGTCGCCGCTCACCGACGCGACCGCCCGCGAGCGGGCACTCGACCTGGCCCAGGCCCGCGGCGCGCTCCAGGAGGCCTTCGCGGAACGGCTGCTCGCGGACCCGGCCGCCGTCCGTGCCCGGGTGCGGCAGACCCTGGAGCAGTGCGCGGACGCCTTCTTCGACGCCGCCTGGGCGGACTTCGCCGTGCGACTCGCCACCGACCTGCGCCTGAAGAACGACCTGCTCAGGCGTCAGGGCATCGCGGCGGCGCTCGCCTCGGCCTCCGAAGCCCTCACCCTGGCGCCCGGCGGCGACCGCATCGAGGTGGACAAGTTGCAGGACAACGCGACCACCGCGCGCGGCGGGCTCACCTTCCTGCCCACCGTCTTCGGCCACCCGCACCTCGTGGTGATCCACGCCCCCGGGTGGCAGCCGGTGGTCCAATACCCCGTGGCGCGCACGCCGCAGCCGGTCCCGCTGGACACGGTCACCCAGCGGCTGGAGGCGCTCGCCCATCCCGTACGCCTGCGGCTGCTGCGCACCCTGGCCCGCGGCCCCCATACGACCGGCGAGCTGGCCGACGCCTGGGCGCTCACGCCCCCTGAGGTCTCCCGCCACCTCGCCGTGCTGCGCCGCGCCGGCCTGCTCACGTCCCGGCGCGACGGCCGTTACGTCCGCTACACCGTGAACGTCCCGGACCTCACGGCCCTGGGCAGCGACCTGCTCACGGCCGTCCTACGCTGAGCGGCCTGCGGCGGCGGGCGAGCAGCGCCAGCAGGATCACCATGAGCAGGCCCAGCGCCGACAGCTCCAGCTTGTCGGCGAGGGTGGCGGCGTTGGCCGGCACGCCGAAGGCGGTGTGGCCGGTCAACGCCCCGCCGGCCAGGCAGATGCCGTGCCGGTCGGTCCAGGCCGTGCTCGCCGCCCAGCGGCGTACCAGCCGGCCGGCCACCACGGCGAGCAGCGCCGCGGCCACCATCGGCACCGCCACCCAGCCGCCGTGCGTGAAGGCGGGCTGATCCGCCCCGCCGAAGGGGAACAGCAGCGCCAGGTAGCCGAACCCGGCCACCAGCCCGAGCGCTCCGGCCGCCCAGGGCATGGGGACGGGCGCTTGCGTTCGTACGCCGGCCGGCACACGCAGCGCCACCACCGCCAGCAGCACCACGGCGGCCACGCAGCCGACGAGCACCGTGGGGGGCGCCTGGTAGCCGGGGTCGATGGAGGTCGCCACCGTCACCCGCAGCAGCAGCCCGCCCAGCACGAACACCACCGCGGCCACGACGAGCCCGGTGCGCTTGAGGTAGGGCCGCTCGCGCAGCGACGGGACGGCCAGATCGGTCAGCAGGATCGGCAGCGCCACGCTGAACACCGCGTGGTAGGGCAGGTTGAGCTCGGTGTAGGCGGTGTTCAGCCCGAGGAACCTGGGCGCCCAATCCGCCGCCCCGTACATGGTCGGGCTGCTGAGCGCCTGCAGCACAAGGCCCTCCTCGACGATGCCGTACGCCAGGCCGAGCAGCAGGATCGACGGCCAGCCCCCGCGGCGCCGTCGGACCAGCTCACGGATCAGCACCGTGCCGGCGCCGTAGATCGGGATCCACAGCAGGAGCAGCCAGATCTGGCTGAGCGGTGGATTGCCCAGGGTCAGTTCTGCGACGACGGGAGTGACCACCGCCAGCAGCAACGCGGCGCGTCGGCCGCCCTTCGGTTCGTCCATGACGCCAGCGTGGCGGGCGGCCGAGCCCCGTCTCTGCCGGCGACCGGCCGGACCTGGGCAGCCCCGGTCGCTTTCCTCCCGGACCTCCGGCCGTCCGGTTGATGACTTTGGTTGGGGCCGCCGGTGACCAGGGTTGCTCACGCGGGACGAGGTGGCGAACTACGATCGGCGGTTGTGTTCCTCACTGGCGTGGACGACGAGCGGCCCCGCTGGGTCGTGAGCGCGGCCGGTTTCGTGCCCACCCTGGCCGGGGCGGTGGCCGTGGTCTGGGGCGACCTGGCGGGCGGCCGGCACCTGGCCGTCGACCTGGTGGGCGGCGCGCTGGCCTGCGCGGGCGTGTGGTGGTGCCGCAGGTGGCCCGTGGGCGTGGGGCTGGCGGTGATCGCCATCTCGGTGGTCGCCGCGTCCGCGTCCGTGGCGGCGGGGATCGCCGCGTTGTTCGCCGCCCTCTACCGGAAGCCGCGGGTGGCTCTCGCAGTGGGCGCGGCGGGGGTGGCGGCGACGCTGGTCAGGTTCGCGCTGCGGCCGCCCGGTTTCGCGCCTTACCCGGTGTGGGCGCTGGTCGGGGTGCTGTTCGGGGCGGCGGTGACCGCGTGGGGGATGCTCGCGCGTACCCGCAGGGAGCTGGTGCGGTCGCTGGCGGAGCGAGCCCGCCGCGCCGAGGCCGAGCAGCGGTCGCGCGCCGAGGAGGCGCGCCGAGCCGAGCGGCTCGGCATCGCCAGGGAGATGCACGACGTGCTCGCCCACCGGCTGTCGCTGCTGGCGGTGCACGCGGGGGCGCTGGAGTTCAACGCGGGCGCGACGCCGGGCGAGGTCGCGGAGACGGCCGGGGTGATCAGGTCGAGCGCCCGCCAGGCGCTGGAGGAGCTGCGGGAGGTCATCTCCGTCCTGCGCGGCCCCGCCTCGCGCACCGGGGACACGGATCTCGGGGCGCTGGTGGAGGAGTCGCGGCGGGCGGGGACGCAGGTCGAGCTGCGGGATCACGGCGTACGCCTGTCCGAGGCGCCCGGCGCGGTGGGCCGCGCGGCGTACCGGATCGTGCAGGAAGGGCTCACGAACGCGCGCAAGCACGCGCCAGGCCGGCCCGTCACCGTGCTCGTGTCGCACCCGGACGGCGAGCTGGTGGTCGAGGTGCGCAACCCGCTGCCCGGCGCTCCCGCCCCGCTGGCCGAGGCCGGGGCGGGGGCGGGGCTCGAAGGGCTCTCTGAACGGGCCGCGCTGGCCGGGGGACGGCTCGAGTACGGGCCGGCGGCCGGGGGCGCGTTCGTGCTGGCGGCCCGGCTGCCGTGGCCCGGCTAGCATGATCCGGGTGGGAGCCGACTCGAGCGCGCCGATCCGGGTGCTGATCGTCGACGACGACGCGCTCGTACGCGCCGGGCTGACCCTGATGCTCAAAGGCGCCCCCGGCCTGCACATCGTCGGCGCCGTGGCCGACGGCAGCGAGGTCGAGCCCGCCGTCGCCGAGCACCGGCCCGACGTGGTGCTCATGGACATCAGGATGAACGGCCTCGACGGGATCGAGGCGACCAGGCGGCTGCGCGCCCGCGCAGGAGCGCCCGAGGTGGTGGTGCTCACCACGTTCGACGCCGACGAACTGGTGTTCAGGGCGTTGCGGTCGGGGGCGAGCGGGTTCCTGCTCAAGGACACCCCGCCCGAGGGCATCGTGGACGCCGTACGCAAGGTCGCGGCCGGCGAGCCGATCCTGTCACCGAGCGTCACCCGCACGCTCATCGCCCACCTGATGCCCGAAGAGGAGCACCGGCGGCGCGACGACGCCCGCGAGGTGCTGGCGCGGCTGAGCGAGCGGGAGCGCGAGGTGGCATTGGCGGTCGGCCAGGGGAAGCCGAACGCGGTGATCGCCGGTGAGCTGCACATGAGCGTCGGCACCGTGAAGGGCTACATCTCCCGCATCCTCACCAAGGCGGGCCTGGACAACCGCGTCCAGCTGGCCCTCATCGCGCACGACGCCGAGCTCGACTGATCACCTGGGCAGAGTCCAGGCGGCGCCCTTCACCAACGACCCGGCCGGTTCGGGGCGCAACTTTTCGCCTACCGGCAGCATCCTATAGATCATGAAATCTCGGAGGTTACTCACGGGACTCACCGTCACCGCCCTCGCGGCGACCGCCCAGCCCGCACTCGCCGAGGCGCCGGCCACCATCGCCTACGCACAGCGCACGAAGGGCTGGGAAGTGGTGCTGACCAGCGGCAAGGTGGTGAAGGTGCCACAGGCGCTGACCGTGGCGCCCAAGGACGCGGTCAACGCGGGTGCGCGGGCGCCGTTCCTCGTCAGCGGCGACGGGCGTCACCTGTTCTACTACCGCAAGAAGGACGGCCTGTTCGTGGAGCGGACCGTCCACGGCAAGGAGCGGGTGGTCGCCAAGGGCATCACGGCGTACGCGATCGGTGAGGAATGGCCGGTCGTGGCCCCTGACGGGAGCTATGTGCTCATGGAGACGTCGGGGCCCGGCTTGAGCTACTTCACGGACCTGCGCACGCGCAAGACCATGGGACCGCCGGAGAAGACGGATGCGTGGGCCCTGCTCGGGTTCAGCCCGGACGGCAAGCGGCTGCTGCTGAGCGGCGAGCGGGTGGTCGTGTTCGACCGTGCGCTGCGCTCACGTCTGCGGCTCAAGACGCGGCTGTCGCCGAGCGCGCTCGCGGGCGACCACACCACCGCGGCCGTGCTGGTCGGCAAGTACGACAAGTACCGGCAGCTGCGCCTGATGAACCTGCGCACCGGTCGCGCCGGCGCGGTGGTGAACGTGCGGCTGCCGCGCGGCCAGTACATCCACGACGTCGACTTCGACCGCTCCGACCGGCTGGTCGTGCGGTCGAAGACCGCGACGGGCGTGGCGGTCTACCAGGTCTCGCGCAGGACGGGCGCGGTGAAGCCGCTGAAGAAGATCAAGCGGCCGAACGTGGCGACGTGGGTGCTCCCCGGCGACGAGAGCTACGAGCGGTGGACGGAGAAGCGCTCTTAGTGCCAGGACCACCCTCGATCCTCGCCCGTCCGCCCGTGCGCACGCCGGCCCGCACCGGTTGGATCTTCACCATGACGAACGAGGGTTTTCCCGGCAGGTGGATCGAAGGCGTCGGCTTGGTCGCGGGGCCTGCGCTGGTGATGGGCGGGGTGCTGCTGAAACTCGGGTACGACGCGTTCTTCCCCGAGCAGCTCGCCGCCTTCGCCGGCAGCCCCGCCCAGCTGACGGCCGCCTACAGCTGCTTCGCCGCCGGAGTCGTGCTGCTGGCCGCCGCCGTCCTGGGCCTGGTCAGGCGGATCGCCGCCACCCACCCGCTGCTCGCCCAGTGGGGCCTCGCCCTCACCCTGGCGGGGCTGTTCGCCCGCGCCTTCCACGCCGGCGTCTCCCACCTGGCCTTCCAGCTGGTGGACGTCCAGGGTCTGCGGGCGGCCCAGCAGGCCATCAACGAGCAGTACGGCTCCTTCCACATCTTCCAGACGATCAACCTGGCCACCATGGCGGGCTGGGTCGTCCTCGCCGCCGGCACGTGGCGCTCGGGCGCGCTCGGACGGGTGCAGTCGGTGGCCCTGGCGCTGATGGCGGCCATGCCGGTCGGGGTGCTCAAGGGCACCGGCGTGACGTCGATCATCGCCGCGGCCGGACTGTGCGTCGCGCTCATCCCGCTCGGCGTCAAGGTGCTCGCGCGGGGACCGGCGCCCAAGTGGTGGACGTACCCCCTGGCCGCCGTCATCGTCGCCGGCGCCACCCTGATCGGCCTCGCGGGATAAATCACTCGCCGATCGGGCGGGATTCCGATGTAATCCCCTGCCATGCGCATCACCTCGGACACCGTGACCGACGGCATCCGCGAGCAGCCGTTCACCATCGGCGAGATCCCCGGGGTGCTGTGGACGCCCGCCGGCGCCTCAGGGCCCCGTCCGCTGGTCCTCATCGGGCACGGCGGCGGCCAGCACAAGAAGGGATGGGAGGTCGTCTCCCGGGCCTTCCCTTACGTCACCACCTGCGGCTTCGCGGTCGCCGCGATCGACGCCCCTGGCACCGGCGACCGGCCCGAGCACCCGGAGATCCGGCGGCTCGTCGCGCAGATCCAGGAACGCGAGGCCGCCGGTCTGCCCTTCGGCCCGGCTTGGCCCGCACTGAACGAGACCGTGGCGGCGCAGCTCATCCCCGACTGGCGCACCACCCTGGACGCGCTGCAAAAGCTGGACCACGTCGGCGACCGCCATCCGGTCGGCTATTACGGCTTGTCCGCGGCCGGCGAGATGGGCATCCGCCTCGTCGCCGCCGAGCCCCGCATCACCGCCGCCGTCCTCGGCCTCATCGGCAGCGAGTGGCTCATCGACACCGCGGCGCGGATCACGATCCCCGTCGAGTTCGTGCTGCAGTGGGACGACGAAGGCCAGCCGCGAGACTCGGTCATGAGGCTGTTCGAGGCGCTCGGCTCCGCCGAGAAGACCCTGCACGCCAACCCGGGCGGTCACTTCCGGGTGCCGTCCTTCGAGATCGACAGCTCGATCCGCTTCTTCACCCGGCACCTGACCTAACGGTGAACGGCCCGGCGGGCCTCGTACCAGGTCTCGCCGACCGGTTCGCCCGCCATGTTCCAGCTCCACGAGATCGTCGGCGTGATGCGCAGGTAATGGCCGGGCCCGACCATGCCCACCCGCTCCACCGGCCCGTCCGCCTCCCCGTAGACGCGGACGCCCCGCGCCACGAACGGGTTGAAGGACACCATGTCGTCCACGACGAGGGAGACCTTCGTACGGCCCTGGCCGACGTTGCGGAACTTGCGGGTGTGCAGGACGGACTCCCCCGAACCTCCCACCCAGAACAGGCTCCCGTCGAACTCGAAGGCCACCGGAACCACGTCCGGCTGATCATCGGCCGAGACGGTGGCGAGCCGCGCGAGCGGCTGCGACTGCAGGAAAGCGATCTCTTCCTCGGTGAACGACACGACCTATCCCCTCGGACTGTTCAGGATCACGCCAGACTAGCCGAGCCCTCTGACGATCCTGGCGCGCAAGGAGTGCAGGGCCTGGCGGAGTTCGGCCGGCTCGATGTCGGTGAGGTCGGAGTCGAAGGTGAGCAGCAGACCGGCGATGCCCGGCCAGGACCAGGCGCCCAGCGTGAGGCGGCAGGTGGTCTCCGTGACGGAGGTGACCATCGACCCGCCGGGAGCGTAGCGGGCGACGGTGGCGGCGGGCAGCGCGAGGGTGGCCGAGCCCCGGCACGGCCAGTCGGCGAGGGCGTCGCCCCGGTCGGGCGCGGTCATGACGAAGGCGACCGGATCGCCGTGCGGGATGTCGCGCCGGTCGAAGGGGATGTGCGTGGGAGCGTGCGCCTGGATGCGGTCCATGCGCATGGCCCGCCAGCGGCTGCCTTTCAGGTCGAAGGCGACCAGGTACCAGCGCGCCGCCCACACCACGAGGTCGTGGGGTTCGAGCGTGAGCGTGACGGGCCGCTCGCCGTCGCCGGTGTAGTCGACGCGTACGAGGTGCCGCCGGTTGATCGCGCTGCCCACCGCGCGGACGGTCTCGGCGTCGATCGGCGGAGCGGGGAACTCCCAGTAATTACGGGCGGATGAGACGGTGAACGCCTCGGCGTGCAGGCGGCTGCGCGCGGGCATCGCCTGGTGCAGCGTGGCGAGCGCGCGGGCCGCGTTCTCCCTGATGCCGGACAGCACCGCGGGGACGGTCTGCAGCGCGACCGCCGTCGCGACGGCCTGCTCCTCGTCGAACACGACCGGCGGCAGCCGCGCGTCGGGGCCGAGCCGGTAACCGCCGCCCGTGCCGCGCACGGCCTCGATCTCGTACCCGAGCTCCCTGAGCGTGTCGATGTCGCGGCGCACGGTCCGCACCGACGTGCCGAGCCGGGTGGCGAGCTGCTCGGCGGTCAGGGTCGCGCCGATCCCGAAAATGGACAGCAGCTTGAGCGTACGCGCGGAGGTGGCAGCCATGGTTCTCCGATTCTCTCCCCAATAGTTGCCACTCGGCGGCAACTATGTCCGCCATGGTTCCGGGTCATGACTACTTCTCGGACTTCGTCCGTACCCATGGCGGCGCTGCTCGTGGTGCTGTTCGGGTCGTTCATGGACCTGCTTGACGCGACGATCGTCACGGTCGCCGCCCCGGCGATCTCGCGGGACATCGGCGCCGACGACGCCCAGATCCAGTGGACGATCGCCGCCTACACCCTCGCCCTCGGCGCTGGCCTGATCACCGGCGGCCGGCTCGGTGACCAGTACGGCCGCAAGCGGCTGTTCCTCATCGGCCTGGCCGGGTTCATGGTGACCTCGGCGCTGTGCGCGCTGGCCGCCGACCCGGCGATGCTCATCGGCATGCGGGCCGCGCAGGGACTCACCGGCGGCATCATGGTGCCGCAGGTGTTCGGGATCATCCGGGCCTCGTTCCCCCCGGAGGAGCGGGCCAAGGCGTTCGGCGCGTACGGGGCCGTCCAGGGTCTCGCCTCGGTCGCGGGGCCGCTGCTCGGCGGGCTGCTCGTCGAGGCCGACCTGTTCGGACTGGGCTGGCGGACGATCTTCTGGATCAACGTGCCCGTCTCCGTCGTGGCCCTCGTCGTCGGCGCGAAGGTGCTGCCCGAGTCCCGCTCCGCCTCGACCGCACGCCTTGACCTGGCAGGCGCGCTCCTGGCCGCCGCGGGCATCCTGCTCCTGCTGCTGCCGATCATCCAGTCCGAGACGTGGAGCTGGGGCTCCTACGCGCTCCTGGCGGCCGGGGTCGTCGTGCTCGCGATCTTCCTCGCGTACGAGCGCCGCCTCACCGCCCGCGGCGCCGAGCCCGTCTTCGACCCCGCCCTGCTGCGCATCCGCGCCTTCGCCGTCGGCTTGGCCGCTTCCGTGCTGTTCTTCGGCGGCATCGGGCCGTACTTCCTGACCCTCTCGGTCTACCTGCAGAACGGCACCGGCCGCACCGCCCTGGAGGCCGGTCTGGTGATCCTGCCGTACGCGCTCGGCTCGATGGTCACCTCCGGCCTCGGCGTCGCGCTGGCCGCCAAGGCCGGCAGAACGCTGCTGGTCGCCGGCTCGCTCACGATCGCGGCCTCGCACCTCGTCCTGTGGTACGTCGTCAAGGACGGCGACGATCCCGGCTACTGGCTGCTCGCCCTGGCCCTGTTCATCGGCGGTCTGGGCCTCGGGCTCGCCGCGCCGATCCTCGTCAACGTCGTCCTGGCCGGCGTTCCAGGCCGCAACGCGGGCGCGGCGGGCGGCGTCCTGTCCACCGTCACCCAGCTCGGCGGCGCCGCCGGCATCGCCGTCCTCGGCACGGTGTTCTTCACCGCGGCCGCCGGTCCGGCCGGCTTCAGCCACGCCCTCGCCGTCGTCCTGCTCGCCTCAGCCGCGCTCTACCTGATCACGGCCGTGGTGATGCTGGCACTCCCGAAGACCGCTTAGAGGCCGGCGCCCCCGGCTGGTCGGTCGCCCGAATGCGCTCGATCAAGGCGTGCAGCCGTTGGGCGTCGCGGAAGCTCGGGGCGTGCCGGGTGTCGTCGTGCACGTCGGCGGCCCGTCGGCCGGCCGTACCGGAGATCTCCGGCCGGGTAGCCTGGCCGCCGAACCCGACCGATGGCGACGCAACCTCGCCGTCACCCTTCACGGCCTGCGCCCGTCATCGTCCAGCACCGCATGACGCGTCTGCACAAGCCGGCGCGGCCGATCGCTTCAGCTCCTGGTGGTGGTCAGCCATCGGCGTACGTCGGACATGGCGGTGCCGTCGCTGTCGGCGTCGATGCCGGCGGCCAGGTCGGCGATGGAGATCTCGGCGAGTGCGCGTGACCAGGCGTCCTGGGCGGCGGCCATGGCGCGGGCGATCGCACACGGTCGTGCGCACCGTTCGGCGGGGATGCCGAGGGGGCCGCGCTGCCTGATCTCGGCGCATCGGTACGCGGGCTCGTCCCCGTCGATGGCCCGCACCACCTCCAGGGCGCTGATCTCCGCGGCGGGCCTGGTGAGGGTGTAGCCGCCGACCTGCCCCATGGTGGAGCGGACGATCCCGGCCCGCGACAGCGCCTGCAGGTGCTTGGCCGTGTACGCCGGCGGCGTGCCGTGGAGTTCGGCCAGCCGTGCCGCCGGCACCGGTTCGTGGCTCTGGCTGAGCGTGACGCAGCTGTGCAACGCCCACTCCACCCCGCTCGACATCTTCATGCCCCCACCCTACCCATCCCGGACAACAGATATCCGAGTTGTGATATGAACTCGGATAGAAAACATCCGAGAAGAAGGAGCGGAGTGCCCATGACGCAGACAGCACGGCAATCCAGCCGCACCTCGCTGGGAGTGGCGGCCTTAGCGTTGTTCGTCGCGGCGGCGAACCTGCGACCGGCCATCGCGGCCGTCTCGCCGCTCGTCGACCAGATCCGCGCCGACCTGGATCTGTCGGCGACCGGGGTGTCGCTGCTGACCACCGTCCCGACGCTGGCCATGGGCGTGTGCGCGCCGCTGGCCGCATACGCGGGCCGCCGGTACGGCCTGCAGTCCGGCGTGCTCGCCGGGCTCGTGATCATCGCCCTCGCCACGGCGGCGCGCCTGCTCGGCGAGTCCACCTGGCTCCAGCTGAGCAGCGCGGCGATCGTCGGAGCGGGGATCGCCATCGCCCAAACCCTGCTGCCCGCCGTGGTCAAGACGCGCTTCGCCGCCCGCGCCGGGCTGGTCACCGGCCTCTACACCGCCGGGCTCGGCCTGGGCGGCGCGGTGGCGGCAGGAGTGAGCGCGCCGCTGGCCGGCGCCCTCGGCTCCTGGCCCGGAGCGCTCGCGTCCTGGGCGGTGCTCGCGCTGGCGGGCATCGCGTTGTGGTCGGCCGCCAAGGGTCCCCTGGGCCTGGACGACGTCCCCGCCCCCGCCGGGCCCGTGACCCGGCAGATGCCCTGGCGCAGCGGCGTGGCCTGGCACATCACCATGTTGTCGGCCGTCAACTCCGCCCTGTACTACTGCGAGCTGGCCTGGGTGACGCCGCTGCTGCACGACGACGCCGGTCGCGACGCGGCGGCCGCCGGAGGCATGCTGACCGTGATGATCTTCATTCAGGTCGTGGCGATGCTGGCCGTACCGGCGCTGCTGGGAGAACGCCGCGGCCCATGGGCGGGCCTGGCGCTCACGATGACGCTGACCGCCGCCGGCTTCCTGGGGCTGGCGTACGCGCCGGGCACCGCGACGTGGGTGTGGATCGCGGCGCTCGGCGTAGGGCACGGCGGGCTGTTCACGCTGGTGCTGACCCTGCCCGTGCTGGCCGGCCGCGATCCCGGCGAGGCCGGACGGATCAGCGCGATGGCGTTCTTCGTCGGCTACGGCTGCGCCGCGCTGGCCCCCCTTCTGGTGGGCGCACTGCGCGACGCCACAGGCGACTTCACCCTCGCCTTCAGCGTGCTGGGCGTGCTCGGCCTGCTCATGCTCGTGCCCATAGCCCGCCTGCGCAGCACCGTGGAACGCTGACATGCAGGCCGACCGCGTGACCCTCGAACGTCTCACCGGCCAGGAGGCCCTGGCCCGCACCTGCCACCTGGCGAACATCTACCGGGCCGCGTTCGGCGGCCCGCCCTGGCACGAGGACGAACGCGCCGCCGCCGCCTTCGCCGCACGCCTGACCGCAGACGCGCGACGCCCCGGATTCGCGGCGGTGCTGGCCTGCGACGACGGCGAACCCGTTGGTCTCGGTACGGCATGGCGCACCCCCAGGCCCTTCCCCACGGGCCGCGCCTACGACCTCGTCCGCGCCGAACTCGGTGACGCGGTGGAAACGCTGCTGGTCGGAGCGGTGGAGGTGGACGAACTGGCGGTGAGCCCGCACGCGCGCGGACAGGGCCTCGCGGGACGCATCCTCGACCTCCTGTGCGGCCGCACCGACCCTTGCTGGCTGCTGACCGCCCCGCACGCGACCGACGCGATCAGGCTCTACGAACGGCTCGGCTGGCGGCGCCTGACCGGGCCGAGGGCGACCATCGCGGTGTTCCGGCGTTCGCCGTGAACGCACTCACGCTGAGCCTTGCGCCGAGGCCCGGCCACCTCCCCGGCTCAGGCCGCCGACCGGAGCCCGGCGGGACGACGCCGGAGCGCCGGGTCGAGCAACGCCGGGGGCTTGTACTCCTGGTCGAGCGCGGTGACGTCGGTGCCCGGCGGGACGATCTTGTCGATCCGGTCGAGGAGGTCGTCGGACAGCTCGACGTCGGCCCCGGCCAGAAGGTCGTCGAGGTGCTCCATGGTGCGCGGGCCGAGGAGCGCGGCGGTGACGCCCGGGTGGGCGATGGCGAACGCCATGGCCAGGTGCGTCATGGGCAGGCCGGCCTCCTCGGCGAGCGGGATGAGCTGTTCGACGACGTCGATGCGGCGCTCGTCGGACAGGTGGCGGGAGAACTGGACGCGTTTGAGGTCGTTCGCACCGCCCTTGCGCACCCGGCCGGTCAGCAGGCCCTGGCCGAACGGGCCCCACACCATGACGCCCATGCCGTACTCCTGCGCCAGCGGCAGGACCTCCCGCTCGATGCCGCGGTTCAGGATCGAGTACGGCGGCTGCTCGGTACGGAACCGCTGCAGCCCGGCGCGTTCAGCCACCCACTGAGCCTGGACGATCATCGAGGCGGGCGTCGTCGAGGTACCGATCACGCGCACCTTGCCGGCCCTGACCAGGTCGGTCATCGCGGAAAGGGTCTCCTCCAGGTCGGTGTCCGGGTCGGGCCGCTGGAGCTGATAGATGTCGATGTAGTCGGTGCCGAGCCGGCGCAGGGAGTTCTCGACGGCGGTGGTGATCCAGCGGCGGGAGGCGCCCTGCTGGTTCGGGCCCTCGCCCATCGGCATGCCGGCCTTGGTGGCCAGGACCACCTCGTCACGGCGGCCCTTCAAAGCCCTTCCAACGATGTCCTCGGAGTCGCCATAGCGGTCGGCGGTGTCGATGAGGTTGATCCCGGCATCCATCGCCTTGTGGATGATCCGGACCGATTCGTCCGGATCATTGCCCATCTGGCTCGCGAACATCAACGTGCCAAGCGCGTAAGGGCTGACCTTGATCCCGGTCCGCCCGAGATTGCGATACTTCATGAACGTGCTCCTTGGGTCCCGGCGGCGAGTGGTCCCCGCCGGCCGGCACGCCCACCTTCCGCGGACCCGCGGGAATCAACCAGTACCCGCCTCAACCAGTGGACCCGGAGTACCACGACGGGACGCTGCCGAGTGCCCCATACTGGGGAAATGACCGGATCCACGGATCTTGGCAAGGCCCTGCACGCCTGGCGGGATCGTACGAAACCGGCCGAAGTCGGCCTGCCGGACGAGGGAGGCCGGCGCGCGCCGGGCCTGCGGCGTGAGGAGCTCGCCCAGCTCGCCGGCCTGTCCGTCGACTACATCGTGCGGCTCGAACAGGGCAGGGCGACGAACCCGTCCCCCCACGTGCTGTCCGCGCTGGCTCGGGCCTTGCGGCTGACGACGGCGGAGCGTGAGCACCTCTTCGTACTCGCCGGTCAGGCGGTGCCGGGCTCCGGGCAGATCTCCGACCATGTGCCGGCCGGCGTCCAGCGCCTGCTGGATCGGCTGACCGGCACCCCGCTGAGCGTGTACGACGCCGCATGGAACCTCATCACGTGGAACCGGTTGTGGGCCGTGCTGTTCGGCAACCCGCCCGCGTCGCGCGGCTTCGCGAGGAACGCGGTGTGGTGGTCCTTCGTGGAACCGCCCGCCGGATACCCCCAAGCGGTGAGCAGGGAGACGGGCCACCAGGCGGCTTTCGTGTCCGACCTGCGGGCGGCGTCGGCTCGCTATCCCAAGGATGCCGGACTTGCCGCACTGATCGACGAGCTCCGTACCCGAAGCGGTGACTTCGCGGCGCTGTGGGACTCAGGCGTGGTAGGCGTGCACGAGCCCCTGACCAAGACGGTCCGGCACGCCAGCGTCGGCGAGCTCACCCTCGACTGCGACATCCTCGCGGCGCTCGGCGCCGACCTGCGGATCATGGCCTTCAGCGTGGCGGAGGGCAGCGAGACCGCCGAGCGGCTACGACTCCTGGAGGTCGTCGGCGTCCAGCTCTGACGGACGTCGCCGCGTCCGGAACGGACACGGCGCTTGAGAGCGGGCAGATCAGGCCCTGACGCCCCTGGCGACCAGCATCACCTCAGCGCCGGCACTCGTCGGCAGGATCACCGGCAAGGAGATCGACCGCGAGTGGCTGAACGGCAGCCACCCCTGCATGTCGATCTATGTGGCGATGTGCTCCGGACGGACGCCCATGCCGATGAAACGTCCCAGGAGGTAGCGCAGCGGCGGCAGCGTTCGAAACGCTGTGAAGATCGGGGGCGCGTGCTGGGTGGGCACGGCTGACGCAGGGCCGGACTGGCATGTTGCGCAAGACAGGCTGCCGGGTTCGACGCCGGCAACGCCGCGCACACCTCGATGCCCACCAGGCTCGCTGGCTATTTGGAGCGGATGTACGGCGTCGCTGAACGCCTGGCCGACTCCGGGGTGGGGGCGAAGCGCGGCGGGCGGTAGGTCGTTCCTGCCTCAGCGGCTCACTGCGGTCTCCCGCTCCACGCGCGACAGCTTCTCGGGATTGCGCACGTGGTAGGCGCCGGTGACGTAGCCGTTCTCCACTCGCACCGCCACCACGCCGTCGATCTCGCCGTTGACGCGGACGAGCAGCCCAGGGCCGCCATTGATCTGCACCAGCTCAGTCGACCTTTCCGCGTCGCGTTTCCACCACCCGAGGGCCAGCAGGCGTGCCACGTTGTCGATCCCCACGACGGGCCGCAGCAGGGCATGCTTGACTCCGCCGCCGTCGCTCAGGGCGACGACGTCCGGCGCGAGGACGTCGAGCAGGCTCTGCAGCTCGCCGGTTTCGACCGCTCGCTGGAAGGCCTCAAGCGCGGTTCGGTGCTCGGCCGGGGAGCCGGTGCCGCGTGGCCGTCGCGCGGAGACGTGTGACCGCGCCCGGTGGGCGATCTGGCGTACCGCCGCCTGGCTCTTGCCGACGGCCTGGGCGATCTCCTCGTAGTCCAGGTCGAACACCTCGCGCAGCACGAACACCGCCCGCTCGGTCGGGCCGAGCGTCTCCATGACCAGCAGCATCGCCATCGAGACGCTGTCGGCCAGCTCGACATCCTCGGCCACATCCGGCGCAGTCAGCAGCGGCTCCGGCAGCCACGGCCCGACATAGGACTCCTTGCGCCGGCCCAGCGTACGCAGCCGCTTCAGCGCCTGCCGGGTGACGATCCTGATCAGGTACGCGCGCTGGTCCAGCACCGGGTCCAGATCGACGCCCACCCACCGCAGCCAGGTCTCCTGCAGGACGTCCTCGGCGTCGGCGGCGGAACCGAGCATCTCGTAGGCGAGGGTGAACAGCAGGTTGCGGTGGACGACGAACGCCTTGGTGGCCGCGTCCATAGCTGGGCCCGTCGGTTGCTCGCTTCGTTCGCTCGTCACTGCTTCCTGCCTGTTCCTTCGCGACGGTGGCATATCCATACGATCCCGGCCCCCCTTGCTTTGTGACACCAACGGCCGGTGGTCTATGTCACATGGGCCTGCCTGTCACAAGGATCGAATCGCCGGGATCTCTTGCTCGTAACGACGTGACACCACGAGTAAGGAAGTCCATTCCATGTCCCAACGTTCGCGTATGCCCAACCCCCTGTCCTTCCTCCCCGAGATGGCGGAAGTCGCCGGCCCCCTGCACCAGTCCCTCACAAATGGTCCGATTCCCCCGACGACCATCAGCCTGCTGCAGCTGCGCGCCGGGCAGATCCTCGGCAGCACGTACTTCACCATCCGGGAGACCAACAACCTCCGCAAGATCGGTGAAGCAGAGGAGCGCATCACCGCGGTGGCCACCTGGCGTGACGCCACCTACTTCACCGATGCGGAACGGGTCGCGCTGGAGCTGGTGGAGGCGGTCCTCACGCCGAACCCGTCCGGGGAGCGCGTCCCTGACGAGCTGTACGCCAGGGCGTCCACGCACTACGACGACCGGGCGATGTGGTCGCTCATCATGGCGATCGCCCACATCGGCTTCTTCACCCCCGCCGCCCTCATCGCCAAGCCGATCCCTGGCATGCCCCCCGGCCAGAACTACAGCGACTAGGCCCTCCGGCCAGAACTACAGCAACCAGAAAGGGATGGACATGAGCAAGATCGCAGTGGCCGGAGCAACCGGGCGGCTGGGCCGCCACGTCGTCGACGTCCTGGGAGAGTTGGGATACCAGGTCGTGCCGATGTCCCGAGCCACCGGCGTGGACATCATCACCGGTGAGGCTCTCGCCGAGGCCCTCACCGGGGTCGAGACCATCATCGACGCCGCCTCGTGGCACGCCTCCGACCAGGAGGCGGCGACGGAGTTCTTCCGCACGTCGGCCCGCAACCTGCAAGAGACGGGTCAGCAGGCGGGGGTGGCTCGGATCGCCATGGCGTCCATCATCGGCGTCGACAAGGCCACCGCCGGTTTCCTCGCCGCCAAGAAGGTGCACGAAGAGGTCCTGCTGTCCGGCCCGCTGCCCGTCCGCATCCTGCGGGCCGCGCAGTTCCACGAGTTCGTCGGTCAGCTCCTGGATTGGCAGCAGGGCGGCGACGTCGCCTACATCCCCGCCCTGCCCACCCAGCTTGTGGCCTGCCGCACCGTGGCCGAGACACTGGTGGACCTTGCCCTCGCCCCCGACGCGCCCGCCCCGGGAACACCGATCCCCGAGATCGCCGGTCCCCGCAAGGAGACCATGGCGGAGGCGGCCCAGCTCCTCGGCGCCCGCCGCGGCATCAAGGTCGTCGGCGTCGACGGCTCCAGCATGCCCGATGCCCAGATCGCCGCCAACGGCGGATTCCTTCCCAGCCCGCACGCCAAACTCGCCGGACCCACCTTCCAGGAGTGGCTCGACGCCCAACCCTGAACAGGCGTACGGCACCACCTCGCCCTTGTCCTCGAAGCTCCACGACCCGGAGCCTCGAGAACAAGGGCGGCGCCAGGATTCATCAGAAAGAGGCACACTCATGCCCATCACCACGATGGACACCACAACTGCACTGGTTCTCATCGACCTGCAGAACCTCGTCGCCGGCCTCCCCACCACCCCCTGCACCGCCTCTGAGGTGGTGGCCCGTGCGGTCGAACTGGCTGACGCCTTTCACCACCACGGTGCTCCGGTCGTCCTGGTCCGGCTCACGGCCAGCGCGGACGGATCAGATGCTGCTCCAGGACGCACCGAGATCCCCCGCCCGCCCGGCCCCCTGCCCGCAGCCTGGGACGCCATCGTCGATGAGCTGACCGGCCACCCCGGCGACATCACCGTGACCAAGCGCACCTGGAGCGCCTTCCACGGCACCGACCTCGACCTGCGGCTGCGCCGCCGCGGCGTCACACAGCTCGTGCTGGCCGGGATCGCCACCAGCATCGGCGTGGAGTCCACCGCCCGCGCCGCCTACGAACACGGCTACAACGTCACGCTGGTGACAGACGCCATCGCCGATCGGGATGCCGAGACGCATCGCCACAGCATGGAACGGATCTTCCCGCTCCTCGGCGAGCGCGCCTCCACAGCCGAGGTCATCGACCTGCTGGCCAAGACCCGCACCATCACCAGACGAAAGGACAGATGATGACAGAAGCACTGGAATTGCCGCTGCACATGTGGCGGAACGGGCTCAACCCGGTCGAGGAGCTGGCCCGGCTTCGCGACGGCGAGGGTGTGGTGCGGGTGGAGACCCCGTTCGGCCTGCCCGCGTACCTGGTCTGCCGCCACGAGGACGTTCGCCAGGTGCTGGCGGATCCGGCCCGCTTCAGCAGCGCCCTGACGCCGTTCCCAGGATCGGGGCAGATGAACGCCGACGAGCTGGCCAAGATGCGGGCCGGGCAGCTGATCGGATTCGACCCGCCCGAGCACACGCGGTTGCGCCGGATGCTCACCCCGGAGTTCACGGTACGGCGGATGCGCAGGCTCGAGCCGCGGATCACCGAGATCGTCCAGGCGGCTCTGGACGATCTGGAGCGCGCGGGCAAGCCGGCCGATCTGGTGGAGCACTTCGCGCTGCCGGTGCCGTCGCTGGTGATCTGCGAGCTGCTGGGTGTGCCGCATGCCGACCGTGACGAGTTCCAGGAGCGTTCCGTGCGCATGCTGGACACCTCCTTACCGATGGAGCAGCGCGTCGCGGCGCAGCGGGAGGACCGCGCCTACATGGCCGGCTTGGTGGGCCGCGCCCAGGCGGACCCAGGTGAGGACATGCTCGGCATGCTGGTGCGCGAGCACAGCGACGATCTCAGCACCGACGAACTGATCGGCATCGCGAGCCTGCTGCTGCTGGCCGGGCACGAGACGACCTCGAACATGCTCGGCCTGGGCACCCTGGCTCTTCTCCGGCACCCGGACCAGCTGGCGATGATCCGTGAGGATCCAGCCCAAGTCGAGCCCGCCGTCGAGGAGCTGTTGCGCTGGCTGTCCGTTGTGCAGTCGCTGCCGCCGCGCACGACCACGACGGAGGTGGAGATCGCCGGGCATGCCATCCCCGCGGGATCGCTCGTGATCTGCTCGTTCCCCGCCGCCAACCGCGACCCCGCCTTCGTCGGCGATCCCGAGACCCTCGACATCACTAGGGGAGCCGCCGGTCACGTCGCCTTCGGCCATGGCGTGCACCACTGCCTCGGGGCGCCGCTGGCGCGGATGGAGATGCGCATCGCCTTCCCCGCACTACTTCGCCGTTTCCCCGGCCTCGCCCTGGCCGATCCGAACGAGCAGGTGGACTTCCGCGTCTTCAGCCTCGTGTACGGCGTGCACACGCTGCGGGTGACCTGGTGAGCCCACGGCGGCCGAAAGCCGACACCGCACCCACCCGGTTCTTCGGCCTGACGAAGCGAGCACGGTGTTCCTTGCCGCCGCGCTGCTGATGCCGGGGATCACCGCCGGACAGCCCTTGTCCGGCGACGCCAGCCGCCAGTTGCACCATGCCACGGGCGGCGTCGTCTCGGCCGCGATGCTCATGCAGATCATCACCGCGCTCCTGGTGTGGCGGGCGGGCCATGGATCGGCGCGGTACCTGGCCGTCCGTGCGCTTCTGTTGGTGCTGATCGGCGTCCATGCTCATCGGGCTTCCGGGTACAAGAACCTGCGCACCCTCGGCATCTACGTCCGACCCAGCACCGATGCCGTCGCAACTGCGCTTGCCGACCTGGACCCACCCCGGCGACGACGCCGTTGACATAGGCCGGCTCAATCGCGTGTAGCGGGTGGTTCGATTCTTACCGACGCCCGCTACACCCTTAAGGCCAGCACCAGCCAGGGCGGGCATTGGGAGAGCTGTACCGAAGTGCTGTGATCCAACCACCCTCTCAACACCCACGAGGCCCTGTTCGACCCGCTTAGCGAAACTCCGTACCCAGCGCCGCGCCAGCGGCACCATGTAACGAAATGCCGTGCGAGGCTCCCGAAGGCGGGCTCATCGTGCGCCAGCCTGCGACGGGACGTCGCCGTCGCTACTGCCCGCGGGTGTGGCAGGGGCTGCCCGCCGGCGCGGCACACATCGGGCAGTCGAAGCGTTCGACGGCGGTGGCCGGGTCGGCGGACGCGGTCACGTCGCAGAACCTCTTGCCCGCCGGGGATGGAGGCGGCGGCACCCAGCTCAGTGCGGATGAAGGCCTTGCGGTTCACATCCCCCACTTTCATGACCGCGGGCGCGGCAACTGTCCTGCCGGTGCGGCGGACGCCGAGATCCGCGTCGGTTCACGCCGGCGTCTGCGCAGTGTCAGCAGGGTGCGCACGCCGGTCGCGTAGATGAGCACGCTCAGCCCGATCAGCAGGATCGCGACCGGAACGGGCAACGGCTCGGGCAGCCGCGTCGCGAAGGTCCACAGCGTCCGCGAGGTACCGCCTTGGGAGATCAGGATCAACGAGATCACGCCGGAGGCCATCGGAACCCACCCACCGCCGAGACACAGACTGACGGTGAGGCGCATGCCGGTCCCGCCTGACGGCTCGACCAGGACGACCTTGGGCTCCCCGGGCCGCAGGCGGAGGTTCGGGTTCCCGCCACGCAGCTTCTCCAGCAGTTCGGGCCCGTTCGTCTCGAGCCTGCGGTAGGCCAGTCGCCCGAACAACCACATGCACAGTCCGCCGATGGCCAGGCCGAGGGGGAGACCGGACCACCGCAGCAGCGGGTCGTCGCGTAACGTGCCCACGAGCACGAGCGCGGCGACGGGCAGCGCGGCCGCGACCGAGGCGCCGATCATCGTCCAGACCAGCCCGGTGAGGTTGCCGCTGTCGGTGGCGGGGTTCGCGCTGCGGCGGTGGGCGTCGGGCATCCGAATGGGTACCATGACCGACAGCAGCGCCAGCAGGCCGGCTCCGGTCCCGATCGAGCTGGCGAGGATGCCGAGTGTCCACGGCCAGAGCCAGCTCTGCCCGTCGATCAGGACCCCGATCACGGTGAGCGTCACGGCCACCGGCACGGTGACCAGCAGCCACGCCGTCTGGCGGCCCCGCACGTCCGCCCGCTCGACGCCCGGGGTCATCAGCGTCAGCCACAGCGCGCTGCCGTCGGCGCTGTAGAGGTTCGCCGAGCACGCCGCGGCGATGACCACCAGCGCGACGCCTGCCCAGGGCAGGTAGGCCGTGACGCCCGCGAGCAGCGGCAGCGCCGTGTAGGCGATGCTGAACCACAGCGCGAAGAACCAGAAGTATGTCCGCAGCATGTCCCTCGCCCACGTCCGCAGCTCCTTGCCGATGACGGCACCGAGCCTGGTCGAGGGCAACCGTCCGAGCAGGGACCGGGTGGACACCTTCGGCCGGACGGCCGGCGCGCCAAGCGCACCCGTGATGCGGCGATGCAGCAGCCTCGACCACAACGACAGCAGGCCGCCGACCAGCGCGATGAGCGAGACCAGGGCACCGCCCGCCACCAGCCAGTCGGATCGGCTCGCCGCCTCCACGGCCGCGATGCCCCAGCCGGAGGGCAGCACCCGCAGGATGATCGGCAGCCAGGCCGGCCAGCCGCCACGCAGCAGCTGGGACTGGCCGAGCACGACGAGCAGGATGCCGATGTTCGAAGCGCACGCCACGATCACCGCCCACGGCACGGCGATCATCGCCGCGCCGAGCCGGGAGCGCATCGTCTCGCCGACCAGCGCGACCACGACCCGGGAGCAAAGCACCAGCGTCGCGAGCATGGCCGGCACCGCAACCACCGCGACCAGCGTCGGCCCGGGACCGAGCCGGGCGCCGAACACGACGAGGGCGAGGAACGCGAGCAGCGTGACCGCGGCCCCGATGCTGCACAACGACACGCCGAACAGGCCGCTCGCCATCGTCCTGGACGTCATCGGAACGCGGCTGAGGTGCTCGGGGCGCACGTCGTTCTTCTCACCGCCGGCGAACATCGGGCCAAGGACCCAGCCGAGCGCCCACCCGGCGAACACGGCCGCGAGCACATCGGCGGAGATGGCCGCGTCGTTCACCGCCACCATGATCGTGCCCGCCGCGGTCAGCAGGCCCAGCACGGCACCCAGGGTCATCTCTGCCGCGTGTCCCGCGGTCATCGAATTCCGGAGCATCGCGAGCTTCATCCGGATCAGAACGCCAACCACGAGAGTCCCTGCTCACCCGGGCTCGACGCGCCGACCAGTCGCACGAAGGTGTCCTCCAGGCTGGCGCCGTCGCGCACCTCGTCAAGGGCGCCCTCGGCGACCGTCCTGCCCGCGGCGATCACCGCTACCTGGTCGCAGAGCAGCTCGACCAACGCCATGGAGTGACTGGAGACCACCACGGAGCCGCCCCGGCGGACGAACTGCTGGAGGATCGCCTTGATCGTCATCGACGAGACCGGGTCCACCGCCTCGAACGGCTCGTCCAGGACCAGCAGCCGAGGACCGTGCAGCAGTGCGGTGGCCAGGCCGATCTTCTTGCGCATACCGGCGGAGTAGTTGCCGACCAGCGTCCGCTCGGCGCCGTCCAGCTCCATCACCGTCAACAGCTCGTCGGCGCGCGCGGCGACCACGGTGGCCTCCAGACCGTGCAACAGCCCCAGATACGTGAGCATCTCTCGGCCGGTCAGCCGTTCGGGCATCGCCAGGCCGTCCGGCAGCACGCCAAGCATCGTCTTGGCGCGCACGGGGTCGGCCCAGACATCGACGCCGAACACCCGTGCCGCCCCGGCGTCGGGCCGCAGGAGCCCGACCGCCATGGACAAAGAGGTGGTCTTGCCCGCCCCGTTCGGCCCGACCAGCCCGAAGAACGAACCACTCGGCACCGTCAGGTCCACCCGTGTCACGGCGACCACGTCACCGAACGCCTTTCGCAGCCCCCGAACCTCCAACGCGGGTGTCTGCTCATCGCCCGCTGGCGGTTGGGCATTCGCACTACGCTCTTCAGTCATATGGCCACCGATGGGGTTGTGGCAGTCAATTGACGAACATCCGATACCAGAGCCGGCTGGCGCCATGATCGGAGTGTCTCCACTGTAGCGAGCACCCGCCGCGGCGAGGATGGCACCGGCACGCTGCCCCACCGGGGTAGGCCTCTGCCGAGCCTCAGATACCCCCTCTTCCTTGGAGAACTTCCGCTTCAACAGTCCCTGGACCGCGCAGCAATCACACTCACCTCCTGCGGAAGACTTCGCCGGCCTTCGACGGGCGGCGCGGTTGGAGCCCGTGGAGCAGTGCTAGCTCATGACCCACTTGCTCAACCCCTCCGGCGACACCGAGACCACCCGTCGCATTGTGTTGCCCACCGAGCTGTTCGCGCCGTTCTTCTTCGGCGGGCGCGGCATCGCCGTCGCCTTGCCGCTGCTCGGCGCCGCCTGGATCCAGGTCCAGGTGTCGGTTCATGTCCAGCTCCAGCCTGCCGTACAGGTTCAGGTGGGTCCAGAACAGTGCGGAAAGGCCGCGCAGATCGATCGGGGTCGGTTTCCTGCGCCCCTTCGCATCGCGCACGACGGTCTGGATCAGGATGGTGTTCAGGTAGGTGATCGAGGCCTGGACCAGATGCGGCGCGAGCGCGGACACCTCGACGCTCTCGCGGTCGTCGCCGGTCAGGTCGCTGCCTTGCCATAGAAGATGTTCGCCGCAGCGCCGCCTCGCTGTCGGCGTTCTTGCCGGGGGCGGACGCGGCCACCCTTGTGCGTCCAGCACAGCCCGGCCAGCAGCGTGATCCGCACCCTGCCGGGGGCGGCCGCGAAGTCGGAGGGGTACATCTTCATCGCGCGGGCCCGCCACCCGGCCACGATCTCCTCCGACACGGGTCCCGGTAGCAATAAGGAAATTCCGAAGAAGTACCACCTAACCTGCAGAAACGGCCGTGTTTGACTCGTTGGTGATCACTGCCGAAACGTTCGTTCCGGTTTCGTCCGGTACGGCAGGTAGAGGTGGTGCGTGGTCCGAGAAGATGTTCTCCGAGGAGCAGCTGGAGCATCTGCGCTCGTACCCGGAGATCCACGGCATGAACTTCGAGGCGCCGGCATGCCGGAGCTGCGCTGGGCCTACGGCTACCCGTTCGCCCTCGGCCTGATGGTGCTCACCTGCCTCGGCCTGTATGCGATCTTCAACGCCGCAACTGGCTGTAAGCCGCATACGGGCGGTGCCGGGTGCTGCCTGCCCTCCTGGCCGGGCTCCAGCGAGGTGACGACCTGCCAGGTCTCGGCGTGCGGGATGGGGCGGGCGACCAGCATGTGGCCGTCGGTGCCAACCCACAGGTGCGTGCCGCTATCGCGGTCCAAGCCGTCGATGCGCACGTCGGCGATGAGCGCGCGCATGTCCTCGGCCGTGGAGCCGGCAAAGGGCAGGCCGAGCGTGCGGCGGATCAGACTGCGTCCGCCGTCCGCGGCGACCAGGTAGCGCGCCCGGAGACGCTCGCCACCCTCCAGCGTCGCAGTCACGCCCTCATTGTCGGCGTCGAATCCGGTCAGCCGCCGCCCGAACTCCACCTTCCCGCCGAGCTCGGCGAGCCGGTCGCGCAGGATCGCCTCGGTGCGCCACTGGGGCAGCGCCACGGTGTTGGGGTATGGGCGCGCGGGGTCGGCCGGGGCGGGTGGCAGGCGCAGGTCGAAGAGGGGTTCGGTGCCAAGGTGGAAGCGTAGCCAGCTGCGGATGTCGCCCGCCGCCAGGATGCGATCAGCTCTGTGGCGTGAGGGGGCCAAGCTCGCGGACGACCTCGGCCAGGGCGCGGATGGGTTCGTTGTCCGTTTCGCTGCTGCGCCATACCAGCGCGTACGGCAGCGGTCCCATGTCGGTGACGGGCAGGTAGGTGATGTCCGGCCGTATCCAGTAGCGAGTCATGTGGGAGGGGAAGAGCACGACGATCTCGGCCATGCTGGCGAGGGTGATGGCTTCTTCGGTGTTCCGCACCACGGGGCCGCGCTCGATTGTGCGGCCGCGACGGGTCTCGCGTGGGATGAAGGCGTCGTACCAGTAGTCGGGCGGGGTGTCGGAGTGCGGGTGCTGGAAGTCGGCGGCCATCTCCAGGGAGACCGAGGTGCGGCGGGTGAGCTCGTGGCCGGTGGAGACGGCCAGCACCCGGGGTTCGGCGAGCAGGACCGGTCCGACGGTGAGGTCGGGCTCGTCGATGGGCAGCCAGGTGATCAGGACGTCGATGTCACCGCGGCGCAGCGTGACGAAGGAGTCGCTGAACTGGGTGCTCTGGACGCGCAGCCTCCACTGCGGGTGCCGGAGGCGGAAGACGTCCCAGTAGGCGCGCAGGTCGTAGGCGTTGGCGGGCAGCATGCCGACACGCAGGATGCCGGTGATGCCCTGACCGGCTAGCTGAGCCCGCTCCACGCTGTGCTTCAGCCCGGCGTAGAGAGGCCGCAGGTCGTCGCGGAGCTGCCGCCCGACCGGTGTCAGCCCTACCGTGCGGTTGGTGCGCTCGAACAGTGGCGCGCCGATCTGCCGTTCCTGCTTCTGGATCGCCTGGGTGACGCGAGCGGGAGACAGGCACAGCCGGGCGGCGGTGCGGCCGAAGTGCAGTTCCTCGGCCAGGGTCAGGAAGATCTCGATGTCGCGCAGCTCCACGCCCGACCTGCTCCGTTTACTCCCGCTGAAGGTGATCTTTCAGCATTCATCATTGTTCTGGGTGCTCACCGTACTTGATCCTCGAACCGCACGATTCATTGGTTCGATGGAGCAGGGTGATGGACGTCCTCATTTCCGGCGCCGGCCTCGCCGGGACCGCTCTGGCGTACTGGCTGCGCCATCACGGTTTCACCCCCACCGTGGTCGAGTGGGCCCCTCGACTGCGTGCGGGCGGGGGAGTGACGGGCTTGCGCGGCGAGGCTCTGGACGTGCTGGACCGCATGGCCCTGCTGGAGCGGATTCAGCAGTTGAACACGCGGCCGGGCGGCGCGGCGCGTGCAGACCGTGACGGGAGCCCGTACCACCTGGAGATCCTCAGGGCCGACCTGATCGGCCCGCTGTACGAGGCCACCCGCCAGGAGGTGGAGTACATCCTCGGCGACTCGATCGCCTCGGTGGAGCAGGACCCTGCCGGCGTGCGGGTCACCTTCGAACGCGGCCGGCCGCGCCGCTTCGCCCTGGTGGCCGGCGCCGACGGGCTGCACTCGCGCACCCGCTCGCTGGCCTTCGGGCCGCGCGAGCGGTTCTTCCGGCACCTGGGCATCTACACGGCGACCTTCAGCCTGCCCCTCGACCTCGGCCTGCCCGGCTCCGACCGGCTTCCCGGCATGCCGGGCAAGGCGGCCGACATCCTAAGAATCCGCGACAACGCCAAGGCGTACGCAGCGCTGCACTTCACCTCCGGAGCGCTGGCCTACGACCGTGACGACGTCGCGCAGCACAAGCGCATCGTGGCCGGACAGTTCGCCGGCGAAGGCGGGCCCATCCCGCTCCTGCTGGAGGAGATGAGCAGGGCGCAGGACTTCTTCTTCGACGCCAACGCCCAGGTGGAGATGTACCGCTGGTCCTCGGGCCGGGTGGTGCTGCTCGGGGACGCCGGCTACTGCGCGGCGCAGATCTCGGGACTGGGCGCCTCCCAGGCGCTGATCGGCGCCTACATCCTGGCCGGCGAGCTGGCCGTCGCCGGCGGCGGGCACCCGGCGGCGTTCGCCGCCTACGAGCGGGAGATGCGCGGCTTCGTCGCCGAACACCAGCAGATAGGACGCGAAGGCGCCGACCGGTTCTTCATGGGCATGCCTACCCAGGAGGCGCCGGGCATGATCGCAGCCGGCACACGGGAGACGGCCCGCACGCACCTCGTCAGGCTGAAGGACTACGCGCCCAGCTTCGCCGCACGGTGGCCGCCGTGACCGGTGGCAACCGAAGGCCCGGTCCCCACCGGCGTGCACGCGCTCCCCCACGGCGCGGACAGCCATCGTGCTTACCGCCGACCAGACGCTGCCATGTCAGCGGCGACGCCAGGACGGCCACCGGGCGGTATCCCTTCGGATCCAGACCCCGCTACCCATCAGCACACCCTTCCATCATGTGTCCGTTCATGTGAAATTTCACCTTTAGAAGGAATACGTCACCATGTCCCTCACCCTTACCGAGCAGGACCGGCTCACCCTGCAGACCGCCGCGTGGGGCGCCGTGTCGCTGATGTCCGCGGCTGGTGCCGCCGGCTCGGCGCACCGGGCCGCCACCGAAGGATCTGTCGCCCTGACATCGGCGACCGGCCGCATCGGTCATGTGCTCGCCAAGGCGCCCAAGGGCGTGAAGTACGGCAAGACCGTGGCCGACCTCGCCGACCAGGTGCTGCCGGCCCTGACCGCGGCCATGACCCTGCTCAAGCAGCAGGATCCGGCCGAGGCCGGCGATTTCCGCCGCACCGTCCTGATCGCCGTCGAGGCAACCACCAGGGGCGAAGCCGGCCCCGCCATGACGGAGATGGCTCGCAAGATCACCGAAGCCCTCGACGTCGCCTCGGCCACCTCCGGCAGCAGGGGCGTGCCGACGGACGCTGCCGCCCAGGATCGCCCGGAACTGCAGAAGGTCATCCAGGAGATCGTCGATTCCGGTTTCACCGGAGTGTCGCTGCGAGTGCACGACAAGCGGGGTGAGTGGGCCGGCAGCGCCGGAGTGGCCGAGCTGGGCCAGAACACCGAGCCTCCGGTTGACGGGCATGTGCGGATCGGCAGCAACACCAAGACCTTCACCGCCACCGTGGTGCTGCAACTCGTCGCCGAGGGCCGGATCGCCCTGGACTCCTCCGTGGACGACTACCTGCCCGAGTTCGGGCTGGACCGGCGCATCACCGTGCGGATGCTGCTGCAGCACACCAGCGGGATCTTCAACTTCACCGGCGACTTCGACCCCGACGGCACGTTCGCGCCGGGAATCCCCGCCACCCCCGCGGGCAAGGAGTGGGTGGACAACCGCTTCCACACCTACCGGCCAGAAGAGCTGGTCCGGCTGGCGCTGTCCAAGCCGGCCCGGTTCGAGCCCGGCACCGACTGGAGCTACGCCAACACCAACTACGTGCTGGCCCGCCTGCTGATCGAGAAGGTCACCGGCCGCCCGGTCGCCGAGGAGATGCACCGGCTGATCCTGGGGCCGCTTGGTCTGACCGGCACCGTCCAGCCGGCCGGCGAGACGGACATCCCCGAGCCGCACGCGCACGCCTACTACCGCTACGAGGAGGACGGTCAGACCCAGACAGTCGATGTCACTCGGCACAACCCGTCCTGGATTTCCAGCGGCGGGGACATGATCTCCACCACCCGTGACCTGCACACGTTCATCTCCGCCCTGCTGGGCGGCAAGCTGCTACCGGCCGAGCTGCTGGCCGAGATGTGCACCCCGGAGGCCAAGGCCGGCTACGGCCTGGGCGTGTTCGTGCAGGAGGCGCCCGGCGGCGGCACCGTCATCACCCACAACGGCGGCATGGCCGGTCACGCAGCGCTCCTGTACAGCACCCCTGACGGCAGCAAGACCCTGACCGCCGCGCTCAACTACGTCGACGACGCCGCCCTGTCCCTGGGAGCGGCCTTCCAGCAGGCGACCCAGCGCCTCGTCGCGGAAGTCTTCGGCAACGAGCAGACCGGACCGGCTCAGTAGCCCCATCTGAGCGCCAAACACGCCGGGCACGTGTCGGCAGGCGAGCCGACGAGCACGCGGCCGCCTACCGGCACCCGGCCTGCCCGCCCCCGCAGTGCCCGGCGAACGGTTCGCCCTGAGCACGATAGTGAAGACGAGGAACCATGAAACCCAACCCCCACCCACGATCAAGGCCCTGCGGCGCGTAGCCATCACAGCGCTGGCCGCCGCGCTGCTGGCCGGGACGGCCACCCCCGGGCCAGCCACCGCGGACAGCAGCGCGACCGAGCCGAAGGCCGCTGCCAGGGAGGAGCGCCCGGAGCTGCTGAAAGCCATGCAGGCGTTCGTCGATGCCGATTTCACCGGGGTGCAGCTGAGCGTGCACGATGAGCGCGGCGAGTGGACCGGCAGGGCGGGGGTACCCTCCCAAGAGGAGCTGGTCGCCCGTATGGTGCGCACGGTCGTCGAGCATGACTGGACGGAGTACGGCGGCGAGCACCCCCTGGTCGCCATGCTGCGTTCCTCGGCCCACGAGGACGCCCGCCAGCGCATCCGCACCGAGGTCTGCGACACCTACGTCAACGCCCTGCGGGACCTGGCCGAGGGCGAGGACGCCGAGCTGCGGGCCGAATTGCTCAGCGCCTGGATGGTCGGCATCGGCATCCTGCGCTCGGTCGTGGCCACCCCCGCCCTGGCCGAAGCGCGGGCCTCCGGCCTGGCCCCGCATGTCGCGACCGTTGCCACGGGCCTGCTGGGCCGTCCCATGTCAGGAACGGTGGATCAAACGGGCGAGTCCAGCCGAACCTGACGACTCCCGGCGCGAGAGAGTGTTCTCCGCGGGGCCCGTTGCGCGAACCTCGTGGTAAGCCTGCATCAGCTCCGCGCTGCAAAGCCGGCCGCTCCGCATCGAGGCCGGCCTGCACCAACCCCGCGCGACGGGGCCGGCCCGCTCCGCACGGGGCCGGCCCGCATGGCCGCACGCGACAGAGGCGGCCACATCGCATAGATGTCGGCCTGCGTAACGGCACGCGGGCCGGCCTGGCCGCTCTCGCGCCCGGCGTCCCCAGGAGCGGACGCGGGACCTCGAGTGTCTTGAGATTTCTCGCGTTGACCCCGATGCCCCGCGTGCCGGCCCCGACGGCTCGTGCCCGACCCCGGGCAGGCCGCCTATGACGACCGCAGTTCCGCCGCCACCGCTCGTTCGCGCAGTTGCGCGGCCTCGCCCCGTACCGTCTCCAGCTCCGCCCGCAGGTCCTCCAGCCGTACCCGCTCCAGCCGCAGCTCCGCTTGGGCCCGGTCGCGTTCCTTGACCGCCGCATCCGCGCGCGACCGCTCCCGCGACGTCAGCTTGCGCTCGCGCGTCAGCGCGGCGGTGCCTTCCTCCTCCAAGGACGCCAGCCGCTCGGCAAGCTGCTCGGCTTCGGCGGCGGCTCGGGCGGTGTCCTTCAGCGCCACCGCCCGATCCCGCTCTGCCTCGGCAGCGGTACGTTCCGCGGTGACGGCGCGCTCGACGGCCCGTTCACGCTCCTGCACCGCCACCTCCTCCCGCGCCTTGGCGCCGGCGGCCTCCCGCTCGGCCTGCTCCCGCTCCCGTACGGCCGCCGCCGCCTCGTCCCGCGCCCGATCCCGCTCCTCACGCGCCGACGCCACATCCTCCTTCGCGCGTACGACCTCCGCCCGCGCCTCGTCCTTCACCCGCGTGACCCGCGCGTCCGCCTCCTCCCGCGTCCGAGCGACCTGCGCCTGCGCCCGTTCCTCAGCCTGTACGACCTGTGCGTCCGCCGCCTGCCGCGCCCGCAGGACCTCAGCCTGAGCCTCCTCACGCGCTCGCTCGATCTCGGCCCGGGCCGCCTCCTGGGCCTGCGCGACCTCGATCCGGGCCGCCTCCTTGGCTTGCGCGATCTCCACCTGCGCCCGTTCCTCGGCCTGCTCGATCTCGGCTTTGGCGCGCTCCATGGCCTCGGCGGCCTGGGCCTGGGCCTCGGCGATCTGGCGGTTGGCCAGCTCGACGCGTTCAGCGAGCTCCTGGACGGCTTGGTCCCTGGCCAGCGCGTTCTGCTCCGCCTCACGGAGCGCCTCAGCGGCGCGCCGCTCGGCCAGCTCAGCCCGCCGCTTGGCTTCCTCCGCCGTCTGCAGCGCCTGCCGTTCGGTGCTGGCCGCCTCCCGCAACGCCGCCAGCGCCTGCTCCCGAGCCCGCTCGGCGTCACCCAGCGCGGTCTCCCGCTCGCTCTCAGCCTCCTCCAGCCGCTGCCGCATCTCCGCCGTCTGCCGCCGGGCGTGCTCGGCCGCCTCACGTGCCAGGCGTACCTGCTCGAACGCCTGCTCACGCTCCGTACGCGCGATCGCCACCCGGGTATGCGCCTCGGCCTGCACCGCACTCAGCTTGGCCTCGACCCCGGCGGGGCTGAGCTCCTCGGCCAGCGCCTTGGCCAGCGGCTCAATGGCCGCCGCCAGCCCGCTCTCCATCCGGTCGTACAGCTGCTCGGCCCTGGCCAGCGCCCCCTCAAGCCCTGGGGTCGCCCGCCGCAACTCCCGCTCCCGCTTGGCCGCCGCCTGACAGTCCTTCTCCGGACAGTACGCCTTCGGCCGCCCTCTCCCCCGCCGCTGCTCGATCGGCGCTCCACAGTGCTTACAAGGCGTTACGACACTGGTCTCCGCAGTCACCCAACCAGCGTACCATTTTCGATTTTCCAGAAAATAAAAATCAGAAAACACGATCTGTTGCGCCGCACTAGTCTCCGAGCTACTTGCGAGAAGGCAGAATTCCCGCAAGTAGCTTGCAGTGAGCTTCCCGCTACGGGTTCGCGCTAGGTCGCTGTCGTCCTGTCCCGGGATAGAGCAGCATGCGAACGAAAAGTCGCGTTAGCGGACGGAGCTGATGCGGCTTGGCGTGACATTTCGGTTCGGACTCTCTGGACGATGCGTTCTTGGAGGGTGCCGACCAAGAACGACGGCAGGAGGACCCGAGCGGAGCAGGTTTGCTCAGCGGCTCGTCCGGACGCGATGGACGCCGGCGTCATCCGGGTGATCAGTAACCGAACGCCGCGGTGGCGCGAGGCCAGCGTGCCGCCCGGCAGGCGGCGATGGGGTTGTCCTACGCTTCGTTCAGTTGGTCCGGTTCTGACCGGTCATGTCCGCGCCCATGTCCATCATCTGGTGGCAGTCGGCCATCATGCGGTCGTGTTCGCCGGTAGTCGGCGGGTCAGCTGGCATGTGGGCGAGCGTCCAGGCTGCGGATGGGACTCCAGTGAGGATGCCCACGGCTGCTCCGATGGTGAGCGCGGCGGCGGTGCTGCGGATGTGCATGCAGACCATCCCCCTCCTGTAGTCCATGCTAGTTGGCCAGGTCACAACAGGGCAGTGCTGGCAGGTAAGGCTGGTTCGATCAGCGGCTCGTCCTGGCGCGGTGTCGGCGTCGGCGACTTCGTCGTCCAGCAGCGCGTACAACTGCGTGGTCTCGGTGGAGGCGTGGCCGAGCCGGCGTCGCATGGCCTCGATGGACACGCCGGCGTTGACGAGGTCGGTGGCGTGGGCGTGACGCAACTGGTGCATGTCGATCTCGACGCCGGCCTGTGCACAGTAGGTCTGCCAACGGTGGTGGGCGGCGTCGTAGGGGTGCCGTTAACCAACGCGCCATCAGCCGCCAAGTAGACGCTGACCTGGGATCTAGCCGCCCGTCTCCAGTTCGACTCGTGCTGCTGATTGTTCGATGGCAGGGCGGCCCGTGGCGAGTTCGGGCACGTACTTGTAGATCGTGGAGCGGCTGACGTTCAGCAGCCGGGCGATCGAGGAAACGGTGGCGTCGGGCTGGGTGAGCAAGGCGCGGGCGTGCCGGACCTGCTCGGGGGTCATCGCGGGCGGGCGGCCGAGCCGCACGCCGCGAGCCTTGGCGGCGGCCAGGCCCTCGTGCGTGCCCTCGACGATCAGCTCGCGGATGAACTCGGCAAGGGCGGCGAAGACGTGGAAGACGAGTCGACCGCCGGGGGTGGTGGTGTCGAGCGCCTCGTGCAGGGAGCGGAAGCCGATGCTGCGCTTACGCAGCCCGGCCACGATGGAGATGAGGTCTTGCAGGGAGCGGCCGAGCCGGTCCAGCGAGGGCACCACAAGGGTGTCGCCGGCGCGTATGTAGTCGAGGGCCTTCCACAGCTCCTCACGTTCGACGTTCTTACCAGACTTCTTGTCAGCGAAGATGCGAAGGCAGCCCGCTTCGGTCAGGGCGGCCAGTTGCCGATCCAGGAGCTGCCCGGCGGTGGAGACGCGGGCGTAACCGATCAAGGCGCCGGTGACGCCAGCGGGTTCGGCAGTCAGAGAGTCATCGACGACAAGAGCTCCACTGCGGTTCCCGGCGCCGGGCGGAGTGATCGTCACCCCGGAATCGTACGAGAAACGGCCATGGTGAAGTTGTTGGACACCCCGACTTCTCGACACGTTTCTTGGACACTCTGGCAGCGTCGATCACTGGACCGAAGCCGTTGTCAATTTCCGAAGTCGTCTGCACCAATGTCAGAAGTGGTCTGCATCAACGCGAAGGCATGGATGGCTGCCCCTTCCCGTTCAGAGGAGGAAGGGGTCCGCCCGCCAGGCGTAGTGCTCGGGTGGGCGGAAGTCGGTCAAGGGGATCACTCGGCTGGTGGGCGCTGTGCCGCGCAAGATGACTGGTCTCAGCCGCTTCTGGCATAGCTCGGTCGGAGGTTGGCTCAGGACGAGATTGGTGTAGCCCTCTTTCTGCAGTTCGAAGCAGAGCGCCGTGATCAGCCGAGCGGGCTGCTTCGGACGGTGGTGACGCGGTTGGACCAGGTGGATGTAGCGGAGTTCGCAGGCGTCGGGGGTCGGATGCCCCAGAACGGCGCCGATGACACCGAACAGCTCGCTTCGATGGTCTTGATCGAGGACCAGCAGGAGGCGCTGCTTGCCGGTGCCGGCGTCTTGGAAGATCTGATGGCGTAGTTCAGCGACGCTGCTCGCGCCGGTCAGCTCGGTCACCAGCGGTTCGTCCTAGGACGTGTTTCAAAGGATGATGAGCCAGTCGTTGATGGCGGCGATGTGGATGGTGGCTTCGTAGCGGACAGCGAGCTTGTCGAAGCGGGTGGCGATGGCGCGGTGTCGTTTGAGCCGGTTGATGCCGCACTCGACGGCTGAGCGGGCGCGGTAGTCGATGGGGTCGAAGGCAGGTGGCCGGCCCCCGCGGGCACCGCGCCGTTTGCGGGCGGCGATCCGGTCGGCCGGTTCGGGGATGGTGCAGCGGATCTTGCGGGAGCGCAGGTGCCGTCGGATGGCGCGTGAGGAGTAGGCCTTGTCGGCGCGGACGGTTTCGGGCCGGGTACGTGGTCGGCCGGGCCCGAGCCGGGGCACCCGGATCGCGGCCATCACGGCCGGAAACTGCGGCGCGTCGCCGCGCTGCCCGCCGGTGAGCGCCACCGCGAGCAGGCGCTGGCCCTGCTCGCAGGCCAGATGCAGCTTGGTCGACAGCCCGCCCCGGGAGCGTCCGAGAGCATGGTCGGCAGGCTCGGCTCGCACGCCGCCGGGCGGCTCGGCCTGGAGCTCGCCGTGCCGGGCGGCGCCTGCGGCGTGCTGATGGGCCCGGCAGATGGTGGAGTCCACGCCGACCTGCCAGCCGAGCAGGCCCCGCGCGTCAGCCTCCGCCTGCAGCCGGGTGAGGATCTGCTGCCAGATGCCGGCGCGCTGCCAGCGGCGGAACAGGCTGTAGACCGCCCGCCAGGAGCCGTAGCATTCGGGAACGTCACGCCACGGCGCGCCGACGCGTACCCGCCAGCGGATTCCGTCGATCAACTGGCGTTTGCTCCACTGCGACGGACGACCTGGCCTTTTGGGTGCAGGCAGGAGCGGTTCCAGCCGCGCCCACTGCGCATCGGTGAGGTCGAAGCGCCGCGTCACCGCTAAGGTGGCCACGAGGTCTCCGGTTACAGGTTCTTCTTGGTCGATGAACCCTTTACCGGAGGCCTCTTCGCCTGTCCGGCTCCGACACGCCGTTGATCAACACTTCGAGACAGACCCTAGGGCTCGTAGTCGCGGACGCGGTCTGCGTAACCGAGGCGGAGGTCCAGGTACTCCTCGTGAGCGCAGGGCATCATTAACCCGTGCTTACGACTGCAGGCGGGGTCCCCGGGGTCGAGGAACCTGCGGACAGCCGTTGGCGGTACCCGCGAGTAACTCAGCGCCTGTCTTTGAGCCCGGACTTCGATCTCTAAGTGGTCACCTCCTGTACAACCGACTCCTCCTCGCGGCGGTGGCGGTGAGGGTGACGATGAGCGCTCGGTCATGGTGTTCTCTTTTGGGTGGGCGGTCAGATGGCCTGACGGCCCTCGCGGTGCAGGTTGGTGAGCATGCGCCGCAGCAGCTCGGTGGCCAGTTTCTGCTCATCCGCCGAGAACCCGGCCATCAGCCGCTCTCCCGCCTGCCCGAAGACGGGAAAGACACGGGGCAGTAGGTCCTTGCCCTGATCAGTGATCTCGACGATCTGTGCTCGCCGGTCAGACGGATGCGGACGTCGCCGTATGAGTCCCTTGGCCGCCAACCGGTCGAGCAGCCGTGTCATGCCCGCCGTGTCGGTGCCGACGAGCGCGGCCAACTGGTGCGGGGCGTTCTCCCCCAACGCCACGCGCATGAGTACCGCGCCCTGTTGCGCGGTCAGGCCCAGGGGCGCCAGGGACGTCTCCACTCGCGCGCGGAGTTCGCGGGCCAGCTGCGGAATCAAGGACGGAACTCCCTCTCCAAGCATGCCTAGACATTAGCTGTCATGACAGTTACCGTCCAAGCATGAATATTGTGATCATAGGTGCGGGAATCGGAGGGCTTTGCCTGGCACAGGGACTCAACCGGGCCGGCATCCCCGCCACCGTCTACGAACGCGGGTACGACCAGAATCAGGGGTGGCGCCTGTCGGTCAAGCAGGACGGCAGCCAGGCGTTGCGCGAATGCCTCCCCGATGAGCTGTTCAACGAGATACGCGCCAGCGCCATCGCACCCGCCACCCGACTCGTCTTCACCGACCACTTGCTCAATCCGAAGTTCAGCAAGCCCATCCCACCGGCCGAAGGGCACTTCGGCATCAACAGGCAACGGCTGCGCGATCTGTTGACGACCGGACTCGACGTGCGGCTCGGCAAGCAGTGCGTCGGCTTGTCCGGCAACACGGCCTCCTTCGCCGACGGCAGCACCGCGACGGGCGACCTGATCGTCGGCGCCGACGGCACCCGATCTGTGATCCGAGCCCAGGTGCTTCCCGAGGCCGCCTTCGAAGATTTGGGCAGCGCTCTGTACGGCGTGACGCCCTTCAGCACCCTCGACTGGGTGCCGGATGTCCTCATGGACACCTTCAACCGGATCACCGACCCGGCCGGCACCTCCATGGCCATCGCCACCTGCCGCCCCGGCGACTACTTCACCTGGACCATTACCCCGGCTGACGGCGCCATAGAGGACTGGCATCCGGCCGTCCGCCGCATCGTCGCCGAGGCCGGCACCACCTTTCCCATCCAGTTGCACAGCGCCCTGCCAGTCCAGCGCTGGCACAACCCGCACGTCACGCTCCTCGGCGACGCGATCCACACCATGACGCCGGGCCGCGGCGACGGAGCCAACACCGCCCTACGGGACGCGCGCCTGCTCACCATGGCCTTGACCGAGGTCGCGGCCGGACGGGTTCCGCTCGGCCCGGCCAAGAAGCTCTACGAGCAGGAGATGCTCCGCTACGGCTTCGAGGCAGTGGCCGCCTCGCGATCGATGCCGTTCACCCCAAGATCCAGCGCGTTTAGCTGAGACAGCGAATCGCGCAGAACGCGCCGGACGGTGACGTTATCCGCAACCCCCTCTTAGCTGGACGCTCCGGCCGGGCCCTCGATCGGGATGGGCACGGGTCGACCCGGCTGGCCGGGTAGGAGCCGACCTGTCGTTAACGAAGCTGGCACCAGGTACACGCGATCGCATTGGCCCTGGTCAACCCGTCGGAGCGGTGCCTGGCATCAGCGTCGGATGGAGCAGGTTTGCTCAGCGGCCCATCCGGTCGCGGTGTCGGCGGGCGGCGCGGATCTCGGCGTCGGCGATCTTGTCGTCGAGCAACGCGTACAGCTGGGTGGTCTCGGTGGAGGCGTGGCCGAGGCGGCGGCGGACGGCCTCGATGGAGACGCCGGCGTTGATGAGTTCGGTGGCGTGGGCGTGGCGCAGCTGGTGGATGTCGATCTCGACGCGTGCGGCGGCGCAGTAGGTCTGCCACCGGTGGTGGGCGGCGTCGTAGGACAGTGGTCCGCCGCGGCCGTTGATGGAGGCGCGAAACAGCGGTCCGGCGGTGTAGCCGGCGCGGGCCAGGTAGAGCTTGAGCAGGGTGACGTAGCCGCGGTCGTCGAGCAGGACGGTGCGCACGCTGCCGCCCTCGCCGTGGATGCGGACGTGTTCGTCGTCCAGGCGCAGGTCGAGGTCTTCGACGTAGAGGCCGCAGACTTCGGAGGCGCGGGCGCCGCACACGTAGGCGGTCTCGAACAGCACCCGGTCGCGCAGCCGGTCCAGCGGCGTCTCCTTGCGCGGCCGCCGCGAGCAGATCACCGCTAGCACCTTGGCGACGTCGGCCGCGCTGGCGGGGCGGGGCAGGTTCTTGGGCACCTTGACGGTGTCGATGCGGTCCATCGGGTTGGCGGCCAGGAGGTCGTGGCGGACGGCCCACTTGGTGAAGGAGGCGACGGCGGCGCGCTTGCGCTTGCGGCTGGCCGGCGACAGGTCGGCGAGCTCGGCCAGAAAGGCGCGGACCGGCGCGGCGGTCAGCTCGCCGATCTCCTCACCGTGGTGGGCGGCGAAGGCGATCAGGTCGCCGCGGTAGGCGCGCCGGGTGTGCGCGGAGGCGCCGGCGTTGGCCAGGTCGGTGAGGAAGTCGTCGAGATGGCGGGCGAGCGGGTGGGTGCGGCCGAGCTGCTCGGCGATGACCGGATCCACCGTGCCGACCTCCACCACTCGCGCAGTTGCCAGATAGGGGTGTAGCCAAGGTAAGCCCAAAAGCCACAATCGCGATCTTGAAGGTTCCCCCGGTTGCGGTTTGGTGACTTTGGGGCGGGCGGGATGAGACCGCCGCTACGGTGAGCGCGGTGGATCGGGGGTTGAGGCCGGGCTTTGGGGAGATTGGCGGCGGCGGGTGACCTCGATCGAGCGGACGGCGTATCCGCGGTTCAAGCGGCTGATCACGGCGCGTGAGCTGCATGTGTTCTTCTCGCCGAGCCAGGCGGAGGCCGAGTGGGCGGCCGAGCGCACCCAGTCGGAGGACCATCAGCTCGCGCTGCTGGTGATGTTGAAGTCGTATCAGCGGATGGGCTGCTTTCCCAAGCTGGCCGATGTCCCGGAGATGGTGGCGGAGTTCGTCCGGCGGGTGGTGGAACTGCCGGAGGGAGCCGTACCGGTGCACGCGTCGCCTCGCACCGGGGAGCAGCATCGGGCGTTGGTCCGCCAGCGAGTCGGGCTCACCTACGATCAGGCGCAGGCCCGCAAGGTCGCCGATGAGGTGATCCGGACCGAGGCCGCCGCGAAGAACGACCCGGCCGATCTGATCAACGCCGCGTTGGAGAAGCTGGTGGAGACCGGGCTGGAGCTGCCCGCGTTCTCGACGCTGGATGCGATGGCGTCGGCGCTGCGCGCCGAGGTGAACAAGGTGATCTGTGGAGGAATCTACGAGCGGCTGAGCGAGGCGCAGCGCGAGCGGGTGCTGAAGTTGCTGACTGAGCGTGGCCCGGATGGCAAGACGCTGTTCAACCGGCTCAAACAGAGCGCCGAGCGGGCCAGCTGGTCGCATTTCAAGAATCTGGCCAAGCACCTGGCTTGGGTCGATGGGCTGGGTGACAGCACGGTGTGGCTGCAGGAGGTGGCCGCGGGCAAGGTCACCGACTTCGCCGGGGAGGCGGCCGCGGCCGATGCCGGAGTGCTGGGCGATTATGCGGTGATGAAGCGGGCGGCGTTGCTGGCCTGCCTGGTGTATAAGGCGCGGATGCGGGCCCGGGACGAGCTGGCCACGATGTTCGTCAAGCGGGCGGCGGCGAAGGTCAAGCGGGCCAAGACGGAACTGGAGGAGATTCACCGTCGGCAGCAGGCTCTGGTGGAGACGTTGATCGCCAACTATCACACGCTGCTGCGGCAGGTTGATGACAGCGGTCCGGTGCAGGCCGGGCGGGCCAAGGCCGCAGAGCTGAGCGGTGAGGTGGTGCAGGCGCTGGCCGGGCTGGACGATGGGGCCGACGTGGCCGAGGCCGCGCGCCGGTTGAACGGCCGCCTGGTGGAGGCCCTTATGGCGTTGACCGGTGCGGTGCGGGCCCAGGCCGGCGCGCTGGGCGCGGTGAGCGCCGCGGTGGACGGGCTGGGCGGGTTCGCCCAGCAGTACGAGCAGATCGAGAAGGTCTCGGCCCATCACGGGGACAATTGGGAGGTGCTGCTGTACGGGCAGCTGCGCAAGGACCGGGCGGTGATGTACGAGCTGACCGATCTACTGGAGCTGCGGGCCACCAGCGCCGATGACCGGGTGCTGCGGGCGCTGGAGCACGCGCGGCGGCATCGCACCGCCCGCGACTACCTGCCCGAAGTGGACGCCGACGGCCAGGTGATCGACGTCTCCTTCGCCACCCAGAACTGGCAGAAGGCGGTGCGGGACCGGCACCGGCCCGGGACGCTGGTGCGCCGCCATTTCGAGGCGATGGTGTTCTGCTACCTGGCCGAGGAACTGCGCACCGGAGATGTGGTGGTGATCGGGTCGGAGGAGTACGCCGACTGGAGCCGGCAGCTGCTGAGCTGGGAGATGGTGGAAGCCAAGCTGCCGCAGTACCTGGTGGACGTGGGCCTGCGCGAGGCTGGCGATGTGCGGCCGTTCGACGCCGCCGCCTTCACCGCCGAACTGCGCGACAAGCTGACCGCGGCGGCGGCCGCGGCCGACGGCGACTACCCCGACAACGAGGACCTGTTCATCGACCCGAAGACCGGCGTGCCCACGCTGGCCGCCCACAAGGCCGATGAGCAGCGGCCCTCGGCCCGCAAGCTGGAGCAGGCGATCAAGGCTCGGATGCCGGAACGCTCGCTGCTGGGCATCGTGGCCCGCACCGCGTACTGGATCGAATGGTGGCACCGCTTCGGCCCGGCCTCGGGCAGCGACCCCAAGTTGAGCGACCCGTTCGGCCGGTACGTGATCACCACGTTCGTCAAGGGCACCAACATGGGCCCGTACGAGGCAGCCCGGCACATCCCCGGGGTCAGCGGGCACGAGCTGTCCATGGCCGCCAACCGGCACTTCTCCATCCCCAAGCTGAACGAGGCGATCGCGGATGTGGTCAACGCGCACGCCCGGCTGGACATGTCCCAGGCGTGGGGCAACGGCACCACCGTGGCCGCCGACGGCACCCACATGGACACCTACCTCAACAACCTGCTCGCCGAGACCAGCGTCCGGCACGGAAAGCCCGGAGGGATCGCCTACCACCACGTCGCCGACACCTACATCGCCTTGTTCACCCGATTTATCCCCTGTGGGGTGTGGGAGGCGGTCTACATCATCGACGGGCTGTTGCAGAACGCCTCGGAGGTCAAGCCGACCACGATTCATGCCGATACCCAAGGTCAGAGCTTCCCGGTCTTCACGTTGGCGCACCTGCTGGGGTTTGAGCTGATGCCGCGCATCCGCAACTGGAAGGACCTGACCTTCTACCGGCCCGGCCGCGCCACCCGCTACCGGCACATCGACGCGTTGTTCGGCGAGCCGGGCAAGAACGTCATCGACTGGACGCTGATCGAGACCCACTTCCGGGACCTGCTGCGGGTGGCGGTCTCCATCCGGGAGAACGCCATCTCCTCCACATTGCTGCTGCGCCGCCTGCGCTCCGGCCCCGCAAGAACGCCCACTACGCCGCCTTCCGCGAGGTAGGCCGGGTGATCAGGACCGTGCAGTTGTTGCGGTACTTGTCGGACGCCCCGCTGCGCCGGCGGGTGACCGCGGCGACCAACAAGGTCGAGGCCTACAACGGCTTCGCCGAGTGGCTGCACTTCGGCCAGCGCGGGGTGATTGCCGACAACGACCCCATTGAGCAGGAGAAGGCGATGAAGTTCAACTCGCTGCTCACCAACTGCGTGATCTTCCACAACACGCTCGACATCGCCGACGTGGTCCGGCAGTTGCAGGCCGAGGGGTGGAAGATCGAGCCGGAAGACCTGGCCGAGGTCTCCCCCTACCTGACCGAGCACATCATGCGATTCGGTGAATATTCCACCCACGAGCTCGGCATTACGCCCGAGGCGTATGAGTCCCGCCTGGACATCGACTTCACCCGGCTGCACGATGGGTCGGCTGACACGGCTTGAACGTCAGCCAGACGTCGGCTCCAGTGATCTGTGCCAGTTCATCAGATCAGAGGCCGGTAGACGAGCCGGTGGCGGTGCTGGGTCCGAATGGGCCATGCTGTTATGCAAAGGCTACTTCCGGGCGTTGCCGGATTCGGGCGTGTGAGGCTGGCTGCCGGGAAACGCGGTCATGAGATCCAGGGTGCGGCTTGAAACCGTCCCATGGAACGGGACCACGGCTTTCGTGTTGTTGCCGGGAGCCGATGACACTCGCGACCGGCCGCCTTTTCCTGAACGGCGGCCGGTCGTCATTCAGTTACCCGTCCTGTGACGTCGGTAGTCGAGTTTTCGTCCGATCACCATGGACCGGTGTCCGGCATGGTCGCGAGCCTGTCGTTGTACATGAATCCCGCCTCCCATCCATTCCGATCGTGACTGACAAGCTAATCTGCACCTCTCATTGTGTCAAGGAATTGGATCATGGCATACCAAACCCATTTGAGTTTGATTCATGTCGACTATGGAGTAGACCATGGCACACAGCGAGCAGCCAAAGAGGGCGTTACGGACAGTCCTCAATCCTCATAAATGCGAGCCGGAAATACAATGGAGGATGGGCGGAGTATGTGGAAAGCCGGACGGAGGATTCCCGTTCCCGACGTCACGGTGCATAAGCTGGTAGAAGAGCAGGTGCGCCGGCGGCTGTCCGAGGTGGCACTGGTCGGCAGCGCGAAGCGGACGACCTATGGGCAGCTCAACAACTACGCCAATGGCCTAGCGGCGACATTGCTGCGAAGAGGGGTAGGGCAAGGGAGCATAGTGGCGATCGCGCTGCCGCGCGGTCCGCACATGGTCGCCGCGATGCTGGCGGTGCTGAAATCGGGAGCTGCCTATGTGTTCCTGGATCCGACATATCCGCAGAGTCGCCTGAAATTCATGCGAGAGAACTCTTCCGCCAACGTTCTCATCACGGCCGAGGAGGCGGCTTCTCACATGCCCTTCGCTCATCCCAACACCATTCTCCTCGACCTGGATGCGGCGCCCGGCCACGCACCGGTAGTGCCCGATCCGAAAGAGAAAATTCCGCCCGGCCGCGTTGCCTACATCGTATACACCTCGGGTTCGACGGGGGACCCAAAAGGGGTGCCGATAACACATCGCAGCCTCGTAGACTACCTGGTAGCAGGTGCGGATGAAACCGCACCGCATGCTGCGGACACTGTGCTGCAGCTCGTCAATCCTTCCTTCGACCCATGCCAACGAGAAGCATTCGGAGCCCTGTCGGCAGGGGCGAGCCTCTACCTCCTCGATCGGTTGGACGAAAGAACACCAGAAGCGGTGGCGAGACTTCTCTCCTCAGGGGAGATCACCGTCCTGGCGGCGATGGCGCCGACCATGCTCGAGGCGATGTTGGCGGTGGCCGAGGAAGAGGACCTCCGATGGCGGTTGCGGGTGATCGCTATTTCCGGCGAACCGCTGTACATGCCTACGCTTCGCCGGCTGAGGTCACGGGTGACGGATGATTGCAGGATCTTCAACCAGTACGGCATGGCGGAATGCACCATGATCTCGACGCGGTGGGAGGCCCTCCGGTCTGATCCTCTCATCGGTTCGCAGGCACCGATCGGACGGCCCATCCCCAACGTGGAGATTGTCTTGTTGGACGATGAGGGCAGGCCGATCGGACAGGGCACCGGCGAGGCTGGTGAGCTCTTGGTGAGCGGTGTCGGCGTGGCCGGCGGCTATCTCGGCGATCCGGTGTTGTCCCAGCGGAAGTTCGTCGCCGATCCTTTCGGCTCGGGAAATACGGTGTACCGGACGGGTGACCTGGCGCGTTGGCTGCCGGATGGAAACCTCGAATATGCCGGACGGACTGATCTTCAGGCGAAGCCGCGTGGCACACGCTTGGAGATGGGTGAGATCGACGCGGGGCTGCTGTCATACGACAAGATTCAGCAGGCCGTTGCGACCACGGCTCCGGACCCGCACGGCGATCTGCGACTGGTGGCATACATCGTACCCGCTCCCGGCAGCGGCCCGCTTTTCGTGGACGAACTACGTGCATATCTGCGGACAAGGCTGCCGTCGTCGAGGATCCCCGAGATCTTCGTGGAGATCAGTGAGCTCCCGGTGACTCCGCACGGAAAGGTTGACCGATCGAGACTCCCGGAACCGGCGAGAGAGCGGCCTCCTTTGACTTATCCCCTTGTGCTGCCGTCCACTCGGGTGGAGGAGACGCTCAGGTCGATCTGGTCCGACGTGCTCGGGAGGGACTCCATCGGCGTAACCGATGACTTCTTCGACTTGGGCGGTCATCCCTATCTTGCCGCGCGCATCGCCATGAGGGTCCGCACCTGTCTACGCGTGTCGATCACCACAGGAGACGTGCTCCAGGCGCCCACGATTCAACACTTGGCGAAGTTGCTCGAAGAGCAGGCATAGGCAACCCCTCATGCAATCGGGCCCCCACGAGAAACACCTGCCGGTCGAAACCTCCAGTGCGCGAACCGGCGCGCCGCCCAGACCCCGTCACCTGACAATCACGCCCGTCGTCCTCGGCGTGGTTTTCGGAAGTTGTCTCAGTGCGCTCAACGTCATACTGGCCTTCAAAGTGGGGACTGGGTTCGGCGGTGCGATCGTCACCGTCCTTCTCGGCGGCGCCGCTCTGCGCCTGCTGCGGAAGCTGAACTGGCGGACCTTGTTCCTCACCTACGCGATCGCCTCGGGGGGCACCTTGGCGGTCACCGCGATCGACACGAGCATCGGCGCCGGCCTCCTGGGGGGTGCCCCACTGCCATCTTGGATGTTTCTCATCGGCGCCGGACTTCTGGCGAACCTCCTGGGCCTCCTTCTGGGCATCGCCTTGGCCCCTTCGATCATCAACGACCGCAGCCTGAAGTATCCGGCTCTGTGGCCGGTCATCGACCTCATGCACGCTCTTACCGGTTCAGGCGACCGCGAGGCCGGTGTCAAGGAACAGCGTCTCATTCTTGTCGGCGCCGTCGTCGCGGCCGGCCTCTCGTTCGCGGCCGCACTCGTCGGCCGCGACTCCCTGCCGTTGGCTCCCGGCGTGTCGCCCTACCTCGCTCTGTCGTTGTCGCCGATGCTTTTCGGGCTCGGTATGCGAATATCCGGGAGCGCCACGGTCTGGATCGGTGTCGGGGCGGTCTACTCCCTCATCGTCTGGTCCGCCAATGTGTTGTGGGGATCACCTCGACCCGGGGCTGCCTATATCGAGCATCTGGGTTCGCCCTGGATCCTCGCCGTCGGAGTAGGCCTGCTATTGGGCTACGCCTGTGGCTTTCTGGCAAAACTGGTAGGCGGGAAGCGCAGTGTGGTCACGGGGGCGATACGTGGGAGAAGCGTCCGGTGGAGGGTCACGGCGGCGGGTGGAGCCGCCGTGATGGCGGGATGTGTCGTGGCACTGTCCCACTGGCTGCCGCTGACCTACCTGATGACCGCCCTCATCTTCGCCGTCCTCGCCCCTCTCTTCGCTGTCCTCATGAACCGGGTCAACGCTGCGATAGGAATAGCGCCTACGGGCGTCTTTCAGTACCTCACGCTCGTCATTCTCGCGTTGTTACACGTGCCGGCGGGGTCGGCGTATCTGCTCATCGGCCTGATCTGCTGCTCGGCGCTGGCGTCGGCGTACTTCATCGAGGCTGCCAAGGTGGCTTCCACGGCACCAGCGCCCGACGCGCCACGCACCCGCCAGCTCTTCAGCTACCAGGTGATCGGCAGCATCGCCGGCGTGGGAACGGGCATCACCCTGCTGTTCCTGGTTAGCGAACTGGGCAACATCGGCACCGCCGCTTTTCCCGCTCCCACGTCGACGGCCCTGGACTTTCTGAACTCCCTGCTCAGGGGGTCGCAGGACTATGCGCAGTCGACGACGGTCTTCCTCGCTGCGGCGGGTCTGGCTGGCATGGCTCTCGCCTGGTCACCAGCGCTTCCTACCATGCTGGGCCTGGGGGTGTTGCTGCCGGCCGCGACCTCCATCGCCATCCTGCTCGGCAGTGTGACGAAAATGGCGACGCAACGCCATAAGAGGGATCAGGGCGCTTTCGCGTCCACGCTGGGCTCCGGCCTGATCCTAGGCGGCGGCATCGCGAACGCGTTACTACTGCCGATTCAGGTTCTCACCTCATAAGTGCAGCAAAGGACGGAGTGCCATGGATTTGGAGCCGAGCGAAGAGCGCGTGGGAGTAGACAGCAGATACAGCTGGCGCTACCCGCTCCCGCCCTCGACGGACGGTCGTCGAGGTGAACGGCTCAGAGAAGTGCGCTCTGTCTGGTATCTGGGACTTCCGCTCACCTCCGCTCATCGAGGCAGCCACTCCGGCGGCGGCGCCCTGATCGCAGGGGGTGGCGACCAGACTCGATACGAGAACGAGGGCACGGTCTATCCGCACGCCTCGCTGGTCGAAATGATCACCTATCATCATCATTGCTTCCCGGACGTCGAATGGCGCTACCTTGACGTGAGCCATCTCGGGTGGGCGGAGATACGCGATCTCATCCACCGCGATCCGCCGGACGTGGCCGCATTCAGCGTTTACTCCGCGACGGCCGTCTGGGCCCTGATAATCGCGGCCGAGATCAAGCGGGTGAAATCCGCGGCGATCGTCGTGTTCGGTAACGACCATGCCGGGATCATGTACCGGGAAGTGCTCACCGACGCGTACGGCGGGAAAGTTGTCGATTTTGTGAGCACCGGAAACAACGGGCCGTTCACGATGATGGGGTTGTTGTACGCCTTGCGTGGCAGCCTAGAACTTCGCGAGGTGCCGTCCCTTGCATATCGGAATGGCAACAGTGTGCACAACCAGCCCGCCAGCACGTATCCCTTGACCCTGCGACGACTGCCCGACTACAGGCTCATCAAGGCCGAGCTCGAACAGTGGTACGACCCCGCCTTCGAGGTCTGGTATGCACAGCATTATGAACTCAAGAGGATGATCACACTTCCCATCGATGGCGGCTGCCATTGGGGGAGCAGGCCGAGCAGGCGATGCAAGCACTGCTCGATCCAGGGGCTCACGCCGAAGGTGTCGGACGTACAGAGCACCGTGGCGGCCCTGGAGGTCACGGTGGGAGACCTCAACTCCAACGTGTACGCCGCAGGTGATTCGACGCTGGGCATGTCACGCAACCAGTGGAGCGGTCAGATCCATTTCCTGGACGACCTGGCCGAGGCATGCGAAGCCTCGAGCATACTGCGTGGCAAACGTTTCATGCTGGCCTACGGTCTTGTCCAGGAATTCCTCCAGTCCGCCGAACTCTGCAAGGGCTTCGTCCGAACGTGGAACGTAGGACTCGAAGCATTCGACCCCAAGCTACTCAAACAGGATTCCAAAGGAATCAACAAGGGCCCGGACCGGGTATATGAGGCGCTCGAATTGGCCCGCGCCCTGGACTACAAGTTGTACATCTCCGGCATTCTTGGGCTCCAGGGAACCACTATCGGGAAGCTTCGTTCGGAGGTGGATCAATGGCTGGCACTGGCAGCGGAATACCAGGACAACATCACCACCGTCTCGGTGGCCGCACCAGCTGTTATTCCGGGCTCCAGGATGTACTGGGAGTCCTATACGGGCAGCACCGAGCTGAGACGGCAGCATCGAGAGATACTGCCTGTACGCCACCTGTCCCAGCGCTACGTGGAGACAAATTCTGACGTCGCCTTTGCCGATGTCGAGCGGGCCATTCAGGATGTTGCACAAGGGATCATGAGCCTGGACGCCGGTCGGGGAAAGCTGAAAGTGGGCGGATACATGTTGGGCGGGAACGACGAAGAGGAAACCAGGGAGCTACGACTCTTGGACGAAGTGTTCAAACGGTCATGAGGTCTTCCTATCACGCGCCCCCGGCGCCGTTGCGCACCGATCCCCTCGGACGTACATGAAAGCCTGTGCCGCAGCACACTTATCGCGGAGCCGCGGACGGCTATGCTGAAACGCCATTCACAGCAAGCCAGCCGCGACGTGTGGCAGTTCACCGAGCGCGACCTCATCACCTTCGCTCAGGTCGCCGAGGAACGCCATCTGCAGATCGCGCGCGGGGGATCGCTGACCAATGCGGAGGGTGTCCGACGGCGTCCGCCTGTCGCTCATCCCGCTTCGGAGACACCGTCGGAGGCCATAGCGTCGCCACAGATATCACTCTATTATCTGTGGTACCGCTGATCGCGACCTGCGGTGACGTTCAGTGGGCGGCGCGCGAAGCGGCCCTGTTATCTGTGGCAAGGAGGATGTGGTGCCCGTCGTGGCGCAACTGCCGACAGGCCAGCGTCTGACGGTCCGCGCTGCGGCTGACGCCTTCCTCGACACCGTGGCCAACCCCAACACCGTGCGCGCCTACGCCGCCGGCGTCGGCAAGACCGCGCTGCGGCTCGGCGAGCACCGCCCGCTCGCGGCGGTGGCCGACGACGAGATCGGCGAGGCCCTGGAGGCGCTGTGGGGAGGCGCGGCGGTCAACACCTGGAACGCCCGCCGCGCCGCGGTGCTGTCCTGGCTGGCCTGGTGTCGCGAGCACGGCCATGCCGCCCCCGCCATGCCCGCCTGGGCCAGGCGGCTGGCCGCACCTGACAGCCAGACCCCCGCCCGCTCCAGGACCGCGATCGACCGGCTGATCGCCCGCCGCGACGTCGGCGTCCGCGAGAAAACCCTCTACCGCCTCCTGTACGAGACCGCTGCCCGGGCCGAGGAAGTCCTCACCCTCAACATCGAGGACCTGGACCTGACCGCCCGCCAGGCACGGGTCAAGGCCAAGGGCGCCCGCGCCAAGACCCGCCGCCGCGGCCAAGCCCGCGAGGATTTCGTGCTGGAGACCGTCTACTGGGACGCCGGCGCCGCTCGGCTGCTGCCCCGCCTGCTCAAAGGCCGCACCCGCGGCCCGGTCTTCGTCACCCACCGGCGTCCCGGTCCCGGCAAGGTCGTCAGCCCTCGCGACGTCTGTCTCGACACCGGCCTGGCCCGCCTGTCCTATGGCCAGGCCCGCGCCCTGCTGGACGAGCACACCGCGCTGAACGGCCCCGGCACGGGCTGGGACCTGCACGAATTCCGCCACTCTGCGCTGACCCACCTGGGTGAGGCGGGCGCGAGCCTGCTGATGCTGATGGCCAAATCCCGGCACAAGAAACCGGAGAACCTGCGGCGCTACTTCAAGCCCTCACCGGACGCCATCGCCGAGATCACCAGCCTGCTCGCCCCTCGGACCAGCGGCTGACCTGCCCTCGACACGCTCAACCATGATCGCGATTGTGGGTTTTGGGCTTACCTTGGCTGGACCCCAGATAACCGTGAAACGAAGCCTGCGCGCCGGACGACGGCCGCCCAGCTCGCGCCATGCCAGTGATCACTATCTTGCCAGATAACGAAGGTTATCTAAGAAATGATCAGGCCCCGGCCTCAATCGCCAGAGGCGAGGCTGTGACAGCTGGCCGCCTGGAGTTCCGCACGAGCTGATGCCAAGCAGGTCCCTCGTGCGAGTCTCGCGGCTACGCCGGTGATCGCTACCTGCGGCGGTACATCAATCCGCCGGACGACATCGTGGCCGGTGGCTACATCGAGGACTCCTGTGGCCCGGCGCTGATTCTTAGCGGGCCACGCCCGGCGCGGGCCAACCGCGGCCGGTGCAGGCTACCGGGGAGGATCGGGCGCCAGGCTTCCGTCGGGAGCGATGTGATCGAAGATCTGGCCGATCAGCGTGATCACATGTGGGTCCTCCACCGCGTACAGCGTCCGGCGGCCTTCGCGGTGTGCGGTGATCAGGCCGGCCAGGCGGAGCTTGGCCAGGTGCTGGGAGACCGTGGCGATGCTGATGCCCGCGTGCGTGGCCAGCGTGCTGACGTCGTAGGAACCGTGGGTGATCAGCCACATCAGGTGCAGCCGTACCGGGCTGGCCAGCAGGGCGAACGTCTCGGCCGCCGCCCTCAGCTGCGCAGGGGTCGGCGGTGGGTGCTCGGCGCCGGGTGAACCCGGTGCGGGGGAGGTCGACATCGTCTGTCCATTGTCTCCCGGCGACGGCCTCCCCTCACCCTATGTTTCGACACTTGCGCGATTTCCGAAACGTGTGGGAGATTAGGGGCACTCCGAAGGGGAGTAGTCCGCAACGCCCGCACGTCGACACACTGAGAACCTCGCGTTCTCCGGCGGCGGGGACCGGTCATCAGCCGGTGGGCGAGACCTTCGGCCACGCAGTCATGCCTGGCCGAGCCCCCTCGCGGATGCCCGGCCGGGTCGTCCACCGCCCGGGAAGGACTCCGCCGCTTGGCTTCCACCACGCTGCCGCGCCCACTGCTGATCCGCGCGCTGCTCACCGTGCGCGCTGCTGCCCCTGCCCGCGTTCCTCGCCTGCATCCAGCCATCGAGCGCAGCGCCACCCGACCCGCGCTCTGGTGATCACCGGCCGCCGACGCCGTGACTCCTGCCGGGCCGTGCCCTGCCAGGCCGTGCCCTGTTGCGCCGTGTTCGGCCCCATCACCCACCAGCTGCGGCGCCCGCGGCGCCGCCGGTCAGAAGGGACACCACCCCACCATGAACACCTCGACGTTGCGGCTGCTGGCCGACGCCCGCTCCGCCAAGGCGGGCGGCGAAGCGGCGATGGCCGCCCGGCAGCGGGCCCGCCTGAGCGAGCTCGTGACCTGGGCGCGTACCCGCTCCCCCTACTACCGCCACCTGTACCGGGACCTGCCGGCCGGAGTGGCCGACCTGGCCCTGCTGCCACCCACCGGCAAGCGCGAGCTGATGGCCGCCTTCGACGACTGGGTCACCGACCCGGCCCTCACCCTGGCCCAGGCACGGGCCTTCGCCGACGACCCGGCGCGCATCGGCCGGCCGTTCGCCGGCCGCTACACGCTGTCCACCACCTCCGGCACCACCGGCACGCACGGCATCTTCCTGCAAGACGCCCGCGCGGCCGCGGTGACCTCCGCGATGATGGCGCGGATGCTGGCCGGCTGGCTGAGCGTGCGGGACATGGCCCGCATCGTGCGCGGCGGCGCCCGGATGGCGCTGGTGATACCCGAGGGCGGGCATTTCGCCTCCACCGTGGCCGCCGCCCGGCTGCGCGGCCGCTCCCGCGTCGCCGCCTTCAGCGTGCACCAGCCGCTGGCCGACCTGGTGACCGAGCTCAACACCTTCCGCCCGACGGTGCTGGCTCCCTACGCCAGCATCGGCGCGCTGCTGGCCGGCGAGGCCGAGGCCGGACGGCTGCACATCGACCCCGCTCTGGTGATGCTCACCGCCGAAGGCCTGCCCACGAGCGAGTACGCGCGCATCAGGGCCGCGCTGGGGGCGAAGGTGCGCACCAGCTACGCCTGCAACGAGTGCCCCTTCCTGTCCTACGGCTGCGCGCAGAACTGGATGCACCTCAACGCCGACTGGGCCATCCTCGAACCCGTCGACGAGCAGTACCGGCCGGTGCCGCCGGGCGAGCCCTCGCACACCGTGCTGCTGACCAACCTGGCCAACCACGTGCAGCCGATCCTGCGCTACGACCTCGGCGACAGCGTCCTGCTCAGGCCCGATCCGTGCCCGTGCGGCCACCCCGGCCCGGCCGTCCGCGTCCAGGGCCGCGCCGCCGACCTGCTCACCGTCCCCGGCCCCGGCCCGGCGGGGGAACAGGCGCCGGTCACCCTCGCCCCGCTGCCGCTGGCCACCCTGCTGGAAGCGGTGCCCGGCCTGGAGCTGTTCCAGATCGTCCACTCCGCGCCCACCTCGCTACGCGTCCGGCTGCACCCCGCCCCCGGCGCCGACGCCGAAACCCTCTGGCGCCAGATCGAGACCCGCATGCGCGACCTGCTGTCCCGCCACGGTCTCGAGCACGTGTGCCTCGAACGCGCCGCCGAGCCGGTCCAGCACAGCGCGGGCGGCAAGGTACGCGCCGTCATCCCGCTGCCCGCCACCGGCGGAGACCCGGCCCGCACCGCACGCCCCTGACCACCACACGCCACACCAGCGAAACCATGGCAGCCCAACACTGTCATTCCCCACGGCTCGGATCGAAGGGCGGGATCGATCACCCCGCCCTTCCCCGCCTCCCCTCCCACCGAACGGAGACGCCTTCGTGCTGCCCGACCTCCTGGCCTACAGCGTCCGGATCCTGCCCGGCCTGCTGCTGATCGGCGCAAGCTTCGCACTCGCGCGCGCCGAACGCGACCCGCTGCTGCGCATCCTGACCCTCATCTTCGGCTTCATTCTGATCAGGGATGCGATGACCCCCCTCGGATTCTGGCGCCTGGGCACCGCAGGAGGCATGCCGTGGCTGCGCTTCACCGACCAGGCGCCCGTCCTGTTGCTGTTCGCCCTAGGCACGGTAGCGCTGACCGCCGCCGTGCTCCGCGTGGACGGCGGACTGCGCTCGCTGGTGCGCTGGGGCCGCTTCACCCCGGTCACCCTCGCTGGAGGCATCGGCGGCGGCATACTGGCCGCCGCTCCGGCGCTGCTGCTGTCCCTGTCGACACCGCTGCCGGCGCGGGGCGGCGCTGTCGCGGTCACGTTGCTGCCAGTGCTGCTGCTGTTCAGCCTGGCGGGCAACCTCGCCGAGGAGGTACTCTTCCGCGGCTTCCTGCAGGGCCGGCTGGAGCAGCACGCCGGAGCACTTCGCGCGGCGTTGCTGTCGGCCCTGCTGTTCGCCGCCTGCCACGCCTTCCTGGCCTCGACCGTGACCGACCTCGGCTGGCCCCTGCTGGCCTTCACTCTCTACGAAGGACTGATCTGCGCCTTCCTGCGCCTGCGCTCCGGCGTCATCGCGGCCGCACTCGCCCACGGAACCGCGATCTTCCTGCTGGCCGGCGCGCTGGTCTGAAGCCCCCGACGGCACGCCGGTCGTGCTGGCGCCGCTGTCGCCGGCCACGCTGCTGGGGACGGTGCGCGGACTGGAGCTGTTCAGATCGTGCAGATCTCCCCCGGCACGCTGCAGTGCTGCACAGGCATGGCGGGCGGAGACGCCGTCCGCATCACCCCGGCTGTGCGTCTCCGCCGACGACGTAGGGTTTGCCCGGCGGTTCGGCGATCACGCGCGGCAGCGTCCGGATCATCAGGAGATGAGCGTAGCGCGCACAAGCTCTATACCGCTCCCTCTTGTGCTGATATGACCAAACTTGGCTATCATCGTCATATGGCGATTGATAGTGATGCCGGCCGCTGCGTCAGCGCCGACATCGCCGCCGGCGTCCCCCCGGCGGCCGCACTGTTTCACTCCCTGGCCGATGAGAACCGGCTGCGCATCGTGCAGCGCCTGGCCCGCGGCGAGGCCCGCGTGGTCGACCTGGTCGCCGAGTTCGGCCTGGCCCAGTCCACCGTCTCCAAGCACCTGGCCTGCCTGCGCGACTGCGACCTGGTGGACTACCGCGCCGAAGGCCGCCAGTCCTTCTACTCCCTGACCCGGCCCGAGCTGATGGATCTGCTGGCCGCCGCCGAGCAGCTGCTGGCCGCCACCGGCCACGCGGTCACGCTGTGCCCCGCCCCCACCTCCATTCCCAGTGCCGTCGCCTGCCCGGGCGGCCCGCAGGACGTGGGCGAGGTGGTGGCGTGACCGCGCTCAACCTGCCCGGCCTGGGCCCGTCCCCAGCCCGGCGCACGGCGCTGCAGCGCCGCATCCGGCTGCTGGTGGCCGCCACCATCACTTATAACGTGATCGAAGCGGCGGTGGCCATCACGGCCGGCACCGTCGCCTCTTCGGCCGCGCTGATCGGGTTCGGCCTGGACTCGATCGTCGAGGTGGCCTCCGCGGCGGCGGTGGCCTGGCAGTTCTCCGCCGCCGACCACGAACGCCGGGAGAAGACCGCGCTGCGCGTCATCGCGATCTCCTTCTTCGCGCTGGCCGCCTACGTCACCGTCGACGCCGTGCGCGCCCTGCTCGGCGCCGGCGAAGCCGAACACTCCACCCCCGGCCTGATCCTGGCCGCCCTGTCCCTGCTGATCATGCCGTTCCTGTCGCATGCGCAGCGCCGGGCCGGTCGCGAACTCGGCTCCGCCAGCGCGGTGGCCGACTCCAAGCAGACGCTGCTGTGCACCTACCTGTCGGCGGTGCTGCTGGTCGGGCTGGCACTCAACAGCCTGTTCGGCTGGTCCTGGGCCGACCCGATCGCCGCCCTGGTCATCGCCGCCGTCGCGGTCAAGGAAGGCCGTGAAGCCTGGCGCGGGGACGCCTGCTGCGCGGTCCCCGCCGCCACCGCGATCAACGCCGGCAACGACAGCTCCGGCGAGTGCTCGGACGGCTGCTGCTCGCCCACCACCTCGCAGCGGTGACGATCCGGCAACCGCCGCCCCTCACCGGCTCGGCACCGCCGGGCCGGCCAGTGCCGCACCGGCGCGGACGGGCGGCGATCACCACCGGCCGCCTCCACTACGGTGGCCGGATAACCGCGGCCCCTCAGCACAGGCAGCCGAAGACGAAGCCCACGACGAAGGCGTAGCTGTCATCGGATCAGATGCTCCAGGCGCTCGCCCCTTAGCGCCAATACCCGCCAGAAGGGGTTCCGGGGCCCCTGAACAGAACCCCTCGTACACCTTCGAGCTGAGCCGGGACATGTCACCGGCCGGTCATCAGAAGAGGCTGTGCTTCTCCGGCAGATCAACGACGCCCGCCAGCGCCAGCTCCGCCAACACGATCAAGGCAAGAGCGAGGACACCGAGCAGGAGCCAAGCAATTGGATGGCCGAGATTGAGCGTCCACGAGGAGGAGCCGAGACGGGCGTGCACAAGCAGAGCCGGGTCGCGGCGGTTGACATAGACGGCACCGGCGAGGAACCAGTGGCGGTCGTCGTCGCGCTGGCCGACCCCGGAGTCCTCCAGTTCCTCGCCCGGCAGAACGGGGAGCCGGTGCCCGGCCTGGCCCACCTTGATCTCCCACATCAGCCAGCCGCCCAGCAGCACGATGAGCGGGGCGTAGGTGGCCACCTGCCAGGCGATCACGGGGGTGACGATCTCCGACAGTTGCAGGGCTGCGAAGAACAGAGCCAGGTTCAGGCAGGCCGCGGACAGCAACGACGTCGCCGCAACGCTGCGCAGGTAGATGCGGTAGCGGCGGGCGGAGCCTTGGGGTCTGGCGGCATCGAGGTCGGGGCGGGCGTAGCGCGGCCAGGACTGTGGCCAGGATGATCAGGGTGATGGCGATCTGGTAGGTCACCGGCTGGAAGGCGTTCAGCACGGTTGTGGGTACACGCTGCGAGGAGGCTGTGTCGTACCCAAGAAATGGCGGCAGCGTGGCGGGCAGTCCGCCGTGGCGTGCCCAGCCGATGCCCGCGGTGAGCAGGAGCCGGACAGGGCAGGCAACCCCCACAACCACGGCACGCGGACAGGGTCGGTGCGGAAGGTGGTGTCCACGGTGACGACCTGACGCCGCTCGGTCGCCCACCGGCCGGCGAGCTTGGCGGCGCGGACCATGCGATGAGCGCGGTAGAACAACAGCAGGTCCACGACGATTACCACCGTCGTGGCGATGCCGATCGCGCCGGCGGATCCTGTGACCAGCAGCACCAGGACCAAGACCACTGCGGCGAGCGCGGCCACCAAAACGGTCAGACGAGCGTAGAACCGCCGCGCCGCAACGATGACGGGATCGTCCACCCGCTGGATGCCGACGCGCACTCCGAACGGCAGAGTGGGCCTGGCCAGCGTCGGCAGCGCCAGCATCAGGGACGTGACCAGCGCGATGAGGATGAGGCCGGCACTGAGGAACGGGATCACGTGCTCTCCTCGAAAGCGATCAGTAGAGCCTCGCACCGGCGCAGCACATCCTGCCGGTCGATGCCGTGGACGGTGGCTTCTGCCAGCAGCACGCGCATGCGTTCCTCCCAGTCGTCGATAAAGGGCGCCTCTGGCGGGCCGGTGGCGGCATCACGCCGTACGACCGCGCCGCTCTTGCGGTTGATCCGGATGACACCCTGCTGTCGCAGCAGGTCGTAGGCCTTGTTCACGGTATGGAAGTTGATGCCGAAGTCCGCGGTCGTCACCAGGACCAGCGCCGTGAGCGTGCCGCCGGCGGAGGTCGCCGAGGTGCATCTGCTCGAGCGGCCGCTTGCGGCTGCCACGGGCACGCACTACGGCCTGCTCGTCTCCGGCGTCATTAAGGTCGGCAGCTGGACGTCCCTGACCGGCGTCAAGCGTCTGGTCGCCGCCCGACGAGAAGTCACCGGCCTGCGGATCGTCCTGAAGAGCCGGGTGTCGGTCTACGACGAGCTGATCCTCAGTGTTCCGGATGCCGAACAGCTTCAGCGCCGGCTGATCGCGGTGACGGCATGAACATCGAGGTGCATGGCCTGACCAAGGCGTTCGGGTCGATAACTGCCGTCACCGACCTCAGTTTCGAGGCCGAAGCGGGGAACGTCACCGCATTCCTGGGGCCGAACGGCGCAGGCAAGACCACCACCATGCGGATGATGCTGGGCCTGGTCACGCCAGACTCCGGCACCGCCACGTTCGGCGGCAACCGCTACGCAAACCTGCCCCACCCGTCGGCCACCGTCGGAGCCGTGCTCGACAGCGCAGGCTTCCACCCCGCCCACAACGCTCACGACCACCTGCGGGTCTACGCCCGCATGGGCCGGTACGGCACGTCCCGGGTCAAGCAGGTCGCCGACCTGACCGGGGTGTCGGCCTTCGCCGACCGCCCCACGCGCACCCTGTCCACCGGCATGCGGCAACGCCTCAGCCTGGCCACCGCGCTGCTCGGCGATCCCCCAGTGCTGCTGCTGGACGAACCGAGCAACGGCCTAGATCCCGAAGGCATCGCCTGGCTGCGGCACTTCGTCCGCGAACTGGCCCGCGGCGGCCGCACCATCCTCATCTCCAGCCATGTGCTCGGCGAGATCGAGCACATGGCCGACCACGTGGTGGTGATCCGCGACGGCCGGCTGGTCACCACCGGACCTATCACCGGCTTGTACGGCACAGCCACCGTGGTGGTCCGCTCCCCGCAAGCGGACCTGCTCGCAGCCAGGCTGATGAGCAGCGGGAACAGCGGGATCAGGGTAGAACATCCGCAACCCGACCTCCTGCGCATCCACGGTCTGAGCACCGCAGAGGTCGCCACTGCCGCCGCTTCCCACGGCGTCACGCTGCACGAGATCACCCCTGAACGCCCCACCCTCGAACAAGCGTTCCTGCACCTCACCGGAGGTTCCCGATGACCGCCCTGCTCGCCGCTGAATGGACGCGCCTGACCAGCGGCAGGCTCTGGCTGTGGGGTCTGCTGGCCACGCTGGGCAGTGGAGCACTCGTGGGTCTGCTCGCCCTTGTCGGGCCGGAAAACTTCACGCCTCCGCTGCCCGGGCTGGACACCGCCCAAGGCACCCACATGCTGCTGGGCCTGCTCGGCCTCACCGTCTTTGCCCCAGCTCTGCTGGGCACCATCGCCGTGTCCTCGGAGTATCGGCACCGGACCATCACCACGACGACGTTGTTCGCTCCCAGGCGCTGGACCTGGCTGGTAGCGAAGCTGGCGGTCTACACAGGAGCGGGGCTCGCCTACGGCGCGATTGCCGCGGCCGTGGCCGGCGGCGCTCTGTTCGGCGTGGCCATGCTCAAAGGCATCACGCTCGGTCTACCGACCGCCATGGTCGCGGCCTTGTTGGCCCGCATCGCGCTGACCATGGCCGTCTACACTCTGCTGGGCGTCGCCGTGGGCGCTCTCCTTCGTAACCAGGTGACCGCTCTCGTCGCCGTCGGCGCCTACTTCTACATGATCGAGACCGTGTTGATGCTCGTCCCGGGAATCAACGTGCTCTATTCCTATCTCCCGGGCGGCGCCACTGCCGCACTGACCGGCTTCACCTACCTGGCGGATGCCGTGGCCAGTCAGACCGATACCTCCGCGGCCCGACTGCTGTCCGCGCCGGCAGGTGGTGGCGTCTTGGTCGGCTATGCCCTGATCGCGGCTGCCATCGCCGTCGCGGCCCCGTTGCGGCGAGACATCATGTGAGCGGCCCGGCAGACCCACTCCCTCTTTCAGGGCATTCTCGGCCATATTCGGCTCCGTGGAGCCAAGGCTCAGGGCACTAGAACCGCTGGTCGCCCAGGTCACCGGAGGTGAGGAACCCAGGAACAGCCGTTGGCGCTGAAAATGATCTTGCGCGGAACGCGACGTTCGGTTTTCGGCGCGAGTCGGTGTGTGATCGCATCAGCTTCGAGATTCGGACATATAGCGCGATCGTCGCTTTGACGGTGATCGGTGATATCTCTAAGGGCTTCACGTGGCCATCCTCTGGGACCAGCCACTTGAATGGGGCCTTCCGCCACACCCATGCAGTGGGTTGGTCGCCTCGTCGCAGCGCTCAGAAAGGACAGATCGTCTCGAAGCGGTCGTTTCCTCTCCTGTGCGAACCCTGAGCCCGCTCCTCCGGCCCCACCGCGAGGGATGCCGACCGACAGCCGGGGTGCCTTGAGAACTATGCGATGGCCCCCTGAACCGGATCTGACCTGTGGTTTCTTCGAAATTCGCGGCCAAACCGACGCCCGCGCTCGTCGGCGACAGCAGTGAGGTGGATGCTCGGCGAACGAGGTGATATCGGGGCGGGATGTGCGAGCCGAGCCGGCGGCGGTGATCAGGGCGGTTCAAGAGGTGCTTTGCGAATCGCCTGAGCGGTTTCCACGTATCTTCATTGACCCCGGTCGTCGTTGGTCAGGGTAAGGGCGATCATCCCGTGGTCGCGGCTGCGGCCGGCAGCTGAATGTCAGGGAAGGCATGTCCTGTTGACAGCCGTTCGATAAGGGTGAGTACGGCCTCTCTTCCGCCGTTCGTCGATACCCAGCGACTTACCTGGCAGGCGGCTTCGGCGTACACATGGGGATCCGCTGATCCCGCGCGGAGCCAGGCGTCGAGCGTCGCCGGCAAAGCTCGGCGGGAGTCGAGCAGGCAACGGTCGCCGGCCGGGGCGAGGTAGCGGGGATCATCACTGACCAGGACGGCCAAGCCCTCATTGAACCACTGCGGGACTTCGGCGCCGTCCAGACGGGCGTGAAGCTCCACATGGGTGAGCTCGTGCGAGGCGATCACGGGATCGACGCCGCGCGGAGACAGCATCACCGACCGGCTGAGTACGGCAATGCCGCGTTCCCGGCCGCCGCCGATCCTGCGGTAGCAGTCGTCGGACAGGCAAACGAGGATGTCAGGGGTGCTTGCCCGTCCGCCGAAGAAGGCACGTACCCGCTTGTTCGCCTGCTCGACGACCTCAGCCACGTGCCGGCGCTCGGCCGGCGCCAGGCCGGGTTCGGCGTACACGCCGGCCTGGAGCCGCTCCAGGCCATAACAGCCAGGACAGGTGGTGGCCGCAACAGACGGGAAGGCGATCGCGGTCAGCGCCACGGCCGCGGTGAGGAGAACCGCGGTGACCGTGCCCGCGATCCACCAGCCTCTCCGGCGCAGGCTTGCCTTCCGAAGGATCAAGGGCATGTGAATCTCCTGGGAGATCGGGTGTCTGAGTGGCGCGGTGCCAGGCCGTGCTCGTAGGCATAGATGACGGCGCGCACCCGCGTGGGCAGCCCGAGTTTGCGCAGCAGACTCGCGACGTGGTTCTTGACCGTGCCCTCCTCGATGGTCAGGGCTCGGGCTATCTGCGCGTTGCTCAGCCCGCGAGCCAGGTGCCGGAGCACCTCAAGCTCACGAGCAGTGAGCCGCTTTTGCGCGTCGGCGGGGGAGGCGGGCGACAGGCTCGCGAATCGGTGGATCAACCGGGTGGTGACCTGGGGGTCCACCAGCCCGTGCCCGCGGTGCAGCGCTCGCACCGCCTTTAGGAGCAGTTCGGGGTCGCTGTCCTTGAGCAGGAACCCCGAAGCCCCCGACTGGAGTGCCCCGAAGAGGTACTCGTCGGTGTCGAACGTGGTCAGCGCGAGCATCCCCGGCGGAGCTTCCAAGCCGGCCAGTTGCCGGATCGCGGAGAGCCCGTCTACGTACGGCATGCGCAGGTCCAGCACCACCACGTCGGGGCGCCGCCACAGCGCCTGGTGGACGGCTTCAGCTCCGTCGGCCGCCTCACCGACCACCTTGATGTCGGGCTCGCCGTCCAGTGTCACCCGCAACGCGTCGCGTACGGCCGGCTGATCATCGGCGATCACCACTCGAATCGTCACGCCACCCTCCTTGAACCGACGGGCCCGATCGGCACGACAGCCTCCACCTGCCAGCCGTGATCCTGCCCCGGGCCTGCCACGAACGTGCCGCCATGTTGGTCGACGCGCTCGCGCATGCCTCTGATGCCCCGCCCCTCCGCTCCGGCACGGCCGTGGCCGTCGTCGATGATCGAGACCGTCACAGCGGCCGGGTCGCACATCACGTGCACGTCCACGTGGCCGGCTCCGGAATGGCGGACGGCGTTGGTGAGCGCTTCTTGTACGAGGCGGTAGACCGTATGGCCGACAGCGGGCGGCAGCGTGATGCCGGCCCCGGCGCGGTGGACCGAGATCGGCAGCCGTGGGGTGGAGAGCCGCCTGGCCAGGTTATCGATCTCTTCCAGGTCCGCTCCAGTGGCTGCCTCACGCAGTGAGTCGAGAAGGGCGCGCACCTCGTTCAACGCGGTTGCGGACAGCTCGGCGATGGTGCCCAGCGCCTTGTCGGCGGTCTGCGCCTGGCCGCGCAGTGCTCGGCGGGTGGCGGTGGCCTGCATGCGGATGGCGGTGAGGTGGTGGCCGACGCTGTCGTGGACGTCGCGGGCGAGCGCGGCGCGTTCCTCAGCCATGGCGCGGCGGGTCTCGGCCTGGTCGAGCCGTGCCGCCTGCGCGGCCCGCTCACCGTACAGCTGCAGGGCGAGGCCGATCGCGACCGGAGCGACACCCATGATGACCAGGTCAGTGACCACGGAAAGCCCCGCCTGTGCCCGCGGGATGAGCAGGCCGTAACCGGTGGTCCAGACGATGGACAGGCTCATCACCAGCCAGGCGCGGCGCGGCAGGCGGAAGGACGCCGCGCCGAACATGACCATGGCCACCAGCCGGCCTTGCCACCCTGGGATCGCCAGCCCGAGCAGAGCTATCGCGGCTGACAGCAGCGCTCCTGCCAGCGGAAAGCGGGCACGCAACGTCAGCGGCAGGGCAGCGGCGAGGCTGGCACCCACCAGGAGGGGCAGCTCAGGCCACGGTGGCGGCTCGCCATCGAGTATGGCGAATGCGGTGAGCGCGGCCGTGGCCGCGAGCACGAAGAGTCCCTCTCTGGCGTACACAGCGGCAACGCTACTTCGCCGGTCCGCAGGAGGCGCCGCGCGGCGGCATCTGGCCCGTGGTCAGGTAGCGGTGTACGTGCTGGCGTACGCACGGGTGGCCGGAGAGGTAGAGCGCATGCCCGCCGATGGCCGGCAGGAAGCGGGCCCCGGGAAGCTGGGCGGCCAGCCGTCGGCCGTCCGCGGTCGGGGTGTTGTCGTCGTACTCGCCGCCCGCGATGAGCACGGGGGGCAGGCCGGGCTCCTTGATGGGGTGAGGCGCGTACGTTCTGGTTGGCGGGAGGCCGGCGCAGTGATTGGCCATCGGCCACACGGCCCGCCACCCGATGTGGGGCGTATCGCGACGCAGGACGCTCTCCAGCTTCTTGACCTTTGCGTACCCGGGGTAGGGCAGATCCGCGCAGAGGATGACGCGCGACAGGTCGGGGTCCGGCGCTCCTTGCACCTTGGCGAAGAACGAGGCGTCGCCGGCCTGTGCCCGCGCGAGCCCGGCTGCCAGGCGCTCCCAGGTGGCCTCGTGGGTGAAGTGGGCGCGGGAGGCGATCTGGGTGTCGCTGATGCGTACGCCGGGACCGGCTTCGGGGGCGGGGATGGGCTCGCGGCGGGCCTTGGCCATCACCTCTTCCCAGACGGCCACCGGATCCTTGCCGTGCAGCGCGCAGGTGGCGGTGCTCTGGCACCAGGCGGCGAAGCGCTTGAAGTTGGCCTCCAGGGCCTTGGCCCGTGGCTTGAGCCAGGCGCGCAGGTCGGGGGTGGTGTGGTCGAAGACGCTGTCGAGATACATCCGGCCGACCTGGCGGGGGAACAACTCGGCGTAGGCCTGCCCGAGTACGGTGCCGTGCGAGTTGCCCAGGTAGGTCAGTTTAGCCTGTCCCAGGGCCTTTCTGATCGCCTCCATGTCGTGCGCGATCTGCCAGGAGTTGAGGTTTCCCGACAGCGGCCCGGCCTCTTTGGCGCATGCTTGCCCGAAAGCGCGGTTCTTCGCAGCGTACGCGTCGTATGCGTCCTCGTTCGGAAACACCCACTCAGTGGCGAACGGTGCGGAGATGGGGCAGTTGATAGCGCTGGACTTGCCGAACCCTCGCGGGTCGAAAATCACCACGTCGAACCATTTGGTCAGATCTGCGAAGGACTCCTTCGCCTGACGGAGAAGCGCGATCTGCTCGCCAGGCCCACCGGTGTTGACCAGCAGCACGCCCTTCTTGCCGGCCTGGTCCTGAGCAGACAGCTTGGCGAGACCGATCGTGGCCTTCTGCCCTGTTCGGCGGGCCCAGTCGGCCGGCACCTGGATCTGTGCGCACTGCAGACCGTCCCCGCAGTCCTGCCATGACAGCGGCGTGGCCGTGACCGGAGCGACGGCGGTGACGGCGCCGACGACGAGTGAGGCAACGATGTTCATGCCGGAAGGATCGCCGGAGCCGCTCCGCCCACGCGTCCCCCTTTCTGCATATCTTTGCCGCGCCCGGTCCAGGTCCGCCGCGACACCCCGCCCAAGCTCGCCCCATGCGCTGGACGCCTGGGAGCAGAGGCGCTTCCTGCGCGTCATGGAGGTCCGCAACGATGGCTGCGGTGAGCCTGTCAGGATCGAGGGCGGCAGCGTCGGGTGTCATCCAAGAACGGACGCGGTGGCGAAGGTGCGTCTCGCCGGCGAATGCGGAGGTCTCGACGCGTTCGGGGTCGATGCGCTTTCCGATGCCTGCGAACAGCGAGACGCCCTCACCCAGCAGAATCGGCAGGATGTGCAGCTGGACTTCGTCGACGAGCCCCAGTGCGAGGCACTGTCTTGAGATGCTGCCTCCCAAGAGACTGGCCCGCTTGCGGCGAGCTCAAGGCCGCCCCCCGGATGATGACTGACCAGCGAAAACGCTTCGACGAGGCGTATCCGAACGAAAAGTCACGGTAAGCCGCTTTACGGAGTCCGCTTTGCGGGTCTTTCGTTCCGATACTCGTATCAGGCCCCCGTGAAGCCCGCTCAGATACGTGCGGATCTTAGCCGACGTTCAGATGAGCGCATGAGGATGACCTGGTTGATGTGGTCATCCGCCGCTGTCTGAGGATCGTTGCCGTGGTCTCGTCGGCGGGGAGGAACGCTTCGAGGCGCAGCTCAGACAGCGTGACGTCGACAGCGGTCGCGAACGTCGTCAGCGTGGTGATGAGGCGCAGTTCGCCTTCCGGCACTCGCAACCGCAGGGGCACGGCGAAGCCGAGGTGCTCAGCCGGTGGATCCACGTCGGGAAGGTAACCGTCCAGCTCGGCGATGAACTCCTCCAGGCCCGGATTGGGACTCTGCCGCACCTGGTTGCGCAGGCTGCCGGTGATGTGGCGGCCCCACTCGGCCAGGTTCTCGACCCGGCGGGCCATCCCATCGGGATGCAGGGCCAGGCGCAGCACGTTGACCGGGGACTTGAGCAATGCGGGCGCGGTGCCCTCCGCGAGAACGTCGAACGCCGCATTGGCGGCGACCAGTTCGCCGTACGGCCGGACCACGAGAGCGGGGTACGGCAAGTGCCCGTCGAGAATGCGTTCCACCGCTTCGCGCACTGGCCTGAGTACGGGGGCGTTGAGGCTCGACTCGGCATAGATCGGCGCGTAGCCCGCGGCGAGCAGGAGCTCATTGCGTTCCCGCAGCGACAGATCCAGGGACTCGGCCAGCCGCACCACCATGGCGCGCCCCGGCCGCGAGCGTCCCTTTCGAGAAAGCTCAGGTGGCGCTGGGTCGTATCGGCTCTGATAGCCAGATCGAGCTGGCTGAAGCGGCGGCGCGTCCGCCAGCGCCGTAGCTCACGGGCAAATTGGCCAGACTCCACCAATACCGTCATGCCCCTATTCATACTGGACGCCCGCGGTGGGGGGGGGGGGGGCGGGGTGTGGGCGGGTCCCCCCCCGCCGGCGCCCGAGCGGCCGAGAGCCGGCACGTAAGCAAGACAAGAGTCT